>NZ_JAPPTJ010000005.1:0-560195 GCF_027586995.1 Vibrio sp. La 4.2.2
CCAGAGCTTCGGCTCTGGTTTTTTTTCATTTGGCTTTAGAGCGTTGCAAACACAACTATCCTCCATTCGAATCTCCGATCTAAATCACATTTATCCAATCAATTGAATTAATAGTAAAAAAAACGCCAATTTGTTCTAAAGCTTCTAAATTTATCGCCGTTACAGGGATTGAGAGAAATAAAATCGGATGTGCCAATGTGAGGTGAGAGACACAGAGGCCATCTATCCTAAATGCCTAAGGAGATCAGTATGGCAATTAATGTAAACACGAATGTGTCTGCAATGACTGCTCAGCGTTATCTGAATAACGCAGCAGAGAACACACAAAAATCAATGGAACGCTTGTCTTCGGGCTACAAAATCAACAGTGCAAAAGACGATGCAGCAGGTCTGCAAATTGCGAACCGATTGAATGTTCAAAGCCGCGGCTTAGATATGGCTGTAAAAAATGCAAACGATGGTATCTCTATTGCGCAGACAGCTGAAGGTGCTATGGATGAAACTACTAACATCCTACAACGTATGCGTGACCTATCTCTACAATCTGCAAACGGCTCTAACTCAAAAGCAGAGCGTGTAGCAATTCAAGAAGAAGTGACAGCGCTTAATGACGAGCTAAACCGTATCGCGGAAACCACGTCTTTTGGTGGCAACCGTCTTCTAAATGGCACATACGGTACACAGTCGTTCCAAATCGGTTCTAACAGTGGCGAAGCAGTTATGCTGAGCATGAACGATATGCGCTCTGACAATGCACAAATGGGCGGTTCTTCTTATAAAGCGGCTAACGCGAAAGATGAAAGCTGGACAGTTGGAGCGGGTGCTACTTTAACGATTGACCTAAATGACAAAGCGGGTAACGCAATGACTCAGATTGCTATCACTGGTAAAGAAGGTGATGATATCGAGCAACTTGCAACCTACATCAATGGTCAAACAGACCAAGTTCAAGCATCTGTTGATGAAGACGGTGCTCTGCAAATCTTCGCAAGCAGCAACGGCGAAGCTGATAGTGCTTCACTAACGTTCGGTGGTTCACTAGCGGGCGGTTCTGAGCTTGACCTTTCTGGCGCAGCAAGCGCGGTATCAGTTAATGACATCAACGTTACTTCTGTAGGTGGTGCACAAGAATCAGTAGCTATTCTAGATGCGGCGCTAAAATACGTAGACAGTAACCGTGCAGAACTTGGTGCGTTCCAAAACCGCTTCAATCACGCAATCAATAACTTAGATAACATCAACGAAAACGTTAATGCATCTAAGAGCCGTATCGAAGACACCGATTACGCGAAAGAAACGACGGCAATGACCAAGAACCAAATCCTGCAGCAAGCGAGTACTTCAATTCTAGCTCAAGCGAAGCAATCGCCTTCAGCTGCACTTAGCCTACTAGGCTAAAAAAGGCTTACACCTTAGGCAAGTGTGTTGGTGATAGGGTTACTCTATCACCAACTTCCAATTTCAAGCTTATTGCTCAACTAGTTTTACCCCAGTTGGAGTTGGACAATAGAGAAGGTTAGAAACGGGAGAACGAAAGTGGATATCTCATCCTACGCGTCGAACATTCAGCCTTTTGCCTCTTCTAGTGGCACAGAACTTGCTTCGAAAAATACTAATAAAACAACACCGTCAGTTGATACCGATAAAGGCTCACAGCCGATAAAGGTCAATGAACTGAGAACGGCGGAAAGTGTGGCGTTTTCTAACCAGAAAACTTCCGAATTGATTCAGAAAATTGCGACCGAGCGTCATGACCTCAATCAGGCAGAACGTGAAAATATGGTCAAACGTCTTGATGAGTTTCTCACCTCAATGAATACGGGATTATCGTTTCGAAGAGATGAAGAATCAGGGCGCGACATCATTACTGTTTATGCGAAAGACAGCGGTGAGATCATTCGTCAATTTCCAGATCAAGAGCTTCTCGACGTACTAAAGCGTGTTGAAAAACATGGCGCACTCAGCATTGACATGTTGGTGTAGTCGCATCATTAAGATGCAATAGTATTAAATTCGAAGTGGTTTGGTGAATATGGGCCCGATAGGGATGTCTTCAGGCATGGATATCAATTCCATGGTGAGCAAAATAGTCGATGCTGAGCGGATTCCGAAACAGCAACGTCTCGACTATGAGCGTAGCAAAATTGATACCGGTATAAGTGCCTACGGACGACTCAAAGAGTCACTAGATACGATGAAAAATCTTATGGCAAGCTTTCGCCAGGAGAAGGCGTTTGCGCTGAGAAGCGTCAACACCTCCGAAGAAAGCGTTGTCACGGCAACAGCATCAACTGATGCTATTGCTGGCAAATACGCTGTCGATGTATTGCAGCTTGCTCAAAGCCATAAAATCGCTTCGGATGCTATTCCTGAAGATACGAAGTTTGGTCCAGGTAAGCTGCAAATTTCAATGGGTGATGACAGCTTTGATATTTCCCTTCGCAGTAATTCTCGTTTAACCGACGTAGTTCGTGCCATTAACGGCGCGAGTGACAATCCCGGTGTACGCGCATCTATCGTTAAAGACATCAACGGTCCTAGGCTTATTGTGGCGGCCAACCAATCAGGGGCTGAACATGCCTTGATAATTGATGTAGACGCTGAGCCCGGCAATGATCTCTATCGATTCGAATACAAAACTATTGAGCAGCGCGTTAAAGCGTTGGAGCAAGCTCAGGCTGATGCATTAGCTTTACTAGATGTTCCATCCTCTGAGGAAGATGACGCTAAGAAAGCAGATGAGGTGAATGAAGCCACTGCTAATGAAGCTTTGGTAGAGGAAAACACCAAGGATGAGCAAAGCGCAGAATCTGTCGCGCAAGAGGCAACATCTGGCCGCCCTGAAGACACTATTCCCGGTTGGACAGAAACTGCATCAGGAACCTTGATGGATTCCTATCAAGCGCCAGAGCCGGAGCTTGACCAAAAAGCACTAGAAAAATCGGGTGAAGTCCCGGGTTGGAGTAATACGGCCTCAGGCACTTTGACCGACTCTTATGTAACGCCAAGTGAAGCACAAGCTCAGCTAGAGCAAGAATTGGCCGATGAAAAAGCGGCCATTGCCCAAGCTGTTGCTGACGGTGATATGACCGAAGCGGAGGCCAAGCAACTAGAGCGTGCCAAGCTATCACCGGAAGAACGTGAGCGTTTAGAAAAAGTAGAATCAGTTCAAGCTGAACTTGCCGAAGCACAGCGATCGCTGCAAATCTACAATGGCATGTCACAAGTCCAAGCAGCGCAAGATTCAAAGGTCATACTCGACGGTATTGCTGAGCTATCAAGTCACAATAATGTCATTGAAGGTGCCATTGAAGGCGTGGATTTAACGTTGAAAGGCACGACCAAGCAAGGGGATCGTCCAGCGGAAATTGGTGTGGAATATGACCGCGCTAGTGTGCGTGCTGATATTGAACAATTTGTTGCCGCCTACAACCAGTTTTATCAAGTGTCCAAAGAGCTTTCTAGTGCAGACCCCACAACTGGGCAAACCGGCCCATTGGCGGGAGATAGTGTGGTGAGAAGTGCGGACTCGCGTTTGAAAAGTGTCTTTTCATCAGCGGTAGAAGGTGCCCCTGAAGGGTTAGAGACCTTAACTGAGTTTGGTGTCACTACGACGCGCCAAGGTAATCTCGAAATAAACTATCAAATGCTCGATAAGCAGTTGAATAATAACTTCAACAAGTTAGGCGAGTTTTTCGGCGGTAATAACGGATTTGCCAAACGCGTCGAAGATGCTATTCACAGTATGACCGGTGCTACCGGGACGATCCGTACTCGAGAGCAAAGCTTAGTTGAACAAAATTATCGACTGAATGACCAACAGGTCAATTTAGACCGCCGCATGGATAGCCTACAGAAACGAACTCACGACAAATTTGCCGCCATGCAAGACGCTACCGGAAAGATGCAGTCGCAATTAGCAGGCATGATGAGTGCGATGGGGGGATAAGCTGATGTCGAAAGTAGGGTCTACTAATTGAGCATATTCAATCAATTAGGTGATTTGGATCACCGTTTACAATCTGTTTTAGAAAATGATGAGTTGGATACTGAAGAAATTCACCTTCTGGTCGATAAAAGAGAACAGATAATCACGAAGTTAATAGCCGCTTGCCAAAGGAATCCGAACCTAAAGCAGAGTGATGAGTGGCTGCAAGTGGAACAGTCGACACGTCGAATTGCGACCCATATGCAAACCAAAACGGATCAATTGGGACTGGAACTTAGAAAGTACCGACATGGTAGAAAGTCCCTACAGCAGTACCAAAAATTTATTTGAGAGGATAGTGATGCGTGGTTCATTACAAGCATATAAGAAAGTATCTGTAGACAGCCAATTGAGTGCTGCGTCACCGCACAAAGTTATCCAAATGCTAATGGGTGGTGCGATAGAAAGACTGATTCAAGCCAAAGCAGCGATGGAACAAGGCAATGTGCCTGTGAAAGGCGAGCGTATCGGCAAAGCTCTAGATATCATCATTGCACTACGTAGTTGCTTGTCTATGGATGATGGCGGCGACATCGCTAAAAACCTCGACCAGTTGTATGAATTCATGATTGCGCAAATTACAACGGCTAATCACGAAAACAACCCAAAACCAATTGATGATGTGATAGAGATCATACGAGAGATAAAATCTGCTTGGGATCAAATTCCTAGTGATTACCACAACTTAACAGCACAAGAAGTTGGAATCTAAGCGGAATTAACCTCTTAAAGTCAACGTGACAAAGTTGCTATATCAGAATAATGTCAATAGAATAGACGCCATTCCCAGCCTAATGGCGTTTTTTTATATCTAACCACTTGTTTTATAAATTGCTTGTCAATTTTATAAGGTGTTTTTTGGCTTTTGTTAGCTCGGCGTAAAATTGACGAGTGACAAAAAATTGACGCCATTGTGGTTGGTTTTGATCAAGGCATAATTCCTGACTCATGCAAGGCTTAGCTAAACTTCTTGTTATTGCTGATGATCCGCAAATTCGCACTAATCTAAACACCATTTTGGAGTTTGTTGGTGAGCATTGTGTGGCGATTCCATCTACAGACATAAACCAAATCGATTGGTCCCAGACGTGGTCGGGTTGCATCGTAGGTGCTTTGGAAAGCCCAAATCTATCTCAAGTCTTGTTATCGCAGCTTTCGCTGTCTAATCATGTTCCTTTGCTGGTGACGAGTGAATTTACCGGCGCGGTTGAGCCACTTTCCAACTTTGTTGGTGAGTTAGAACTCCCTCTCAACTACCCTCAGCTAAGTGATGCGCTGCGTCATTGTCGCGAGTTTTTGGGGCGTAAAGGCGTTCAGGTTCCGTCGAATCTTCGTAAAAATACGCTATTTCGTAGTTTAGTTGGACAAAGTCCTGGCATACAGGAAGTTCGTCATTTGATTGAACAGGTCTCTGGTTCAGAAGCGAACGTGTTGATTCTGGGTGAGTCAGGCACGGGTAAGGAAGTTGTTGCTCGCAACATCCACTACCATTCAACTCGTCGTAGTGGGCCGTTTGTTCCAGTGAACTGCGGAGCGATTCCGCCGGACTTGCTAGAAAGTGAGTTGTTTGGTCATGAGAAAGGCGCCTTTACGGGGGCGATTACTTCTCGTAAAGGGCGTTTTGAGCTTGCCGATGGCGGTACCTTATTCCTTGACGAAATTGGTGATATGCCAATGCCGATGCAGGTCAAGTTACTTCGCGTATTGCAAGAGCGCGTGTTTGAACGCGTTGGCGGCAGTAGCGTGATTAAAGCCAATGTTCGCATTGTTGCCGCAACGCACCGCGATCTTGAAAGTATGATCCAACAGGGTGACTTCCGCGAAGACTTGTTCTATCGCTTAAATGTTTTCCCAATTGAAATGCCATCGCTTCGAGAGCGCAAAGAAGACATCCCTCTGTTGTTGCAAGAACTGCTAGCGCGTATGGAGGCAGAAGGGGGGCAACCTATCTGTTTCGCCCCTCGCTCCGTTAATTCGTTAATGGAACATGATTGGCCAGGTAACGTTCGTGAACTTGCCAACCTCGTTGAACGTATGGTGATCTTGTATCCAAATAGCTTGGTGGATGTGAATCATCTTCCGGTTAAATACCGCTATAGTGATATCCCAGAATTCCAGCCAGAAATGAATGCGTTCAAAACGATTGAAGAACAAGAGCGTGATGCACTAGACAGTATATTTGCGGAGAACTTTACCTTTGAAGAGCCTGAACTGGAAAGTCACAATGCACCTCAATCGTTACCTCCTGAAGGTGTTAACCTGAAAGAAATGTTGGCCGACCTCGAAGTGAACATGATTAGCCAAGCTTTGGATGCTCAAGAAGGCATCGTTGCTCGTGCTGCTGATATGCTCGGTATGCGTCGTACCACCCTTGTTGAAAAAATGCGTAAGTATAACTTACACCGCTAGATTGGAGCTGATTGTGATGTGATTTAAGTCACGCTCAATTTGCTATGACAATTTATTGACGCGATTAACTTGTTGAAATATATAGACTTAAGCCCGGCATGCTTTTTGCATTTTCGGGCTTAAGTCTTTTATGGACTACGTATTTCTGCGAGTCGTATTGAGAAGGAACATCTCGTAAATGGATCAGTTGGCAACGGGCGAATCACAACAAGATGAGCAATCAAGCTCACACTTAGATTCCTTGGAATCGCAAGTAGAACGATATCAGCAGGTTATAGAAGCGATGCCTGCAGGTGTCATTTTGTTGGATACACAAGGTGTGGTCAGGGAAGCGAACCCAGAAGCGCACCGTATTCTCGATATTCCCCTTGTTGGCCAAAAATGGTTTCATCTGATTCAAGTGGTTTTTGACCCCAAAGAAGATGATGGTCATGAGGTCTCTTTGCGCAATGGCCGCAAGGTTCGATTGGCTATTTCCGCTTCCTCAACTGGACAGTTGATTCTCATTACTGACCTCACTGAAACGCGCTTGCTGCAATCAAGAGTCAGCGATTTACAGCGCTTATCATCTTTGGGAAGAATGGTTGCTTCACTCGCACATCAAGTTCGCACGCCGTTATCCAGTGCTATGTTGTATGCCTCTAACCTTGGTGCGCCTAACCTTCCACAACCTACTCGTGAACGCTTTCAAATCAAATTGGTCGACAGACTTCATGATCTTGAGAAGCAGGTTAATGACATGCTGTTGTTTGCAAAGGGGGGCGACAATAAGGTCATAAAGCCATTTACCCTAAAACAACTGGTGGATGAGTATCAGCCGATGGTCGAGACCACACTAAAAAGCAACAACATCGATTATTGTTTAGAAGTAGAGCAAGACGAAGTAGCGCTGCTGGGTAATGTTAATGCGGTTGCCTCTGCCTTGAGTAACCTTGTACTTAATGCCGTGCAAATTGCTGGTAAAGGGTCGCAATTGGATGTGTTTTTCCGTCCAGTTAATAACGAATTAAAAATCTCTGTCCAAGATAGCGGGCCAGGCGTACCTGCTGAACTGCAACAGAAAATAATGGAACCGTTTTTCACTACTCGTTCACAAGGCACGGGTCTTGGTCTTGCGGTAGTGCAAATGGTTTGCCGTGCTCATGAAGGACGGCTTGAATTGATATCAGAAGAGGATGATGGCGCATGTTTTACCATGTGCTTGCCATTGGCAACGTCATCTCAAGAAGTAACAAATGAAGGAATAAGCTGATGGCTCAAAGCAAAGTACTTATCGTAGAGGATGATGAAGGTCTTCGCGAAGCTCTCGTCGATACATTGGCCCTTGCAGGTTATGAGTGGGTGGAAGCCGATTGCGCTGAAGATGCTCTAGTGAAGCTCAAAACTCAGCCGGTAGATATTGTTGTTTCCGATGTACAGATGGCGGGGATGGGCGGTTTAGCACTCCTGCGAAACATTAAGCAGCATTGGCCCAATTTGCCTGTGTTGTTAATGACAGCTTATGCCAACATTGAAGATGCCGTCGCAGCCATGAAGGAAGGTGCGATTGATTACATGGCGAAACCTTTTGCGCCGGAAGTGTTGTTGAATATGGTCAGTCGTTATGCGCCAGTGAAGTCAGATGATAATGGTGATGCGATTGTTGCGGATGCTAAGAGTATTCAACTGCTTACTTTGGCTGAAAAAGTTGCTAAAACTGACGCCAGTGTCATGGTGCTGGGGCCAAGTGGCTCAGGTAAAGAAGTCATGTCACGCTATATCCATAACAAATCGCTACGTGCGGACGGTCCTTTTGTTGCAATCAACTGTGCGGCGATTCCAGACAACATGTTAGAAGCGACCCTATTTGGCTATGAGAAAGGGGCGTTTACCGGCGCTATTCAAGCCTGTCCGGGGAAATTTGAACAAGCTCAAGGTGGCACCATTTTGCTTGATGAGATCAGTGAAATGGATTTAAACCTTCAAGCTAAATTACTTCGCGTACTACAAGAGCGTGAGGTAGAGCGGTTAGGCAGTCGTAAAAGCATTGCGCTAGACGTTCGTGTATTGGCGACCAGTAACCGTGATCTTAAACAATATGTTCAGGAAGGTAACTTCCGTGAAGACTTATATTATCGCTTAAATGTGTTCCCAATTGCGTGGCCAGCTCTTTGTGATCGTTCTGGAGATATTGCGCCTTTAGCCCGTCATCTAACCGAGCGCCACTGTAAGAAATTGGGAATGCCAGTGCCAGAATTTGGTCAGGCAGCATTAGCAAAACTCATGAGCTATCCGTGGCCGGGTAACGTTCGCGAGCTAGATAATGTGGTGCAACGAGCTTTGATCTTATGTGACGAGTCAACCATCTGCGCTGAGCACATTCTATTAGAAGGTGTGGACTGGCAAGACGCATCGAGCTTACAACAAGTGGTGTCGAGCCCTGAGCAAGTTGCACCGGAGATTGCTCCTGTTGCTCAGGTTTCAAGTGACGCGATGGGTCGCAGTGTAGCATCGAGCGAAGGCTTGGGTGGTGAACTTCGTGATCAAGAGTTTTCAATTATTTTGGAGACGCTGAAAGAGTGCGAAGGTCGCCGTAAAGAAATGGCGGAGAAACTTGGTATTAGCCCACGAACCTTACGCTATAAGTTAGCGAAGATGCGCGATGCTGGTATTGAGATCCCGAGCTAAGATGTGTCCTAAAGTGTTGGTTTAGAGCTAACACTTTAGGTTTAAACCATGGCATAATTTTTGCAATTTTCAGGAAAGAATCAAGATATTGTAAGGACACTGTCAAAAGATTGACGGCGATTGATAAAGCATGAAAGTAGACGGATTACACAATGAAATGCAGACCATGATGTTGGAAGCGGCCAACTCTAAGCCTGCAGCAAACGCCCATCAGGTTGGTGCTAACTTTGGCGACATGCTTTCTCAAGCGGTGAACAACGTGAATGGTCTTCAAAAATCATCCGGTGATCTGCAAATGCGTTTTGACCGAGGGGATGCTGATGTCTCTCTTTCTGATGTCATGATCGCTCGAAACAAGTCTAGCGTCGCCTTTGAAGCAACCATTCAAGTGAGAAATAAGCTTGTAGAAGCCTATAAAGAACTCATGAATATGCCCGTTTAATCTAGGTAGTAAAAAGTAGTGGCTCAAGAAAATCAATCGACAGACGTAGCGTTAATGGATAGTGGCTCAGATACCGCAATGGTGACGAGCTCAGACATCGCAGCAGAAAGTCAAAATCCAGACATCAACGAGAAAAGCAGCTCTAAGTTTGACTTAGCCGTAGGCGATCTCGATCTTCTCAGACAAATCGTCCTAGTTCTGTCTATCTCTATTTGTGTGGCGCTCATCGTGATGTTGTTCTTCTGGGTTAAAGAGCCAGAGATGCGCCCGTTAGGCGTATATGAGACCGAAGAGCTTATTCCAGTTCTTGATTATCTTGACCAAAAGAAAGTGCAATACAAGTTAGAAGGTAATGCGCTGAGTGTTCCTGCGAGTGAATACAATAACCTCAAACTTGATATGGTGCGTGCAGGAATAAACCGCGCATCAAATACCGGTGACGATATCCTGATGCAGGATATGGGATTTGGTGTTTCTCAGCGTCTTGAACAAGAACGTCTTAAGCTAAGCCGCGAAAGGCAACTAGGCAAAGCTATCGAGCAGATGAAGCAAGTGCGCACCGCTCGTGTACTTTTGGCACTGCCAAAACAAAGTGTTTTTGTTCGCCATAATCAAGAAGCATCCGCTTCAGTCTTTCTCACCCTAGCAACAGGCGCTGTATTAAGGCAGCAAGAAGTTGACTCCGTTGTGGATATGGTGGCGAGCGCCGTTCCGGGCATGAAGCCATCACGTATTACCGTTACTGATCAGCACGGTCGCCTATTGAGTTCAGGCTCTCAAGATGCTGCTTCTATGGCGCGTCGAAAAGAGCAAGAACTAGAGCAAAATCAAGAACAAGCGTTACGTGAGAAAATTGATTCGGTATTGATTCCGATTCTTGGCTTAGGTAACTACACCGCTCAAGTTGATATTGAACTCGACTTTAGCGCCGTTGAGCAAACGCGCAAGCGCTTTGACCCGAATACGCCAGCAACTCGAAGTGAATATACCTTAGAAGACTACAACAACGGTAATGTTGTGGCTGGTGTGCCGGGTGCACTTAGTAACCAGCCGCCCGCTGACGCCTCTATTCCTACTGATGTCGCACAAATGAAAGATGGCTCGATCATGGGGCAAGGTTCAGTTCACAAAGAAGCGACACGTAACTTCGAACTCGATACCACGATTAGTCACGAGCGCAAACAAAGCGGTGTAGTAAATCGCCAGACCGTAGCGGTTGCAATAAAAAACCGTTCAAGCGTGAACCCAGATACTGGTGAGGTCACTTACCAGCCGCGTTCAGAGAGTGAACTGGCGGCAATTCGACAAGTACTTATCGGTGCTGTTGGTTTTAATGAAAACCGTGGTGATCTACTCAATGTTTTAAGTATGACGTTTGAAGAGCCTACGGCCGATCTATTACCGGATGTACCAATTTGGGAGCACCCTAATTTCAATGATTGGATTCGCTGGTTTGCGAGTGCCTTGGTGATCATCGTCGTGGTCTTTGTTCTAATTAGACCAGCAATGAAGAAGCTGCTTAACCCAGCAGCTCAGGAAGAAGACGACCAGCTTTATGGCCCGGATGGTCTGCCGCTTGGCGCCGACGGCGAAACTAGCTTGATTGGTACCGATATTGACGGCAGTGAGTTGTTCGAATTTAGTACCGGTATTGACCTACCAAACCTACACAAAGACGAAGATGTGCTTAAAGCAGTACGAGCTCTGGTGGCGAATGAGCCGGAACTCGCGGCACAAGTTGTTAAAAATTGGATGGCTGAAAACTAATGGCAAACGAGATCGTGGCAGCAAATGGCGGCCAACTTGCAGAAACCAGTGTCGACATTTCTAGCATTGGCGGAGATGAAAAAGCGGCTATTTTGCTACTTAGTTTGAATGAATCCGATGCGGCCAGCATCATTCGTCATCTTGAACCTAAACAAGTTCAGCGTGTGGGTAGTGCGATGGCGAAAGCCAGCGATCTGAGCCAAGACAAAGTGGGGGCGGTTCACCGCGCCTTCTTAGAAGATATCCAGAAGTACACCAATATTGGTATGGGTAGCGAAGACTTCATGCGCAATACCTTGGTAGCTGCATTAGGTGAAGATAAAGCCAACAACCTTGTGGACCAAATCCTTCTGGGAACAGGCTCCAAAGGTTTGGATTCATTGAAATGGATGGATCCGCGTCAAGTTGCCAGCATCATTGTTAACGAACACCCACAAATTCAAACTATCGTACTTTCTTACTTGGAAGCTGATCAATCAGCAGAAATTCTTTCTCAGTTCCCTGAGAGAGTTCGTCTTGATTTGATGATGCGTATTGCGAACTTGGAAGAAGTTCAGCCGTCTGCGTTAGCAGAACTGAACGAAATTATGGAGAAGCAGTTCGCAGGCCAAGCAGGCGCTCAAGCCGCGAAGATTGGCGGCCTGAAGGCGGCTGCGGAGATCATGAACTACCTCGACAACAACGTCGAAGGGATTCTTATGGATCAAATTCGCGACCAAGACGAAGATATGGCGACTCAGATTCAAGATCTTATGTTTGTATTCGAGAACCTTATCGAAGTGGACGACCAAGGTATCCAAAAGCTGCTTAGAGATGTACCGCAAGACGTGTTGCAACGTGCTCTTAAAGGTGCCGATGATGCGCTTAAAGAGAAGATTTTCGATAACATGTCGAAACGTGCTGCTGACATGATGCGTGAAGATATTGAGGCGATGCCACCTGTGCGTGTTGCTGATGTAGAAACGGCACAGAAAGAAATTCTCACGATTGCTAGACGAATGGCGGACAACGGTGAGCTGATGCTTTCTGGTGGCGCAGATGAGTTCCTATAAAAACTCATAACATATTCATTTGGAAAACTTTCTTAAGAATAAAAGGGAAGGCTTGATGTCTGGAGATAGAAAACGTGGCTTTTTGCGTCCGTCAGAAGACAATACCATAGAGTCAGCTCATTCTTGGGGGTTACCAGATTACACCTCACAAACTAATCAACATGCCAAAGAGACCGCGCTTAACTACGATCCTAGTTGGGCTCCTCTAGAAGAAGCAGCAGCTGAAGAAGAGCCTTTGATGCTCACTGAAGAGCAGATTGAGCAGATCAAACAGGGTGCTTATCAAGAAGGCTTGTTCCAAGGCCAAGAAGCCGGTTTTAAACAAGGCTACGACAAAGGCAAGGAAGAGGGAACTCAAGCAGGACATGCCGAAGGACTTGAGTTAGGCAAAGCAGAAGGCGTTGCCGCTGGTGAAGAGTACATTAAGCAGCAGGTTGAAGTCTTCATGAACATGGCGAACCAATTTGCTCAACCGTTAGAGCTAATGAACAACCAAGTTGAAAAGCAATTGGTCGACATGGTTCTCGCGTTGGCCAAGGAAGTGGTGCATGTTGAGGTACAAACCAATCCGCAAGTCATTCTCGATACCGTCAAGCAATCGGTCGACGCGTTACCGATTGTTGGTCATGCAATTACGTTAAAACTCCATCCGGCTGATGTTGATATTATCCGTGCCGCTTATGGTGATGAAGAGCTTGATATTCGCAATTGGACGCTTGTTATTGAACCGTCTCTCAATCGTGGTGATGTATTTATCGAAGCGGGTGAATCGAGCGTGAGTTACAAACTCGAAGAGCGTGTGAAAAGCGTATTACAGAGTTTTTGTGGAACCAATCGCCATCAGGGAGGCGAGTGATGCAAGCACTTGCCGAGCGACTGGCCAATTACAAAGTTGAAGGGCATAAGTCTCGCGCGATTGCTTCTGGCAAACTGGTTCGTGTTGTTGGATTAACACTCGAAGCCATCGGTTGCAAAGCACCCATTGGTAGTGTCTGTAAAGTGGAAACCATGCACGGCGAAATGGACGCCGAAGTGGTAGGTTTCTCCGGTGAACACTTGTATCTAATGCCAAGTGAACAGATTACCGGAGTTCTTCCTGGCGCTCGGGTAACGCCAATGACTTCTGATGCTGGACTTCCAGTAGGAATGGAACTACTCGGTCGAGTGATTGATGGAGTGGGAAACCCGCTTGATGGACTGGGTGAGATCTATACTGACAAACGCGCGTCGTTCAATGCTGAACCTATCAACCCGCTAGCGCGTAAACCCATCTCTGAACCACTTGATGTTGGCCTTAAAGCCATTAATGGCTTATTGACCGTTGGCAAAGGCCAGCGTATTGGTCTTTTTGCAGGTTCAGGTGTTGGTAAGTCGGTCACGCTAGGTATGATGACTCGTGGTACGACGGCACAAGTGGTTGTGGTGGGACTGATTGGTGAACGTGGCCGAGAAGTTAAAGAATTTATCGAAGAGATTCTAGGGACATCGGGTCGTGAGCGTTCGGTGGTCGTTGCAGCACCAGCTGATGCGTCACCACTTATGCGCCTGAAGGGCTGTCAAACCGCTTTAACCATTGCCGAGTATTTCCGTGATCAAGGGCTCGATGTCTTACTTCTGATGGATTCATTAACTCGTTTTGCGCAGGCGCAGCGTGAGATAGCGCTTTCAGTAGGTGAGCCACCGGCAACCAAAGGCTATCCGCCGTCGGTCTTTGCCAAGCTCCCTGCTTTAGTTGAGCGAGCGGGCAACGGTGATGTGAATCAGGGCTCCATTACTGCATTCTTCACTGTGCTTACTGAAGGGGATGATTTACAGGATCCTATCGCTGATGCGGCGAGGGCGATTTTGGATGGTCATATCGTTCTGTCTCGTGAAATGGCAGATGCTGGTCACTATCCAGCCATTGATGTAGAAAAATCGGTGAGTCGTGTTATGCCACAAATCACGGATGATCAGCATGTACTAATGTCTAAAGCTGTTAGGCAGGTGCTATCGGTTTGTCGCAAAAATCAAGATCTGGTATCCATAGGCGCTTACAAACCGGGAACCGACCCTGCTATCGATAGCGCCTTTACGCTGAAACCTAAGCTTGATCAGTACTTGCAACAAAGTATGCGTGAAACGGTGCCATACGATATGTGTTTGGGTATGCTTAAACAACTGTTGCAGGTAAACTGATTCGGTTATGGATAATGCTCTCGATTTTCTTCTAGAACAAGCCAAAGACAGCGAGCAACAAGCGGTCTTAGCCCTCAACAAAGCACGATCAGAGCTTGAAGACTATTACAACCAAGTAAGACAAATTGAGCAGTATCGCCTTGATTACTGTAATCAACTTGTAGAGCGTGGCAAAGGAGGGCTGACGGCGAGTGAGTATGGTCACCTCAATCGTTTTTTGACACAGCTAGATGAGACATTAACCAAGCAAAAATCCGCAGAAAGTCACTTCAAACAACAGGTCGAAGACTGCCAAGATTACTGGCACAATACTCGTAAACAACGTCGGTCCTATGAGTGGCTTATCGATAAAAAAGCTAAAGAGAAACAACTGCAAGAACAAAAGCTTGAACAAAAACAGATGGATGAGTTTTCTAACCTGCTTTTCGCTCGTCGTCGCTCTGCTCGTTAACCCTATCCTTTAGTAAAACTCACTGTTCGGTACAAATTTTGCATCGATAGATGACATAACTGTAAGCGGCGGCATTTTGCCACCTAGCGTATTTAACTCTTCTTTACGGGCCTTAATGGAATGAGTCTGGCAATTACTAACAACAGTATTTCAGCGACACCAAATGCTAAGTCTAGTGACAAAACCACCTTGGTGGATTCCGCTGATAACGCGGAAGAACAGGGCTTTTTTGAAAAGCTTAAAAGCGCAATTTCTTCAGGAAATACTGAGGAAAACCAAAAGGTTGAAGGCAAAAAATCAGGCGAAAAGATAACGTCGAGTTCGACAGGTGTTTTATTGGAAGATGGCGCTGAAGTGAGTGATGAGGTAGGAAAAGCCGCTGAGACCACGAAGTCTTCACAAGCCACCCCAGCAACGGTAAAGAGTCAGGCGAATGATGAAGATGTAGAAGGCACTGAAGAGAAGGGTGTCAAAAAAATGGCGGCTGGTGGTGCTATAGCTGTGGGTGATGAGACGTTAAGCTCCGATTCTCAAGGCAGCAGTGTCGAAGCCAAAAAAACCGTGAGCGACAGTGCTGAATTGCTTAATCGTTTAGATGAATCAAACAGTGCGCTAAAGCCCAAATCAACATCAGTTGAGTCTCAAGATGAAGCCAAATTAGCAGGAGCCGCGATATTAGGTACTACAACTGCAAACGCTCGCAACCCTCAAACGATGAATCAAGTTGATGGACACGCAGCATCAATGAGTGGCGACGGCTCGTCAATAGAGAAACAAAGCAAAAATATCGTTGCTCCTGATGGGGTTGTCAGTGAAGCTACCGCCGAAGAATTGGCGGCACTTTCTGCGTCTCAGGGCAATCTTTCACAAACGGGGTCTACGCAAAATAATCCTACACAAGGTAGTGCTTCGCTTTCTGGTGATAACCTCGACGGTTCACACAAATCTAAGGCGGTTGCCGCAGGAACTGCAGCAAATTTAGCGTCCGGCCAAGAGGTGAGAGCAACGACGTTTGATGGAGACACAAAAGCTGGCACACAAAACCAAATTGCTTGGTCTAAGCCTGATGCGGAGCAAGGCGGAAAATTAGACGCCAAGACTCTCGCGGCGACGGCTTTTACTGCAGATAAGCTTCATTCGAGTGCAAGTCAAAGTGCTGCTATGGCGACGCCAGCTACCCAGGCAACAGCAGTGCCAATACATAGTGCAACTCAAGCCGGCTCAGAGGGGGCGATGGCCGCAAGTGTGTTAGCGGCTAATGCTGCCGCAACCAATCACAATACCAATAATCCATCGTTAACCTCGGGGAATGCAAGTTTAGCTGGCGTGCAAAAACAAAAAGGAGCCGCCAACCTTGGGCAAGCAAATGATGCTCCCGCCGGTATAACGCATGCCGCAGCAGCAGGTGTGACTGCTAATCAACTGCGAGCTGAGCAATCACAAGCACCAACAAACGTACAGTCGCCCCTAGTGCTCACCAAAGAGAACGCGAGTGACCAAGTTGCAGAGCGCGTTCAAATGATGATGGCGAAAAACTTGAAACATGTGGATATTCGTTTAGATCCGCCAGACTTAGGTCGAATGCAAATTCGCATGAGTTTAAACAATGATTCTGCGACGGTGCATTTTACGGTTCAAAACCAACAAACGCGCGATATGGTCGATCATGCTATGCCAAGGCTGCGTGAAATGCTGTCTCAACAGGGAATTCAACTGGCAGATTCGTCGGTTCAGCAACAGAGTCAAGGTCAGCAACAACGTCACGCTTCTCATGAATCGAGTGGTTCTGGATCTCAATCTAGTGGTCAGTCGAATCATGGTGTCGATGATACTGAAGAAAGCGTAAGCTTGAACGTGAATGTTGCCAATAAAAAAGATGGTATTAGTTACTACGCCTAACGCGAGTAATCTCATGGAAAATAGAAGAACAAAATGGCAGAAGATACTTTAGAACAACCTAAGAACAACAAAAAACTGTTGATCATTATTGTCGCAGCGCTGGTGCTATTACTGGCTGCTGGTGGTGTCGCCTATTGGTTACTGGGATCTGGTGAGGCGCCAGCAAGTGCTCCCGCGGCACAAAGCGGTGCTGCAGCGGTGCCAGTTGACCCAATATCGTATGTGAATATCGCCCAACCATTTATCTTTAATGCCGCTGGCAAACAGCGCGATCGTGTTGTTCAGATCAAAGCGCAACTTATGGTCCGTGGCCTAGATAACGAAGAAGTGGCGCGTTATCACTCTCCTTTAATAGAAAGTACATTGTTGTCGACGTTTGCGTCGGCGACGGTTGAGCAATTGCGCAGTACGAATGGCCGCGTTGAATTACGTGACCAAGCCACCGCTGATGTTCAAGCCAGTTTGTCTCAGGTTGTCGGTAAGCCTGTAGTCGAAAGAGTGTTATTTACCGATTTTGTAATCCAGTAGGTATTGTGTGACCGATTTATTAAGCCAAGACGAAATTGATGCGCTTCTCCACGGAGTAGACGATGTCGATGAAGTTGAAGATGAGCTAGATCAAGACCCCAATGATGTGGTGCATTTTGACTTCTCGTCGCAAGATCGCATTGTTCGTGGTCGAATGCCTACACTCGAACTTATCAATGAACGTTTTGCGCGCCATATGCGAATCAGCTTATTCAATATGTTGCGAAAAACCGCTGAAGTGTCGATTAACGGCGTTCAGATGATGAAGTTTGGTGAATACCAAAACACCTTATACGTGCCAACAAGCTTGAATATGGTGCGCTTCAGACCGCTAAAAGGAACAGCTCTCATTACTATGGAAGCGCGTTTGGTGTTCATTTTGGTAGAAAACTTCTTTGGTGGTGACGGCCGTTTTCACGCCAAGATTGAGGGTCGAGAGTTTACCCCTACAGAGCGGCGTATCATTCAGTTATTGATGAAAACCGTTTTCGAAGACTACAAGGAAGCGTGGTCGCCAGTTATGGGCGTTGAGTTTGAGTATTTGGACTCAGAAGTGAACCCAAGCATGGCGAACATTGTCAGCCCAACCGAAGTTATTGTGGTCAGCTCGTTCCATATCGAAGTGGATGGCGGTGGTGGCGATTTCCATGTGGTGATGCCGTATTCTATGGTGGAGCCTATTCGCGAATTACTCGATGCGGGTGTCCAGTCGGATAAGATGGAAACCGATGTCCGGTGGAGTAGCGCCTTGCGTGAAGAGATTATGGATGTTCCAGTGAACTTCCGCGTGAATTTGTTAGAGAAAGACGTATCACTTCGCGACCTTATGGAGTTGCAAGCCGGAGATATCATTCCTATCGATATGCCGGAAAATGCCACCATGTTTGTCGAGGAATTACCGACGTTCAGAGTGAAGATGGGACGTACTGGCGAAAAAGTTGCCGTACAGATTTCCGAAAAAATAAGACGCCCAGATGTAGTGAAAACCGACTTAGCCTTCCTTGGTAAGGATATTATGGCTGAGTTGGAGCATGTGGAAGACGCAGACGAAGAATAACCAGAGTAGATATAAATAATGACGATTAGTGACGACCAAAAACTTGCAGACGAATGGGCAGCCGCTTTAGGTGAAGATCCAATGGCGCCAGAAATTGATGTGGATGAGGTACTCGCCGCCCCACTGGATGAACTGCAAGACTCACCAGCGCCGATTTCAGAGGACGAGCGTCGTAAACTGGACACGATTATGGATATTCCAGTGACCATCTCTATGGAAGTTGGCCGTTCACAAATTAGTATCCGTAACCTGCTTCAGCTAAACCAAGGTTCGGTAGTGGAATTAGACCGCATTGCTGGCGAATCACTCGATGTCATGGTCAATGGCACCTTGATTGCCCATGGTGAAGTGGTTGTGGTGAACGACAAGTTTGGTATTCGTTTGACGGATGTCATCAGTCAAACTGAGCGAATTAAGAAGTTGCGTTAATATGGCGATAAAGCTTTTTTCTAAAGTTCTGCTAGTGGCTGTTTCAGTGGGAGGGGCATCGACGGCGATCGCCTCTCAAGAAAGTGCTCCACTAAGCGCTTCAGGCTCTCCATTTGACCTAGCTACTACGCTAGGTTCTTTAGTGTTAGTTATTCTGATAATTCTTGGTTTGGCATGGGTGCTAAAACGCATGAAGGTGCCATCACTGGTCAACCAGCAAGGGCTTAAAATTGTTAGGCAGATTCCAGTCGGTACAAAAGAACGTATTGCTATCGTACAGGCGGGTGAAGAGCAGTTTTTGGTGGGTATTACCTCGCAGTCGATTCAGCTGATTTCAAAGTTGGAGACGCCACTAGAAGAAGCCGATTTAGCTCAGCCTGCGTTTGCTGCGCAGCTATCGAAACTGATGAAGAAACCGAATTCCCATGACTAACTTAACTCGACTGATTTTCATCTGTTTGACGTTGCTTCTTGCGCCACTGTCATGGGCAGAAGAGGCGGTAGCGACACCAGTACCGAGTAATGCTGCACTAGACACAGGTGTGACTGTCACCGCTATGCAGAATGACCGGGGGGCAGCGGGCAGCGCCTCCTCAAGCTCGTTTGGCACAGGGCCAGGTATTCCGGCGTTCACCATGAAAACCAACCCTGATGGCAGCGAAGACTACTCAATAAACTTGCAGATTTTGGCGTTGATGACCATGTTGGGCTTTTTGCCTGCCATGGTTATTTTGATGACCTCATTTACCCGTATCGTTGTTGTGATGTCGATACTAAGACAAGCGATGGGTTTGCAACAAACACCTTCTAATCAGGTGATTATCGGTATCGCGATCTTCTTGACGTTTTTCATCATGTCGCCGGTATTGAATCAGGTGAATGACCAAGCGATTCAACCCTACTTGAATGAACAAATCACGGCAAAAGAAGCGTTTCAGCAGGCACAAGGTCCGATGAAATCCTTTATGCTGAAGCAGACACGAGTCAAAGATTTGGAGACGTTTGTTGAAATGTCGGGCTCGACAGCAAAGAACCCAGAAGATGTGTCAATGGCGGTACTGATTCCGGCATTCATTACTTCAGAGTTGAAAACGGCATTTCAGATCGGCTTTATGTTGTTCTTACCGTTTTTAATTATTGACTTGGTTGTGGCGTCGATACTAATGGCGATGGGTATGATGATGTTGTCACCAATGATCGTATCGCTGCCATTCAAGTTGATGTTGTTCGTGTTGGTTGATGGATGGAACTTAATACTGTCCACACTGGCCGGCAGTTTTGCTTTGTAGCTGGAGATAATCGATGACTCCAGAGGTATTTGTTGAACTGTTTAGAGACGCATTATGGATGGTGTTGATCCTCGTCTGTGCCATTGTAGTGCCAAGTCTTCTCGTCGGTTTGGTGGTGGCAATTTTCCAAGCAGCCACTTCTATCAATGAACAGACGCTGAGTTTTCTACCAAGATTGATAGTCACCATATTGGCGTTGATTGGCTTTGCTCACTGGGGCACTCAGATGATGATGGAGTTTTTCTATGAAATTATAGAGAGACTGCCACAGGTACTCTGGTAATAACATTATGGAGTACCCTACCAGCGCTGTACTCGAATGGATCAGTAATTACTTTTGGCCTTACGTGCGTATTTCTGCCATGTTGATGGTGATGTCGGTGACGGGGGCCAACTTTGTGTCACCTAGAATTCGATTGTTTTTGGGGCTAGCGCTGACACTGGCTGTCATGCCTTCTATCCCTGCCGTTCCGCAAACTATCGAGTTGTTTTCTTTCCAAGGCTTTCTTACGGTCGCAGAACAGATACTGATTGGTACTGCGATGGGGATGACGACCGTCTTCATGATTCAGACGTTTGTTATGCTAGGTCAGATCCTCGGTATGCAATCGAGTCTGGGTTTCGCGTCTATGGTCGACCCGGCGAATGGCCAAAATACTCCTTTGCTGGGTCAGCTATTTATGTTCCTAGCCACGATGTTTTTTTTGGCAACGGATGGTCATTTGAAAATGATTCAACTGGTGGTGATGAGCTTTAAGACTTTGCCTATCGGGTCTGGACACCTCTCTAGTGCCGACTTTCGCGAGATGGCTGGATGGTTAAGTATCATGTTCCAAACCGCGCTGAGTATGGCCTTAGCCGGGATTATCGCTCTATTAACGGTTAATTTGTCGTTTGGTGTGATGACTCGTGCGGCACCGCAGTTGAATATTTTCTCTCTTGGTTTTGCCTTTGCATTGCTGATTGGTTTGATGATCTGTTGGTACATCATGGCTGGCCTGTACAGTCACTACCAATTGTATTGGCTCGAAGTGGAAGGTCAGGTATGTCGCTTGATCGACCTGAACTGTTAAGCGAGTAGGAGGCTGACGATGGCAGAATCAGATGGCCAAGAACGCACCGAAGACGCCACCCCCCAGCGGCTTAAACAAGCTCGCGAAAAGGGGCAGGTGGCACGTTCTAAAGAGTTAGCGTCGGTCTCAGTACTGATTGTTGGGGCGCTTTCGCTGATGATGTTTGGTGAAGGGCTCGCGCGCGCTTTGTTTGGTTCAATGGCTCGGCTGTTTAACTTGAGCCGAGAAGAAATCTACGATTCGACCAAGCTGTTTGATGTGGCACTTGGCGCACTTTCCAGTCTATTGCTCCCACTTCTGCTTATCTTGTTTGTTCTATTTATTGCGGCGTTAATCGGAGCTGCTGGCGTTGGTGGTATTAGTTTCTCTGCAGAAGCGGCGATGCCAAAACTATCCAAAATGAACCCGCTGAGTGGCCTTAAACGCATGGTGGGAATGCAAAGCTGGGTTGAGCTGATCAAATCGATTTTAAAGGTCACGTTGGTGGCAGGGATGGCATTCTATCTCGTTAATGCCTCCAGAGCAGACTTGTTCCAGCTTAGTATGGAAGTCTTTCCACAAAACATTTTTCACGCGCTCGATATTTTACTTAACTTTATTTTGTTGATTAGTGCGACACTATTGATTGTGGTCGCCATCGATATTCCATTCCAGATTTGGCAGCATGCGAATCAGCTCAAAATGACAAAGCAAGAAGTCAAAGATGAGTTTAAAGATACCGAAGGTAAACCCGAGGTGAAAGGACGGATTCGAATGCTGCAAAGAGAAGCCGCTCAACGAAGAATGATGGCAGAAGTACCGCAGGCCGACGTTATTATTACCAACCCGGAGCACTTCTCTGTAGCGCTGCGCTATAAACAGGGGCAAGACAAAGCGCCTGTCGTGGTTGCAAAGGGGATCGACCACATGGCACTTAAGATACGAGAAGTGGCTAGAGAGCACAGCATCTACGTAATTCCTTCGCCTCCGTTAGCGCGTTCTCTTTATCATACAACAGAACTGGAGCAGGAGATTCCAGATGGCTTGTTTGCCGCGGTTGCTCAGATATTGGCGTATGTGTATCAACTTAAACAGTATCGCAAAAAAGGTGGACAGCGCCCTACGCTGCAAAATGATCAAATTACCATTCCAAAAGATATGAGATTTTAATGAAGCACCTTATTTATTGGGTGTGCTGTAAAATCATAGTTTGAAATTCAGAGTGATTTAGTAATTGTTTACGACCCTCAGTGATCATTATGTCTATTGAGTCTGCTTCTAAGGTAAAGTCGGTGGGGATCTCATTCATTATCGCTTTGAGTTTTGCATCTTGTACATTCTGAACACTGATCTCAATAAAATAAGGCTTGATAACCTTGTGCTTTGTTGAGCCTTCTTGTGACCATTTCTGCATAGAATCGAGGATTAAATCCTTGGTTGAGTCATTGTAGCGATGGAGCTGAATGTCGGTTACCGCATCCAAGGTATCTTTGATACTTGGAGCTTCAGAGTGACGACCGATACCAAGTTCTGGGGAGGTGGAAGCGTCAACAGAAATAATCACGAATGGAATGCTAGATGATGAATGAGAGGCGTTAAGTATTTGTTCTGCTTCGTAGTGCTCCATCAGTTCATAAATGGCTAATAAACCTAGGTTATCGGTAATTCCGCCATCTACTAGGTGTATGTATTGGTTTTTCTTTTTACTTCTGTAGCTATCTATGCTGTCTACGAATTGCTGGCTTCGGTTAGGTAACCCATGATTGATTAGCTTAAGCGGGATTGGTGTAGATTCACATGTTGGATAATTCTCTAGCACAACGGGCGGAAACAAAACAGGCACAGCAGACGATGCCATGACGGCGCTTGAAATAGGGTAGTTATCTACGTTAGAACATAACAAATCAAAGTATTCCGGTGTAAATGAAAAACGCGTCCGAGTCGTAATATCAGAAGCATTAATAATAATGTATGGTGATTGGGTATTATCTATATCCGAAAAAATGGCGTCACCAAAGATATGATCTTGATAATAATTGGTGGCGTCGGCAGTTAGGTTTTTTGGAACCATCCATCGAAATGGTGAGAGGAAATGCGAAGCGATATCATGGGAAACCTCTTGATATAAGAAATCTTGCCTATATTGCTCTAGCTTGTCATGTCCATATAAGCCAAGGTAGGCCGCGGTGAAACTTCCTCCTGATACAGCACTTACGACATCTACCTCGTCAATTAACGAGATTGACTGGCCGTCTACTTGTATTTGAGTTTGCGCTAGAGCCTCCAGTACACCGTAAGAGAGCGCCGCAGCTCGACTACCTCCTCCTGAAAATGAAAGCATAACAATCATATGGTTAGGTCGTTGTAGGTACTTTTGCAAGGTATAATCAGAAGTGGACTGTGATGTACTGAGTTTTTGGTTAACAGGTAGCGTGTGTGACGTACACCCTAGTGCCAGGCTCATTAACAACACTGGCACGTGTTTCAAATTTCTGATTGTTAACATTGATTCAAAATTTTCCTGCTCAATTCGTTATGACTTAGTCAGTTCGCGAAAATTAATGCGTCTGATCCTAATTTAATCAACTCATTTTTTAAGCAGGGTAATATCGAATTGTCTGTCTCAAGAAATGAGACAATCAGAGGCGCCAGAATATAAAAATATCGTCAAATATTTGACGAATCTAGTGGCTTGATTCTTGCTAGTTGCTGTTGTTATAGGATTATTTTCACCAAGGGCTAGTGGTTTTGGTGACGCAGTGACGTAGTTATTAATGAAGTTGACTTTACCTTTTACCGATAGGTTGCCAAACATTCCTCGCAGAGCATTACCAGCTATTGGTGCGCCAATTATGGTTCTTGCAGCGTTGGCAATGATCGTTCTTCCGATACCGGCATTTCTTCTCGACCTGTTTTTTACCTTCAACATCGCGTTAGCGATGGTGGTACTATTGGTGTCGGTCTATACCCGTCGTCCTCTCGACTTTGCTGCTTTTCCGACGGTGTTGCTCATCGCTACTTTACTGCGTTTGGCACTAAACGTTGCTTCAACTCGAGTGGTGTTACTGTATGGTCACGAGGGAAGTGGTGCAGCAGGTAACGTTATTGAGGCCTTTGGTAACGTAGTGATTGGCGGTAACTACGCAGTTGGTTTAGTCGTGTTTATGATTTTGATGATCATTAACTTTATGGTGGTTACCAAAGGTGCGGGACGGATCTCTGAAGTAAGTGCACGCTTTACTTTGGACGCGTTGCCAGGTAAGCAAATGGCCATCGATGCTGACTTGAATGCAGGCCTTATTGATCAAGAGCAGGCTAGAACACGCCGATTTGAAGTAACCAAAGAAGCAGACTTCTACGGCTCGATGGATGGTGCATCAAAGTTCGTTAAAGGTGATGCCATTGCTGGTATTCTGATTTTGTTCTTAAACATTATTGGTGGCTTGAGTATTGGGATGATGCAGTACTCACTCAGTTTTGGTGATGCCATCCAAATCTATACACTATTAACCATTGGTGATGGTTTAGTAGCACAGATTCCATCACTATTACTCTCTATCGCTGCTGCAATCATGGTAACCCGTCAAAATACTGACGAGGATATGGGACAGCAAGTTGTTTTCCAACTGTTTGATAATCCGAAAGCTCTAACCATTACAGCGGGGATCCTGGGTGTGATGGGTATTGTGCCTGGTATGCCTCATTTTGCATTCTTGATGCTGGCATTGATTGCCGGTTTGGGGGCTTACTGGTTACACAGAAAACAAGCTAAGAAAGAGGAGCAGAAGAATCTGCCCGCTGAGATCAGCAGCAACGAAACCTCATCAACTCCTAAAGAGCTGTCTTGGGATGATGTTCACCCTGTGGATGTCATTGGCTTGGAAGTCGGTTATCGGTTGATACCGCTTGTTGACCGAGACCAAGGTGGTGAATTACTCGAGCGTGTTAAAGGAGTTCGTAAGAAGCTGTCACAAGATTTTGGCTTCCTCATCCCAGCTGTTCATATTCGCGACAACCTAGAGCTAACACCAAATTCCTATCGAATCACGTTGATGGGAGTCGCGGTAGGTGAAGCAGAAATTCGTCCTGACCAAGAATTAGCGATTAATCCGGGACAAGTTTATGGTTTGATTGACGGCGAACAAACCATCGATCCAGCATTCGGACTTGAAGCGGTCTGGATTCAGGAAGCACAGCGAGAGCACGCTCAAGCACTAGGCTATACCGTTGTCGACTCATCTACTGTGTTGGCGACTCACTTAAGTCAGTTGCTAACTAACAATGCTGCGCAATTGCTTGGACACGAAGAAGTGCAAAACCTTCTTGAGATGCTGGGACGAAGTGCGCCAAAACTGGTCGAAGACTTTGTACCAGAGCAATTACCTTTAGGAACCGTGGTGAAAGTGCTGCAAAACTTGCTGCATGAAGCAATACCAATTAGAGATATTCGAACTATTGTGCAAACTTTGGCCGAGTACTCCGGCAAGAGTCAAGAACCTGACGTTCTCACAGCAGCGGTTCGAATAGCGCTAAAACGACTAATTGTTCAGGAAATCAATGGAATAGAGCCAGAGTTGCCGGTTATTACTCTTATTCCTGAGCTGGAACAAATATTGCATCAAACAATGCAAGCTTCTGGTGGTGAATCAACCGGAATTGAACCTGGATTAGCCGAACGACTGCAAGCGTCACTAACTCAAGCGACACAAGAGCAAGAGCTAAAAGGTGAGGCAGCTGTGCTGCTGACATCAGGGGTACTACGTTCGACATTGGCTAAGTTTGTGAAAAATACCATTCCTAACTTACGTGTCTTGTCTTACCAAGAAATCCCAGATGAGAAACAAATCAGAATTGTGCAAGCTGTTGGTAATTAGCGGTTTGGATGGAAAATGGATGTAACAGTTGAAAATTAAACGATTTTTTGCCAGAGATATGCGTCAGGCATTGCTCCAAGTGAAAGAAGAACTTGGTGCTGAAGCGGTGATCATGTCCAATAAAAAAGTGGCGGGTGGGGTAGAAATCGTTGCTGCCGTCGATGGTGATAGTTCGCCATCGGAACCACGTCAGATGCAGAGCAATGCATTGGCGGCACCAACACGTCCACAAAGCAGTTATGACGGTGGTCGCCAGACCAATGACCTTTATGCTGATGGTAGAAACCATAACAGTGGACGCAGCCTCAAGGACGACGTTGTGAATCTCAATCAAAAAAGTTCAGCAAGCGCGCCTTCGGTCACCGATCGATTTGCCAATATGCTCAAAAACTATCGTGGTGCTGACAGCAACGCGAGTAAAAGCGCATCGACACCACCTGATTCTCTTTCTGCTTTGTTAGAAAGACAATCAGAGCGAGCAAAATCGGTCAGTGACGGTTATCAAAACAGCGATCGCTATCAATACGCTCAAGAAAATCGCTCAGATTTTGACTCTCGCGACAATCGCTCAAGCGTACGTTCCACAGGGCGTCATCAATTTGCTGAAAATAGCACAGATGCACCGCGCCGAGGTTCCAGTCCACGTGACGCGAAAATCGGTGAAGAGCTCGAAGCGATGAAGGAAGATATGTCATCCATCCGTCGCCTTCTTGAACATCAGGTGTCCGGTTTAATGTGGCAAGAAGTTGAGCGCCGAGAGCCACTTCGAGCCATGTTAATCAAACGATTAGAAAGAATGGGTCTGTCTCCAGAACTTTCCGATCAGCTCGCTTGTTATATCCCAGAAGATACGCCGCCTCAAAAAGCATGGAAGGCATTGCTGTCTTTAGTCTCAGATCAAATCGTTGTGAGCAAGCAAGATATTCTGCGCAAAGGTGGGATTGTCGCGTTGCTTGGGCCTACGGGTGTCGGTAAAACGACGACAGTGGCTAAATTAGCGGCAAGAGCCGCTATGGAATACGGTTCGGATAACGTAGCGCTAGTCACAACGGATACCTACCGAATTGGTGCTCATGAGCAATTATCCATTTATGGCAGAATTATGGGATGTCCCGTCAGAGTTGCTAAAGATTCTGAAGAACTTGCCGATGTACTATATCAATTAAGAAACAGACGCTTAGTGCTGATTGATACCGCAGGTATGGGGCAGCGAGACGTTAGGCTTTCCGAACAGCTAGATACGCTGATGCAGGAGAGTGGAGAAGTAATACATAGCTACTTGGTGCTACCGGCGACGGCGCAGCGTCAAGTGTTGCAAGAAACGTTAGACCACTTTAGACGCATCCCGTTATCAGGGTGCATTATGACTAAGTTGGATGAGTCGTTAAGCTTGGGCGAATTTATCAGTGTTGTAGTACAAAATGCACTGCCAGTCACCTATATTGCCAATGGACAACGGGTGCCAGAAGACATTGTAATTGCGCAGCCCAAATATATGGTCGCGAAAGCGAACGAACTATTAGAGAAGTCGACAGAGAATGAACCCCACTTCTGGAACAGTGATATGGAGGGGGTTTAGGTGCAAGCGAATATGACAAATAACATGATACATGACCAAGCGAGTGGCCTAAGACGTTTGACTCAGCCAACGTTGACGAAGGTAATTTCAGTTACTGGCGGTAAAGGTGGTGTTGGTAAATCCAATGTGACGCTTGGACTTGCAATCTGTATGGCTCGTCAAGGCAAAAAAGTAATGGTGTTGGATGCCGATTTAGGTCTGGCAAATGTCGACGTCATGCTTGGTATTCGACCTAAGAAAAACCTCGGCCATGTATTAGCAGGCGAATGTGATTTAAAAGATGCTATTGTCGAAGGTCCTCACGGCATTCGAATTATCCCAGCGACATCTGGAACGCAGAGCATGACGGAGCTGAGCCATGCTCAACATATGGGATTGATTCGAGCGTTTGGTAGCTTAGAAGAAGAAATGGACGTCTTGCTTGTTGATACCGCAGCGGGCATTTCCGATATGGTGGTGAGTTTTTCTCGCGCAGCGCAAGATGTAGTGGTGGTGGTTTGTGATGAACCAACCTCAATTACCGATGCTTATGCACTTATTAAGCTACTTAGTCGAGAGCATCAAGTTCAGCGCTTCAAAGTGGTGGCGAATATGGTTCGTAGCTATCGAGAAGGGCGAGAATTGTTTACAAAATTGACATTAGTCACAGAACGATTCCTCAATGTGAGTCTTGAGTTAGTCGCATGCATCCCATTAGATGATAAAGTGCGACAAGCAGTGAAGAGACAAAAGATAGTAGTTGATGCATTTCCACGCTCACCTGCTGCTCTAGCGCTAAGTTCTTTGGCGAACAAAGCGTTAACTTGGCCTATTCCAAAAGTACCAAGTGGGCACCTAGAGTTTTTTGTCGAAAGGCTACTAAATAGACCAGAAGCGCTAGAGGAACCGTTTAGTGAATAAAGCTTTGACCTATGACCAACATGCCAATTTGAGTGGTCAGCAAGCTTTCTTAGAGAAGTACTCAGTATTGGTGAAGCGTATCGCCCACCATTTGATTGGGCGACTTCCACCGAACGTGTTGGTTGAAGACTTGATTCAGGCTGGAATGATCGGCCTGATTGAAGCACAAAAAAATTACGATGGCAGTAAAGGTGCGAGCTTCGAAACCTACGCAGGGATTCGGATTCGAGGAGCCATGCTTGACGATATTCGTCGCGGTGATTGGGTGCCACGTTCGGTACATAAACATAGCCGTGATATCTCTCAGGCCATTTCGGTGTTGGAAGTCGAGCTGAATCGAGACCCAACCGATTCTGAGGTGGCTAACTATTTGGGGCTGAGTCTTGCTCAATACCACAAAGCTCTGACCGATATTAATTGTTCGAAGTTGGTGGGAATAGAAGATTTAGGCGTTTCGGAAGATTCTGTCTCTGTTTCAGATGAAGAAGATAATACTCCGTTTCAAGGCGTCGCGGACGATGCGTTCCGTGAAGCGTTAATAGAATCAATAAAATCGCTACCAGAGCGTGAAGCATTAACGTTATCCTTGTATTATGACGAAGAGTTAAATTTGAAGGAGATAGGTGAAGTATTGGGCGTCAGCGAATCGCGCGTTAGTCAAATATTGAGCCAATCGATGCAGCGTCTTCGCACCAAGCTAAGTGCTTGGACAGATAATAATTAATAAACACTGATCTTGCTTTCAGTGGAGGCAATTTTGAATAAAAACATGAAAATCCTTATTGTTGACGACTTTTCAACAATGCGCCGTATTGTCAAAAACCTTCTACGCGACTTGGGCTTTAGCAACACGCTAGAAGCTGATGACGGTTTAACGGCACTACCAATGCTCAAGAAGGGCGATTTTGACTTTGTCGTAACCGACTGGAATATGCCAGGCATGCAAGGGATCGATCTACTACGACACATCCGAGCGGATGAAGAACTTAAACACCTACCTGTTCTTATGATCACTGCAGAAGCTAAACGCGAGCAGATTATCGAAGCGGCGCAAGCCGGTGTAAATGGTTACATCGTTAAACCATTTACCGCAGCAACACTAAAAGAAAAATTAGACAAAATTTTCGAGCGTTTATAACGCGCTCAGCATAGCGAATGGCTATATCAGAATGATTTCATTAGAACAAGCTAAGCAGCTTGTTGATTTGTTGGAAAACGACAAACAACAAGAAGCCAATGAGCTGGTCATGATGATTCAAGGCGGCAACGAAAGTCGAGTACTTCAAGAAGTTGGCGCTCTGACTCGTGACCTGCACGATGCTTTAAAGGAATTCAGCATTGATACGCGTCTTAATGAGATCGCCAATGATGAAATCCCTGAGGCTCGCGACCGCTTAGAATACGTCATCAACAAAACGGAAATTTCTGCCAATACCACAATGGACGCGGTAGAACGTTGTCTGCCTATGGCGGACAATCTCCATGAATGTTTATTGCAAGTTCGTCCACAGTGGAACGAGCTAATGCATGGCAGGCTTGAGCTAAAACAATTTAAAGACCTGTGTCATCGTATTGATGATCTACTTAGTCAGGTGGAAGGGGATGGTACCGAACTGCGTACTCAGCTCACCAACATTCTAATGGCGCAGGATTTTCAAGACCTTACTGGACAAATCATTCGCCGCGTTATCACTTTAGTCAGTGAAGTGGAAACGAGGCTGGTGGAAATCTTGAAAGTGTTCAGTGACGAACAACAACCAATAACAACAAAACCAAAGCAGGCACCAGTTGGCGTCGAGGGACCGATTATTAACCCTCATGAGAGAGACGATGCCGTCTCTTCGCAAGACGAAGTCGATGATTTGCTTTCGAGTCTTGGGTTTTAGGGGTGGACAATGAGCTACGAATTAGATGAAGAGATTCTACAGGACTTTCTAGTAGAAGCGGGTGAGATACTCGAATTGCTTTCAGAGCAGCTAGTCGAACTAGAGAACAATCCTGAAGATAAAGATCTTTTGAATGCGATATTTAGAGGTTTCCACACCGTAAAAGGTGGTGCAGGATTTCTAGCATTAACTGAACTTGTTGATACCTGTCATGGTGCGGAAAACGTCTTCGATATCCTTCGAAACGGCCAGCGCTCAGTGAATGCCAGTCTAATGGATACCATGCTTAAAGCGTTAGACACCGTTAACCATCAGTTCCAATCAGTTCAGAACATGGCTCCGATTGAACCGGCCGATCCTGCACTACTAGAGGAACTTCATCGCCTAAGTAAGCCAGAGTCCGCAGACGAGGCCGTAGCTCCTAAGGTTGAAATCCCAGAACCTCCGACCGTCTCTGAGCCAGAACTCAGCGTAGTTGAATCTTCAACGGTGGCGCAAGGCGACTCCATCGATGATATTACTCAGGATGAGTTTGAGCGTCTTTTAGATGAGCTTCATGGCAAGGGGAGTGGCCCGAGTAAAGTTGCGGCTGCGCCTGCCATCTCTGCGGTGGATAGCGCGCCTGTTGCGCCTGCGGAACTTAGCTCGTCAGACATTACGGACGATGAGTTTGAAAAACTGTTAGACGAACTACATGGTGTTGGGAAGGGACCTTCTGCGGCAGATGTTGCCCCGGCAGTGACCCCTGTAGCTGCTTCTAAGCCAGAGGTTAAAGAGACACCAGCAGGGTCTGACGGCGGTGATTTGATGACGGACGAAGAGTTCGAGAAACTGCTGGATGAATTGCATGGTGTTGGTAAGGGTCCTTCTCCAGATGAACTGGATGTAGCAACAAAACCTGCATCTCAAAACGTTGCACCAGCGACGATCGAGCCTAAAGTAGCAGAACCTGCTAAAGCGGCGGCCCCGGCTGTTGCGCCAGCCCCAGAAAAATCCTTACCAGCGGAAAGCAAGAACACGGCTGTGCAGGTCAAGAAACCACAAGCCGAAGCAACAGTTCGTGTTGATACTTCAACACTGGATACCATCATGAACATGGTTGGTGAGCTGGTTTTGGTTCGTAACCGCTTGGTAAGTCTTGGTCTCAACAGTAATGATGAAGAGATGTCTAAAGCAGTCTCCAATCTCGATGTTGTGACAGCAGATCTGCAAGGTGCGGTAATGAAAACCCGCATGCAGCCTATTAAGAAAGTCTTCGGTCGCTTCCCACGAGTGGTAAGAGATTTAGCGCGTAGCCTTAACAAGGACATTGTTCTTGAAATGCAAGGTGAAGATACCGACCTCGATAAGAACTTAGTAGAAGCCCTAGCGGATCCACTGATTCACTTGGTTCGAAACTCGGTTGACCATGGTGTGGAGATGCCAGATGTTCGTGAACAGTCAGGTAAATCTCGCACGGGTAAGATAACCCTTTCTGCCTCTCAAGAAGGTGACCATATCGAACTTGCCATTATTGATGATGGCGGTGGTATGGACCCTGAGAAGTTGCGTGCTATCGCGGTAAAACGCGGCATGATGGATGAGGACGCAGCCTCTCGTCTGACCGACAAAGAGTGCTTTAATCTTATCTTTATGCCGGGCTTCTCTAGCAAAGAAAAGATCTCGGATATATCGGGTCGTGGCGTAGGTATGGATGTGGTGAAGACTGCCATTAATACCTTAAACGGCTCTATCGATATTGATTCAGAACTCGGTAAAGGCACCAAAATTACCATTAAAGTTCCGCTCACATTAGCGATACTTCCAACCTTGATGGTGGGAGTGGGAGGTAATCCATTTGCACTGCCTTTGGCAAGCGTGAACGAAATTTTCCACCTAGATTTAAGCCGTACCAATGTGGTTGATGGTCAATTGACCATCATTGTTCGTGATAAGTCGATTCCTCTGTTCTATCTGCAAAACTGGCTCGCACCACATGCGGGTCGCGCTGAGCAGCGGACGGGTCATGGGCATGTGGTCATCGTTCAGATAGGCAGCCAACGTGTTGGTTTTGTTGTGGATACTTTGATCGGCCAAGAAGAAGTGGTGATTAAACCGCTAGATAGCCTATTACAAGGTACGCCGGGCATGGCAGGCGCAACCATTACTAGTGATGGTCACATCGCATTGATATTAGACGTACCTGACTTACTCAAGCAGTACGCAGCAGCATCGCGTATCTAATTTAGGGAAGTCTATGTCACTTAAAGTACTCGTCGTCGACGACTCAAGTTTTTTCCGCAGACGTGTTAGCGATATTATTAATGCAGCCCCTCGATTAGAAGTGGTTGATGTTGCTGTGAATGGCAAAGAGGCCGTCGAAAAGGCATTGTCTCTGAAACCCGATGTGATCACTATGGATATAGAGATGCCAGTTATGGATGGCATCTCTGCGGTACGTGAGATCATGGCGTCTCAGCCAACCCCGATACTTATGTTCTCGTCTTTGACGCATGAAGGCGCCAAAGCGACCTTAGATGCATTGGAAGCTGGTGCTTTAGATTTCTTACCAAAGAAATTTGAAGATATTGCGCGCAACAAAGACGAAGCCGTCAGCCTGTTGCAGCAACGTGTGCAGCAAATTGCTAGCCGTCGCGCGTTGTTACGCAGAACACCTATTCGCCCAATATCAAGGTCAGCGGGCACAATAACATCGAGAACAGCCGCTTCACGTGTCGAACCTTCAGTGAGTGCTGTAAAAGCCACCGCGCCAGCGACCCCAGCCGCACGGTTTCGTGCCAGTGGTAAGTCGTATCAGTTGACAGCGATCGGAACTTCAACAGGCGGACCAGTGGCTCTACAAAAGATCTTAACCAAGTTACCTGTTAATTATCCCCATCCGATTCTGCTTGTACAGCATATGCCAGCGACGTTTACTGCAGCGTTTGCAGCACGCTTAAACTCTCTTTGCCAAATTACGGTCAAAGAAGCGGCGGATGGCGATATGTTACAACCAGGTGTTGCCTATTTGGCGCCAGGCGGAATGCAGATGATGCTCGAAGGACGTCCTGGTAATACCAAGATCCGCATCATTGATGGTGGCGAACGCATGAATTACAAACCCTGTGTTGATGTCACCTTTGGTTCTGCCGCTAAGATCTATCAAGACAAAGTGTTGTCGATGATATTAACTGGAATGGGTGCAGATGGTAGAGAAGGCGCTCGTATGCTCAAAGCTGCAGGGTCAACTATTTGGGCACAAGACGAAGAGTCTTGCGTGGTTTATGGCATGCCTCAGGCTGTAGCGAAAGCAGGTATTTCGACGGAAGACCTGCCGTTGGAGCGCATCGCCGAACGTATTTTAGTAGAGCTCAAGAGGCACTAACTATGATTGTTTGGAGTGTAGCTAACCAAAAAGGTGGAGTGGGCAAAACCACCACCACGGTAACGTTGGCAGGGCTATTGAGCCAAAAGGGGCATCGAGTCTTGTTGATCGATACCGACCCTCATGCATCATTGACCACTTATCTGGGTATGGATTCAGACGAGCTGACTCATAGCTTGTTTGATTTGTTCCAACTGAAAGAATTCAGTGAGACACGTGTTAAAGCCTTAATTCACCAGACCGAGATAGATAATATTGATATTTTGCCAGCTCATATGTCGCTGGCGACACTCGATCGCGTTATGGGTAATCGCAGTGGCATGGGGCTTATCTTAAAACGCGCATTATTGGCACTTCGTGACGAGTACGATTATGTGTTGATAGACTGCCCACCAATATTAGGTGTGATGATGGTCAACGCGTTGGCGGCGAGTGATAGAATTTTAATCCCAGTACAGACCGAGTTTTTGGCTATGAAAGGGCTGGAAAGAATGGTGCGTACGTTGGCTATCATGCAGAAATCACGTCAACGCCCATTCAAAGTAACGATTGTCCCTACCATGTATGACAAACGCACTCGGGCATCTTTGCAAACACTCACCCAGCTTAAACACGATTATCCATCGCAAGTTTGGAGCTCTGCGGTACCTATCGATACCAAATTTAGAGACGCAAGTCTTAAGCACTTACCTGCGTCGCATTTTGCCGCTGGAAGTCGTGGCGTATTTGCCTATAAGCAGCTGCTGATTTATTTAGAAAGGTTGGCTCAAGATGAAAGCTGATGCAGCTCCCCTCTCAAGCGAACAAGCGCTAGACGATTACTTTACGTCATTATTGGGGCTAGAAGATGGCCTTGATTTTGATAGTGGAGAGTCTGAACCAATCGAAGTGAGTGAACCAGTTTCTGTTGCTGAATCATCGGAAGCTGAGGCTCTTATTGAGCAGCAGGATTCGCTATCTACATGGCAACCTGAGCCTCAACTACAACTCAACCAAAGCAAAGAAGTAGCACGCACTTACGACGAACTTATCGCGGAAGCTGAAGAGCCTGATCTACAACACCTTGAGAAGCTGTTTAGTGGGTTGCAGCACCAGTCAGAAACCCAAGCAACTGAAGAGTCAATAGTTGCTGAGCCAAACATAGCCGTTCAGGTGGAGTCAGAACAAATTGCTGCTGAAGCAGCAACAGAAGAAATTCAATCGTGGGATCTAGAAGAAACTTCGGATGTAATTAGTGATATTAAAGTTGATTCTGAGATTGCCGATACAGTTGATGTAGAACTGGTTACCGCAGATGGTGGGTCGGGTGAGCAGAACATTTGGCAAAATGGCGAGCGTACTGAAGGTTTTCAGGTGCTGTATTTTGATGTCAATGGTATGACGTTTGCCGTGCCTTTGGATGAGCTTGGGGGTATCCACCAGATTGGTGAGCTAAACCATTTGATTGGCAAACCTGCTTGGTATCTGGGGCTGCAGTCGAGTCGCGATAGTCAACTTGATGTGGTTGATACGGCTATGTGGGTAATGCCTGATGTTCTTAATGACGATAGTTACAAAGATGCCTATGAGTATATTGTGATGTTAGGTGAGAGCCATTGGGGACTGGCGTCTACAGAGCTTAAAGGTACTGAGCTACTTCAACCAGAAGCGGTGCGCTGGAGAGAAAAATCCGGTAAGCGTCCTTGGCTTGCTGGGATGGTAAAAGAACAAATGTGTGCGTTAGTTCATGTGTCTGAGCTAATTGACATGCTTAATGCTGGATTAGATGTTAAATCGGTACAGTAAACAACAAAATTAATGCTATTTGCTTCCGCTTTCATTATGAAGCAAGGCAGAAATGAATTGAGAGGAAGACTATGTCTCAAACGATGGATGTTGAACTAAGAAAAGATCAAGCTAACGATGAAGTGCTGCAATGGGTGACGTTTCAGTTAGAAGAAGAAACCTACGGCATCAATGTTATGCAAGTTCGAGAAGTACTTCGTTATACAGAGATAGCGCCTGTACCTGGAGCACCAGACTACGTTCTGGGCATTATTAACCTCCGTGGCAACGTGGTCACGGTGATTGATACTCGTTCACGTTTTGGCTTGATGCCTGGTGAAATCACGGATAATACTCGTATCATTGTTATCGAATCTGAACGCCAAGTTATTGGTATTCTAGTCGACAGTGTGGCTGAAGTGGTTTATCTGCGCTCTTCTGAAATTGATACAACGCCAAGTGTTGGTACAGATGAAAGCGCGAAGTTCATTCAAGGGGTGAGCAACCGTGAAGGTAAATTGTTGATTCTTGTTGACCTTAATAAACTGCTCTCTGAAGATGAGTGGGATGAAATGGCTTATCTATAATGATTGACTCTGTGTCTTTGATGTCACCACTGCTATGGGGAGCGGTGGCATTAGCAATTATTCTCTTTGTATGGTTGGTGAAGGTTCATCGTGGCCTGAATCTACATAAGGCACATGCTCGCCAGCAAAAGCGAGCGCTAGAGAAAGATGTAGAAAAATGCAATAAACAGCTTCTTGAAGTACGTTCGGTGTTAGTTGGACTTGGTCAGAAAGTATCTGAACAAGAAGAAATTATAGCTCACCTAACCGAGCGTATTATCGAGCTGGAAAATGTCGATAGTGACGGTCGTTTGTACACTCGCGCTAACAAAATGGTCAAACTGGGCGCGGATATCAACGAGCTTATCGAAGAGTGCGAACTTCCAAAGGCAGAAGCAGAGCTGATGCTCTCCCTGCAGAACAAAATTGCCGGCAAAGAAAAAGTGCCGCCTTTACACAAGGCAAAGCAACCTGTCCGAGCACCCGCCAGTCAAGGTTATCCCTCCCTTAAAAAGAGCAGATAGGCGTTACAGAACATCAATAACTCATTGATGTTCTTGTTCTATTTTAATAACAACGTTAACAATTCTTTACCTTTTTCTAGTCGTCATAGGTGTACGGTTTGCTATTCTATGGTTCGGCATGATATGACAAATTAAGAAAATATCTACCACTTTATGGGTATATATTTCGTTTTAAGAACAGTAATTTATAGTTTCTTACCAAGTTTCGTGAAGCGAGTTTGATCATTATCGTTTAACGCTATTTTAGCTATGGTAAGATGGACGCCCTGTCGAACCAGTACGTAAATGAATGTTAGAAGTAACAAAATTAACAGCGATTCGCGATGACCGCGTATTATTTGAGAATTTATCTTTTTCTTTACAATTAGGCGATCTCGTACAGATTGAGGGCCGAAACGGTACCGGTAAAACCACGCTGATGCGTATTGTTGCTGGACTGGGAGATAAAGAAGAAGGTGAGATCAAATGGAACGGTGAAAAAATCGAATCCAGTCGGGAAGATTATCACCAATCTTTGTTGTTTCTAGGACACCAAACTGGCGTCAAACGCGATCTGACCGCGTTCGAAAATCTAAAGTTTTATCAGTCTATTCATGCTCCTGACACATCGACGGAACAGATTTTTTCTGCGTTAACCCAAGTCGGCCTTGCTGGTCGAGAAGATGTACCTGTTGCTCAACTTTCTGCAGGTCAACAACGCAGAGTAGCGTTGGCGCGTCTTTGGCTCAGTAAGCAACCATTGTGGATTTTGGATGAACCACTGACTGCGATCGATAAGCAGGGTGTTAAAGTGCTAGAAGATCTATTTCTCAACCATGCGGAACAGGGCGGTATCGTATTGTTAACGACTCACCAAGATATGTTTAGCGACAATCCTAAACTCAAAAAGATCAAACTTGGAGAGTAGTATGATTGCGTCCATGATGAAAATAATCCGTCGAGAGCTACTCATTGCGTTTCGTCGTCAAGCCGATATTTTCAATCCACTATGGTTTTTCATCATAGTGATTACTCTTTTTCCATTAAGTATCGGACCTGAGCCGAATCTACTGGCGCGTATTGCTGCTGGTATTGTGTGGGTTGCTGCTTTGCTTTCTGCACTTTTGTCATTGGAGCGACTGTTTAAAGATGACTTCCAAGACGGGTCTCTTGAACAGATGATGCTCATGCCTATTCCCCTACAACTGGTTGTTATAGCAAAGATTATTGCTCACTGGTTGCTGACAGGGTTGCCTCTTATCATTATTAGTCCACTGCTGGCGATTTTGTTATCACTGGACTCAAATACATGGATTGCTGTCGTCTTAACTTTATTGGTGGGGACACCTACCTTGAGTTTTATAGGCGCTATCGGTGTTGCATTGACCGTTGGGTTGCAAAAAGGTGGGGTGCTGCTGAGTTTGCTCGTATTGCCTCTCTATATTCCTATTCTAATATTTGCTACCTCTGCGATTGATGCTGCATCATTGGGTGTTGCGTATAATGGTCAGTTAGCTTTGCTAGCTGCGATGTTAGCCGGAGCAATGACTCTGACTCCGTTTGCTATCAGTGCCGCACTAAGAGTTAGCGTAAACTAAAAATATACCACGCTTACATTGCCGATTCGGCGATGAGAGAAATGTCGTCAAAGAGTGAGAAACACTATGTGGAAATGGCTCCATCCTTATGCCAAACCCGAAACCACTTACCAATTGTGCGGTAAGCTTTTACCATGGTTTGCCACGATAGCATTACTATGTCTATCCATCGGCACCGTCTGGGGACTTGCTTTTGCACCTTCAGACTATCAACAAGGTGATAGCTTCCGTATTATCTATATTCACGTCCCTTCTGCAATTTGGTCTATGGGCGTGTATATGTCGATGGCGATTTCGGCATTTATTGGTTTAGTGTGGCAGGTTAAGTTGTCTAACTTAGCGGCTCTGGCGATGGCGCCAATTGGTGCGGTCTACACTTTCATCGCACTGTTAACCGGTGCTGTGTGGGGCAAGCCTATGTGGGGTGCATGGTGGGTCTGGGATGCTCGTCTGACGTCAGAACTGATTCTTCTATTCCTTTATTTAGGTGTCATTGCGCTTTACCACGCGTTTGATGATCAAAAAACGGCAGCAAAAGCAGCGGGTATTCTTGCCATAGTAGGTGTGATTAACCTCCCTATAATCCATTTCTCTGTGGAGTGGTGGAACACGCTACATCAAGGCGCGACAATTACTAAGTTCGCTAAACCTTCGATTTCCAGCGACATGCTGTGGCCACTACTATTGAATATTTTCGGATTTGCCTTCTTCTTTGGAGCTGTGACGATGATTCGTTTACGTAATGAGATCATCAATAAAGAGGGGCACCGTCCGTGGGTGATCAAACTGGCTGAACAAGCCAAGCAAAGAGGTTAGATATTATGCATTTTGAATCTTTAGGTGACTTTTTTGCTATGGGAGGTTATGCCTCCTATGTTTGGAGTGCATTCGGCATCACCTTTTTGTCCATGATTATTCTTCTTGTGACTAGCGTGTCACGAGGAAAAAAACTACTTAAAGACGTTCAAGCTAAAGTCGATAGGCAGGCGCGTATCGAAGCAGCGAAAAATATGGAGAACACTCTATGAACCCAAGGCGTAAGAAAAGGCTCGGCATTATTCTGGCCATTTTCATTGGTATCGGTGCGACTGTTGGCTTGATCATTTATGCACTTAATCAAAACATGGATCTGTTCTATACACCAACGGAATTGGTGAATGGTAAGAAAGACGGCTCAAAACCTGAAATTGGCCAACGCCTGCGTATTGGTGGAATGGTGGTTGCAGGTTCGGTAAGTCGTGATACAGAATCACTGCGCGTCAGCTTCGATTTAGCTGATGTCGGTCCTAAGGTGACAGTGGTTTATGATGGTATTCTTCCTGACTTGTTCCGTGAAGGGCAGGGCATTGTTGCTCAAGGAGTACTAGTGGAGCCTACTAAGATTGAGGCTTTTGAAGTACTAGCTAAGCACGATGAAGAATACATGCCGCCTGAAGTAGCAGAAGCTATGAAGAAGACGCATGAACCACTGCAATATTCTCAAGAACAGAAACAAGGAAGCGGTCAATGATTGCTGAAATTGGTCACTTTGCACTGATACTCTCGTTGAGTTTATCAGTGTTACTCAGTATTTTGCCGCTCATAGGCGCATCGAAAAACAACACATTGCTGATGAACACGGCAAGGCCCCTCTCTTGGGGTATGTTCATTATGCTACTGTTGTCCTTTGTTATTCTCGAGTGGGCGTTTTACGTTAACGACTTTACGTTGCAGTATGTGGCGAACAACTCGAATACTCAGTTGCCTTGGTACTACCGTCTAACGGCAGTATGGGGTGCTCACGAAGGCTCATTATTACTTTGGGTGTTGATTCAAGCGGCTTGGACCGTTGCTGTAGCTAGCTTTAGCCGTGGTATGCCTCAAGAGTCAGTCGCGCGAGTACTAGCAGTAATGGGCATGATCACAGTAGGTTTCTTACTGTTTATCATTGTTACTTCAAACCCATTTTTAAGAACATTACCTTTCTTCCCGGTTAATGGACGAGATCTCAACCCACTGTTGCAAGACCCTGGTTTGATCATCCACCCTCCAATGCTATATATGGGGTATGTTGGCTTCTCGGTTGCGTTCTCTTTTGCGATTGCATCATTGATGTCAGGTCGCTTGGATACTGCTTGGGCTCGCTGGTCTCGACCTTGGACAACCGCTGCATGGGTTTTCCTAACTCTAGGTATCGCACTAGGTTCATGGTGGGCATATTATGAGCTTGGCTGGGGCGGCTGGTGGTTCTGGGACCCAGTTGAAAATGCCTCGTTCATGCCTTGGTTAGCGGGTACCGCATTAATGCACTCGTTGGCAGTGACTGAAAAACGCGGCACGTTCAAAGCTTGGACGGTATTGTTGGCTATTTCTGCATTCTCTTTGAGTTTGTTGGGTACCTTCTTAGTACGTTCCGGTATTTTGGTCTCAGTACACGCCTTTGCTTCCGATCCGTCGCGCGGTATGTTTATCCTCGGTTTCTTAGTATTCGTGATAGGTGGTTCCTTACTGCTGTTTGCTTTGAAAGGTGCCTCGGTGAGAGTACGTGGTAACTTCGACTTGCTGTCACGTGAAAACGCGCTGTTGGGTAACAATGTTCTGTTGATGGCAGCACTCGTCGTGGTACTTGTTGGTACTTTGCTACCACTTGTTCATAAACAGATTGGTTTGGGCTCGGTATCGATCGGTGCGCCATTCTTTAATATGTTGTTTACTTGGCTAATGGTGCCATTCGCGTTCCTACTGGGTATTGGCCCTCTGATTCGTTGGAAGCGTGACAAAATGTCGACGCTTATTAAGCCAATGGTCATCTCTGGTGTTATCTCACTTGCTTTCTCTGCGCTGATGGTAACCGTTTTGGCCGAATACTTTACAGGTCTAGCATTCCTTGGTTGGTTGATGGCATCTTGGATCATTACCATGCATGGCTTTGAACTTTACGAGCGTGCAACTCACCGCCACAGTTTTGCCAAAGGCATTACTAAGCTACCTCGCAGCCACTGGGCGATGATGTTGGGTCACATCGGCTTAGCAGTAAGCGTTATTGGTATCGCCATGGTGCAAAACTACAGCATTGAACGCGATGTGCGTTTAGCGCCGGGTGAGCATTACCAGATTAATGACTACGATTTCTATTTCAAAGGTCTGCGTGACAAAGATGGTCCGAACTACGATGGTTATATCGCTGACTTTGAAATCACCAAAGATGGTAAATACATCAACACCCTTCATGCAGAAAAGCGTTTCTATCGCACTGCTAAGTCTATGATGACTGAAGCCGCTATCGATCGTGGAGTGACTCGTGACTTGTATATCGCGATGGGTGAGCGTCTAGATGATGGTAAGTCATGGGCAGTTCGTATCTACCACAAACCGTTTGTTCGTTGGATTTGGTTAGGTGCGCTGATTATGTCTATCGGTGGTGCATTAGCTATAAGTGATAAACGTTACCGTTTCAGAAAGACAGCGAAGGCGGAAGGAGACGCATAATGAATAAGAAGATCCTATTTATTCCTTTAGTCGCATTTCTAATTTTGGTGTCGGTCTTTGCCGTTCAGCTAGGGCGTAACCAGGCTGGGGACGATCCTACCAAGCTAGAATCGGTGCTGATTGGCAAACACGTTCCAGAGTTTCGTTTAGAAGATCTTGCCGAGCCTGGAAAACTGTACAATCAAGATATCTTCAAAGGTGAGCCTTTACTGCTAAATGTTTGGGCTACATGGTGTCCAACTTGTTATGCAGAGCACCAGTATCTCAATGAGCTTGCGGGGAATGGCGTCAAAATCATCGGTTTGAACTACAAAGATCAACGTAACAAGGCGATTCAATGGCTTAATGAGTTGGGTAATCCTTACTTGATTAGCCTGTTCGATGGTGATGGCATGTTAGGTCTAGATTTAGGGGTTTACGGTGCGCCTGAAACCTTCTTAATCGATGCTAATGGTGTGATTCGTTACCGTCACGTTGGCGATGTGAACGCTCGCAACTGGAGTGAGAAACTTCAGCCTCTATATCAGCAAATGTTAGAGGAGGCGAAAAAATGAAAAAGTGGTTAATCGCTTTAACGTCTTCACTAGTGCTCGCATTGACAGCTAATGCTGCAATTGAAGTTCATGAGTTTGACTCGTTAGAACAGGAAAATCAGTTCCAAGAGCTAAACCACACGCTGCGTTGCCCTAAGTGTCAAAACAATACTATCGGTGACTCTAATGCTGAGCTTGCTGTAGACCTTCGTCAGAAAGTCTATGAGATGACCAAAGAAGGCAAATCTAAGCAAGAGATTATCGACTATATGATCGCTCGCTACGGTAACTTTGTGACTTATAATCCACCGCTGACATTCGCAACGGCGATCCTCTGGGTTGGCCCGTTATTTGTCGTGGTGTTCGGTTTTGGTTTGATTGTGATGCGCAGTCGTAAGAACCGCGCTAAGCAAACTGAACAAGCAGGCAGCGAGTGGAGCGATGAAAAAGAAGCTCAACTGAAAGCGTTGCTGGATGAAAAAGAGACTGGAGATAAGCAGTAATGACACTTTTTTGGATATCAACAGTCGGTCTTGTTGTCGTTGCAATCGCACTGCTGGCAATCACTCTTAACAGTAAGAAAGCCAACAACGATGAACAGCTTCGTGATGAATTAAACAAGGCATTCTATAAAGATCGTCTTTCTGAGTTGGAAGTGGAAAACGAAGAAGGCTTGGTGGAGAACCAACAAGACTTAATCGATGACCTTAAACAATCACTGCTTGACGATATTCCACAACAGCAGCAACAGACCGAGAAATTCAATATTTCGCCAATGGCGGTACTGATTCCTTCTGTTGCTTTGGTTGTGATCTTGACTTACGGCATGTATATGCATTTTGGTGGTGCAACCAAGGTGAAAAATTGGCAAGAAGTCACAGCTAACCTTCCTGAATTATCGAAGAAGCTGATGGCGGGTTCTGCTGAGCCAATGACTGAAGATGAGATGCAAGATCTTACTTTGGCCTTGCGTACTCGTTTGCACTATCAAAAAGACGATGCAACGGGCTGGTTGCTATTAGGTCGAATCGCCCTTGCGAATCGCGATGTGACAACCGCTACAGACGCGATGGAAAAAGCCTATCGGCTAACGCCTAACGATGCAGATGTTAAGTTAGGTTACGCTCAAGCTCTGATGATGTCTCAAGATGAAATGGATAATAATCGTGCAAGAAGCCTACTTACTAGCTTGATTCAAGAAGAGTATGTTGATCTTCGAGTGTTCTCGCTATTGGCATTCGATGCATTTGAGCGAGAAGATTTCCCAGGAGCTATCCGTTACTGGTCGATTATGCAGAAAATGATTGGTCCAGAAGATAGCCGCTATGAAATGCTTTCTCGAAGCATTGAGAGTGCCAAAGCGCGCATGGGTGAGCCGATTGTTCAAGGTAAGTCAGTGGCGGTGACGATTTCACTAAGCCCTGATGCTCGTATCCCAGAAGATGCAGCACTAATCGTCTCAGTACACCCAGCAGACGGTTCGCCAATGCCAGTTGCGGCGGCGCGCTATCCGCTAGGTACTTTCCCACGTACTGTTGTTTTGGATGATAACAACAGCATGATGGAAGGGCGTAAACTATCAAGTTTGGATGGACTCATTGTGAGAGTTCGTATCGATAGTGATGGTAATGTTGCGACTCGCGATGGCGATTGGTTTGGTGAAAGCCAACCTGCTAAATTGGGTGATACCGTGGAGGTGTCTATTAATCAGCAGTACTAATGCCTATAACATATAGTCATACTGATTAATAAATATTGGCCTAGATTGTTGCTTTAACTAGCCTGTGTAGTTGCATACCGCTATACTCATTACTAGTGGTTATAACAACAATCTAGAGCTTAATTCCTAATTATCAAAGCATTAGGACAAAAAAATACGAAACTGCTCAGATTGTCATGGCTTATGGATGAGGTTATGCAGTCAGCATCAACCGGCAAAAAGATCACTCTTTTTGCCGTTTTTGTTTCTTGCGTATTTCTGTTTGGTTGTTCTTCATCTCCTGAAGATACCCAACCGATAGAAAGCCAAGAGGCAACTTCGACTTTGGATTCTAGCTCAAGTGACTCCAGCGATCTGCAAGTCGAGAACAGTGAACTACAACCTGACAATGATACGACTCAGGTTGGAACCGACGTCTATGATCCCTTCGAAAGCTTTAACCGAGCAATGTGGGCGGTTAATTATGACTATTTAGACCCCTATTTTGTGCGTCCCGTCTCTCTCGCTTACGTCAACTACACGCCTGATCCAGTCAGACTAGGGGTACGTAACTTCCTAGCTAACCTTGATGAACCATTTAGCGCTGTGAACAATGCTGTTATGGGTAATGGTGGTAAGGCGCTGGATCACTTCAATCGATTTTGGATAAACAGTACCTTAGGCTTATTAGGCTTTATTGATATCGCATCTGCGGCCGGTATTGAAAAGCGAGACAAGAAAGAGTTCGGTGATGCGATTGGGCATTATGGGGTCGGTACGGGCCCATATTTTATGATACCGGGTTATGGACCGATTACTTTACGTGAAGGTGCAGATGTCGTAGATGGATTATATCCGCCAATATCTTTCTTGAACTTTTGGGCTAGCTTTGGCAAGTGGGCCTTAGAAGGAATGGAAAAACGCGCGCTAGTCGTCCCTCAAGAAGCGACACTCGAACAGTCACCAGATCCTTATTCGCTTACTCGGGATATTTATATCCAACGTCAGAACTACAAAGCAGAAGTAGTGGATGATGAAGTGGATGCGGAGGAAGAAGCTTATATTGATGACTACTTGGAGGATTTTGAGTAGCTCGAGAAGGAACTTTGTAAAGAGATCCTCATTATGAATAATAGAGGATCTCTTAGTTAGCCTTAGAGACTATTAGAAACGATAGTTCGCTTGTACGCCTACAATCCAAACATCACCTGAGATTTCACCAGTGAAATCACCAAAAACTGACGCGGCTTGGTCATGTGAGTCGCGAGGTTCAACAATCGGAGCTTTACGCGCCATAATATAGGTTAAACCGCCATCCAAAGTGAACTGCTCTGTAAATGCGTAGCTAGCACCAGCACTTAACCATGTACGATCTGTTTCAGGAATAGTGGTTGTACGGTATTTATCGTCAACAGCTGACATATCGTAAGCAATACCACCACGCAACGTTACTTTTTTATTTAAACTGTACGTTGTACCTAGAGCAAAACGATAGCTATCTTTCCAGTATTCACCCTTGATATGATCGCTCATACCATTGTCGTATTTTGCAACAAGTTTGTCGAAGTCACTCCATTGAGTCCAGTTGATACTTCCGTGAACTGCCCATTTTGCGTTCAGTTGATGGAATGAAGCTAGTTCAAGAGTTGCTGGTAGTGGGACTGATAGAGTTCCACCGATACTTTGGTTTGGTACTAATAAACCACTGGCATCACCTTCGAAGTCCATAGTCACTTTCGACTTATAAGCAATACCAACACGGTTGTTAGGATTAATCTGCCAAGCGGCGCCAAGTTGGTAGCCCCAAGAGCTATCTTTTCCTTCCATATACTTCAGATCAGTGCCTGCGACAGGGACTGAAGCACCAAAATGTCCTTCTCCAGTGACAAAACGAATACCGCCACCAATACTAAATTGCTCATTGATTTTATAGCCTAAGCTAGCGACAGCTTCTACCGTCATTACTTTCGCTTGATTGCCATACTGGGTCGCAAGAAAGCTACTATCAAGCTCTGTTTCCATACCGTAGTTTGACCCTAGAGCGAGGCCAGCTGTAAAACTATCATTAATTTGATGTGACACGTATAAGTTAGGTACAGGTGCACTATGAGCAATGTCTTTAGCTTCAGTGTAGCCAAATTTAGAAGAGGTACCGGTAACGTCTATATTTGGGTCGACATAAAGTACACCGCCAGATACCTGAGTACCCTTTAGATAAGTCAACATCGCTGGGTTACGCCATTGTGCGCTTGCATTGTCAGCCATTGCTGCCTCACCTGCAAATGCACGTCCTAGACCAGTCGCTGAATATTCTGCTAGTTGAAAACCTGCCGCTGAGACCTGTGAAGAGGATAGCAGCCCCAAAACCACTGCAAGAGATAGGGGAGTTCGTTTTGAAATTGTCATTGTTGTTCGCTCAAAGTATTTCCATTTAGAGCGGTGATTCTATTTTTAGAGTAAATGCTTTAAAACTAATTTATTACAAATGCATCGTTTTTGAATTTAAATATCGCAAATCTATATTCTTATGGACTAATAATCTAGATGTTATGGTGATGTTTCAAAAATTGAGCTTACATCTGTATACAAAAACCAAGAAAAGGTATGACCAGTTGTATGCTGAAAGTGAAGGATATAGTGAGTCGGGGCAGATAGAAAAAAGGGTCGGAATTACCCGACCCTTAAAAACTTTAGCTATTTAGCTTAGAAGCTGTAGCTGTATTGGATACCCGCTAGCACAGCATCAGCTCGTGTGGTTGCGGTTAGTGTTAGAGGTCCATTTGCCTCTGAAACGCTAACATCTTGCCCCATCAAGTAAGTGAAGCCAAAGTCAACAGTATGGTGTTGCTTGAAATGATAGCCAAATCCAGCAGAGAACCATTGACGATCTGAATCTGGAACAGAGATAGAGGTCAGTTGGTCTTGTGCAGCGGTGTCATACATATAGCCCGCACGTAATGTCCATGCATCATTTAGATAGTAGGTACCACCGATCGCTGCATGATAACCGTCTTTCCATTTGTAGTCTTTGAGATCAACACCACCAGAAGTCTCTAGAGTATCGAAAACACTCCAACCGATCCATTGGAGGCTATAATGCACGGCAAACTTAGTATCTTCGATTTTGTGATAGCCAGAGAACTCAACCATGCTTGGTAGTGAGAACATAATATTTTGTCCGGCTACAGCATTGTTACCATTTGGTAAGCCACCACCAGCGATTCCTTGATCAACAAAGACTGTACCGTCTGCTTCTATTTCAGGGCTGTAGTGGTACGACAATCCAAAGCGATTGTTTTCATTCAACTCGAACACTGTTCCCAAGTTAAAGCCTAAACCAATTCCGCTAGCATCTACGTCAAGAGCATACACTCCAGGAGCAGCCTCACGCTGTAGTTTACCGCTACCTTGAACAATATCTAGGCCACCACCAACACTCCATTGCTCGTTAACACGATACGCAACGCTTAAAGCGTAGTTGATACTGGAAATCTCAGTTGTTCCGCCGAATGCTCTAGCGGTACTTGTACTACCAAATGAATCATCAAAATTGTTCTTAGTACCGAAATTTGAATAGATACCAGCACCTAACGACCATTGGTCATTTAAACGGTGAATGTAATAGATATTCGGAACGGGCGTTCCGCTGGAGTTTGTTACATCACTTTGTTGGCCTACTGCAGGCTCAATGTTAGTGATCTTGATATCTGTGTCGATATAGTTCACACCACCAGAAAACTGATTTGTGTCAAATAACGCCATAGCTGCTGAATTACGCGCCATTACCGAAGCGTTATCCGCAATTACAGCATCACCCGCAAAAGCACGGCCTAGACCTGTTGCTGATTGAGAGTTAAGTTGGAAACCTGCTGCTGCTGCATGTTGAGAGGCGAAAGTGAGTGACGAGACTGCCACTGCTAATAGTGTTTTTTTATACAGACGCGAAGTAGTCATTTAGTATACATCCTTTTTTGTAATCGCCTCTTTGGGCGTTAGTGAAAATTGAGTTAATGCTCAATTTCGGGGCTGATCCTAATCGCTAGTATAGGCAATAGAAATCTGACCAGTAACTAAAATCGCGTAAAAAGTATATAAATGATGACTATTTGGCAGGAAATGCATCGAAAAAGGTTATTTCTAGAGTTGAAACTCTAAAAATAACAATATCAATAAAAAAAGAGCCCTATCCGGAAATAGGGCTCTTTTATCTATAAAATTAAGCAGGGTTAAGGATTTTCTTAATGTTTTCGCCGATTTTACTAAAGTCTTCACCTTCTTCACCAACAAGGATGAAACTGGCATCGCCAATCGGTTCGACCATTCCCGCCATTCCATCTTTATCGAAAGACTTAGTTTGTTCGCTCGCGATGCCTGTTAAGAACAGGGTCACTTTGCCTTTTTCACCTTGAAATACCATGTGCATTGCATTGGACTCACCAAAACCGCAGTGATTCAAATAATAAACATGGTAAGGAAAGCTCTGGCCGATCTGATAAGCAAATGGCAGCAATTTAGCATTAATTTGAGCTTTAGAGACGTTTTCATCAAGTGGCTCAATAAAGCCCATTTCTTCATGAACATGTTTCATAGCTGTATCAGATAACGAAGCTTGTGCCGGTGAAACAACCACATTTCCCCAATTAACTTGGCCTACTAGTAAACCAAAGGCAAAAGCGATAGACGCTGCTAATGAAAGCGCGCGCTTACCGAATTTCACTTTGACCACGTTGCTTTCTGGTTGGTTAAATAAGATCCGGTCAGCTAAATCATCGGGAACATCGACTTTCATCGCTTGTTCGATTCGAGCGTCCAATGACAAAATATCGTCCATATATTTCGCATTGTTTTCGCTTTGTTGGATCGCTTCCAATAACTCAGCATCTTTCGCCTTCGGATCGGACATAATACGACGACGGAATTCTAACTCATCCATTGTGTTGCCCCCTAGGTGAATCCGCAGACTCCAACATTTCCTTGAGCTGGTTGCGTGCTCTAAATAATCGAGTCATTACAGTGTTTTTGTTAAGGTCGAGGATCGAGCCGATTTCTTCACCACTAAAGCCACCAACGACTTGTAGAAAGAGCGGTTCTCGATACTCGACATCGAGTTTCATAATTTGTGCTTGAAGCCATTCCTGCTGATGGTGCGGATCATCAGAAACCTTTGCATCATTGCCATAATCATCGATATCGACGAGATCAAACTGCTTACGTTCAAAACGTCGAGCATTCTCTCTACGTAGAATCGTGATAAGCCATGACTTCGCGGCTTTTTCATCTTGGAGGCTATCCAGAGACTTCCAAGCACGCAAGCAGGTTTCTTGAACAAGATCTTCAGCGACGGGCTTATCTTTACACAACCAATAAGCGTATCGATAAAGATCTCTATGATAAGCACGAACCAGTGCTTCGTATTTTCTTTGTTTGTCCATATTCGAGTTGACCGGACTACTCGAAGATTTCTTTCCAAACTTTTTTATAAATGACACAGGAGCCCCCGTTTTTGCTCTGTGATTCGTGTTTTTTTCCCTGGATTTACAGCAAAGTCACTCAAAATTGATCTAGTTCAAAATTAAGACCTGAGGAGCGGTTATATTAACCCTTGTCATCTCGTTGGTCTTTCGGGACTAACATGTTGAGCAAGATGACACTTCCTTTTGAAGGCTGACTTTACTTTCTCCTAATCAGGAAACTGATTATTTTCAATTGGCGCAAGTTAATTGCTTTATAGATTCCAACCACACAATTTACTGTGTGGTTTTTTTTTGCTCGTAGAATCTATCTTCTTGTTTTCACTATTCCTATTGTCGCTTAGCTTGCGTCATTCTCATATTCCATTTTGGTCGACCATATCACGTTATTCAATAAATCCATCAAGTTTTATTAAACGACTGTTTTAAATTCTTAACATCTTCGTTACAATGCTGTGGTCAGACCTCTTAGGAAGGAGAAATTATGAGCAGTAAGGAAGTGGGGAAAATCGATCTCACCACCCGTAACGGCGAACGTATCGCTGTAGTTGCAGGCTTGCGAACACCTTTTGCGCGCCAAAGCACCGAATTTAGCCAAGTACCCGCTGTTGACCTAGGAAAGATGGTCGTTGCTGAAATGATGGCACGTACCGATATCGACCCTAAGTTAATCGACCAAGTGGTATTTGGTCAGGTTGTTCAGATGCCAGAAGCCCCAAACATTGCGCGAGAAATTGTACTTGGCACTGGTATGAACATTCATACTGACGCTTATAGTGTGACAAGAGCTTGTGCGACAAGTTTCCAAGCCGCTGCCAATGTTTGCGAAAGTATTATGGCTGGCACCATTGATGTTGGGATTGCTGGTGGCGCCGATTCATCTTCTGTTTTACCTATTGGGGTTTCTAAAAAACTGGCGGCGAACCTACTTGCTTTGAGTAAAACCAAAACAGTCGGCCAAAAACTTAGCATTCTTAAGAAGTTGTCGTTCAAGGACCTTATGCCTGTGCCACCTGCGGTCGCTGAGTATTCGACTGGTTTATCTATGGGACAAACGGCTGAGCAAATGGCGAAATCTCATGGAATTACTCGCCTTGAACAAGATGAATTAGCACATCGCTCTCACTCCCTTGCGTCGCAGGCTTGGAAAGAAGGCAAAGTGCGTGATGAGGTAATGACGGCCTTTCCCGAACCATATAAAAAGAGCCTAGAGCAAGACAACAACATCCGTCATGACTCAGAGCTTGCTAGCTATAGTAAGCTTCGTCCAGCATTCGATCGCCAATATGGCACCGTAACTGCGGCTAACAGTACGCCGCTGACCGATGGCGCTGCAGCGATTATGTTGATGCGTGAAGGTCGAGCTAAAGAGCTGGGTTTAGAAATCAAAGGCTATATCCGCTCTTATGCGTTCTCTGCTATTGGTGTTCGTGAAGATATGCTGATGGGGCCATCTTATGCGACACCTATGGCGCTAGATCGCGCTGGAATCTCACTATCAGATTTAACGCTTATCGACATGCATGAAGCCTTCGCTGCCCAAGCACTTTCTAACGTCAAGATGTTTGCAAGTGAGTCATTTGCTAAAGAGAAGCTTGGCCGTTCGAGTGCAATTGGTGAAATCGATATGGAGAAATTCAACGTACTTGGTGGTTCACTTGCCTATGGCCACCCATTCGCAGCCACTGGTGCACGAATGATTACGCAAACACTGAACGAGCTTAAGCGTCGCGGTGGTGGATTAGCGCTTAACACCGCTTGTGCGGCTGGTGGTTTAGGTGCGGCAATGATTCTGGAGGTAGAATAATGAGCGAGCATAAAGCCTTTCATCTTAATGTTGATGAGCAGAACATTGCATGGCTTGGAATAGATGTTCCAGGTGAGAAAATGAATACCCTTCAAGCTGCGTTTGCCGATGAAATGGCACAAGTTTTTTCTGAGCTTGAAGAGAAAAAATCGGCACTTAAAGGGTTGATTGTCCACTCGTTAAAATCGGATAACTTTATTGCCGGAGCAGATGTGAGAATGCTTGATGCATGTACATCTGCAGAAGAAGCACAAGCGTTAGCTGCAAAAGGGCAAGAGATGTTTCAGCAGCTTTCCGATCTCCCATTTCCTGTTGTTGCTGCTATTCACGGTCCCTGCTTGGGCGGTGGTCTAGAACTCGCACTTGCTTGTGATTATCGTGTATGTAGTGATGCGGATATTACTAAGCTAGGACTACCAGAAGTTCAGCTTGGTTTGCTTCCTGGCTCAGGTGGCACACAGCGACTACCGAGACTTATTGGGCTACTGCCTTCTCTTGACCTTATTCTTACGGGTAAGCAACTTCGCGCCAAAAAGGCGAAAAAACTTGGTGTCGTCGATGCGAGTGTGCCACACACTATTTTGTTGGACGTGGCGAAAGATTTCTTAGGTAAGGGCAAAAAGCGCAAAGCGAAAAAGCTCACCAAGAAAGAAGTGTTGATGTCAGGTACAGGTCTTGGTCGTAAAGTTATCTTTGACCAAGCAGCGAAGAAGACCAACGAAAAAACACGCGGTAACTATCCTGCGGCTGATGCCATTTTAGATGTGATTCGCTATGGTCTCGAAAAAGGCATGAAGAAAGGATTGGAGAATGAAGCTAAACGCTTTGGCGAATTAGTGATGACTTCAGAATCTAAAGCGTTACGTTCTATTTTCTTCGCTACCACAGAGATGAAGAAAGAATTTGGTAGTGACGCCCAGCCTAAAGCCGTCGACAACGCTGTGGTACTGGGTGGTGGTTTAATGGGGGCGGGTATTACTCACGTCACCGTATGCAAAGCGAAAGTGCCAGTTCGCATTAAAGATGTTGCTAATGAAGGCATTGTGAATGCGCTTAATTACAACTTTAAGTTGTTAGAGAAAAAGCGTAAGCGTCGCATTATCTCTAAAGCGGATCTACAAGCGCAAATGTTGCAAATGGCTGGCGGCACAGACTTTACCGGTTTTGCCAAGGCCGATGTTGTGGTCGAAGCGGTATTTGAAGATCTATCGTTGAAACAACAGATGGTGAATGACGTCGAGAGCAACGCTAAACCAGAAACCATTTTTGCTACCAATACGTCATCCATTCCTATCGCGCAGATTGCTGAAAAAGCGGAACGTCCAGAAAATGTGGTTGGTCTGCATTACTTTAGTCCAGCCGATAAAATGCCGTTGGTGGAAGTGATTCCGCATGAAGGTACATCGGATGAAACTATCGCGACTATGGTTAAGTTTGCCAGAAAGCAGGGTAAAACACCGATTGTTGTTAAAGACCAAGCAGGCTTCTACGTGAACCGTATTCTAGCGCCTTACATGAATGAAGCGGCAAACGTTCTACTATCAAACGAGCCAATTGAAGCACTTGATAACGCTTTGTTGGACTTTGGTTTCCCTGTCGGACCTATCACATTGTTAGATGAAGTAGGTGTTGATATTGGCGCCAAGATCATGCCAATTCTAGTCGCTGAACTAGGCGAGCGATTCCAAGGTCCGGATGTTTTCGACAAACTATTAAACGATGGTCGTAAAGGCAGAAAAACAGGTAAAGGTTTCTACACCTATAAAGGTAAAAAGAAGTCAGTGGACAGTTCGGTGTACAGCGTTCTTGGCCTGAAACCTGAAGCTAAGATGTCTGAGAAAGATATCGCTATTCGCTGCGCTTTACCTATGTTGAACGAAGCAGTGCGCTGCTTGGACGAAGGCATTATTCGCAGTCCACGTGATGGTGACATTGGTGCGATCTTCGGTATTGGTTTCCCACCATTCTTAGGTGGTCCTTTCCGCTATATGGATACGATTGGAATTAAGAAAGTCGTTGAGTTGATGAACCAGCACGCTGAGAAATACGGTGACCGCTTTGCGCCATGCGACGGTTTGTTAACTCGAGCTGGACTTGACGAAACCTTCTATAAATAAGCGTTAAAAAAGAAAACCCCTCAAATGAGGGGTTTTTTATTATCCTAAATCCGTATCCTTCGGCCTTAATTGAAACTCTTCAATTGAGCCTATCTCTAAACCTAGATCCAAACGTGGCGCGTTAATATGCGCTTTACCTTGGCTGTGCATGATCAGTCGATTGGCGGTTCTTGGCTTTAGCTCATTCACAACAAAGCGAATCATATCCGCCCTTGTAAGTGATTTAAGTTCAGCTAGCACCTTCTCTCGTTGGTTAAACTCAGTGTCTTTGTTGCCAATAGCAATCCACAGTCGCTGAGCTCGTCCTCGTAAAGTTGTATCAAGGGTAGAGATTTGATTCCAAAGACCTTTCTTACTGCTGTGCCACTGGTAATCATTAAGTTCTAGTAACACCATATAGAAGGCGTTTAGAAACTCGTCGATTGAACGAATCAAATCGTTTGGCGCCGCATTTGGTGATTGGACATACAATACAATACCAGGATGGCGGTTAAGCGGCATATTACCGGTACCAACCATATAGCCGAGCTGCTGCTTGGTTCGAATCTCATGGAAGAAGGTGGCGGACATCAGGTGGTTCGCCAACGAATACAGCGCAATGCTTCTTGGTTCAATATCTTCACACTGATAGTAAACCACGATGGCAGAGTCATCTTGGTCGCAGAACACTTCTTTTTGGAAACTGCCATTCTCCCCAAGCATGACCAAAGGACGTAGGCTTTCTTCGTATTTTTGATTATTCAGTCTAAGGGCATCTTTCAAAGTAGTGGCGATATCGAGTGCACCTTGACGATGCCAGTCACCGTAGACAAACATCTCAATATGCAGCTCGGACAAAATAGACTGAACGAAGTTTGGTAGCTCGTCCACCTCGATAGACTCAAGTGCTTCGATTAGCACCGGATAAGGCGGGTTGTTAGGTTGCAATATCCCTGTCATCGCATTGAATAACTGTGAAATAGGACGATCTTTGGCCGTATTGCGCCAGCTTCTCAATAGTTGAGATTTGATGCTTTCGAACCGGGCAGGATTGAACTCTCTAGACGCGAATCGCTTAAGAATCATTTCCAGTAGTTGAGGCTGTTTCTTACTGAATCCTGAGATGGACAGCGTAACACCACCCTGGTGTGCATACATGTCATATCCAAGACCAGCCACTTCAGCGGGGTAAGTTTCTTCAGACAATGAGTCGAGGAACATTTCAACACATAAGCGAGTCTTGACAATGTTCTTGGGTGAATTGACAGAGTGAGGACTATCGATAGCAATAAACACTACGCCTTTTGGGACGTTGAATTTATCGTCTTGTAGGTGCCACAGCCTAAAGCCGTCAAGGTCTTCAATTAGCTCAGGGTGCTCGCCATTGGACTCAACAGGGTAGGTCTTTAAATCGTAGTTAATAAATGGATTTTTCTCTGGCAATCCAAATGGAAGCTCAGAAAGCACAGGCAACTGATTAAAGAATGCTAGCTGTTCGTCAGTAAAACGCGTTACAGAATAGGGCGTAAAATACCACTTCGCTTGTTGGTCGTAATGTTGCTCTTTAGCGACTAAGGTTGCTTTCAAATTGTCTGTGGTGAGATAGGAACCATATAGCTTCAATAGCTCTTCATCATAACCAGACATTTTATAGTCGCCGTAGATAATATCTTCTGGCAAATAGTTTTGCATGTTCATTACAAGATGGCTAACGAGATCTAATGGGCGTGCAGGTTCTTGAAACTGGAACGCTGATTCGGTGACAGCCCTTTTTTCATCGTAGCGCCACTCATCCATGCCGTCAGACTTTATTAGCGCGGTAAACTGGAAAACGGCTTGGATGATCTCATCAACATGCTCTAAGCCAACAGGAGTCAAAGAGACGCTGACACTGAATTCGCGAAAGTTACTGCCCGACGCTCCACCACCAGCAGATAGCGAGGTAATCCACCCTTTATTTTTAAGATAAAGCATTAAGCTGCCTTGACCTTCGTAGCCGAGTAAGTTGGCGAAGTATGACATTGGCTTTTGGTGATAATGCTGATTCGTGGCAGGTAATGGGAAAGAGAGAATCAGCTTGCGGATCTCTTTAATAGGTTCTACTTGAATTAGAACTTCGGTATGTTCTTTCGTCGTAAAAGGGACATCAACTACTTTTCCGTGTAATTGATTATTGCCCACATCGCTAAACTTGCCGGCAGCCCATTGCTCTAGCTCATCAAGTTCATGAGGACCTATGAGTGCTACTGTCATAAGGTCAGCAGAGTATTGTTCTTTATGAAAACGAACAATTTCTTCGCGAATACTTTGCCCATTTCGATCACACAGCGTGTCGATATTTCCGACGGAAAATTTCGAAAATGGGTGAGCTTGGTTAATGGTCTCTTTTTGGACCTGATACAAACGTCGTCCATCTTCATTCAGCTTTAGTTTGTACTCTGAATCTACCGCTTGACGTTCTTTATCGAGCGCTTCCTCATTAAAAAGAGGGGCAGAAAAAAACTGGCTGAAACGGTCGAGACCTTTTTCAAAGGCGTTTGGATAAATATCGAAGAAAAAGCACGAGTGCTCAGTGCCTGTCCACGCATTATTTGAGCCACCATGTTGGCTAATAAAAGACTGGAATTCACCAACTTTGGGGTATTTGTCTGTGCCGAGAAACAGCATATGCTCCAAGTAATGAGCGAGCCCTTCACGATCATCAGGATCGTCAAAATGACCGACATTAACGGCCAGAGCGGCAGCCGATTTTTGAGCCTGCATATCTTGAATAAGCAGTACTCTTAGCTCATTGTTGAGAGTAAGGTAGCGATAGGAGCGACTATCATTAGGACTTAGATGCACTTATCTTCTCCAGATTAAGCGGAAGCTTGGACAGCTCAACCAAGCACCTGGCAACAAAAGCAATGTCTCACTATTGGTACTAACAGGGTTTACCAATACTTAAGTAAAATAATTATGACGTTAAATAAGAGACACGCAAAAACAAAGTTACAAATATTTTTAGACTACTTATTAAATTGTTAAGAAAGTCGAAGCCTTTAGCAAGTGAATTGATATAATTAATTTTTTTAAATAAGTATAGCTCTGTATCGATGGAACGATGAAGTTAACCATCAGTAGAAACAGGTAAACATATGAAAGTTTTTATAATGCGCCATGGCGAGGCTGTCCATTACGCACCTAGCGACGAAGAGCGAGCTCTGACATCTCATGGTAAAGAATGCTCGGTAATCGTTGCGAGAGCTTGCAAACAGCAAGGTTACTCGGAGTTTGACAAAGTGCTGGTCAGCCCATACCTGAGAGCACAACAAACTTGGGCTGCAATTAGTAGCGAGTTTAGTAGTAACGACGTGGTGACCTCTGACGATATTACGCCTTATGGTCAAGCGGAAGACGTGGTTGAGTATGTGTCAGCTATTGCTGAGTTAGAAAATCTAGAGTCAATTTTGCTGGTATCGCACTTGCCGTTGGTTGGTTACCTAACTGCCGAGTTTGTCGGTGATATCAGTGCACCAATGTTTCCAACATCAGGTTTAGTGTGTATTGAGTATGATGTGGAGAGAAGGCAGGGCGAAGTGCTCTGGCACATTCACCCTTAGGACGTTACTTTTCTGGTATTGAAAGCAATACCAACAGAGCACCATCACCACCAAACTCGAGTGGTGCTTGGTGAAACGCCATTACGTCTGGATGTTGCGCCAACCAAAGAGGCGCTTTTTGTTTCAGAATGTGCTTGCCGATGCCATGCATAACGCAAGCACAATGAATGTTCTCTTTCACGCAATGAGCAATCATTGCGCCTAATTCACGTTTTGCTTCTTGTTGTGTCATGCCGTGCATGTCTAAGAAAACATCAGGCACATAGACACCACGACGTAACCTCTTTACTTCATACGTAGACACATCATCGCGAGCATAGCGCGTTGGTCCTTCATCGCTTAAGTGCGGAACAAACTCATCCGAGAAGTAAAACTCTGCGTCTTTCGCTTCTCTATTGGTTCTTTTCGCTTCTTTTTGTTTCTTATTTCGGTTTGGCTGCTGGACTATGGTATCCTGTCGCAACTTTTTTACGCCTTGTACTGCGTCCCGGAATAGACCGAAATCATCATCGGTATTGTCGTCTTTCTGGCTCATTAATGGGAACAACTCATTAAATTAGGTTATTAGCAGTATTGTAGCGCTTTTTGGAGGCAATTTTGGATAAGATTTTTGTGGAAGAAGCCGTTTCTGAGCTTCACACATTACAAGATTTGATTCGTTGGACGGTCAGTCGCTTCAACGCAGCGGGTCTTTTTTACGGCCACGGCACTGACAATGCTTGGGATGAAGCGGTTCAGCTGATTCTGCCAACGCTGTACTTACCTATCGATGTGCCACCGCATGTTTTGAACTCTCGCTTAACAAGTAGTGAGCGTCTTCGCGTTGTTGAGCGTGTTATTAAGCGTATCAATGATCGCACTCCAACAGCTTACTTGACTAACAAAGCGTGGTTCTGTGGTTTAGAGTTCTTCGTTGATGAGCGCGTATTAGTGCCGCGTTCTCCAATTGGCGAATTAATTGAGGCGCAGTTCCAGCCATGGTTAAGTGAAGAGCCAGTACGCATCATGGACCTTTGCACTGGCAGTGGCTGTATTGCGATTGCATGTGCACATGCTTTCCCTGATGCCGAAGTAGACGCGATTGATATCTCCACCGATGCATTGGAAGTTGCAGAACAAAACGTTCAAGACCACGGCCTCGAGCAGCAAGTGTTCCCAATTCGCTCTGATTTGTTCCGCGATCTGCCAAAAGAGAAATACAACCTGATTGTCTCAAATCCACCATATGTGGATGAAGAAGATATGAATTCTTTACCAGAAGAGTTTACTCATGAGCCGGAGCTTGGTCTTGCGGCAGGGACCGATGGATTGAAATTGGTGCGTCGTATTCTTTCTAATGCACCAGACTACTTAACTGATAACGGCATTCTTATTTGTGAAGTGGGTAACTCTATGGTTCACATGATGGAACAGTACCCTCATATTCCATTTACTTGGATTGAGTTCGAGAACGGCGGTCACGGCGTATTTATGCTGACGCGAGAGCAGCTTGTTGCCCACGCTGAGGAATTTGCAATCTATAAAGATTGATCGTTAACGAGATGACTGAAGACGCCGTAATGAGAATTGCGGCGTTTTTTTGTTTGGGGGTTTACAACGTCTGCCTTTGTCGTCACTATGAAATCACGAAGAACAGACAGGCATTGAACAAGCTCGGATATAGCTTGTTCTGACAGACAGAGGAAGTAATGGCAGGAAATAGCATCGGACAACATTTTCGTGTAACAACATTTGGAGAAAGTCACGGTATTGCATTGGGTTGTATCGTTGATGGTTGTCCTCCAGGGTTAGAAATTACCGAAGCCGATCTGCAAGTAGACTTAGATCGTCGCCGCCCAGGTACCTCAAAGTACACCACTCAGAGACGTGAACCTGATGAAGTAAAAATCCTCTCTGGGGTATTTGAAGGTCAAACAACGGGTACATCAATTGGTCTGCTGATTGAAAATACCGATCAGCGTTCTAAAGATTATTCAGAAATTAAAGATAAATTCCGTCCCGGTCATGCCGACTATACCTATCACCAAAAATACGGGGTACGTGATTACCGAGGTGGTGGTCGTTCATCAGCTCGTGAAACCGCAATGCGTGTTGCGGCTGGTGCAATTGCAAAGAAATATCTTAAACAAGAATTCGGTGTAGAAATTCGTGCTTACTTATCACAAATGGGCGATGTGTCTATCGATAAGGTCGATTGGAATGAAATCGAAAACAACGCGTTCTTCTGCCCTGACGTGGACAAAGTCGAAGCATTTGATCAGCTGATTCGTGACCTAAAAAAACAGGGTGATTCCATTGGCGCTAAGCTGCAAGTAGTAGCAACCAATGTACCAGTTGGCCTTGGGGAGCCTATCTTTGATCGTCTTGATGCCGATATTGCTCATGCATTGATGAGCATTAATGCCGTTAAAGGTGTCGAGATTGGCGATGGCTTTGATGTGGTAAACCAAAAAGGCAGCGAACATCGTGATCCTTTAACGCCTGAAGGCTTTTCAAGCAACCACGCTGGGGGCATTTTAGGTGGTATTTCTACCGGGCAAGATATCGTTGCGAATATTGCTCTAAAACCAACATCAAGTATTACCGTTCCGGGAGACACAATTACTCGAACTGGTGAGCCAACTCAGCTAATTACCAAAGGTCGCCACGATCCTTGCGTAGGCATTCGTGCTGTGCCAATCGCGGAAGCGATGCTAGCGATTGTTCTCCTTGATCACTTACTGCGTCATCGTGGTCAAAACCACGGTGTAACGACAGAAACACCGGTTATTTAGCTCGAATAAGCAACAGACTTGAAGCCTCGCAGTAACGCTGCGAGGCTTTTTTTGTACCTCATCACGTCTTGGACAATAAATGCTCAAAATTAGTAATGATATGAAATTAGTCACAATAATTTTAGGGGTATAGGGTCACACTAGAACTTCATCGAGAAAAGGAGTGCATTTATTGGACAGAAGGATCCGAAAAATGACTTGGAAGACGAGCTGGCGGGAAACCGCCGACTCGATGCAACTGTGCTTGTTTCCAATCATTTTAGGAGTCCATTATGTCTCAACATGAAATCAGAAATATTGCCTTTGTCGGTCAAACAGGAACCGGTAAAACCAGCCTAATTGAACGCCTGCTTTTTGAGTCCCATTCCAGCCAACATCTTGGTCATGTGGAAGATGGTGACACCATCACTGATTTTGATGACCAATCCATACACTACCAGCATAGTGTTGAAGCAACTCCCGTTACGCTCTCTTGGCAAAAACACCAAATGAATATTATCGATACTCCAGGACAAGCTGAGCTGCTTGGCCGCACTTTGAGTATCTTTCCTGCTGTTGAAACGACGGCATTGATTCTTGATGCCAGTTTACCAATTAACCAAGTGTCAGAACGCCTTTTCAAATTTGCTCAAGAGCAGAAAAAATGCCAAATGATCGTGGTGAACAAGATTGACCAACATACCGATAAATTGGTGGCACTCTTAGAAGACATTGAGCAACGTTTTGGCGCTCAATGTTTGCCAATAAACTTACCTTCCGATAAGCCCGCAGAGGTCATAGACTGTTACTTCGAACCTAATCCAGAGCAAGCGACCTTGTTTAGCGGAGTTGAAGATGCCCATGAACTGCTCATCGATCAAGTAGTGGAGGTTGATGAAGCCTTGATGGAGCTATACCTAGAACAAGGCTCAGAATTAACACCAGAACAGCTTCATGATCCATTTGAGGAAGCCTTGCGCACTGGGCATGTAATACCAGTATGTTTCGTATCGTCCGATACGGGGGCAGGTTGTGATCTTCTGCTTCGTACATTGGCAGAAATCATGCCAATGCCTGATGAAGGTAACCCGCCTTTATTAGAGAAAAATGGCAAACGAGTATCAATTGACTGCGATAAACGTGACCACACGGTCGCACATGTCTATAAAATAAATGTAGACCCATACATGGGCAAACTTGCTTATGTCCGAGTTTTCCAAGGGGAGCTCACAACAGGTAGCCAGTTATTTGTTGGAGATAGCAGCAAGGCATTCAAAGTGGGCCATTTGTATAATCTGCAAGGTAAAAAACGACAAGAAATTAGCAGTGCTAATGCCGGCGATTTATGTGTACTTGTTAAGGTGGATGATCTGGAGTTTGATTCGGTCATTCATGACTCCCATGATGAAGATGGAGTGGCGTTCAAAACACTAAACTTCCCTGAATCCATGTATAGCTTAGCCCTGCGCCCCAAAAAACGTGGTGATGAGCAGAAGCTTTCTGATGTTTTGGCTAAGATTGCCGCAGAAGATCCGACACTGAAAATTGAGCATCGCACTCGTACCAATGAAACAGTCTTGAGTGGACAGGGTGAATTCCACCTCAAAATTGCGCTCGAAAAAATGCTTAAAGTGTTTAAGTTGGACGTTGAAACCAGTCAGCCAAGCGTTGAATATTTCGAGACCATAACTAAGCCAGCAGAAGCGCAATATCGTCACAAGAAACAAAGTGGCGGAGCTGGGCAGTTTGGAGAGGTTCAGCTAAAAGTAAAACCGCTAGCAAGAGGCGCAGGATTTAAGTTTGTCAATAAAGTGGTAGGTGGTGCCATTCCAACGGCATTAATCCCTGCTGTGGAGAAAGGCATTCAACAGGCCCTTGAAGAAGGGGCGATTTCCGGTAACCCAATTCGTGATATTGAAGTGACGGTTTTTGATGGCAAATACCATTCAGTAGATTCAAAAGAAATTGCCTTTGTTATCGCAGGTAAGAAAGCCTTTTTGCAAGCGGTTGAAGAGGCAGGTCCAATAGTACTGGAGCCGATTGTGGATTTAACACTTGAGATACCGACTGCGTCAGTAGGTGATGTATCTGGCGACTTGTCCGGTAATCGTGGGTTGATTGTTGGCAGCGAACAGGGGGCGTTTGGTAGTACGTTACTGGAAGCCAAGTCGCCAATTAACGAACTGCAAGATTACTCAAGACGCCTCAAAGCACTGACGGGTGGCGAAGGACGATTTAGTATGACGCTTAGCCACTATGAACCGGCACCGCCAACGATACAAAAGAAAGTATGTGAAGGCGCTGATTGATTCTGATATTTCCTAAACGATGAAAAAAAGCCCCGCACCTCGAATGAGGTTGCAGGGGCTTCCAACCGACGTTGTTGTTATTCTTCAAACGCTATAAGTTAGGATCTGTCACTCTCTTGTTGTGATTCTAGTTTAGTTGTAGTTTGGTCATTTTCCGAATCCGTGGCTTGTTCTTGCTGCTCCATCTCTGCGATTTGCTGCTCAAGTTCTTTAATTCGAATTTCTGCTTCAAGCTCGGCAACACGTTTTTCTGATTCGCTGCGCGTATCTTTGTCCAAGCTTTCGGCAAGGATCTCAGTACGCTCGGTTTCTCTCGCTTCTGCGGTATCTTTCATAGAGCCCGATACGCCACCGGCAACCGCACCCATAGTGCCTGCTTTTACTGCGACTTCAGGGCTACCAGTTAAAGCACCTGCTGTGACGCCAATAAGCGCACCACCAATAGCACCACGATTACGCGCTGCATTTCGATTCTCTTCCTCGCCATCCGTAGCCTTATTAGACGCGCATCCCGTTGCGAATATAGCCATAACGATCGCGAGTGCTTTTAAAGAATTAGACTTAAACATAGTTGAGTACCTATTGTGCGGCCACGAGCAAACGTTGCTGCGCAGCTAACATTTAATGTTGGTTGCTTTGGATGAGTCTTACTATAAAAGCAGAAGAGAGTAGGAGCGATAGAGCGGAGAAGATAGCTGATATTTACTTTGTAAATATCAGCTAAGAGAAAAAATGGTGTTGAATTGGGCTTAGTGGACGGCTTCTTCACTATCAAGGTGGAAAGAAGGCAAACGCCATTTAAACCGAACCGCTGCCATGCGCAGGGTATAACCGATCACTAAGGTAACTATCGTTGTGGTCAAAGTGCTCACACCGTATTCCAGAAGAACAAGGTACAAACAAGCAGCGATGACGGAGATCGACGCGTAAAGCTCTTGGTGTAGTACCAGAGGTGTCTGACGGCAAATCAAGTCACGCAACAAGCCACCAAAAACGCCGGTTACTAATCCGGAAACGATACAGATAAACGGGTGTAATCCCATGCCAAGCCCGACGTTAGTGCCAATGATGGTGAAGACAACAAGACCGAGTGCATCTAAACGAATGAACACCCCTTTGAACTTGATGATCCATTTGGCAAGCCCAGTAGTGAGAACACCTGCCACACAAGTGATGGCGAGAAATTCAGGATGTTTTACCCAACCAAGAGGGTAATGGCCAAGCAGAATATCGCGAACGGTACCACCGCCAATAGCGGTAGCACTCGCTACTAACATAACTCCAAACCAGTCCATATTGCGACGGCCAGCGCTCAGTGCGCCAGTCATTGCTTCGGCGGTAATCCCAATAATATATAAGACACTTAGCAACATGACACGATACTCGAAAACAAAAGATGCGCTAGTGTAGTGGCATAAAGGCGTTGTGACGAATGAAATATTATATAAAGGAAACGTTTTTCTGATTAATAAAACTAATGATACGACTTGTTCCCTCACCTCAAGACTTTACCTCTAGCAAAATTCCATAGACAATACGCCACAATTGTTTTCGCTTAACTGTCACTATGCAGCATCAGTACCAAGATTTAATTACTATTTTTAACCAAACTTTCTATCAGGAATACAACACTAAGCTAGAGCTTGGTGGAGATGAGCCTATCTATTTACCTGCCGACGAAACAACGGAATATCATCGTATTGTCTTTGCGCGGGGCTTTTACGCTTCAGGCTTACATGAGATTGCACACTGGTGTGTGGCGGGACCTGAAAGAAGATTATTGGAAGATTTTGGCTATTGGTATCATCCTGATGGGCGTACTCAGGAAGTGCAGAGTGAATTTGAGAAAGTAGAAATTCGCCCTCAAGCTTATGAATGGATTTTATCCGTCAGTGCAGGGTTCCCGTTTACCGTAAGTTGTGACAATCTAAGCGGCGACTTTGAGCCAGATAGAGTGGCGTTTATGAGTAAAGTACATGACGAAGTAATGGCAATACTTTCCGAAGGTATTCCTAAGCGGGTATTGGCACTTTCTCAAGCACTAAGACAGTTTTATCAAACCCCTGAACTTAGCCGTGACCAATTTGCGGTTCGTTAGAGTAAACTAGGAAAAACCTAAACTATGATCATCGAATATGAAGAAAAACTTCTAGAGACCATTGATTCTCGCATCCAAGACGCATCCGAAGATGAGTTGTTTGCTGGTGGGTATCTTCGCGGCCACATTTCGTTGTCAGCGGCTTCTTGTGAGGAAGAAGGGGTAGTGGATTTGGCTGAGTTCAAAACTCGTATTCAGGCTAGTATTGATGAAGCGAAATCTGAATTGTCTCCAGCCGATAGAATCATAGTGAACGATCTTTGGACCGAACTACAAGCCGCGATCTAATCTTGTTCGAAAAAATCGATTGATTTGATTGGTTTTACTCGCTTGTTGAAAACGATGGATAGGTTAACCTTTAAACAACTTCTTAAAACGTTGTCACTAATAAGGAACTTGTCATGAAAGTAATCGCATTCGGAGCCAGCACGAGCAGCACTTCTATCAACAAAGCATTAGCTACTTATGCTGCAAATCTGATCGAAGGCGCGGACGTTGAAGTACTCGATCTTACCCAGTTTGATGTGCCAATGTTTAGCGAAGATAAAGAGAAAGAAATTGGCCAAGCAGAAGGGGCAAAGGCATTCTTAGCGGCTATTCATCAAGCCGATGCTTTGGTGGTGTCTTTTGCTGAACATAACGGCCATCATCCAGCGGCTTATAAAAACCTGTTTGACTGGGCAACGCGCATTGAACGCGAAGTGTTTAAAGGCATTCCGGCGGTTTATTTAGCTACCTCACCGGGCCCAGGCGGAGCAAGTAACGTTCTTGCGGCTGCGGTTAACTCTGCACCTTATTTTGGCGGCAATGTTAAAGCCACAGTCTCAGTGCCAAGTTTCTACGACAACTTTGACTTGGAAGCGGGAAGTCTGCGCAATGTAGAACTGGTTGAGCAAATTCAAACTGCTGTTAAACAGTTATAAGTAAAGGCGCCAAATGGCGCCTTTTCTCTATCAGATCGTCTTATATTGATTTAAAACTCGTATGCTGCTGAGATTTTAATGTTGCGTCCAGGCTCATAGTCGTCCAACGTAAACCCTCTTGCAGTTCCAGATCGTGAAGCATGAGAGACGTACTGCTCATTAAAGATGTTATCAATACCAAAGGTTACCGAAAGCTCAGGCGTTTGGTTAGGAACCCATTGTGCGTAGAAATTGTGAACATTGTAACCTTGCTTAATAGGCGCTCCATCCTGAACGTTCGTTTCATCAAGTACCACTATGGATGTCCATCCAATTAGCGTATCAACGGCAAAAATATCATATTCCAAGGTTACGGCAATACTATCCCCAATGTCCGCACTGCGTCCTGCAGCGTTGACTACGGGCCCACCGTTGGTCAAATCTTTGTTGTCCGACTTGGAGTATGATGCTTTCGAGCGGAATGCTTGATAGCTGTATGTACCGCTTAGCTCAAAGCCGCGGTATTGGGCGTCGCCTTTGTTGTAAATGTTGTAAACATATGGGCGACCACTACCTTCTGCGACGATATAGTCATCTATACGAGTATTAAATAGAGTTAAGTTACCGCCAATAAAGTGTTCCGAGATATGTCGATTGAACTTGAGTCCACCTTGAGCGTTGTAACCTGTTTCTGGTTTGATATCGTCGGACAAATAAGCCACATCCTGATATCGAATAAAGGTCTCTAACAGTTCTGGTCCTTTAAAGAGTGTTCGCCCACTGGCAAATAATGTCCATCCATCCACAAATTCCCAATCTGCTGCCAAAGCCCATGTGAAGTCAGAAAATGTCTTGTCGCTGGTTGTGGCTTCACGTTTATAGTTGTCGTAACGACCTCCAAGCGTTACTGCAAACCTATCTGTAGCATAAAACTTGTCTTCGATGAATGCAGCGCTGGAAATAGCGCTTTCATCCATAAATTCGACCCCACCGTAGGCACTTTTTGACTGTTTGTCGACATAATCGACACCGTAAGTGAGTGAGTTGTCGAAGCCAAAGACCGGTAGTTGAGATTGCACTTTAGCGTTGAAGCCCTGATTACGGTTTTCAGCGCTATTGTTGGAATGTCGGTTGCCCGGCCAGCGCCCACTGATGGCGCTCTCATCGCGCTCTATCTTGGTTTTACTGTAAAACGCATTTACCCGACCTATATGTTTCTCTTTGTTGAGTTCGTAATTAAGCGTAATGGTATTGCGGTCATAAGTTGTCGGAATGAGATCGTCCTGAGTGAGCCCTATATTGGCGTTTCCACCCATATCAGGGCGAGGGTTGTAATCACCTTTGTCACGATAGTAGTCATAAGCCAGTTCAAAGCGGTGTTCGTGAGTGGGTTCAAATCCTAGTTTACCCAGAATGTTATAAACATCACCTTCGGAGCCATAAGTTTGATTACCATCACCATCTTTAAAATTACCACGGCTTACACCGTGACCGTATACCATATAATCAACTTTCTCTGACATCAGTCCATAAAGAGTTAGCGAGCCTTGCTTACTGTTGTTGTCAGCATAGCCACCAAACACACGGGCGCCAAACTGATCAGAACCTCGAAGCAAATCCCGTGCATCTTTCGTTTCAAAATAAACCGCGCCACCAATGCCACTTTGAGTAACAGAGTTATTGCCAACTTGAATGTCTACTTGTTTGATGATGTCAGGGTTGAGTGTCAAGTTACCGATGTGATGGAACATATTCGCGTGCTGCGAAGCGCCATCTAAACGAATATCTAAATCAGTTTCACCAAATCCGCGAATATTAATCCGCTGGTTTACCGAGTGCGTACCGCCAACATCGACACCGGGTATATCTCGTAATAAGTCGGACATATGATCGGCTTGGCGTAGTGACATATCTTCAGCAAAAACTGACTCCGAGCTACTGGAGACTTTTGCTCCCCAGACCACAACGGTTTCTTCAAGTGGAGTATTTTCGTTATTGATAGCGGTATCCGCTAAAGATTGGGCACTCACTAAAGCAAGAGCCACCGCTAAGCTGGTTTTAGATAAGTCGTGATAGGGCTTTGAGGGTAGACAAACATTCATAAAATTAACCAATGATGTAAATGATAATAGTTTGCATTTATGATAAGTTTGTAATTTGGTCGTGAATAGCAAAAACAATTATGAGAAATCGTCCAACAGTTATGAGTTTTATAAAGAGGAATGGCAGTGGAATTGGCCAATAGTGTTTTTAAGAAAGTGGTAATGACAAAAAGAGTCGCTGACAACGACCTTGAGGCGATTGTTAGTGAGATACCTTCCCGACGTTCGCAGTTGGCTAGAGGGGTGTTTATCTCACACCCTTCTACTATTGAGGAAGGGTATGTTCTTCACGGAGGCATCAGTGAAGAATTAATGAATACCAAAGTAGTTTCTGTCGCCACGCCAGCTCTCATCGTAACTGTGCTACTCGAGGGGAGGCTCAGCTTTGGGTACGATGACCTCTGTTTTGATTTATCGGTAACGAATCAATCGCAAGCGATAGCGGTTAATCTGACGAAGCCAGCAAGTTTTCGAAGAGATATCATCAAGCAATCGACATTAAAGAAAATCAACATCTTGTTTTCTCACCAGTGGTTGCAATCTAGGCTGGGGAGCGGGTCTTGTACACTGAATCAATTTCTCAATACTCATAAGGCACATATCGACGTTCATTATTCTGAAGAATTGGATCGGATAGTTCGTAGTCTTATTGAACCAAGACAAAACAGCAACTTTAATGACACGATCTCAAGAGATATTGCGACATTGCAGTTGGTTAAAATCGTCACGGATGAAATTGAGCAGCGTTTACCAATCTCCAACTTGTCACAACAGAAACGGCCAGATAGTGTGGCGCAGTTGATTAAACACATTGAGTACAATTTAGATCAGGATCTAGGTTTGGAAGAACTCGCTCGATGGCAATGAGTGTTTCTAAGTTACAAAGAAAATTCAAGAATCAGATTGGCATGACGGTCATAAGTTATGTGAGAGCGCGCAAACTGGAGCGCGCTAAGCAGTCTATTGAACAGGGTGGGCTATCCATATCCGAAGCTGCATACGAAGCGGGCTATCATCACCCTTCTAATTTTACCTTAGCGTTTCGCAAGCACTTTGGGCAGTGCCCGTCCAAACTGATAGTGGAAGAGATCGAATAAGGTGAAGCGACGAATCGTGATGGTCTATCAATATTGACGATTTCATTTGATGTTTATCAAGCTGAAGGAGTACCCTAGCAGCAAACTAAAATCATAAGGATGTATCATGATTAAGCTTGCGATAGTAGGAACCAATTGGATTAGTGAGAAGTTTGCTCAGGCGGCACTAGAAAGTGAAAAATTCATCGTGCGTGGCGTTTATTCTAGAGCGTTAGAAACAGCAAAGCGTTTTGGTGAGCCTCTTGGAGCGACGTTGTTTTTTGATAGTTTAGATGAGCTTGGAATATCGACAGACATTGATGCAGTATATATTGCTTCTCCTAACAGTCTGCACTGCCAACAAGCGATTCAACTTATGCGCGCGGGCAAACACGTGATTTGTGAAAAGCCGTTAGCTTCGAATATTAAAGAAGTTGAGCAGATGTTTGAGGTTGCCAAAGAGAATGGCGTTGTCCTAATGGAAGCCTTCAAAACGGCGTACTTACCTAACTTTATTGAGTTAAAAAAAGCCACGAAGGAATTAGGTCGCCTACATAAGGTTCATTTGACCTATTGCCAATATTCCTCACGTTACCAAAGATACCTTGACGGCGAAAATCCAAATACGTTCAATCCTGAGTTTTCTAACGGCTCTATTATGGATATTGGTTTTTATTCCGTTGCGGCAGCGGTTGAGTTGTTTGGCGCCCCAAACAAGATTCAGGCGTCTGGGCATTTACTGGAGTCGGGCGTTGATGCGCATGGCAGTGTATTGCTAAGTTATTCGGACTTTGATGTGACGCTGGAGCATTCAAAGGTGAGTAACAGTTACGCGGCGAGCGAGATTCAAGGTGAAGAAGCGAGCTTACTACTCACTCACTTTTCTGAGTGTCTAGGCTTTGAAAAGCGAGAAAGAAGCGGTGAAATCACCAGCGTGTCGCTTCCACAAGTAGAGAACAGCATGATGTATGAAGCTGAGGCGTTTGCTTCTATGATCACTGCGCAAGAAATGGATCCGCATGCGGTGCAGCGTTCATTGGATATTTCGAGAATAATTACCGAAGTACGATTGCAAACCGGTGTGGTGTTCCCGGCTGATAAATAATCGATAGAAAAAGTAAAGGAGCCGATAAGATATCGGCTCCTTTCGTTTATGCTTTCTGATGACTTGAATCAGTTGACGTCGCTAAAGAGCGTTCTATGAGTTTGGATTTTCCAAGGCCAATGAACACCATCACGGTGGCGACGACAATGCAGATAGCACCGACACCGACTTGTCCTTGAAAGTCACCAGTTGCCGTAGCTGACTGGGCGACAATTGGCCCAAGTGCAAGACCTACTGTACCAATCTCTGGCCCGTAGGAACTGAAATACCCTGACTTATCGGTGGTGGCTAATGCGGTGTAGTAACGTGCGTACATCATGTTCCATAGCATGATATAAAATGCTGAAAAACCGAGGAAAGAGGTGGTGTCATTGGTGCTAGCCATACCAAAGCAGACTGCGGCATTGATGATACTTAGCGAGACAATTATCGTGGTATGACTGTACTTTTTATCCACTACAGCCGTCAAAATACCACCAACAACTGCCATTACTGAACCAACCGCTAACACCAACCCAACATCTTCAGTGGAAGCTTGCATATCATCGCCAATAATTTCGATGTACGGGTAAATAATTCCTAGACTCAAACTGTACACAAGAAACGCGCCGCCGACCCATATCATCGGGACGACAAATGTTTTCTTATCCACCTTGCTCTGACTACCCTCTGATATCTCAAGATCTTTGTCGAGACGGCCATTATCTGGGTAGAACCAAAATGCCACTAGACAAAGAGCGGATGCGAACATGAAGAATTGATATAGCGCATTCAAACCATAGGTAGCCATTAACTCTGGAATGAGGATAAACCACGTGATCAGCCATACATTCAGAGCTGCAATCATATAGCCAAAATTCCGACCAGGGTGACGGGTCACACTCATTCCGACAAGACCTAGTGAGTAACCAATACCCTGACCACTACCTGCAATGAGGCGACTTAAGATAAAACTGTCAAAATCTTGTGCCGTCATACTTAAATAGTTGCCCACAATCAATGCAAGTGCAGCAAGGTATCCAATATAGCGCCAATTAGTACGACGAATGAGTAGCAACGAAAAGAGAAGTGATGAAAGGGCGGTGGCTAATAATTCATACATGGCAATACTTTCGATTTGTGCGTCATTTAAAGACATCACTTCGGCCGCACCACCTAACATAAAAGGTAGAAAGTTAAAGGCATTTGGGGCGAACATTACCAGCATCATGGCTGCAATGATCAGGGCTTTGGAGTCGATAGTCCTAGCGGGGCTCACAAAGTGTTTTAACATAGTTATCTCCTATCCATCCTAGATTAGGGTTGTTAATGATATGTTAATCATGAGTGCTATTGATGAATTACAGTAGTACCCTTATGGGTTACAAAAATGTTACAACTGTGCTTATTGTGTAAATTATTACTGCCTTCAATATCTGTTTATCGAACACATATTGAAGGCGGAGAGATTTAGAGGGGAGCGCTATCTATTGGCGTGTTATCGTTTAACTCAAAGTGACGATCAACCGAGAACATAGTCTTTAAAGTGATCTCGCAGATCTTTTTTACTGAGTTTGCCAGTGGCGGTGTGAGGAAGTTCGTTAATAAACTCAACGGCGTCGGGGATACAGAACTTCGCAACTTTACCATCGAAGTGAGCCAAGAGCTCTGATTCCGTCACAGTCACATCATTAGTGACTGCAATAAGCAGCGGGCGTTCACCCCACTTGTTGTGCGAAACACCGATCACTGCAGCTTCCTTGATATCAGGGTGCCCTACGGCGATATTCTCCAGTTCAATTGAGCTAATCCATTCGCCTCCTGACTTAATAACATCTTTTGAACGATCGGTGATTTGCATGTAACCATCAGGATCAATGCTGGCTACGTCTCCGGTATCAAAGTAGCCGTTGCTATCAACACTTTCTCCTTGCTTGTAATACCCTGATGCAATCCACGGGCCTCGTACTTTGACCGAACCAAATTGGTGACCATCCCACGGCACCTGATTGCCTTGCCAATCTTCTATTCGCATATCTACGCCAAACACAATGCGACCTTGTTTAAGCTGGTACCCCATCTTTTGTTCATCAGCAAGTGAACGTAGCTTTGGCTTGAGTTTATTGAAGGTACCAAGGGGGCTCATTTCGGTCATACCCCAAGCATGGTGCATCGAGACATTAAATAATTCATCGAACTCCCTTATTAATACTTCAGGACAAGCAGAGCCACCGACGACGATTCGCTTGAGACTTGGTACTTGAAGCTCTGATTGTTTTAAATGCTCCAACAACATCAGCCACACAACAGGCACACCCGCTGTCATGGTCACGCCTTCATTGTTGATAAGCTCAGTCAATGTAGCTCCATCTGCCATTTTGGGACCGGGCATCACGAGTTTAGTCCCAGTCATCGGGGCACTGTACGCCAGACCCCATCCGTTAACATGAAACATAGGTACGATAGGCATTACGCACTCATCGATGGAAAGCCCAAACGCATCAGGTAGAGCACTGCCTAATGAGTGAAGGACTGTCGACCGGTGTGAGTAAAGCACGCCTTTGGGATGGCCTGTTGTCCCCGAGGTATAGCATAAAGAACTGGCGTCATCTTCTTCTAGCTCGGGCCAAGTAAATACAGTGCTTCGGTCTGCGATAAAACTTTCGTAGTCCAATAGGTTTTCGATTTGAGATTCAGGTAAGTGAGCGTGATCCGTTAGTGCGATGAAGTGGTTAACGGTAGAGAGTTTGCTTTGCAGTTTTTCAATAAGAGGTGTGAAGATGGGGTCAAAGAACACTATGGTGTCTTCTGCATGATTGATGATGTACTCAATTTGTTGTTCAAAGAGTCTAGGATTGACGGTGTGTAATACTCCCCCAGAACAAGAGATGGCGTAGTACAACTCAAGATGTCGGTAGTCATTCCATGCAAGCGTAGCGACGCGCTGACCTTTTTTTAATCCCAGTGATTTGAGTGCATTCGCCAATTGTCGAGTTCGTGAAAAGGCGTCCGACAAGGTATAGCGGTGCCTAGGGTTGTCGTAGGTCACCGAGACTATCTCGGTATCGCCATTGACGCGGTCGGCGTGACGCATGATTTCAGTGATGGTGAGAGGGACGTTCATCATCTGTCCTTTCATTATGCAACTCCATTTGTGTTGATGAAATGTAAACAGTATGTGATCGCTTTCCTTTTGGGTATGTACCCTGATGGGGTTACGTGTTCGAAGTGACTTAAGGGGTCTATGTTCTAACTCGGTTCAATCTGTGATGGTCTTCATCAAAACGCAGGTATTTTACTTTTTATCATCAAGAATATTTGCCATCGTGTACTAAATAATGCCCAAAAATAGTCGCAAGTTTGACAAATCGAATAGGTCATTGGGTCATCGTTTGAGATGTTGAATTGGTGGATTTGAGCTCGTGCCCCTGACGTGGTATTTCATCAGGGAGCGATACGTGATAAGGAGTGTCTATGTCAGTTATTATGGACGGGTGGATGGAGTTTAGCCATCGCTATCCTCCTCTTATTGAAGCAATCGGTGAGCAGAGCTTTTTGGAAAAACTGTCTCAGCTCATCACCAACATTGTCGATTATGAAAGTCTAGTGATTATGGGCTTTAGCGAAGATAAAGCCCCAGTGGTCATCTATAACGATACCAACTTCTTTGCCGAACAGAGCAGAGATAAAGAATTTATGGGGGCGTTAGTTTTGGATCCGTTTTACCAACTGATCCGCAGAGGCGTGAGAGAGGGGGTGTATAAACTGGATGAAATCGCCCCAGATGAGTTTTATAGCAGTGATTATTACCATCAGATATACAAGAAGACTGGCTTACAGCAAGAGATAGGCTTGATTGTTACTTGTACCGAAGGGTTCACTTTGGTGCTTTCTGCTGGGCTGAGAAATAAACAGAGTGTTGATTGTGATGAGAAGCGACGTCTGAATTTGTACTTTGACATGCTTAAATCAGCCATTCGTAAACATTTTGAGTTGGGTAGCCCAGAAGAGAGAACGATTGGGCATCAGCTCAATGACATTTTTAGTAATTTTGGGAAAGACTTCTTAAGTGAAAGGGAATGCCAAGTGACGCAACTGGTTCTGCAAGGCTATTCAACCAAAGCGATTGCTCCATTGTTAGAAGTCAGCACCGAAACCGTCAAAGTGTATCGAAAGCGGATTCATAACAAACTAAAGATATCTTCCCAATCTGAGTTGTTTTCTCTTTTTCTTGAGGCGGCATCAACGGTTCCCGCTGATAGTAATATCGATCCATTGACGGTCTATTTCGGAGGCAAACATGTCCATTGATGATGAGAGTAATGTCACCTCATTGGGGAATTCAATTTCTACCGAAAGCGCGGAACAATGATGATGTTGGAACAGGCAAGCAGCAATCAAGCAGTAGCAATCAAGTTTGCTAGTGACACATCTCCTTATCTGAACTCACGCTTGAGCCGCGTGAAAACATCAGTTTCCCCGACCTCCTGGTAGTCAGAGGTCGGGTCTTTTTGTGATCTCTATCCTAGGGTTTCTGTACGTCATTCACTTGTATGTGATTATGTTCACATTTAGGTTTTTTTTGACATTTGATAATTCTACAGCAAGGGTAGAATGAAAACGAATTGTTAAACTTGATGCTAGATGGTTGGCATAATGTGCTGAATAATCGTTAATAAATAGAACTATCAATATTAATTTCTAGCTATATTTCTCTGAGTAGAGAGAAGTTGTCAATTTACCTTCACATTGCAGTATATTCATCTGATTTTTACCTGTTGTAGGAGAATTATGCCATTTTTGCTACAAAAATATGGCAAATTAGTTCGAAGGTTGGTAATGTGAACCGCAATCTTTGTATGGATTTAGAATTAAATGCTCAAAAAGTGAGCTAAATAAATCTAAAATGCTGTCCGTTCTAGCAATCTTACGAAGAAGTCATGGATGCAAAATTAAAACTTGGAGTTAAATGCATGTATAAGAATAAAATCACGCAAGCCCTTCTTCTAGGTGCTGGCATGGCAGTGGCTGCCACTTCTTTTTCTACTCTTGCCGCAGATGTACCAGCGGGCACTAAACTAGCAGAGAAACAAGAGCTTGTTCGTGGTAACGGTACCGAGGTAGCAACACTCGATCCACACAAATCTCAAGGTGTTCCAGAGTCACACGTAATTCGTGACCTTCTTGAAGGCCTAGTGAACCAAGATGCAAATGGTAAGACTATCCCAGGTGTTGCCGAAACTTGGGAAACGGCAGACAACCAAACTTTCACTTTCCACCTACGCAAAGACGCAAAATGGTCTAACGGCGATCCTGTAACGGCAAACGACTTCGTATACAGCTTCCAACGCGCAGTTGATCCAGCAACAGCATCTCCATACGCTTGGTACATGGAATACACCAAGATGGCAAACGCTAAAGACATCGTTGCTGGCAAGAAAGACAAGAGCGAGCTAGGTGTTAAAGCAGTAGATGACTACACGCTAGAAGTGACGCTAGATACAGCAGTACCTTACTTCGTCATGATGATGGGTCACACAACGGTTAAGCCAGTTCACCAAGCGACGGTAGAAAAATTCGGTGACCAGTGGACTAAGCCAGAGAACTTCGTTGGTAACGGTGCGTTTGTTCCTAACAAATGGGTAGTTAACGAGCGTCTAGAGCTTGTACGTAACGACAACTACTGGGATAACGACCATACTGTTCTTAATAAAGTAACGTTCTTGCCTATCGAGAACCAAGTTGCTGAAATGAACCGTTTCCTTTCTGGCGAACTAGATTTCACATACGAAGTACCTAACGAGCACTTCCGTCGTCTACAAAAAGAGTACCCACAAGATGTAAACATCAAGGGTAACCTATGTACTTACTACTATCAGTTCAATGCACAAAAAGCACCGTTTAACGACGTTCGCGTACGTAAAGCAATGTCTTATGCAATGGACCGAGATATCGTTACTAAAGCTATCCTTGGCCAAGGTCAAAAACCAGCTTATTTCCTAACGCCAGAGATCACTGCAGGCTTCGACCCTGTAACTCCTGAGTATGGTCAACTTTCTCAGAAAGAGCGTATCGCTGAAGCGAAGCGTCTTCTTGAAGAAGCAGGTTACACGAAGAGCAACCCTCTAGAGTTCAACCTACTTTACAACACATCTGAAAACCACAAGAAGATTGCTGTTGCAATCGCCTCTATGTGGAAGAAAGAGCTAGGCATCAACGCGAAGCTTGAAAACCAAGAGTGGAAGTCTTACCTGGACAGCAAAGACACAGGTAACTTTGACGTTGCACGTGCTGGTTGGTGTGGTGACTACAACGAAGCGTCCTCATTCCTAACACTAATGGTTAGTCAAAACACAACGGCGGGTCAGCACTATAAGAGTGCAGAATACGATAAGATCATCGATAAAGCCCTACACTCTACTTCTGAAGAAGAGCGTACTCAGCTATACATCGATGCAGAGAAATTGCTAGCGAAAGATATGCCAATTGCTCCTATCTATCAGTATGTTACAACACGTCTAGTATCACCTCAGCTTGGTGGTTACCCAGAAGGTAACGCTGAAGATAAGATCTACTCAAAAGATCTATACATCAAAGCAAAATAATCCCCTATAAAAAATATAACTAACTAAGACCTGTGTGTGCGTAAGCACACGCAGTGTCTATTTTATTTTAAATTGTCACAGACTGGATGGATGAGTTTATGATTAAATTCATACTTAAACGGATATTTGAAGCGATACCAACACTGTTGGTATTAATTACTGTCTCCTTTTTCCTGATGCGATTCGCACCAGGTAACCCTTTTTCAAGTGAGCGCCCACTTCCACCGGAAGTTATGGCTAACATTGAAGCAAAATATGGCCTTGATAAGCCAGTGTTCGAACAGTACACCACGTACTTGACCAACATCTTACAAGGTGATTTTGGTCCATCTTTTAAATATCAAGATTACACCGTAAACGAGCTTATTTCGGTTGCTTTACCTGTATCGGCCAAAGTAGGTCTGATTGCCTTCATCTTTACCGTTATCATGGGGGTAACCGTAGGGACTATTGCTGCTTTACGGCAAAACACTTGGCTCGATTACACGATTATGTCTACGGCCATGCTTGGGGTCGTTATGCCTTCTTTCGTATTGGCACCAGCATTGATTTATCTGTTCTCACTGCATTGGAATCTTTTCCCTGCTGGTGGCTGGCATGATGGTGGCTTTCAATACATCGTGTTACCCGTGATCGCCATGTCACTGCTTTATGTTGCAACGTTTGCACGTATTACTCGTGGCAGCATGATTGAGACATTGAACAGTAACTTTATCCGCACAGCTCGCGCAAAAGGCTTGAGCTATCGTTATATCGTTCTTAAGCACGCTCTTAAGCCTGCACTGTTGCCAGTAGTATCGTACATGGGCCCCGCGTTCGTAGGTATTATTACCGGTTCGGTAGTAGTAGAGACTATTTTCGGATTACCTGGTATCGGTAAGCTGTTTGTAAACGCAGCCTTTAACCGAGACTATTCGTTAGTAATGGGTGTCACCATCTTAATTGGTTTCCTATTCATTCTATTTAACGCCATCGTAGATATCTTGCTTGCGATGATCGACCCGAAAATTCGTTACTAAGGGAGTGTGGTAATGATGCTAACGAAAAAAGAAAACTTGGAAGCGGTAGAGAAGTTTTCCGAGAATTTAGAAATTGAAGGTCGTAGCTTGTGGCAAGACGCGCGTATCCGTTTTATGCGTAACAAAGCTGCGATGGTGAGTTTATTTATTCTAACCCTGATGACATTAGCAGTGATTTTCCTGCCAATGTTTGCTCAATACGCGTTTGATGATACGGATTGGTATGCCATGCATGCTGCACCAAGTGCTGAGCACTGGTTTGGTACTGATAGTCTTGGACGTGACCTTTATGTGCGTACATTAATGGGTGGCCGTATCTCTCTAATGGTAGGGGTTCTAGGTGCATTTGTTGCGGTATTGATTGGTACACTTTACGGTGCAACATCAGGCTTTATTGGTGGTCGTGTTGACCGCGTTATGATGCGTGTACTTGAGATTTTGTACGCTGTACCGTTTATGTTCTTGGTTATCGTTCTAGTAACATTCTTCGGTCGTAACATTGTGCTTATCTTTGTGGCTATCGGTGCGATTGCATGGCTGGACATGGCGCGTATTGTACGTGGTCAAACTCTTAGCTTACGCAGCAAAGAGTTTATCGAAGCGGCACACGTTTCGGGCGTGAGTAATTGGAAAATTATCACACGTCACATTGTCCCTAACGTACTTGGTATCGTAGCGGTGTATTCAACACTACTTATCCCAAGTATGATTTTGACAGAATCTTTCCTTTCATTCCTTGGCCTTGGCGTACAGGAGCCGATGACCAGTTGGGGCGCATTGCTTCAAGAGGGTTCTCAAACAATGGAAGTGGCTATTTGGCAGTTAGTTTTCCCTGCTATTTTCATGGTCGTAACCTTGTTCTGCTTTAACTATGTTGGCGATGGTCTTCGTGACGCGCTGGATCCAAAAGACAGATAAGAACTAGAAGAAAGGATTGAATATGAGCTTATTAGATGTCAAAGATCTGCGTGTTGAGTTCACCACGCAGGACGGTATTGTTACCGCTGTAAACGACTTGAATTTCTCCCTCAACCAAGGCGAAACGCTGGGTATTGTAGGTGAGTCCGGTTCAGGTAAATCGCAAACTGTATTCGCTATCATGGGCTTGTTAGCGAAAAACGGTATCATTTCGGGTAGTGCACAATTTGAAGGGCGTGAGATCCTCAACTTGCCAGAAAAAGAGCTGAACAAAGTTCGCGCTGAGCAAATTGCGATGATTTTCCAAGACCCAATGACGTCGCTTAACCCATACATGAAAGTTAGCGACCAATTGATGGAAGTACTTATGCTGCATAAAGGCATGGGTAAAGCGGAAGCATTCGAAGAGTCTGTTCGTATGCTTGAAGCGGTAAAAATTCCAGAAGCGCGCAAGCGTATTACTATGTATCCACATGAATTTTCAGGCGGTATGCGTCAACGTGTGATGATTGCGATGGCGCTATTGTGTCGTCCAAAACTGCTGATTGCTGACGAACCGACAACGGCATTGGATGTAACGGTTCAGGCTCAGATCATGGACCTTCTGAACGAGCTTAAATCGGAGTTCAACACAGCTATTATCATGATTACGCATGACTTGGGTGTTGTTGCAGGTTCATGTGACAAAGTACTAGTTATGTACGCAGGTCGTACGATGGAGTACGGCACGGTAGATGAAATCTTCTATAACCCTAGCCACCCTTATGCGGAAGGTCTGTTAAAGGCAATCCCTCGTCTGGACACGGAAGGGGAGATCCTACCAACGATTCCAGGTAATCCACCAAACTTATTACGTTTGCCACCGGGCTGTCCTTACCAAGAGCGCTGCCACCGTGCAACTCCACAGTGTAGCGTGTCTGCGCCAACACTAGAGAACTTTGGACAAGGTCGTCAACGTGCGTGTTTTTCTGATTGGGAGGCTTGGGCAAAATGAATGCAATGACAAACAACAAATCACTATTACTTGATGTAAAAGAGCTAAAAGTACACTTCAGCATTGCATCGAAATCAGCTTGGCCTTGGTCAAAGCCGGCTCAGCTTAAAGCCGTAGATGGCGTAAATGTTCGTCTATACGAAGGTGAAACACTGGGTGTAGTAGGCGAGTCAGGTTGTGGTAAGTCTACGTTTGCACGCGCTATTATCGGTCTTGTAGAAGCGACAGATGGTGAAGTGATGTGGCTTGGTCAAGATTTGACTAAGATGCAAGCGGTTCAGCGTCGTGACACTCGCAAAGAAATCCAAATGATTTTCCAAGATCCTTTGGCATCACTTAACCCTCGTATGACGGTGGGTGACATCATTGCCGAGCCATTAGAGACCTTTTATCCAGAGCTCTCAAAACAGGAAGTGAAAGATCGCGTCAAAGAAATGATGGCAAAAGTAGGCCTGCTACCAAACGTGATTAACCGTTATCCGCACGAGTTCTCAGGTGGTCAGTGTCAGCGTATCGGTATTGCGCGTGCACTAATCTTACGTCCTAAGATGATTATTTGTGATGAGCCTGTATCGGCATTGGATGTATCTATCCAAGCTCAGGTGGTTAACCTACTGAAAGAGCTGCAAAAAGAGCTAGGCTTGAGTCTAGTGTTTATTGCGCATGACCTGTCAGTCGTGAAGCACATTTCTGATCGTGTTTTGGTAATGTATCTTGGCAATGCTGTTGAGTTAGGTGAGGCAGAAGCATTATTTGCCAATCCGTCGCATCCTTATACTAAAGCGCTAATGTCAGCGGTTCCGATTCCAGATCCAAAAATTGAGCGCACTAAAACCATTCAGATGTTGGAAGGGGATCTACCATCTCCGATCAGTCCTCCATCAGGTTGTGTGTTTAGAACACGCTGCCCACAAGCAACGGAGCAGTGTGCTCAACAGAAACCAACAATTCAGGGAACGGACGTACACGCAGTGTCGTGCCTAAACGTCAGTGTTTAGGGAATCCCACTAACCAGCAAGGAATGGCTCTAGTTGTTTGTGTGTGAATAATTAGAGCCGCTATTTTCAGCCTGTGACGGGCCTAAGCGCGGCAACTTTTTTGGTCGCGCTTTTTTTGTTCTCACCAAAAGGTCATTCAAGTTATTCGAACGACTTCTTTCAAACCATCCCCTCAAGTTCTTCATGCTCGCTTCATATAATGTCATCACTAAATGAAGAGAAGGAATGAAAGCATGGGGAAATTGGTTGAAGGTGTTTGGCATGATGTGTGGTACGACACTAAGACGTCTGGCGGTAAGTTTGTGCGTGAAGATGCTGGCTTTCGTCATTGGATAGACAATAGCCCACAAGCAGAATTCCAGCCTGAATCTGGTCGCTATCATTTATACGTATCACTTGCGTGCCCTTGGGCTCATAGAACACTGATCTTTCGCGCTCTTAAAGGTTTGGAACCGCACATTGATGTTACGGTCGTGTGTCCTGACATGCTTTCAGAAGGGTGGTCTTTTGGACTTCCTGAACCTCTATTTGGATTCACCAAACTTCACCAAATTTATACACAAGCTAAACCGGACTATACCGGTCGAGTTACTGTACCTGTTTTGTGGGATAAAAAGACCAACACTATTGTGAGTAATGAGTCATCGGAAATCATCCGAATGTTCAACTCGGAGTTCAACCATCTGACAGGTAATAGTGACGATTTTTATCCGGAGAAATTGCAGTCCGCGATTGACGAGTGGAATGAGTTTATCTACCCAAACATTAACAATGGGGTATACCGTTGCGGTTTTGCAACTACTCAGGAGGCGTATGAAGAAGCTTACAATAGCTTGTTCGATGCTTTGGATAAGGTAGAAGCGCAGTTGGCGACCCATCGATACTTAACGGGTGACCAGATAACGGAAGCTGATTGGCGATTGTTTACCACATTAGTGCGTTTCGATGCGGTGTATGTGGGGCACTTTAAGTGCAACAAAAAACGTATCGCTGATTACGAAAATATCCAAGGTTTCCTCAAAGAGCTATACCAAGTTAAAGGTGTTAAAGAGACCACGGATCTCTACCATATTAAACGCCACTACTACTTCAGTCATACGGGTATCAATCCAACTCAAATTGTTCCTGCTGGCCCTGATTTGGACTTGGATTCGCCTCATGGAAGAGAGCGTTAAATTGCATACAATAAAAAAGCCTCCGATGATGGAGGCTTTTTTCATTCAGTTAAAGGGCAAATTACTTTTGCTCTTGACCTGATTGAATCGCAGTTAGTGCTACTGTGTACACGATATCGTCTACTAGTGCGCCACGAGAAAGGTCGTTAACTGGCTTGCGCATACCTTGCAGCATTGGACCGATAGAAACTAGGTCTGCTGAACGCTGTACCGCTTTGTATGTTGTGTTACCAGTGTTTAGATCTGGGAATACAAATACAGTCGCTTTACCAGCAACTGGAGAGTTAGGTGCTTTAGAAGCCGCTACGTTCTCCATGATCGCTGCATCGTACTGTAGAGGACCGTCGATGATAAGATCAGGACGTTTCTCTTTTGCTAGTTTGGTTGCTTCACGTACTTTATCTACATCAGCACCTTTACCAGACTCACCAGTAGAGTATGAGATCATTGCAACGCGTGGGTCGATACCGAATGCCGCAGCAGAGTCTGCAGATTGAATAGCGATTTCAGCAAGTTGCTCAGCTGTTGGGTCAGGGTTGATTGCACAGTCACCGTACACCAATACTTGATCAGGCAGCAGCATGAAGAAGATTGACGATACGATAGATGTACCCGGAGCTGTTTTGATGATTTGGAACGGAGGAACGATAGTATTTGCTGTTGTGTGAACAGCACCAGATACTAGACCGTCTACTTCGTTTGCTTCAAGCATCATTGTGCCAAGGTAAACAGAGTCTTGTAGCTTCTCACGAGCCACAACTTCAGTCATACCTTTCGCGCCACGCAGCTCTACTAGACGAGCAACGTAGTTTTCACGTACCGCATCAGAATCGATGATAGTAACACCAGCACCTAGCTCAACACCTTGTTGTGCAGCTACGCGTTTGATTTCGTCAGGGTTACCAAGAAGCACACATTCCGCGATGCCACGCTCAGCACAGATAGCCGCAGCTTTAACTGTACGAGGCTCATCACCTTCAGGAAGAACGATACGTTTGCCAGCTTTACGAGCAAGTTCTGTTAACTGGTAACGGAATGCTGGTGGGCTTAGCTTACGAGTACCGATAGTACCTTCAAGTAAAGAGTCAATCCATGGACCGTCGATGTGACCAGCAACGTGCTCGTTAACGAACTCGATACGCTCTTTATCGTCCGCAGGTACTTCTAGGCTGAAGCTCTGTAGATTCAGAGATGTTTGCCATGTGTTACCTTGAGCCTTAAAGATTGGCAGGCCAGTGTCTAGTGCCGGCTTGATTAGGTCTGCAATCTCAACAGGAACATCGTAACCACCCGTTAATAGGATAGCGCCGATTTCTACGCCGTTCATTGCAGCAAGTGCCGCAGCGACGATAACGTCTGGACGGTCTGCTGAAGTAACAAGTAGAGAACCTGGTTTGAAGTGTTCGATCATGTTTGGTAGAGAACGCGCACAGAACGTGATGCTCTTAATACGACGCTTCTCGATATCGCCCGCGTTAATTACTTCAGCATTTAGATGCTGAGCCATGTCGATTGCACGCGTTGCAATTAAATCGATCTTCCAAGGCACGCAGCCAAGAACGCGGATTGGGCTAGTGTTGAAGATTTGCATTACTTCAAGGTTAGCTTGCTGCGCGGTGTCAGCATCGTCAAAGATTTCAGAAAGATCTGGACGAGTACGGCCTGCTTCATCAACAGGAGCGTTTAGCTTGTTGATGATAACGCCAGAGATATTCTTGTTTTTAGTACCACCGTAGTTAGTACATGCAACTTCGATACGCTCTTTAAGCTGACTTGGGTTGTCAGTACCTGGCGTTGCTACGAATACGATCTCTGCACCAAGTGTTTTTGCGATTTCTGCGTTAACTGCGTTCGCAAATGGGTGTTTACGAGTTGGTACTAGACCTTCGATAAGCGTTACTTCAGCGTCTTTGCTTACTTGATTGTAACGTTCAACAATTGTCTCAAGTAGTACATCAACTTTTTCGCTACCGTATAGGTTCTCAACGTCAGACATTGGAAGTGGTTGGCCCACTTTCATATCGCTGCTGTTACCAACGATAGTTGAAGTTAAGTCTGGTTGATCGCCACCGTGGCGAGGCTGAGCGATAGGCTTGTAGAACGCAACGTTCACACCTTTGCGCTCCATAGCACGCAATACACCCATGCTAACACTGGTAAGACCTACGCCAGCGCTAGTTGGTACAAGCATAATAGTACGGGACATTCTTTGAGTACCTCAAACTATATGTAGGGAAGAAACTCAGCGTGGTGAGCGTCCTTTTAGGAGAAAAACAGACGGTCGACTGAGCCCAATAAGAAAACTGGCTAACCTAAGTTAGCCAGTTTGAAAATTAAAGACCTGCTAGACGTGCAGTGTCTTCAGCAATTACTAGCTCTTCGTTAGTAGAGATAACCATTGCAGGGATACGGCTGCTTGCAGCAGTGATAGTGCCTTCGCCGCCGAAACGAGCTTTAAGGTTAGCTTCACCGTCAACTTCGATGCCGAATACGCCTAGACGGTTTAGAACCATCTCACGGATTGGTGCAGAGTTTTCACCGATACCACCAGTGAACACGATAGCGTCTAGACGACCGTCAAGAGATGCAGTGTAACCCGCTACGTATTTCGCTAGACGGTGGCAGAACACGTCCATTGCACGAGTTGCTTCTTCTTTCTCACCGTAGTTGTCTTCAACGAAACGGCAGTCAGAAGTCACTTCAGTTAGACCTAGAAGGCCAGACTCTTTAGTTAGCATGTTGTTGATTTGCTCAACAGAGTAACCTAGTGCGTCGTGTAGGTGGAAGATGATCGCTGGATCGATATCACCACAACGAGTACCCATTACTAGACCTTCAAGAGGAGTTAGACCCATTGAAGTATCTACAGATTCGCCGTTCTTGATAGCGCAAACAGAAGCACCGTTGCCTAGGTGGCAGTTGATGATGTTCAGTTCGTTAGCTGGCTTACCAAGTAGTTCAGCTGCTTCACGTGCGATGAATAGGTGAGACGTACCGTGCATGCCGTAGCGACGGATGCCGTGCTCTTTGTACAGGTTGTACGGTAGAGCGTATAGGTAAGACTCTTGAGGCATAGTTTGGTGGAACGCAGTGTCAAATACTGCTACGTTCTTAAGCTCTGGGAAGTTGTGCTTCGCCGCTTCGATACCGATGATGTGAGCTGGGTTGTGAAGAGGTGCAAATGTTGCAGAGTCTTCGATACCTTTAAGTACATCGTCTGTAATTAGCGCAGAAGATGTGAATTGCTCACCACCGTGAACGATACGGTGACCGATAGCGCCTAGGTTAGCTTTTAGCTCAGGTTTAGAAGCAAGGATAGTTTCTACCATGAATGCTAACGCTTCTTCGTGAGCAGCGCCGTCGCCTAGTTGAGCTTCGTGTTTACCATCAAGTTTCCACTTGATACGAGCTTCTGGAAGGTGTAGACATTCAGCAAGGCCTGTTAGGTGCTCATCACCGTTTTCTGCATCAACGATGGCGAACTTAAGAGAAGAACTACCGCAGTTTAAAACTAAAACCAGCTTAGACATTAGAGGTTACCTGTATTTTATTGATCATGGATCATTGGGGTATAAAACGTATCTCAAGGCTGAGAAGGTACAAAAGATTTACCATTCAGTCTTGGTCAAAAATTCATCAATTGCCGTATAATAATATGCGATTTCTTCATTAAAATCACATTTGCGTCCTTGCGACGTTCATCTCTTGGTTGCCTTATTTGTAAATAAAGACAACAATGAGATTGAGGAAACGCAAAGAATAACGATAATGACAGAAGATAACAAAATAAATTTGAAAGAATATTAACTTCAGTCAATATTTTGCTGATTTAGTTGAAGAGTTCAACTTTTTTTTAGTGAGGTTGCCTATGAGCGAGCGAGTAAGTCTGACTCAGAGTATAAAAAATGGCCAAAAGTACATGGAGCTGTGGCCAATGAGAAAGGAACTCACACCATTGTTCCCAGAGCAGCGCATAATCAAAGCAACAAAGTTTGGTATCAAAGTCATGCCTGCGGTTGCCGCTATTAGTGTGTTAACGCAAATGGCGTTTAGCAATGCTCAAGCCATGCCACAATCTATTGTTATCGCGTTGTTTGCTATCAGCTTACCAGTTCAAGGTATGTGGTGGCTTGGAAACCGCTACAACACACAACTACCTCCAGCACTTGCGTCTTGGTATCGAGAGCTGCATCAAAAGATCATTGAGACGGGCTGTGCGATGGAGCCAGTTAAGGCCAAGCCCAAATATAAAGAACTCGCTGTCACTCTAAATAGAGCGTTTAGACAGCTCGATCGCAGCGATTTTGACCGTTGGTTCTAATTTAATTGGCTTCAAAACAAAACCCCGCATTAATGCGGGGTTTTGTTTTATAGAGGCTTGTCTTAGTAACCGCTATTCATAGGCACGACGGATCTTGTAGACGGTGCCACTGTCTGTCGTAAACCATACGTTACCCGCGGCATCAGAAGTGATATCGCGGATACGTTCGCCCAGCTCTTCATAATAACGGCGTTCTTCGAGTACTTGGCCTGCTTCATTGACATCGAGGACGTTCATATGAGTGAGCTTTAATGCGCCAATCAGAAGTATGCCGTTTAATCGAGGGAACTTCTCTCCTTGATAAAGGTGTAGTGAACCAGGTGCGATAGAGGGGATGTACACTTTCTTCGGCGACTCTATTCCATCTTTTTCTTGAGCTTCACCCGCATTAATCGGCCCCCAATATTCCTTTCCATGAGAAGTAATTGGCCAGCCATAGTTTGCCCTAGCTTTGATTAAGTTGAGCTCATCTCCACCTCGTGGTCCGTGTTCAATGGCCCAAAGCTGTTTTCTATTGCTGTCGTAGATTATGCCCTGTGGGTTTCGGTGACCATACGAGTAAATCTCGGGGGCAAAGCGCTTGTTATCAATAAATGGATTGTCTTTAGGCACGCTGCCATCTTGATTAAGCCGAATTATAGTGCCCGCGTGATTGTCGGTTTGCTGCGCATTATCTCGCTCCCCTGCGTCTCCGATGGTCATGTAGATATAGCCTTCATCATCAAAAGCAAGACGACTGCCAAAATGTCGCCCCGAGGTGACGACAACATTGCTGGAGAACAAGTCCTGCCATGATTCTATTGTTGACCCGTTTAAACGCGCTTTGGCAAGTGTCGGGGTGCCACCTTTACCATCGGGTTTGGCATAAGTGAAATAAAAAACATTTTTGTCTTTAGGACTAGCGATGATGTCCATTAAACCGCCTTGACCCGACGAATACACATTTGGCACACCGGAGACAGCAGATACCTTTCCGGTCTCCCCATCAAGGATAACAAGACTGCCTTGGCGTAAAGCTATCAAAAAACGTTTGTTATCAATTGGCTCTATTGACCACGGTACGCCATCAATGACGGCAACTTTATCAAGCTTGCTGCTTTCCAATTCCCTCGCAAACCCGAATGCAGAGAACACACAAATTAGAGATATGAATAAAGCTTTTTGAATATGTAGGTTCATGAAGGTCTTCCTTGGTAACTATCGGGAGCGAGCATATATGAAGCTGAACGCTATCTGTATGAATATAGACACCTTTCACAAAAAATCACTCACAATCCTTCACTTTTGTCAAAAATGCATTACGCTAAGATTTGACCAAATATTAGTCGCATGTATCGTATAGTGTACATCCTGATTAAAATGTATGTCATTAAATCAATCTTTCAGCACGTTTATCTGGTCGGGTTGTTAATATTATCTTTCAATTTGGTAAGCTTACTGGTAGAAATAGCAGTAAGTCGAAAATTAAATAAATATTCGACATTTAATGTAAAACAATAATTACACCTAATTTCCTCTCGAGTGAGAGCTTTCTGCCTCACAAGGAAAAATTGCTGAATCAAGGAGTGAAGATGAAAGCAAGCAAGTTACTTGTCACAGCAGCACTAACTGGCGTGGCTCTATTATCGTCTACGAGCATTATGGCAAAGACGGCAAAAGTGGCAGTATCCCAAATCGTTGAACACCCAGCGCTTGATGCGACTCGCCAAGGCTTAGTGGATGGTTTAAAAGCGAAAGGGTATGAGCAAGGAAAGAATCTAGAATTTGACTATAAAACGGCGCAGGGCAATCCAGCTATTGCGGTACAGATTGCACGCCAATATGTAGGTGAGCGCCCTGACGTTCTTGTTGGTATAGCAACTCCAACGGCTCAGGCTCTGGTATCAGCAACGCGCGATATCCCGGTTGTTTTCACTGCCGTTACTGATCCAGTGGGAGCGAAGTTAGTGAAGCAGCTTGAGCAACCAGGTAAAAATGTAACGGGTCTGTCTGACCTTTCTCCTGTTGATCAACACGTTGAATTAATTCAAGAAATCATGCCAGATGTAAAAAGTATTGGTGTGGTTTATAACCCAGGTGAAGCTAACGCGGTTAGCCTTATGAAGCTGCTTAAAGAGAGCACTGATAAGCGCGGTATTGAATTGGTAGAAGCGACGGCACTTAAAAGTGCTGATGTACAAACTGCGACTCAAGCAATTGCTGCTAAATCAGACATCATCTACGCACTTATCGATAATACGGTTGCTAGTGCGATTGAAGGCATGATTGTTTCTGCAAATCAAGCGAAGAAACCGGTATTTGGTGCAGCAACGTCTTATGTTGAGCGTGGTGCGGTAGCAAGTCTTGGGTTCGACTACTACCAAATTGGTGTCCAAACCGCAGACTACGTAGCCGATATCCTAGATGGTAAAGATCCAGGCCAAATGGATGTCAAAGTTGCGAAAGGCTCTGACTTGGTTATCAATGCAACAGCAGCTAAAAAATTGGGTTTAGCGATTCCTAAATCAGTGATGGATCGTGCAACAAGCGTAAAGTAACGCACGAGTGATAGTGGCTGGGCTTTGTGATTTAAGGCCCAGCTTTTTTATTAAGCAGAAGAGGAGTTGTTATGTCTGCTTTCGCTTTTTTCGGCGCTCTAGAAATCGGTCTTATCTACGGACTGGTCGCGTTGGGTGTCTATCTCACCTTCCGAGTTCTTGATTTTCCAGATCTTAGTGTTGATGGCAGTTTCCCTATGGGAGCGGCCGTTGCAGCGACCGCTATTGTGGCTGGAATCGACCCTTGGATTGCAACGGGGATGGCTATCGTTGCTGGTGCAGCAACGGGTTGGGTGACAGCATTCTTAGCCGTTAGGTGTGGCATTCTTCATCTTCTAGCATCTATCTTGACTATGATCGCGGCGTTTTCGATCAATATTCGAATCATGGGACGCCCAAATATTGCACTACTTGGTGAAGATACTATTTTAACGCCATTTGAAATGATGGGTGATGCCATGTACATCAGGCCGTTAGTGGTGGGTGTACTCGTTCTGGTGTCGGCATGGTTTGTTGTCCGCCTTCTTAATAGTGATTTCGGTTTGGGGCTACGAGCGACTGGTGTCAATGCGCGCATGGTTAAGGCTCAAGGTGCAAGCACATCGTTTTATACCTATTTTTGTCTTGCTTTATCCAACGGTTTCGTAGGTTTCGCTGGTGCGCTGTTCGCTCAGACCAATAGCTTTGCGGATGTGACTTCTGGTGTGGGTACAATCGTGGTTGGCCTTGCTGCTGTTATTCTGGGTCAGACCTTGATTCCGGGTAAAAAGATTTGGGTAGCGGTGACCGCGGTGATTGTCGGTTCCGTCTTGTATCGTCTAGCTGTGGCGTTCGCATTAAGTTCTGGCATGTTTGGATTACAAGCATCGGACCTTAACTTGGTGACGGCGGTCTTGGTAGCCATCGCACTGATTGCTCCGAAACTAAAAGGAAACCTCAAAGCAAAAAAGGGCGTTAAGCCTGTAAAGAGTCAAGCAGTATCTAATTCAGGCAAAGCGGGGAAAGTAGCATGATTCGTTTAGAAGATATTCAAGTTACCTTCAATCCAGGTACTATCCTAGAAAACCAAGCATTGAAAGGCGTTAATCTAGAGGTTCCGGAACATCAGTTTCTAACGGTGATTGGTTCAAATGGAGCGGGTAAATCTACGTTACTTGGCGCTGTTACTGGTGAAACACCTATGATTGGCGGTCGAGTGCTCATTGACGAAATGGACGTGACCAGACAAACGGTAGATCAGCGAGCAAACCAATGTGCTCGTGTATTCCAGGACCCCTTAGCAGGAACGTGTGGTGACCTTTCTATTGAAGAAAACATGGCCCTGGCATATATGCGTGGTAAAAAACGGGGCTGGAGTTTGTCGCTATCGTCAAAGCGTCGCAAGCTATTCCAAGAGCGCATTAGCATTCTTGGTTTAGGCCTTGAAGACCGATTGAGTGACAATATTGGGTTACTTTCAGGTGGTCAGCGCCAAGCGGTAAGTTTGGTGATGGCAACGCTGTCAGATAGTAAGCTGTTACTGCTTGACGAGCATACAGCGGCACTTGACCCACGTATGGCAGCTTTTGTTATCGACTTAACTAAAAAGGTGATCAAGGAGTTTAACCTTACGGTAATGATGGTAACGCACTCAATGAAAGATGCGCTGGCCTGCGGTGATCGAACCGTAATGCTACACCAAGGAGAAATCGTCTTGGACGTTGAAGGGGAACAGCGCGCAAATATGCAAGTTCCAGATCTATTAGAAATGTTCTCAAAAGTTCGTGGTGAAGAGCTGGCGGATGACAGTTTGCTATTGAGTTAACATTCTATTCTTAAACATCATTAACCGAGCTGTTTCTAAGCCTCAGTGCTACGCCTACAGACTGTGATCCCTCTTCAATTTGAAGGGGGATTTTTTATTGCGGTTATTCAACTAAGATAACGTAATCTCGTTCCCTCTATTTAAGAAGAATAACAATGACACAGCCTTTTTTATTTCATCCACAGACTCATGATGGGGTGGTGCGCGTCGAAGATAAGCTAACCATTACTTTGTTTGCTGAAGCAAAAGATTATGAGTCGGTAAGCCTTCGTCATGAGCCTGACAATGAAGAGTACATAGTCCCTATGTCTAAAGTGGGCACGAAAGGACGACTTGATATTTGGCAGGCGACGCTTCCTCTTAGCGAAGATAAAGATGTTACTTACTACGTGTTTAAAGCTCTAACGCAAACGGAGCAGTACTGGTTAGATGCCCGCGGTGTTCAAAAACGTATGCCCGGGCGAGAGTACCATTTTAAGTACAATCGCTGTCATCAGCCCCCAAGTTGGGTAGCAGAGCAAGTTTTCTACCAAATCTTCCCTGAACGTTTTTGCAACGGTGACCCAGACTTAGCGGTGGAAACGGGTGAATATCAATACCCTGCTCGGAATAGACAGTCTGTGAAAAAACAGTGGGGAGAAAGTGTTGGTACTCATGGTGATACTGGTGCAGTAGAGTTCTTCGGTGGTGACCTTGCGGGCATCGAAAGTAAACTCGACTATCTTAAAGATTTAGGTATCACTACGCTTTATCTGAACCCAATATTCACGTCATACTCTAACCATAAATACGATACCGTTGATTACTACTCAATTGATCCAAAATTTGGCACTAATGAACAATTTGCCCAATTGACGGATAAGCTTCATCAACGAGGCTTGAAAGTAGTGCTAGATGCAGTACTCAATCACACATCCACCTCACATTCATGGTTCGATATCCTTAGTCACGGCAATGGAGCTTATACATCGCAAGATAGCCCATATCGTGATTACTACTTTTTTGAAGCTGATTCAGATAGGTACGTCGGCTGGAAAGGGATTGACACGTTACCAGTATTGAATTTCCACAACCAAGAAGTATGCAACCAGATCTATCTGGATGAAAGCTCAGTCATCAAGTACTGGCTAAAGCCCCCATATAATATCGATGGCTGGCGTTTTGATGTGATTCATATGTTAGGTGAAGGAGAGGGAGCAACCAATAATGCGCATTATGTGAAAGCATTCCGTGATTCGATGAAGTCGGTGAACCCAGATTCTTATATGCTCGGAGAGCATTTCTTTGAGGCGACTCAGTGGCTACAGGGTGATCAAGAAGATGGGGCGATGAACTATTATGGATTCGCGCATCCAGTTAGAGCTTTGCTAGCAAGCAAGGACATTCAATTTGAACCAATTAACATTGACTGCCATGACTTTCTTGAGTGGCTTCAGGAAGCAAGTGCAAAGATTCCATGGAATAACCAGCTGTCACAGCTCAACCAGTTAGATAGCCATGATACTGAACGCTTTATTACAACACTTGGTGGAGACAAAGCGAAGTTTGCTATCGCGAACCAGCTATTGATGTCTTTTGTGGGGGCGCCTTGTTTGTATTACGGTGCCGAGATTGCTCTAGAAGGCTCTCACGACCCAGACAACCGTCGTTGCTTCCCTTGGGAACAGATTGAGCACAGTGAATGGCTACCGTACTTCAAAAAGATGATTGCCATTCGTCGGCGCTCGAAGGCACTGCAAAAAGGTAGCTTTATGCCTTTGTATGTTGATGACGCTTGTTTGGTATTCGCTCGCCAACTCGATAGCGAAGTGGTGCTAAGTGGATTCAATCTAGGAAAACAATCTAACCAAGTAGAATTGCCCGTATGGAAGCTGGGGATTGAACAGGGAGCGTTTCGTTGTCCAATTACCGAGAAGATGATCTCTGCTAACAAAGGAATGCTCACCGTCTCGATAGAAGGCGAACATTCACTGCTTCTAACCCTTTAGCCTGAGTAAACTACTGTGGCAATGTCTCAAGTACATTGTCACGGTAGTACTGTATATGCTCAACGATAGGTGCAGCCTTATTGAAAGTGCGTATTTCTCGGAACAACTCGTTCGCTTGAGGATATTGTTGACGAAGATATGAGAACCATTGTTTTACTCGATTAGGGTAGTACAGTCCTTTGTCGCCTTTGATTTCATAAGTCGAATAGACCAACAGCAAATCAACCACGTCCTGCCATGGCATCACGGTGTGGTTATGTTTCACTACATTGCCGAGGTTAGGGACATTAAACGCGCCACGGCAGACCATGAGTGAATCAACACCGGTAGTTTCTATACAGCGTTGACCATCTTCGAAGTTCCAGATTTCACCGTTGGCAATTAAGGGAACTGATGTTTTCTTGCGGATCTCATTGATATATTCCCACTTGATCTCGCTTGCCTTATAGCCACCAGTTTTGGTTCTAGCATGAACGGTTAACTCGTTGGCTCCAGCTTGCTCTATCGCATCGACAATCTCAAAGCAATCATCCGGGTTTTCCCAACCTAGGCGGATTTTCGCTGTCACCGGGATATTGCGGTCAACAGCTTCACGACACGCTTTAACGACGTTATGAATAAGCTCTGGATGTTGCAGTAGGGCAGCGCCCCCTTTGCTTTTGTTAACCAGTTTTGCGGGGCAACCAAAATTAAGGTCGATACCTTTAGCGCCAAGGCTCGCCGCTCTTACCGCATTTTCTGCCATCCAGCGAGGGTCTTGACCCAGTAATTGAATATGAACGGGTGTACCGGATTTGGTCATTGAACCTTGCGCTAACTCAGGGCACAGTCGGTGGAATACGTGATCGGGTAGGGTTTGGTCAACGACACGAACAAATTCAGTCACACAGAGATCGTAATCGTTGATCTCTGTAAGAATCTCTCGCATTAGATGATCTAAAACGCCCTCCATTGGGCCCAAAACAACACGCATACCAGTTCTCACTATACTCAGGGAGCGGGGATTCTACCTGTTATAGGGTAAAGAATCGACCATTGAGTTCAGCGACGTAGCCAAATATACTTGCTGCAAATTTTTTAGATAAAAGATCAACGTATGAAATTCATCGAGCTACCTGCTGATTGGACAGGTGAGTCTAGTGCATTTATTGAAGGCGCAATCTTGGCGGCAAACTTTGCGGTCGAACCATTAAAGCCGGAAAGCTGGTTAGCTAATGTGGTCGGCGACTATTCGGCTGACCAAGAAGCATGGATTGTAGATCATCTAAATGCTCAATACGCCCAATTGAAGACCGCTCATTACCATCTTACGGATTTTATTGGCAGTAATACTGAGCAGTTAGCAGATGTAGCCGAAGGGTTTATGACTGTGTGGCCTACTGTTGAACAGCAATGGATTAACAAGCAGTTTGCAGATGGCACGCAGCGCATGCTTCAAGCGCTGTTAACTACGTTTATGCTGGCTATTGATGAAGAGCAGACGCATAACGAAATGCGTCAAGCAGGGTATAAACAGCTACCACAACTAACGGAATTTCTACCACAGTTAGATGCGATGATACACGAAGTAGGTATGGCGGCTGATGAAATGATGATTGGACATCAATCTCAAACCGTTAACCCGTTTAAAGACGTGGGCCGTAATGACACTTGTCCTTGCGGTAGTGGCAAAAAGTTCAAGAAGTGCTGTGGTCAGTAATCGCTTACAACCATAAGAAACAAAGCCTCCAATTTGGAGGCTTTGTTTTATCAATTAGTTACCGAAAAGCGTTACTGAAAACCACGTGCTCTGGAGCCAGACAGTTTCGCGCTTTGGGAGATAATGATGATGGCCAGTGCAACTAAGTTACCTGCAAAGATAATCACCAGCCATTGTGGCATTGATAGTGTCAGGAACTGCCATACGACTTTAGAACAGTCACCGTAGGCTTCAAATAACCAAGGAGCCCATTGATTTAAAGGTGCCCAATCTGGGAAGGTGACGAACAAATCACAGGTCTTGAAAGGTGATGGATTGAACTGATAGTCCACGTGTTCAAGCGCCAATGTTAATCCTTTGATTGCCGAAGCACCCCAAGCACCAAATCCAATCCAACGCATTACCGTATTTTTCGGATTGATCATACCTATTAGCGCAGCACCGGTAATACCAAACATGGCAACCCGTTCATAAATACACATCACGCATGGACCAAGCTGCATAACATGTTGGAAGAATAAGGCACAAAGCTCGAAGAAAATGGTGCAGATAAAAAGCAGGCCCCAAGACAAACGAGTTTTGGAAAATGCTTTGATGTTGGAAAGAACCGTCACTGATACGTCCTTGTTGAAATAAAAAAGCTCTGAATACTCAGAGCTTTTTAACGCGGATTAGTTTCACAATCAACTAAAAATTAGTGCCCAGATGAGACACTCGCCTCAATTACCTTGCCTGTGGCTTCGGTAATCCAGCCTAGATCGTAGAATATCGCGGTCATTGGCTCTAAGAGATAAACAATACCAAATAAGCCGACCAAAGCGAGAACGATAGTGTATGGCAGGGCCATGACTACCATCTTGCCATAAGACAAACGAATAAGTGGTGCCAAAGCAGACGTAAGCAGGAATAAGAAGGCTGCTTGTCCGTTCGGTGTTGCTACTGAAGGTAGGTTAGTACCTGTGTTGATAGCGACGGCCAATAAGTCAAACTGCGCTCGGTCAATGACACCCTCGACCAATGCTGTTTTCACTTCGTTAATATATACCGTACCAACGAAGACGTTATCAGATACCATCGACAACAGACCGTTCGCAACATAGAACAGCGCCAACTGAGTACCTTTGTCTTCGATATGCAGCACAGCATCAATGATTGGCTTGAACAGCCCTTGGTCAATAATTACAGCAACAATTGAGAAGAACACTGCAAGTAGTGCCGTGAATGGTAGTGCCTCTTCAAACGCTTTACCCATTGAGTGCTCTTCAATAACACCGGTAAAAGACGTTGCAAGAATAATCACAGACAGGCCAATAAGACCGACAGCGGCCAAGTGCATTGCAAGAGCAACAATCAACCAAACTGCGATAGCACCTTGAATCCAAAGCTTAGCAACATCTTGTTTAGTACGTGTTTTACGTTCTTCGCGGTCGAAATCAACAAGGATTTGACGAACGTTGTCTGGTAGCTTGGCGCCATATCCAAATACCTTGAATTTCTCAACAAGTGCACAAGTAATAAGGCCACAAATAAATACTGGCGCAGTAACTGGCAGCATTCGCATGATGAACTCACCGAACAGCCATCCTGCTTGATCGGCAATAATCAGGTTCTGTGGTTCACCAACCATGGTCATTACGCCACCCAGTGCGGTACCAACACCAGCGTGCATAAGTAGTGAGCGTAAGAACGCGCGGTAGTCTTCCAAGTCATCACGAGTTAGTTCAGATAAGTGTTCATCTTGAGTATGGTCATGAGAAGAACTGCTAGGTTGACCAGACGCGACTTTGTGATAAATCGAGTAGAAACCTACAGCTACGCTGATAACAACAGCGATAACGGTCAGAGCATCTAGGAACGCAGACAGAAAAGCGGCTGCGAAACAGAATGCGAGAGACAACATTGTTTTAGAGCGGATACCGAGAAGTATTTTGGTAAAGATGAACAGCAAAAGCTGCTTCATAAAGTAAATACCGGCAACCATAAACACTAGAAGCAATAGAACTTCAATGTTGTTGACGATTTCATGCTTCACCATACCCGGGCTGGTCATCCCAATTGCAACGGCTTCGATTGCAAGTAGGCCACCAGGCTGTAATGGGTAGCATTTTAGCGCCATAGCAAGCGTGAAAATGAACTCAATGACCAACAGCCAACCAGCGGTAAACGGGTCAATGAAGAAGAAAACGATAGGGTTGATAATTAGGAAAGCGATGATCGCTACTTTATACCAATCGGGAGCCTTACCAAGAAAGTTCTTGATAAAAGCATTTCCTAAAGACATCGGCATAGTAATACTCTTATGTTGTTATTAATCGACAAATGCAAGGGTACGAGAGTATTTGAGAGGGCTTCCAAAATATCTAACTTAAAAAACTTAGTAAACGAACAATGCTTACATGGAGTGGAGACCATTGTTCACTTGCCAAGTCCCTCAGTTGCTAAGCACTCCTTGCTTCGCCCGAAACTCTACTCTTCGGTAAGATATAGTCAACAAAAATTACAAATTCAGATTGGTAAATTTCTACTTTTTGTTAAAAACGCGATCTATGTGTAATAAGCAAAACATAGACCTATACAATAGTTGCGTTTTTAGCCTCTAGGTGGCTGACCACCTAAAACATGACTCATGGATAATATTCGAAACATAGCCTTCAAAAAAGTATGTTTTTTAGCGTGATTTGCGCCTAATACTCGATAAAAACGTATTGATTAGTTTTGGCTATGATAGGTTGAATAACCATAATCTATAAGGGGTTTGAGGTTAATAGAACATTAATAAATATGTAATACTTATGCCTCGTACCTATAAATGGTTATGCTGAGAAAATTGTTAAAATGGAGTATTTACTCTATTTTGGTATTGTTACAGATATAAGTAGTGTAGGTTTACCAAATTCTCGAAGTAGTGGTATGATGAGTTCTATACACGAATAAATAAAATGATTGGATACACCCCATAATGGTAATTAAGGCGAAGAGCCCAGCAGGGTTCGCTGAAAAGTATATTATTGAGAGCATCTGGAATGGCCGTTTTCCTCCTGGCTCCATTCTTCCAGCTGAACGAGAGCTATCTGAACTAATTGGGGTAACAAGAACCACGCTTCGAGAAGTGCTACAGCGCCTAGCAAGAGATGGTTGGTTGACGATCCAACATGGCAAGCCAACAAAAGTGAATCAATTTATGGAGACGTCTGGTCTTCATATCCTAGATACGCTGATGACTCTTGATGCGGATAACGCGACTTCTATCGTAGAAGATTTGTTAGCAGCGAGAACGAACATCAGCCCAATCTTTATGCGCTATGCGTTTAAAGCTAATAAAGAGAATTCTGAGCGCACGATTGAAGGTGTGATTGATTCTTGTGAGAGTCTGTTGAAAGCGGAGTCGTGGGACGAGTTTGTCGCTTCTTCCCCATACGCTGACAAGATCAAACAGAACGTAAAAGATGAAGGTGAGAAAGATGAAGCTAAGCGCCAAGCTATGCTGGTGGCTCGCACTTTCAACTTCTATGATTACATGCTTTTCCAACGCCTCGCATTCCATTCTGGGAACCAGATCTATGGTTTGATCTTTAACGGTCTTAAGAAGCTTTATGATCGTGTAGGTAGCTACTACTTCTCGAATCCAGAAGCACGTGCGTTGGCTCTGAACTTCTATAAAGAGCTTCTAGATGTTTGCCAAACGGGTAATAGAGACAAATTACCATTGGTTATTCGTCACTATGGTATTGAGAGTAGTCAGATCTGGAATCAGATGAAGACCACTCTTCCGACTGACTTTACCGAAGACGACAGTTAAAAATGAAAAGGCCACAATCGTGGCCTTTTTTGTGAGCGCAAGTCTTGCTTCAGACGATGACTGAATTGGGAATCGGCTGGTATAGTTCTTCTGCTAGCTCTTTAATGATGCCATCGTAGTTGGTGAATATTAGTTCAGAGAGCTCCGACGTGAGCTGATACATAAATTCTTTATCGAGCTCGGCTTTAGGATGGTCAATCAACGCCTCTATTTTACCTATGGCAGTGCTGTACATAGGAGAGGGAATAGACAGCGGACCTACTAAGCTAAGTTGGTTAACCTTGCGATGGATTTGATTGCAGTAATGCAAGGCGCGTTGTTTGCCTAGCTCAGAGTCAATGCTATCAATACAAAGCCTTAACTGAGTTAGGCAATCAAGCGAGTCAATAACACTTTGCCATAGAGTACGATACTCTTGTTCTAATTCCTCTCTTTCTACAGCCATCAACCAAGCAACCAAAATGTCATCAATCAGCAGTAATGTCTGGCGGATGAGCTTGCCATGTACAATTTGGTTTTTGTTGACGCTGTGTTTCTTCCAAGAACGACTTAATAGCTTAATATTGCTGTGCAGCACACGGTACATAGGCTTGTTGTCGAAGTGAGCAATGTCAGTCAATGCAAGACAGCACTCTTCCATTGCAACTTCAATTTTCTGTAGCTGCTTATTCTTCTTCTGCTCAAACATCAATGTGTAGTGAGTAGCGGTGCGGTGCTGTCTGACTAATGCGACTAATTCACGTAAATGAACGATGAGTTGATATTTACGCTCAGTTTTTGCCTCGGTGACTTTGGCATATCGATAGATTGCTGCAAGTATGGCTAAAGATAGAAGTAGAGACAGTAATACAAACATAACGACCTCCTTTGTCGAACAATATCTACTGTCTATGTCTCAGCAAGCTCAATGCCAATTGATTATCCCATTGAAAACAATGGCTTATATATTAGTCAATCAATTGGAATGCGACTAATTGGTGCAAATGCACATTTTGTGTGAATTCTGTCACAAAAAAAGCCAGCACGAAGGCTGGCTTTTAGTCATAAAAGAGTCGGTTACATCACTCGCATACCTGGCTGAGCGCCTTCATGCGGTTCAAGTATCCAAAGATCGCTGCCACCTGGTCCTGCAGCTAGGATCATGCCTTCAGACATGCCAAACTTCATCTTACGAGGTTTTAGGTTTGCGACCATCACGGTTAGCTTACCCTCAAGCTCTTCTGGCTTGTACGCGGACTTAATTCCTGAGAATACTTGACGTGTTTCACCACCAATATCAAGCTGGAATTTCAATAGCTTGTTTGCTTTTGGCACTTCTTCGCAAGAGATGATACGAGCAATACGCATGTCAACTTTAGCAAAAGCATCAAACTCGATCTCTTCTGCAATTGGGTCTTTGCTTAGTTCAGTTTCCGTCTTAGCTGCTTCCGCTTTTTCCTTCGCAGCTTGCTCTGCCGCTGCGTCTTCTTTAGACGCTTCGATCATTGCTTCTACTTTCTTAGGATCAATACGGTTAAACAGAGCCTTGAACTTAGTGATCTCATGAGCAGTGAGTGGCTGCGCGATGCCATCCCATGATAGCTCTTCGTTTAGGAAAGCTTCGGTGCGAGCAGCAAGAGCAGGCATTACAGGCTTGAGATAAGTCATCAGCACACGGAACAAGTTGATACCAACAGAGCAGATATCTTGTAGCTCTTGGTCTTTGCCTTCTTCTTTCGCGACAACCCATGGTGCTTTTTCATCAACATATTGGTTTGCTTTGTCAGCAAGTGCGGTGATTTCACGAATTGCACGACCAAATTCGCGAGCTTCATACAACTCAGCAATGCGATCAGCAGCGGCTACAAATTCATTGTATAGCTCTGGCTCAGCGAAGTTTTCAGAAAGTTTGCCTTCGAAACGCTTAGTAATGAAACCTGCATTACGTGAAGCCAAGTTAACAATCTTATTCACCACATCGGCATTTACACGTTGCGTAAAGTCTTCAAGGTTAAGGTCAAGATCGTCGATACGGCTGTTCAGTTTTGCAGCGTAGTAGTAACGTAGACATTCTGGGTCTAGGTGGTCAAGGTAAGTGCTTGCTTTCACAAATGTACCTTTAGACTTAGACATTTTCGCGCCGTTAACCGTTACGTAGCCGTGAACGAATACGTTGTTTGGTTTGCGGAAACCAGAACCTTCAAGCATTGCAGGCCAGAACAAGCTGTGGAAGTAAACAATGTCTTTACCAATGAAGTGGTAAAGCTCAGTGTTACTGTCTTTGTTCCAGTACTCTTCAAAGTCTAAGTCGTCGCGCTTGTCACATAGGTTTTTGAATGAACCCATATAACCGATAGGTGCATCTAGCCACACGTAGAAGAACTTGTCTTTTTCGCCAGGGATTTCGAAACCGAAATACGGTGCATCGCGAGAGATGTCCCACTGCTGTAGACCAGATTCAAACCACTCTTGCATCTTGTTTGCAGTTTCAGTCTGTAGTGAGCCAGATCGAGTCCACTCTTTCAACATGCTTTCAAATTGAGGCAAGTCGAAGAAGAAGTGCTCAGAATCCTTCATGATTGGGGTTGCACCGGATACCGCAGACTTAGGGTTGATAAGTTCTGTTGGGCTATAAGTTTCACCGCAGTTGTCACAGTTATCACCGTATTGGTCTTCAGACTTACACTTAGGGCAAGTACCTTTAACAAAACGGTCTGGGAGGAACATCTCTTTCTCAGGGTCAAACAACTGAGAAATAGTACGGCTTGAAATAAAGCCGTTCTTTTTCAATTCCAGGTAGATGTGAGATGCAAGCTCGCGGTTCTCTTCTGAGTGCGTGCTGTGGTAGTTGTCAAAACTGATATCGAAGCCAGCGAAATCTTTTTGGTGCTCTTCGCTAACTGCTGCGATCATTTCTTCTGGCGAGATCCCCATCTGCTGAGCTTTCAGCATGATTGGTGTGCCGTGAGCGTCATCAGCACAAATGAAGTTTACTACGTTGCCACGTAGACGTTGGTAGCGCACCCAGATATCCGCTTGGATATGCTCAAGCATATGTCCTAAGTGAATAGAACCGTTAGCGTACGGTAGCGCGCAAGTGACCAACAGTTTCCTTGAGTTAAGGTTTCTTGGATCGGTTGCCATACTTTAGTTTCGCTTTCTTTATTCAGAGTAAAATATTCGCTAATACTACATGATGACTGCCATGACTCCAAGGTATCCAGAGTCAATCCCCATAACTTTTTTGGGGTTCTGGTTCTGGCGACGTAATGCTAATCTTAACAGGACTAAAAAATAATAAGGAAAGCAAGATGCGCACGTTCGAATCAAAACAAGATTTTTGCCAGTGGCTCGGGGAGTTTCACGGGGAAAACCTAAAACTGGGTTGGAGCGAGTCACCGGATGTAGTGTCTGTATCGGCATCTGGTGAATTTCAGATTACGTTGCCTTTCGCTAATCAATCACTGATTTCAGAGCTGACGACTTGGATTAAAACGCAGCAACAATCAAACCAAGTGGCAGCATTTGAGTTTTCTGTATCAAGCCAAGTGAAAGCACTAGAAACTACGGTGGCGTCAGAAATCAAAGGCGTGAAGAACGTTATAGCGGTCACGTCCGCAAAAGGAGGGGTTGGGAAATCGACAACAGCGGTCAACCTAGCGCTTGCCATCAGTAAGCTTGGAGCAAAGGTAGGTATTCTCGATGCCGACGTTTATGGACCATCTATTCCGATGATGTTTGGGCAAATCAATGCGCATCCCGAAGTCCGCGACGGAAAGTGGATGCAACCAATTGCCGCGCACGGCATTTATACTCAATCTATCGGTTACCTTATTAGCTCTGATGATGCGGCGATTTGGCGCGGCCCGATGGCATCCAAAGCGTTAGCTCAACTGCTTAATGAAACCGAATGGCCAGAACTTGATTATCTGGTGATTGATATGCCACCAGGTACTGGCGATATCCAACTCACCCTGTCTCAACAGATCCCGGTAACTGGTGCATTGATTGTCACCACCCCACAAGACTTAGCGTTAGCAGATGCTATTAAGGGGGCCGCCATGTTTGAAAAAGTGTCTGTTCCTGTGGTGGGTATCGTCGAAAATATGAGTTATCACATTTGTAGCCAATGTGGCTCGAAAGAACATATTTTTGGCGCAGGTGGTGCTGAATGGATGGCTTCGAAATTCGGTCTTAACCTGCTGGGCCAAGTTCCGCTTCATATTGATATTCGAGAATCCATTGATAATGGTGCGCCAACTGTGGTGTCTAACCCAGAAGGTGAACATGCTCAAATCTACACACAATTGGCTGAAAGAGTGTGTGCAGACCTGTATTGGAATGGAAAAGCTAAACCGGAATCCATCTTGTTCAAAATGGTGGAATAACGGAGAAACCGAGCTAGTTGTGAGCTCGGTTTCTTATTGCCTTCTACTTTGTAAAATGAAGTAATCGATTGCAATTTCCTATTTCTTGAGCGAGGGCAAAATTGGGCATCAAATAAGTGAGATCTCGACTAGTATCTAAGGGTTGATGTCCATATAATTACCCGGTTTTGTCCTCACCACCATATATGTACTAGGTGCAAAGAATGTCTGATAATAATCAATGTGTCATCGTAGGTATCGCTGGCGCTTCTGCTTCCGGAAAAAGCCTCATTGCGAGCACAATCTATAACGAACTTCGCGAGAAGGTAGGCGACCATCAAATCGGAGTGATCACGGAAGATTGTTACTACAATGACCAAGGTCATTTGAGTATGGAAGAGCGTGTAAAAACGAACTACGACCATCCAAGTGCACTGGATCATGACTTGCTTTGTGACCATCTTGAAAAGCTGATTCAAGGCGAAGCCGTAGAAGTGCCAGAATACAGCTACTCCGAGCACACTCGCACTGATAACACTACGTCGATGACACCAAAGAAAGTGATCATCCTTGAAGGCATTCTTCTTCTGACTGATCCTCGTCTTCGCAAGCTAATGCATGCGACGGTATTTATGGATACTCCGCTTGATATCTGCCTACTGCGTCGCGTTAAACGTGATGTTGAAGAGCGCGGACGTACCATGGAGTCCGTTCTTCAGCAGTACCAAAAAACGGTTCGTCCTATGTTTATGCAGTTTATTGAACCGTCAAAACAGTACGCTGATATTATCGTTCCACGTGGCGGTAAAAACCGTATTGCGATCGATGTACTTAAAGCACACATCGCAAAGCTGTTAAAAGCGTAATCCTTACAATATTCGGATTGAATTCTTACGTTATAAGTAACCAAACTGTTCTATACTGAACGGGTGCACGTATAACGTTTAAATTGCTTTATTTTTTAATAGATTAGTGGCACTTTATGTGCCACTTTTTGTTTTCCGCTTTGCAAGGAAGATGCGAATGAAAAAACTACTCCTTATCTTGGCGATCCCGATTGTGCTTATCGTCGTCGCTATCGCCGCCTTGGTGATGTTTGTAAACCCTAATCAGTTCAAACCTATGATAACTGAGCAGGTTCAGGCACAAACTGGTCTAGAACTTGAAATAAGCGGTGACATCAGTTGGCAGTTCTTCCCTTCACTTGGATTTGAACTTGGTCAAACAAATCTCAAGAATCCTCAGGGCTTTAAGAATCCCAATCTATTCAGTGTCAGCCAAGTTGGCGTGAGTGTTAGGGTGATGCCTCTGCTCGATAAAACCCTAGAAATTGGTTCTGTGACGCTTGATGGTGCGCAAGTTCATTTAGAAACATTAAAAGACGGAACGTCTAACTTGGACGCATTGACTGCCGCTAGCAAAGAGGCTGAATCTGCAACCCCAGCCGATAAGGCAGCGACTGAGCCTGAGACTACGTCGTCCGCGTCTGCCGCACAAGGTTGGAGCATTTCACTTTCTGGTGTGACGGTGTCCAATGCGTTACTTGAGATTTCTAACGAAGAAACAGGGTCATTTACCAAGCTTTATGATGTCGGTTTAAATGTCTCTCAGTTCGCAGCGGACCAATGGACTACAGCCGACTTTGATTTGAAAGGTCAAAACAACGACCAGAGTTTTACTGCTAAAGGTACTGCGGACTTTAAGTTGAGCAAGGACTTTGCTGAGTACGCACTGAAAAACATCAAGTTTGATGCTACATATCAAGATACGGTTAATAATGTTGAGCAAGCTCAGCTTACGGTAGCGACATTCGAATTTGATAAACCAAACAGTATTGAGTTTGCGGTTAAAGGTAAAACGCCAGATCTTAGCTTCGATGCCAAAGGTGGTACGTCATTTGAAATTGATAAAGCGATGACCATGCTTAAGTTAAGCGCGTTGACACTTGACTCTACCTTAGAGGGTAAACCACTACCTCAGTCTCCAATGAAAGTGGGAATGTCATCAGATCTTAGCTTTGATCTTAAGAAGAACTTCTTGAACTTTGTGCTTCAAAAACTATCACTCAATAAAATGGAGCTAGATGGGAAGGCGACTGTTCAATTGGCTGATATTCCGAAAGTCCGCTTCTCACTGCATAGTCCTAATATTGACCTTGATGAGTTCTTAGGATTAAACCAAACTCAGACTGGCAATAAAACAGCCAATTCTGGTGGCCAGCCAACCGCTTCTTCAGGCAAATCTGCACCTGTGAAAGAGGTAGAACCTGACTTAAGTGCACTTAAAGGCTTGGATGTAAAAGGCAGTGTAACGATTGATAAGTTTAAAGCGGCTAATGCGCACATGCAGAAAGTAAAAGCCGACTTTTATGTTAATCGTGGCGTAGCAGAACTAACGTCATTTAGTTCTCAACTGTATAGCGGATCAATTACAGCAAAAGCAAAACTGGATGCGCGTAAATCACCAGCATCTTATAGTGCCGTGAAGCGTATTAAAGGCGTAAAAGTACAACCGCTTCTAAAAGATGTTGCTAACAACGACATGCTCGAAGGCACCGGCAATATCGATGTGAATGTTACAGGTAGGAGCTTGACCCCAACGGGTATTAAGAAAAATCTAGCGGGTACGGTGAAGATCAATTTTGCTGATGGTGCCGTCAATGGTATCAACGTTGCACAGATTATCAGAGAAAATTATGCTCGCTTTAAAGGTCAGTCTGTTGAAGCTGAAAAAGGGCCTAAGAAAACCGACTTTAGCGCGATGAAAGCTACACTCAAGCTAGCCAAAGGTGTCGTATCCACCAAAGATATGTCAGCAGAATCGCCGCTATTGCGTATTCAAGGTGAAGGATCTGCGAATTACATTAATGAGACGGTCGACTTTTTGGTGCGCACTTCTATCGTAGGGACATTGGAAGGGCAAGGTGGTCAAAGCATTACGGAGCTGCGTGATGTTACGATTCCAATCAAGGTGACCGGCGCTTGGACTGATCCAAAGTTCGCTCTTGTGTTTGACGATGTGTTGAAACAGAAAGCTCAAAAAGAAGTAGAACGCGCGACTGAGCGTCTTGGTATTAAAGATGAAAAGACCAAGAAAGCCGTCGATGGGCTACTAAAAGGGCTGTTTAACTAAACTAGCCAGCTACAAGTAAAGCCAATGCCAGCGTGTATCACGCTGGCATTTTTCGTATTGGCGGAACGAATTACGTTAGAGATGTTGCTACCAATGGTAGTCAAGATCTTGCTCTTCTTCGAGCTCCTCAACTGCTAGAAGCTGCCATGATTCTATAAGTGCTGTGGCAGCGGCCATTGTGATAGTTTTGTATAAGTTGTGAGTAGCATGGGTAGGCAAGCCGTCATGTTGCAGAGTAATCGAATAGCTACTCTCATGTTGGCTCTTTTCGATATTTTCCCAGTCTTGCTTTAACTGTTTGATAGGTTGAGTTGTACTTTGGCCAAGTATAAATCGGTGCTCATTACTACCAATCCATAGGATCAAACGACCACTTTCCATGAAACTCTCCTTGTTATCATGATGTTGTGTTTGTGTTAATTTAACCAATTGTGACGACAGTTTCACGCCAAGTTGATTGTCTGATTGTACCTAAATGGGGTGACAGAGTGTTGTTGCTGGGAGAGGAGTCAGTAAGAATTAAGGCGAGGATAGCAGATTTAAAGTACTAACAAGCTGACACTTTAAACTGCTACCCTGAAGGCAGTTTTACCTTGCGTTAAAGCGCAATGAAAATGCCCGCTAAACAAGCACTCATCAGGTTGGCTAACGTACCGGCTAGCACGGCTTTAAGGCCCAGGCTTGCCACGTCAGAGCGGCGCTCCGGTGACATTACACCAATAGACCCTAGCTGAATGGCAATAGAGCCAATGTTGGCGAAACCGCAAAGAGCGAATATAACGATAACTTGGCTGTGCTCCGATAAGCTAGCTTGATGCTGAATGAAGTCGATGAAAGCAACAAATTCGTTCATGACTACCTTTTGGCCGATAAATGACCCTGCCATCAGCATCTCACTTTGATCGACACCAATAAGCCAAGCTACTGGAGCGAAGAGGTAACCGAATAGCAGTTGTAATGTGATTCCTTGCGCACCAAACAGCTCCGCTATGGATTCAATAGCGGCGTTAGCCATCGCAATAACACTGACAAAAGCGATAAGCATCGTACCCACTGCGACCGCAACTTTTACTCCGTTCATTGCCCCCGCTGCTAAGGCATCAATCACATTACTTTGATCGCCAGTATCTAAGTCGACAGAGTCATGAGCTACCGGAGTTTGTTGCTCAGGCACGATAAGCTTAGCCATCATTAAGGATCCTGGCGCAGCCATAAAACTTGCGGCGATTAAGTACTTTAGCTCTACGCCTAACCCGGCATAGCCACCAAGAACACTACCTGCCACAGACGCCATTCCGCCCGCCATGACTGCGAACAGTTCCGAGCGTGTCATAGTTGCAAGGAAAGGACGAATAAGCAGTGGGGACTCACCTTGTGATAGGAATATGTTGCCGGTTGCCACCAACGATTCCGCTTTGCTTGTTCCCAAGAACTTCTGAATTAAACCACCGAGTACGCGGATAACCGCTTGCATGATGCCAAGGTAGTAAAGTGCCGAAATAAGAGCGCTAATAACGATGATGATAGGAAGAACACGGATTGCAAAAATAAAGCCTTCAGAAGCTAAATCACCAAATAGAAATTGAATACCAACGTCGGAGAAGCTAAGTACTTTGGCAACACCAGAACTCATCGCGCCAAGAACATGTTGACCAAAAGGAATGTAAAGAACAAAAGCAGCAAACAATGTTTGAAGGAGGAGTGCGCGTAATACGGTATTCCAGTTAATTGCTTTACGGTTTTCGGAGAAAATAAAACCGATAGTTAACAGCGAGATAATGCCTACAAAACCAAACAGGATAGTCATTAACATTGGGTCACCTCACCGTAGCTTAGACAGTTAAGCATGGAATACGATGACCAAGAGGAAACAGCGGAAAGCTGAGGAAACCACTGATTGTGGTAACTGAAGATAAATTTGCCCATTTTTATACCCTTTACAAGCGTGGAGATTGCAGCTGGTCCAAATCCTTGGGTCGTTCACAGTTCCTTGGTGACGGCTTGTATTGGTGTATAGCTAGAAGATTACGCAACAATGCGAAGTGCCCTAGCAAACGGGAGGGCAGTATACAGTAAAAAATGAGACTTACATCTCATTTTTTACTCTTTTGGTTCGATTGGCTAGAACATCACCAATCAACACCTTTTAGTGCTTTTACGCCTGATTCGAAGGCGTGTTTGACATTTTTAACCTCTGAAACGGTATCTGCAATGTCAATGAGAGTTCGGTGAGCACCGCGACCGGTGATAATGACAGACTGCATTTTTGGTCGGTTGGTTAACGCTTCTACCACTTCTTCCAAATCGATATAGCCGTAGCTCACCATGTAGGTCAGTTCGTCAAATAGAACCACATCAAGTGATTCGTCTTTAAGCATGCGTTTACATTCTTGCCAAACTAACTGAGCTGCTTCCGTATCAGCGGTTTTGTTTTGGGTCTCCCAAGTAAAGCCTGTTGCCATCACTTGAAACTCAACACCTAACTTCTCGAGTAGGTTACGTTCGCCGTTATCCCATGTTCCTTTGATAAACTGAGCAACCGCGCACTGCTTTCCATGACCAACGGCTCGAGCAATGGTACCAAAGCCAGATGTTGACTTGCCCTTACCGTTTCCGGTGATGACTAACAACAAACCTTTTTCTTCTTGAGCGTTGGCGATCTTTTTATCAACGTTTTCTTTTACTTTCTGTTGTCGTGCTTTATGACGATCTTGTTTTTGCTCTTCGGAGAGTGACATGGTGATTCCTTATGTTTAGCTGTTAGTCCTCTGTATTCGGTATATGATAATGAAATAGAAACAGAAAAAAACAAGACAAAGTTCAGGGGTAATAGGATGAAAAAGATATTGGTGGTATGCATGGGCAGCACAGCTGTTCCTATTAAGTGATTGAAAAATAGTAATAAAATTCCGTTTCCAAAATTGCTCCAATGAAAGTTCTCCAAAATGTGAGTGCGTTTTAGGTGTGCTTCAAGGGTGCTATAGGTCGCTTAGTATGAGTTACTGGGTCACGTCTAGTTTCAGAAGACATAATGCCCCTCACTTTCTCTTGCTTGAGTTTGACTAGAGTTAGTGTGGGACACTGATTGCAGGCTCGCTTTTGCCTCGCAGCCTCTCAGAATTAGTAGAGGAAGACCTAGCCAGACAAAGCCAATCTAACCCATACTTTGGCCTCTCAAGCAGCTTTTAGCCGTAGTGCGCTCATGTAACTCTATGTCAATTCACATAACAGGTTGATACTACTTGAGTTTCATAATAAATAGCAGCAACATAGGTGGAAAGAAAAGACGGAAAATGCCGTCTATAAAGCGTTAGGCTGTATACGACATAAATTAATCTTGGTGATATAAATGGCTATATACATAGAGCAGTATAAGCGTATGCTCCGATACTATGAAAGGTTTGAAGGTATCAACGAGGGCCGATCTCATAGCAAAGCATCGGAGTTTTATGATGACGATGTGTATGCATTTTTTCAAAATTGCTACCATTTAAAAGATTGGATAAAAAGTGACCCTGATTGCAACAGCTGGAGTTGTGTAGAACAGTTCATAAATGAAAATCGTGAGATGAGAATCTGTGCTGATTTGTGTAATGTTTTAAAACATTGCTCTTTAATTCGTAGTCGCTCTGGTGATTCTCCGAACTTTTCTGGTAGCCATATTGACTTAGAAATCTCCGAAAGTGCCTCAGAACCAACAAGTGTTAAAATTGCAATTAAATACAAAGTTTCATCTTCTGGTGGTGAGTTAGAAGATGCGTTTGAGATCGCGACTCAATGTTTGACTTTATGGGACGCTTATATTGAAAAACAAGCATAACACGTGCTTTAAGATGGTTTCGTAAACGCGTGCCGGACTCGCTTTGCTCAAACATGTCACAGGTTCACTCAGCGCTTAAGCGAGCGTTAGCTATTGAGAGTAAAAACTAATGTTTGACTATACTATTTTAATTTCGATTCTTCCGCTCTTCCTGTTGATATACATAGTTATGAACAATGGCTATGTATTAAAGTTCCCTGTAATTCTTATTGCGATAGGATTTTTAGGGGCAGTTCAATATTTGTCATTAGTGGATGCTCTAGACATACTTATTCAGCATGCAGCTACCGATTTTGAAACTGCTAAAAAAATATCTTCGCTGACAGTAGGCACTCTTTTTGGTGGTTTTATTTGTACAGGACTCTTACTATTGTCTCAAAAAGGCAAAGCAAGGAAGATTGCTGAACTGAAGAATAGGCTCTCTACGATTGAAGAACAGATTACTTTAATCAACAAGGAACTAAAGTGGGCTGATGGGTTTGGTGAGACTGAGCGAGCGGCAGGTCTACGTTATGACCGTACACAGTTACGGTTAGAGCTAGAGAAAGTCAAGAAAGCAATTGAGATGTGGGAATCTCATAGCTAACAAATTACTTAACAGGAACTCACAACGCTTGGCGACTTCCGTTATGGCACAATATTTAATTCAAGTGCCACCGCGCTGTTGCCCGTTAGCAAGGTGTTATTAGAGGAAGTTATGGAAGAAAGTGCATTTAGCATAGCTCAAGCGATATTAGTATCGTTAGGTGGAGGAGCAGCGATTGTCCTTGGAGCTTCGAGTTTTCTTGGAAAAATATGGGCTCAACGAATCTTACAAAAAGAACAATCAAAAATGGCTTTGGAGATTGAGGAATATAGAAACAAGTTAGGTGAGTTAACTGCAAATAAACAGATAAACTACTATCAAAAACTAGAGCTCTATAAGTCAGTATCCATACCGTTGGTCGATTTGGTAGCTAACATTACTCATCAAGAAACGCTAACTCCTGACTACATTCGAGGCTTTGACAAGCAAAGGCTTCACATGACTGCTCAATTGGCACTTTTCGCTTCTTCCGACGTTTTTGATATGTTCATGGAGTTAATAGACTACATGTATAGTTCGATTGAGACGAACACTTTTGATTTTCATGTCTTTCGCGTAGAAATGCTTAAATTCTTGAGTGAAGTTCGAAAAGATATTGGGATATACACAGACGAGATAACCTACAAAGGAAAAAGATAAGCTTACAAACTGTTTATTAGTGATTCGCTATGCGTGGTATTTTCACTATTCGTTGCGTATGATGTTTGCGGTGGTATGCAGAAATTTGGATATTGCGTTGCTCATCCTGTAATTGTGCGTTCACACCCGTGTTGATCAGTTCCATCCTAGTTTAGTATGTAACTGACATAGTTTGTCCACAAGAGTGTTTTTGAATCTACCTACACGCGGAGTTCACTAATCGATTCTGTCGCAACTTCCTGCTCATATGCTAGGAGTTGGCATATTCATGGATTGGCTACAAACGTAACTTTTTGACCAGGATTTACTGTTCGCGACTACCGATTCACTCACCCACCACAACATATTCACTACCTCGGTTATCTGAGTACTTATCCGTCGTTCTACGGTCTTTATGACCAAGTAATTTTTGTGTATCAACACCTGCTTCGTGGTATGTGCGTTCAGCCAATGATCTTAGTTCATGAAAAGTAGGAGGGGTGCCTTCCCATTTTAGATTGGCTTTGTCTCTAGCTTCGGCAAACCTGCGAGTGACTGTGTTGACGTTGACCTTGTCACCTGGCTTCGTGCTATGTACTCGCGCTACATTATGAACGAGATAACGTGACACAATGTCCGTCTTTCGGCACATCCCTATAATCGCAGCGAGCGTCATATCGAGGATTGGATTACGAAGGGTGAGGGGGAAGGCCAGTTTCGTTTTCTGCCCAGATTTACTTGTGGCAACGTAGAGTAGACCGTCTTCAATGTCCGAGAACTTGAGGTGACAAATGTCTTCTCGACGCAGGCCAGTCGTCAAAGCGAGAAGGGCGGCGTGGTAGCAATAGACATGAGGTGATTCTTTCAATACGCGGTCGATTTGCTCCCAGTGAGATACGGTTAGACGTGAACGGCGAACATTCGTTTTTGGGGGCTTGGTCGCTAAGGCAGGGTTATAGCCAGCTTCAACCTCACCAGCATGTTGAGCCTCTTTGAATACATCAATCCAAATAGACCTCAGAACTTGAGCCATTCGTGTTTTGCCTTCCCGTTTATACTCATCAATGATGATGGCGAGAGTCTTTGTATCGAGCTCCCTGATAGCAACATGCTTACACCTGTCATTTAGGACTTTGATGCCACTTCTCCGTGTTTTGAAGGTAGCATCAACGATTTCACCAGTCTCAAGTCTTTCGGCTTGAATCTCCATGTATCGTTCACACCATTCGCCGGTACTGATCCCCATTCGTTTTTTCTTGGTAGGATTAGCATTAAAAATGTGGTGATATTGCTCGACTAGCTGAGCAGCGATGAGTCGATTAAGCTCTGTCGCAACCTTAATCGCTGTTGTTCTGTCGGTTCCCAATCCATGGAATCTACCGGTTCGAGTATCTCGGTATTGGTAGTACGCCTTGCCATTTCGCCTATCAAATTTCTGATAGAGATTGGGGACGTTTAGATTGTGTGCTCTAGGTCTAGCTGCCATGACGGAAAATCCTAGCTACGACAGGGTCGGTGATTTCTATAGAGTCTGTTGAGCAAAGGCCGACAAATACCGCTTTTTCATCGCACATCCATTTTCCGCCGAATTTGACCGGAGCAGGGTGTATCTGCTTTGTTTTTGCGTAGCTCGCCAACGTACTCGCACTTGGGGCAAAGCCAAACTCTTGGATTGCCCATTCCCGAATCGTAATATGCATAGTTCACTCCTGACCTTAATTGTTGCCTGAGTCAGCCAATCGCCTTGCTGTAACCGACCATCATACCTTTGGGTTGAACCGAAAAAGTCCGTTTACTTACATTTTCTAGATTAGCGAGGCCGAAATGGTGGCAATGGGATTAAGCAGCCAAAAACGAGTGCACAAAAATTTTTTGGGGTAGGCCATCGGAGAAATACCGAAGGAGCAAAGTACGTTTTGTTCAGATAGCTTTCTTGCTCTGAACTACGGCTTTAATCACCACTCGATACACATCAGGAAATGAGAAAACACAAAGTGCAGTTAGCGACAAGATCAGCGTTGATTTCTCTTTATTGGGTGGAAAGTGCAGGGCAAATTTGTGAGTATTTAGAAAAACATCTTAAAAACAAAACCTTACAAAAATTGATTGTTGCTAATTACAAGTGAAATTCCTTTATTGGGTGGAGAGCCCTCTTTTAACCAAGGGAAAATTCGGCAGAAAAACAAAAAGTAAAATTAAAACAACGTATTACGTTAATGGTTTAGTCATGAAAAGTATCATGTTTCGCTTTATTGGGTGGAAGGCGTATTTTGACGTTGGCACAAAAGCAGAAGAAAAACAGAATATCGCGATAAATCATAGACTTGCAGGGTTGGGTAAAAACCAAAAATAGTCTGTTTTGGGTAATTGGGTGGAAAGCCTACAAAATCCGAAATTTTGCTTATTGGGTGGAGACCCTACCCACTTTCCACCCAAAATTTATTCTGGGGGGAATTTTACTGACAAAAAATCCCATACCCAGCGCGACTATCGCAGAGAAAGTATCTTCACTGACGCTTATCGTAGTTGCTTAAATCGTACAACTTGGCCATAGCGGCCTTGAGCGACGGACAGGGTTAGCAAGCGTGTAAAACAAGCTTTGAAACCGCCAATCTGCTGGGCAATGTCGCGGGGCGCTCTTGTTATTGCAAACATGGCCAACGCGGCCTTGAGCGCGCTCTAAGTTTACTTGTGGGGATGAATAACGGTACAAAGAGCAGGCCTTAATCTTGAGTACGGCCAGCGCGATTATCACTGCTGATCAGGTTCACGTGAGGCTCAAGACATCTCCCTTTTCTGGGATTGCTCTAAAGAACTTACATTGGCAGGGCATCCTCACATGCCTGAAGAAAACTCACTAAATGGTACTAACAGGTGTCATTTGGGCAGCTTAATCGAATTTCTATCGCTTCCCCAGTGCTTTACTAGAACAAAGAAACACAGGAGGGAACTATGACTGAGCCAGCTAACAGCAACTTTCCAGTTCTGGGTTTGGAACCAATGGCCGAGTTAAGATTAACTATCGAGCAGGAGTTGGAAAGGCAGTGTTATCCGAGTTTCAATTCTCTGCTTGTTTCAGGCATTCGTCGAATAGACCGTCCAAAAAGGTGTACCTTTTCGGACTTGAGCAAAACGGCCAAATGGTAAGGTAATCACTGTACGTTAAGTCGGCAAAATACTTGCTGTACATGTCTTCATTTTTGCTGGGACTTATTGAACAGTTTCGAGGAGGGTTTATGTTGATTGGTTATGCTCGTGTTAGTAGCGATGAACAAGATTTGGGGGTTCAGGTTGAACAGCTTACTCGTATCGGTTGTGAAAAGATCTATCAAGATAAAGCCAGTGGTAAGAGCGCGGAGCGTCAGGGGTTAAAGCAGCTTCTTGAGTTTGCCAGGGAAGGGGACATTGTGCATGTCACCAAGGTTGACCGGATTGCCAGAAATACAATCGATGCGCTTGGCGTCGCCGACCAATTGAGCGCGCAGGGCTCAGGGCTCATTTGTCATGACTTGGGCGACCTAGACATAAACAGTGACGTGGGGCGCGTTATCTATACCACAATCGGAGCGTTTGCAGAGATGGAGCGCTCAAGAATATTGCAGCGATGCAATGAAGGGAGAAAACGAGCTAAACAGCAAGGAAAGCACCTTGGTCGTTATCCTAACTTGGCATTACATGATCGCATAAGGGAGTTAGCTAACAGCGGTTGGAGCAAACATGCTATTAGCCGTGAGCTCGCGTGTAGCCGTTCTACGGTTTACAAGGTACTTTCTGGAGGGCATAGAGTTTGATGTGGTTATCAGGCTCTAGAAGTGATTGTGAGGTTTTTACGTCTGGCTGCTAGAGTGTCGTGACACGTTTTGCCCCATTCGGTGTCAACGCAATGACTCAGTGGTAAATCGCGCCACAGAAATTACAGTGCTTTTGTTCATGGTTAGCGCTAGAGAGGTCGTAATAAAAAGCTACCAATTATGAACATGACAAGATAGTTGAGGAACTCTCTGATTCTACGTGTTATTCAAAAACGAAACACTAAGTATCATACACAACTTTTCCGCACCACCTTCATTTATAATAATAGACATGCGCAACAAGGAGCCAATTATTAGTGTTGAATATGATTAAAATTTATTTAAAAATAAGACACTTACAAAACGAAAGGAATTAGGCGTGAGAACAGCATGGAAATCTTGAAGTTCATAGCTCACAGTAAAAAAGCTGTAGGACTGGCGGCAAATGAGGGGTGGCACCCCGCGGCACGATATACCAACATGAGAGATGTGAAGACTTTTGATTTTGAGGGTATTGGTTTTGTCGATATTGATTGGAAGAATTATGATTTCTCAAAACACCTAGATGTCGTAGCAACACATAAACCCAGAATTACAATGGCTCGCGACGTTGAATGTATTTTCAGTTTAGATTCGATACTAAAAGAAGCTGAACAACTTCTTCTACACTCTGAGCAAGTAGCTATCGTCCCCAAAGACCCAAACCTCAATGAACGTTTAAGTGAGCTTATCCCTTCTAACTTCATACTCGCATACAGTGTACCAACGCGATATGGCGGCACTCAAGTTTCTATCGAAAGTTTTGATAGACCAGTGCACCTACTTGGAGGCAGACCTGATGTTCAAAGAGCTTTAGCAGACAAACTAAAAGTCTACTCAATGGACTGTAATCGGTTCACGTACGATGCGCGATTTGGAGACTATTTTGATGGAACCAGATTTAGAGCTCATCCAGAAGGTGGTTATGAAAGATGTATACGAGATTCAATCCTAAACATAAACAAAATATGGGAAGACTACGTGGTTCATGAACACGTTAGAAACTGGTTTAAGGAGGCTGTATGAATAAACGAGAAGAGCTTTTGTTAAAGATGTACGACCAGATGTTTAATGACATCAATAGACATATTATGGTTGTTTGGCAGTGCGTCGGGGTACTAATAGGTGCTTTTGCTATTTTCGCACTAGTAGAGAAGAAAGTAGTGTCACTAGATATCGCAGCAAGTATCGTTCTTCTACTTTGTTTCTGGTTAATGTGCCACCTTCTCGATGCGGCTTACTGGTACAATCGAAATCTAGTGATAATTGCCAATATCGAAAGGCAGTTTTTGCAGAAAGATGACCTTAATGAAATTCATTATTATTTCGGGAAGCACAGACCAGACAATGTCATGATTGAACATCTTAAGATCCAATTTTACTTGGGTGTAGGTCTAGCTTTAATTGTAATAGGGTATCACTTTATAGAGCGTGTTGTCCCCGGAATGGATCAACCTATGACTAATTTTGAACCTATAAGAGCGATTCCATACATACTGGTGCTGCTTGCAATCATCTATGTATGGAATCTGGCAAAAAAACTTAATCGAAAGTACAAAGAGTTTATGACGAACTCCCCTGGCATTGATGTTGACACGGGAGCAACTGTTTACGGTGTCGGTCACGGTCATAATAGGCAGCCATAGCTTTCGACTAGGGCTTCCTATGAGTGGAAGCCTTTTTCAACTCGGTTCAGCTTTCGTGGCTATTCAATGTGACGAATCTTTAGTCGAATACAGTTTATGTTAAATATCCATCAAGCTCGGCACCTCTCTGAATGGTGCCAAGCTTCATTTTTGGATACTCAAAGTTATTTTGTGGGTAGCTAAATTATAAGAGCCACTTGTACACCTTTTTCCATCTCCTTGCTGGCGGGGTAGATCACCGCAATTCAGATCTGCCCCCTTCCGTGCCTGTGACGCTCGTCCTCACAAATTACACTAGGTGGTTTGACCTACTTTTTCTTATGTCTGTAATGTCTAGTAAGTTGAGGACTTACCAGTCTATGAACTAGCTGCTATATCCGTACATATACCCCATTGAATCAAGAGGGTAATGCTAGAAAATTACCGCGGATATGAGAATATAAAATCAGTGACACCTTCTTCATCAGGAACATTACATAGTATGACCATCCATCATGTACCGATAGAACGCCGATTCGCAAAACCCTCTGAAAAGCACCTTGTCGATCCCGACTTTTTATCCTTATGGGGCGAACATGCATCAGGTTGTCTGAGTTGGGATGATTTTAAGGACAACCGCTGCGTCGTTGTACTCGCTGATGGTAAATGTGGAAAAACTCATGAGTTTAAAAGACGAAATGAAATACTCCGGGCTAATGGGCAGGTATCGTTTTTCATACCGCTTGAGCAGCTCCAAGACAGTGAAATTCTAGATATATTGTCAGATGAAGAAGAATATGCATGGGAAGATTGGCTTGCAGCCCCTGATCAGACGGCGGTGTTCTTTTTGGATGCTGTAGATGAGCTTAAGCTTCGCCAAGGAACGCTTCGTAAGGCTTTGAGGAAAGTTAGAGATACTCTCGGCGAAGCCCTCTCGAGATCAAGATTTTTTATATCTTGTCGTCCAAGTGATTGGAATGAGGAGTTTGATGTTAAAGCTCTATCAACAATACTGCCGCCGGAAAAAATAGCCCAGACGCAGTTACAACCTAAAGACGGAGAGCAGGTTTTCTTACAGGTCATTTCACGTAAGGAATGGGCTAATAATAAATCTGAGCGGGAGATTGGTGATCAGGACTCCTCTGAAAGGATCAGAGTGGTAAGCCTTCTACCTTTTAGTCGGAGCGAAGCTCTGGAATTTGCGAAACTATACTCTCCAAGTGTCTCAGAACAGTTTGAACGCCAGTTATCAGAGAAAGAGCTTTGGCATTTATATCGTTTCCCCTACGAAATCATGTCGGCCCTCGATCAATTAGCAGACCAAGGACAATTAGGTAATTTAGAGGAGCAACTTGTTTATGGCATTAATCAAAAGCTTCGCGAAATATCAGATAAAAAGCGGAACTGTCTTAGTCAAGACAAAGCTCTCGATGGCGCAGAACGAGTAGCATTAGCTTTTTTTATGACTAAAACGAGATCAATAAAGTCGACTTCTGCTGCAAGTAAAGAAAGTGCCCTAAAGATTCAAGATGTACTGACTGATTGGACATTTGATGAATGTGCGGAGCTACTTGGTAAGCCGATCTTTGACCCAACAGGAGTTGGTTCATTCAGGTTCCACCATCGTTCTACCCAAGAGTATCTGGCTGCGTTGCGCTTGAGAAAGTTAAGGGAGTTAGGCCTCAATACAAATGACTTATTTAGCCAGTTATTTGCGCGCGTAAAAAATGAAGAAGTAGTAATTCCAAGTATGGAACCAGTGACGGCGTGGTTAGCTCTGTGGTATCCCGATATATACAACGAGGTTAAAGCACGCAGCCCTTCTTTGATGTTTCGTCAAGGAATCCCAGCTTTGCTTACCGTTGAGTGCCGTGAAGAGCTTATTCGCAAATACGTTGATATGTACTCGCAAGACAAAACGTGGCGAGGTATACGAGTTGATTTTTCCGATCTGAAGCGGTTGTCGACACCAGAGCTATCACCTGTTATTCGCGAGTTATGGGAAATAGCTTATTCAGGCCTTGATACACGGGAGTTACTTTTAGAGCTAATCTATCTCGCTCCAATGCCAACGTGTGCAGATTTGGCATTAAATGCATTATTTGATGAAGATTTGCCTATACACCAGAGAACTTACGCTGGATGGAGCGTGCTTGAATTTGGGGGACAAGAACAGAAAGAAAAAGTCGGAAAAGCTGTTCTTAAGGGGGAGTGGCCACACAAGCTAGTTCGAGGCATATTAAGCAATCTTATTCCAGATGCTATGTGTGTATTTGATTTTTTTGCAGTCGCAAAATGCCTGCCAGAGACCCCTAACAATGTACATGGATTAGGTTTCTCAATAATGAACTCAATCAAGTCTGAATCGTTGTCGGACGACCAAAAGTATTGGCTTAGAGATGAGCTTGCTCAAGCAGTATGGGATGCTCGGTGCGCTAAGAGTCGTATCTACAACGGTAACTCAAAATACAACCATTTTGTGGACGCTGTAATCCAAGCTTGCTTTTTAACTGTGCCTGCTGAGCAAGAGAGTGTTGAAAAGTGGGCTTGGTGTCTTGCAATCGCTTTTCACTTCGGCGAGCGCAGAACTAGTATTATTGCGAGACGCGAAACTGAAGCGCTCGTCAAGTTGTTGTCACAGAATGTAGAGCTTAGGGAAGCATATTATTGGGCTTGTTTATGCTTAGTAGAAGAGCTTGAGAGTCATTATAATTTCGTGTTTAGCGATTATCTTATTGACTATGAAAACATATTATCGCCATTCACTACTAACGATCTTCCGTGGTTAGAACGGGCTTTTATTGAGGGCGAATCAAAAAATAAAAAGGACGCAGCCTTTAATCAAATAATTCAGCTTGTTAAATATGAGTCTTCTTCAAGAGCAATTGAGTTCTTGTCTTCATCACTTTCTGCAGGTACTGAATATGCAGATATGTTAGAGCGAACCCTAACTCCTCCTGAACGAGAACCTGATGAATACGAACTTGAACATCGCCAAGAAATGGAAAAATTCGCTGAAGAGGAAGCTAAAAGGGTCAAAGATTGGAAGGGGTGGAGGGACGAGGTTCTTGCTAGTAAGGATTTTTGTTTAGGTGAGGATGAATATGAGAACACGACTTACAACCTGTTCAAATTTCTAGAACAGAGTAGTGAGAGTTCAACGTGGGGGGGGTGGGACTCTAATTTGATTGAAAGAGCCTTCTCCAAAAACTTTGTCGATGCCCTGAGGCCAAGGCTATCAGATTATTGGAAAGCAGCGGATGTACAACTGTTCAGTGAACGAAATAACGAAGCTAAGAACTCTTTTTCTTATCAGACCTTGATGGCTCTTACCGCTGTTAAGTGCGAGTCTGAAAGTAAGTGTTGGCCGATAGGTTTGACTGATGAGCAGGTTCGTCAGGCTGTAAGAATCTCGACTATCGAGCTCAATGAGTTTGCTAACTATCTTCATACGCTAACAGACACGTACCCCGTCATTGTTGAAGAAGTATTTACATTAGAGGCTCAGAGACAACTGGACGATTTCGCTGAGTTAGGCAAAGCTCCTCTACTTCATGATGCTCTGTATTCAGATTACTTAGTGGTAAAAATTAGCGTTATCAAAGCGATACTGACGAAACTTGATATTATCGAAGCTGGTATGAACAAAGGTTCCAATACCGACTTAAAGTATGCTTTTGAATTAGTAGCTAAGTTTGGTGCGGACACTCCTAAAGCCTTATTAGCTGAAGTAGTGAATAGCTTCCTCGATAACTCTATTGATTCCGCTGATGATCGTAATGCTTGGGTTGCAAGGTTGGCAAATCTCGACGTGGTGAAAGGCTGCGATAGGATCATCGAGTTTACAGAAAATAGATACGCTGATGGCAATTTAGACCTATTTGCTAATGTCTTTGGCGACCGCCATAGCATGCAGCAACCGACGTTTGAGCATATAGAGCCGACTCAAAGGCTAGCCGTATTGAAACCACTGGTTATTCGCACTTATGAAGTTGTTCAGCCTTCTTCTGATATAAGGAGAGAAGGCTCCTTTAGACCGGGAAGTAGGGACTACGCTGAGCACGCTCGCAGCTTCCTACTTGAAAGCTTATTTAAAGTAGAATCACTCCATACAATTGACACTTTATACGAGTTATCAGCGATGCCTTTGTTTAATGACGTGTCTTGTAGGCTAAAGCAAGCCGCTGTTGAGCTCGCGGCTAGAATTTCAGAGCCGAAGCCAATGCCTGTAGAGAGATTTAATCAATTTAATAGAGAGCGAAATTATCAACCCTATGATGACCGTTCTCTATTTATGGTTATGAATAACAGGCTAGATGATTTTGAGCATAGCCTACTCAATGATGAGGCAAGCATAGTCGATACATTGAGAAAAGTGGATAGCGAAACCGAGCTTCGTAGGTTTATTTCTAATTGCCTATATCAAGATAGCCGTGGTGCTTACTCGGTAACTCAAGAAGCGGTAGTTGCTGGCGAAAAAAGAACAGATATTCGACTTAATGTAGATCGCATCGATAGGTATGCCTCTATAGAACTCAAGCTCGATGATAATCGAAATAACTGGTCGGGTTCTGCGCTGAAAGTTGCATTAATTGATCAGTTAGTTGGACGATATCTAAATCACAAGAAATGTCATACCGGTTGCCTTCTTATATGTATGAGGGAGTCCCGCAATTGGGTAAACCCAGATACAGGTGAAAAAATGAACCTAGAGGAGACCGTATGCTGGCTTCAAAGTATCGCTGATGACATCACATTACAGCGCCCCGACCTACTAGTTTCTGTGAAGGGGATTGACTACTCCAAAATAGCGAATGAATGAGGTAGTAGTATTTCGAGCTAGCTGCGTCTGGCTAGCTCAGTTCTGCCCCAAAGCTAGTTAGATCGAATACTTATCCATACCCTGTAATTGCCTATTTTTTAATAAAAACAATCCAACCGATAGATATTTCATTGGTAACCACTTTGTATATCACGGGAGTAAATTCGATAGAAGTTTGTGTATAGCTACTATGCGAATAAGTAATCAACAATACTCTTTGTATTTTTTATCATAAACCAATTGCAAGAGGCTCATTTTATCAAAATAATATGCAAAACTATCATCTATATGGTGAAAAATTTCAGATCTCATTTTATTTGGAGAATATTTAACATTTGCTATAACTTTTGAATCTAAAATAGCACCCTCACCGTAGGTATCAATATCTTTATACAGTTCCAACATCTGATTCCATGTTCCAATGCTAGGAGTTGAATAACTTTCGTAAAGAGATATGTACAACGAGTTCTGTAAATCAAATAAAATTGCAAGGACGTCTTTGTCTAAACAATGTGCGTATTTCTCTAGCTCTATAATTAGTTCTTTGATCTTTACATTAGTGATATATAAGAAAGTATCTAAATGTGGGTGTTCCTCTAAACCAGAAAGACACCCTACTTGTTCATGTTTTGAGTCGAAACTAAGGATATGATGCAAGCTAGTGTAACGACTTCTTTCATAAAGCTGTCTAAAGCTAATATCGTTCTTATTTGGTAAGTATTCAAATGCATCCTCACAGTATCCTTTGAAGCCTACAATATCGGGCTTTATATGTGGGGTAAGCATGTATTCGGTGTAATAAATACGGAAAACTGTTAAAAGTCTATTGAGTTTTGGTGCCGCTATTTTTGCTTTATTTCTTTCTTCTTTGTAAATAAAGAACAGTGACACTATGACAGAGCTAATAACACCTGTAACTATGGAAGGCAACAAGCTAGCAGTAAAGCCCGATAACAACTCATTGGCACCCAAAATATAGCCAATAGCTACTAGACTAAGACAAGCGAGAGCGTAAACGAACAAGGGTAAGCCTCCACATTAAATAATAGTTCATAATACTAGAAACTCGCTCACTACCAAAGCCGCTAACTCAGAAATGTCCACTTTCGAGCTAGCCCCAAAACCACAGCTAAAACCACAGCTAACTCGAAAACTCCCATCTCCCGCACTCAACGCTTAAACCGCCTCAACAACGAACCCCTACGAAAACATGTCATCATCCAATCCCGTGCTGAAGCCATCGTCAAAACTGCTATCACAACTATTATCACAGTCTGTAGTAGTGAATTCGTCAGAGCTGTAATCAGTACATGAGCTAGAATCAGTTTCAAAAGCGCTATTAGCAGTACTTGAGGAGGTATCGTCTGGGTACGTGCCTTGAGACAGACTGTCGTAGCCGTACGGATTTCCCATAGTATCCATCCCGCCAATACCTCCAACCATTGGAAGGCCTGTTGCTGGGTTAATGACGGTGTTTTCATCATCAACATAAGATTGGTTGGTAAAGTCCATCGATGCAAAATCGGTGTCGTTAGTTGGCTCATACGAATTGCTATCGACCGAGCTTTGAGTTTGGTCTTGGTAAAATACCCAGTTTGGTTCATAGTTTGACTCCTTGGTGTTAACGCCAGGCTCGATGGTGCTCCCGATAGCTTCGTAACTGCGCATTTTGGTTACCAAAAACAAACCAAAGATGACTAAAGCCAGTAAAGTAAAAATGCCGCTCATACTTCCTCCCCTTGCTTGGATTGAGATAAGTTGGAGAACACTCTGTTCCTTTCATTGCTGATGCTAACACCCGGCCAAACGCCAAGAGTCCGTTTGGTGATTACTTTTTGCTCTTAAAGATAATTAAGACTGACAATCAGTCTCGCGAACGCGTCGAAATCTATAATGTATTTACTTTTCAATTGGTTATGTGAAGTTGAGAATGTTGGGATGATTTTCACTTTCATACAGAGTGGTCGTTTTGAGGCTAAATTCGCTCCAATATCCCTCCAAAACTATTCACAAGTACCTGATTTATCGACTAAAATTTTTTGTATCTTTGACGTGAAAATTGAGCGAAATTAGGTGTTAACTCTATGAATAATAAAAAGAAACCATCGATTCTCGTTGTATGCATGGGCAATATTTGTCGCTCGCCAACGGGCGAAGCGGTATTACGCTCTAGAGCAGCGAATCAAGGGGTTGAGGTCCTTATCGATTCAGCAGGGACGATTGGCTACCATCACGGTGACGCCCCTGATAGGCGAGCGCAAGCCGCTGGTGAAGCTCGTGGTTACTCGTTTTCTGGAATAAAAGCGCGACAAGTGACAGATGAAGACTTTGAGATCTTTGACATGATTCTAGCCGCAGATAAGGATAACTTGGTCGACCTTAAACAACGTTGTCCTCAACATCTCAAGTACAAACTTTCGTTGTTTCTTAGCCATGGTTCTTCATCCTATAGTGAGATCCCAGACCCTTACTATGGAGGAGAGCAGGGCTTTGAGTTGGTGTTGGATCTCATTGAAGAAGCGGCCGATGCAGTGTTAGGCAAAGTCTAATGGCAAAAAACGCAGCTTAGCTGCGTTTTTAAAACGATCAATAGTAAGGACTTATTTACTCATTTCACCACGTAGCACTTCTAACATTTGGGCTTTAACTTCTTCGTAGCCCAAGTTTTGGCTAAGTAGGTAATGTAGCTTGGCTAGAGCCGCTTCTGGGGTCATGTCAAAACCACTGATAACTCCGGCATCGGCTAGGGCACAGCCAGTGGCATAACCGCCCATATTAACTTTACCTGCTAGACATTGGGTAAGGTTGACCACAATCACGCCACGTTCAGAGGCTTCTTTTAGGTGTGCGAGAAGCTCAGGGTTTTGTGGTGCATTACCTACACCGAAAGTAAGCAATATCATAGCGTTAACAGGTTGAAGTAGCGTGTTACGAATCACTTCATGTGAGATGCCTGGGTACATAGTAATGACCCCAATAGGCTGTGGTGTGATGTCGTGTACTTTAAACTTGCCCTCAGGCATTTTGTTCAGTTCTACACCACTACCTAACTGAATATTGATACCCGCCTCTAAAATCGGCGGCATGTTTGGAGACGTAAACGCGTTGAAGCCATCGGCGTGAGATTTGGTACTGCGGTTACCGCGCATTAGTTGATTATTGAAGAACAGTGTGACTTCGTTAATCGGATAGTTAGCCGCAATGTGCAGTGCATTCAAAAGGTTAGCTTGTCCATCAGAACGTAGCTCCGCTAAAGGAATCTGTGATCCGGTGACAATGACTGGCTTACCTAGATTTTCTAGCATAAACGATAGTGCTGATGCGGTATACGCCATCGTATCGGTGCCATGCAGAATAACGAAGCCGTCATAGTTGTCATAGTTATCACGAATATCGTCAGCAATCTGTTGCCAATCTGCAGGTGTCATGTCTGAAGAGTCAATCAACGGTTCGTATTCGTGAATAGTAAACTCTGGCATTTCAGGGCGATGGAATTCCGGCATACTAGCCAGTTGCTTTTCCATAAAACCGGCGACGGGAATATAGCCGTGATCGGACTTTTGCATGCCGATGGTGCCGCCAGTGTACGCAATATAGATGTGTTTTCTTGTCATGCCAGGGACCGCTTTATTATCAAGGGGAACAGATGCAGGCGATTATAACCAAAACAAATAAAAGAGCCACCGATTGGTGGCTCTAGATAAATGAATTTGTTAGCTCTGCATGCCTACTGGATATTACAGGTCAAGCACAGTACGTACTGGCCTTTTGGGTCGTTAAAGCTTTCCAGCAAACTGGCTTGTTGTTGCAACTGAGTCGCGACAGGCAGTAAGCTTTGTGGGACCCAAGCGGATATGTCGAGTCCAAGACTCACTTTTACCTGCTGCATAATATCTTGGACGAACTGTTGCGCTGGGCTTAGCGGTTCTTCGACCCAATAGATATCGTACTTCTCCATACCTCCGAGCTCAGCAGCGAGAGCGACAGCATCATCAAAATCGCCAATCTGGTCAACCAAGCCTCGCTCTAATGCGTCTTTACCGGTCCATACTCGACCTTGCGCGACGGAGTCGACATCCGTGACAGACATGTTGCGGTTATTCGCGACTAACGTAATGAAGCGCTTATATCCATTTTCGATGCCCATTTGGAATGCTTTTGACGCGCCTTCACTGATGCCTGTGGTTACACCAACGCCTGAGAAGGGTGATGTACCAACGCCATCGGTATTAATCCCAATATTGTTTAACCCTTTCTCGAAGGTTGTTACCACACTAAAGATACCGATTGAACCAGTGATGGTCGTTGGCTGTGCCATGATCTTATTAGCGTTCATAGAAATCCAATAACCACCGGAGGCAGCAACACTCGACATGGACACTACGACAGGCTTACCAGCATCGCGCAGCGCTTGAACCTCGTTGCGAATCACTTCTGAAGCAAATGCACTTCCACCTGGGCTGTCAACACGTAATACCACGGACTTAACGGAGTCGTTTTCACGAGCCTGTTTGAGAAGGGCTGCTGTTGTATCACCGCCGACAGTACCACGTGGTTGCTCACCATCCATGATGGTGCCGCTCGCTACGATGACGGCAACTTGGTTGTCGGGTTGCTTAGGTAGGTCGTATGGCATGGATGCCAAGTACTCGTAATAACCCACAGCGTTAAAGCCACCATCGCCGTCGCTACCAAATGCCTCGACCATAGCCTGATTGACTTGCTGTTTGGTAACAAGTTCGTCGACCAATCCTAGTTGCTTAGATAATGCGGCTAAATCGCCGTCAGCAGCTTCTAGTTCTTTAAGAAATTCATCCATGGTTGGCGTTAAAACGCTAGTTTCGATTTGACGGTTAGAGGCAACATCATCTACGTAAGCGCCCCATAGCTGTGAAACCCAGCGAGTGGCAGATTCTTTCGCTGCATCAGACATGTCATCACGAAGGAATGGCTCGACCGCGGATTTGTAAGTACCGACTCTGAATACATGAGTTGTCACATCGAGTTTTTCGAGTAACGTCTTGTAGTACATTGAGTACGCGCTGTAGCCTTTGATAAGTACCGCACCATCAGGAGCAAGGTAGACTTTGTCGGCATAGCTGGCTAGATAGTATTGACTTTGATTGTAGAAAGCACCGTAGGCATAGATAGGCTTGCCTGTCGCCTTAAACTCATTCAATGCTTTAGCAATGTAGCGAAGTTTGGTTAAACTAGTTTCCGGCATGTCTCTCAACGATAGCACTAATCCTTTTACAGAATCATCAGTCGATGCGTGGCGGATTGAATCTACTATATCAAACAGAACGTTTTCTTTTGGAAGGTCGCGCCCGAACAGTGATCCAGTGACAGAATCCATAGGATTCACATAACTGCTTTGCTCGACGATAGGCCCAGAAATGTTCAGGACTAACGCTGACTCTTTTTTGACGGTAGCTGGCGCAGGTTCGACTTGAGTGAAAGCAAAATAGATCATTGCAATCACAGCAAAGAAGAGCAGGTTAATAATAGCAAGTCTGGTAAAGTTAATGACTTTCCAGAACCCTTTGAAGATCAAACCGATAAATCGAAATACTTTTTTCATCATCTCTCCACATCACCAATTGGTGAGTGTTTTTGTCCCTAAACATCAATTACTAGTGTAGCGTTGGCGTGGCAGATTCGCTGTATGAATAATGTAATTGTACGTGCTTGTTGCCACTATCACTCAATCAAGGTTTTAAGTGAATAAAAATTAAAGACTTAACATACTAGATTAAGTTCAAATATTCAGGAAAAATTTTTAATAATGTTGAGAAAATGTAAACGCTAGTTTGATTTTTTAACCTTTACATAATATTCTGGTCAGACCACAACTATAACAACGGAAGTGAAGTCTGCTATGTACCCGAACTTACTTAAGCCTCTGGATTTAGGATTTACCCAACTACGTAATCGTGTGCTGATGGGATCGATGCACACAGGTCTTGAAGAACACAAGGAAGGACTGCATAAGCTTGCTGCATTTTATGAAGAGCGAGCCAAAGGTGGAGTGGGACTGATTGTCACTGGCGGATTTGCGCCAAACCTTCGCGGACGTCTTGCACCTTTTGCTGCTGAATTTAGTAAACCAAAACATGCTAAAGCGCATAAGGTTGTTACTGAAGCTGTTCATAAGCATGGCGGTAAAATCGCATTACAAATTCTTCACGCCGGTCGTTATGGTTACCACCCGTTTTCACAAAGTGCATCGAAAATAAAATCACCTATTTCTCCCTTTGCGCCTAGTGAAATGAGCAGCCGTCAAATCTGGAAGACTATCGACGCTTATGCAAACAGCGCATCACTGGCGCAAGAAGCAGGGTATGACGGTGTTGAAATCATGGGTTCAGAAGGTTATTTCATCAACCAGTTCATCTGCAAGCGCACCAATGTCCGCTACGATGAATGGGGTGGCAGCTATGAAAACCGTATCCGCTTGCCGTTAGAAATTGTTAAAGCAGTAAGAGCGGCTGTGGGTAAAGAATTTATTATTATTTTCCGACTCTCGATGCTGGATCTGGTCGAGCAAGGCAGTACTTTTGAAGAAGTAGTGCAGCTTGGACAGGCGCTAGAGCAGGCTGGCGTAACGATAATCAATACTGGTATCGGTTGGCACGAAGCGAAAGTACCGACGATTGCCACTCAAGTTCCTCGTGGTGCTTTCACCTGGGTAACCGAAAAAATCCGTCCTTATCTCAATGTGCCTGTTATCACGACTAACCGAATAAATACACCGGAAGAAGCCGAGCGGATACTTTCATCAGGGCACGCTGATATGGTCTCGATGGCGAGACCTTTCTTGGCCGACCCGAACTTTATCGCGAAGGCAGAGCAAGGCAAGTCACAACTAATCAATACGTGTATAGGTTGTAACCAAGCGTGCTTGGATAATGCATTCAAAGGCAAGCGCGCCACTTGTTTGGTCAACCCTCAAGCGTGTTATGAAACGGACTTAATCGTCAAGAAGGCAGTAAATAGTAAGACCATTGCCGTTGTAGGTGCTGGACCTGCCGGATTAGCGTGTGCGACCATGTTGGCGGAAAAAGGCCATTCTGTGGATCTTTTCGAGAAGAGTGACCGCATTGGTGGCCAGTTCCGTTTAGCGATGCAAATCCCAGGTAAAGAAGAATTCAGAGAAACTATCCGTTACTTTGCCAACCGTATTGAAGAGACCGGTGTCAAGCTACATCTTGACACCGAAGCGACGTCTGACCTGCTACGCGAATATGATGAAGTAGTGATGGCGTCCGGTGTTCAGCCAAGAATGCCCAAGCTTGAAGGTATCGATAACCAAGATAAAGTCATCGACTATCAAACATTGATTCGCGATAAGACACCAGTAGGTGACAACGTGGCGATCATGGGGGCAGGCGGTATTGGGGTCGATGTTGCGAGCATGATTACTGAACCTCATGGTCAGACGTTAGATGACTGGTTACACGAATGGGGCATCGACAAAACCATCGAGCATCCAGGTGGTCTATTCCCATTCCCGGAAGAAGTGACCGATACCAATGTCTGGGTAATGCAGCGTAAAGAAGGCAGAGTAGGTAAAGGCCCGGGTAAAACGACAGGCTGGATCCACAAGAAAACCCTTGAAAAGAGAGGTGTACATCTTTTAGGTGGTGTGACTTATAACAAGATTGATGATCAAGGTCTGCACATTACTGTCAAAGGTGAAGAGCAGTTGATACCCGCAGATAAAGTGGTCATCTGCGCTGGACAAGAGTCTGTAAAACCATTCGAAGAGCAGTGGCAAAGCTTTGGTGACAAATTGCATGTTATTGGTGGCGCTGACTATGCTGGTGAACTGGACGCGGTTAGAGCGATTCGCCAAGGTGTCGAATTAGCTGCCAAGCTATAAAGTACATTGAGAACAGTTCTCACTTTTGCTGTCATGACGTTAACGTTTTGTTATAATGAGCGTTATTACAACAAACAAAAAGGGAAGTGTTATGGATGCCCTAGAACTGTTACTCAATAGGCGTTCGATTGCTCGACTATCAGAACCGGCTCCTGAAGGAGAAGCGTTAGAAAATATTATTAGAGCGGGCCTACGTGCTCCGGATCATGCAGGACTTACTCCTTGGCAGTTTGTGTTGGCGCAAGGTGATGGCAGACAGAAACTGGCTGATATCTTAAGTGATGCCGCTGCTCAAGCGGGCAGTGACGAGGCGGTGATTGAAAAAGCTAAGAAAGCCCCTTTTCGTGCTCCTCTAGTCATCACCGTCATTGCGAAAGTGACACAACATGACAAGGTACCCGCAATCGAGCAGCATCTTTCTGCTGGCTGTGCAGTTCAAGCAATGCAAATGGCGGCTGTAGCTCAAGGCTTCCAAGCATTCTGGCGTTCGGGCAAATGGATGTTTGATGAACACGTTCGTCGGGCGTTTGGTGTTGAGGGTGATGATCAAATCGTTGGCTTTCTCTACGTCGGTACGCCCGGATGTACACCAATGAAAGCGCCAGAGCGTGATTTAAATAAATACGTTAAGTTTCTATAACGGAATATTTAACTGGCTATTTATACAGTTTTTCTTGATTCTTAAAGGTAAGCTTAGTTAAGCTTACCTTTATTTTTTCAGATACCAGTGACCCTTCTCTATGACTCGTCTCTTTATTGCCGAAAAACCCAGCTTAGGGCGTGCTATTGCCGCCGCTTTGCCAAACCCTCAAAAGAAAGGCGACGGATTCATCCAATGTGGGAATGGTGATGTGGTCACATGGTGTATTGGTCATCTGCTTGAGCAGGTAGAGCCTGATGCCTACGATGAGCGTTATAAAAAGTGGAATCTGAATGATCTGCCTATCGTGCCAAATCAGTGGCAACTCAGACCTCGAAAAAGTGCTTCAAAACAGCTCACTGCGGTAAAGAAACTACTAAAAACAGCGACCAGTATTGTTAACGCGGGAGACCCAGATAGGGAAGGGCAACTTCTGGTTGATGAGGTGATCGACTACTGTAAGGTTCCGAAAGCCAAGAAAGATACTGCTCAGCGTTTGTTGATTAGCGATTTAAACCTTCCGGCGGTAAAAAAAGCGCTCAATTCTATGCGCATGAATCAAGAGTTTATTCCACTTTCGGTATCGGCATTAGCACGTTCACGAGCGGATTGGCTTTATGGGATGAATATGTCTCGGGCCTATACGCTTCTCGGACAAAAGGCGGGTTATCAAGGTGTGTTATCTGTTGGGCGAGTACAAACACCCGTGTTGGGATTGGTGGTTCGTCGTGATGAAGAAATCGAGAACTTTGTTCCCAAAGACTATTACACTTTATACGCCTTGATTCCTTACCAAGATTCGCACGCGGCCTTTGACATTCGTGCCAAATGGAAACCAAGTGAAGCCTGCCAACCATGGCAAGATGAAGAAGGAAGAGTGCTGAATAAAAAGCTGGTGGAAAATGTCGCGAGTCGTATTCAAGGCCAGCCAGCAAAAGTCACTAAGTCAGAGCATAAGTCGACAAAACAGAATGCGCCTTTACCGTACTCTTTGTCTGCTTTACAGATTGATGCGGCCAAGCGTTTTAATATGAGCGCGCAACAAGTGTTGGATGTTTGTCAGGCTCTGTACGAGAAGCACAAACTGATTACCTATCCACGTTCTGATAACCGATATTTACCTAAAGATCATTTTTACCAAGCGAATGATGTCCTAAGTGCAATAAAGAACAATAGCAGAGAGCATGCTCAGGCGGTTGATGACGCGGACAGCAGTCGTAAGTCTAAAGCGTGGAACGACAGCAAAGTGGATGCACACCACGCTATTATTCCGACACCAAAGAAAACCAGCAGTGTGCTATCTGGGTTTGAAGAGAAAATCTATGGGTTGATCGCGCGTCAGTATTTAATGCAGTTTTATCCAGCCGCGGTTTACGCCGAAGCCATGTTAGAGTTCGATATTCAAGGTGGCTGTTTTATTGCTAAAGGCAAGCGCTTGCAGCAACCTGGGTGGCGAGTCTTGTTAGGGAACTCTGCTAATGAACAAGAGGATGGCGTAGATGCCGTTCCACCTTTGGAAGTCGGTACCGAACTCTTCTGTCGCGAAGGTGTGATTGCAGAGAAGAAAACCGAGCCACCAAGACATTTCACCGAGGCAACATTACTTCAGGCGATGACCGGGATCAGCCGATTCGTTGAGGATAAATCGCTGAAGAAAATCCTACGTGATACCGATGGTATTGGAACAGAAGCAACGCGTGCGGGTATTCTTGATACACTTTTTAAACGCAAGTTGCTTAATCGTCAGGGCAAGTCAGTTATTAGCACTTCTGCAGGAAGAGGTTTAATTCATGCGCTACCTGATGAATCGACCTATCCTGATATGACAGCCCACTGGGAGTTTCAGCTGCAAGGCATGGCTGAGAAAACGCAGTCCTATACGCCATTTATGGCTGAGCTCAATAACCGCCTTGAACAGCTTATGCAACAAGTGAAGTCAGGCCCTGTGCCGGATTCTCTCAAAAATTTGCCCAAAGTTGAGAGACCGGCATTTAAGAAACGACGTTTTAGTAAGGGAAAAAAAGCGCCTAGTAAGACCAAGAGCCGCAGCTAATATCGAATGACTAATGACCTACCAAGGAAGTGGTTGACCGTCGAAGTTAATAAATTGGCCTGACTGGTTGGAGTCAGCGTTTTCGATGACCTTGAACAAGCCAGATGCTGATTCTGTGGTTGAGATAAGAGCATTTGGACCGCCCATCTCGGTTTGAACCCAACCCGGATGTAATGCCAGAACGGTAATACCTTCTTGGCTTAAATCGTTACTCAAACTCTTAACTACTGAGTTCAGTGCGGCTTTTGAGGAGCGATAGATGTACCCACCACCTGATGTGTTTTCTGTCATGCTACCAACTTTAGAGGATAAGCACGCAATTTTCCTAACCGCGGAGCGTTGAATTTTGGGATACAGCGCTTCCACCAATTTAAGCGGAGCGATGGTGTTGATTTCTAACACTTTGCGCCACTCATCGATGTCTGTATTGCCGAAACCGTAGCCTTTGGGGCCATAATAGCCTGCATTATTGATTACTATATCTAGGTTGGGTAACTGTGCGAGAAGTTGCGGATAGGTTGGATAATCGGTGACGTCAAAGCAGTATGTAGACAGGTTTGACTCACTTACCTCCAGAGACAGCAGCTCCTTAGCGCTGCATGCACTGCGATAAGTGGCGTGTACTTGGTAGCCAGATTGAAGGTATCTTTTGGTAAGAGCAAGACCAATACCTCGATTTGCCCCTGTAATGAATACGGTTTTCATATGTGCTCCCTAACGATAAGATGCTCCCATTATAAATGAAATCTAGAGCGTCTGATGCACAACAACGTTGTTCCTTTGATTTATCACCCTATCTATTCTGATTTACCATTGCCAGAAGGACATCGTTATCCTATCAACAAATACCGTTTGCTGTATGAAGAGGTTGAGCGAAAGTATTTACGCTTGGCCGAATCTCCTTTTGTCATAAAAACACCTAGCCCGTTGACGGTAGAGCAAGTGCAACAGGTTCACTGTAGAGACTATGTTGAGGGTTTGGTCACAGGAAGCTTACCTGCAGCGAAGATAAGAAGAATAGGCTTTCCTTGGACAGAGCAGCTTATTCAACGAACACTGGTCTCAGCTGGTGGGACGTGTTTAGCAGCACAACAAGCGATGGAGTATGGTTTAGCGATTCACTTAAGTGGCGGTTATCATCACGCCCATTACGATTTTGGTAGTGGTTTCTGCTTGTTCAATGATCTGATTATCGCCGCGCAAAATGCAATAGAGCATGGGGTGGAGAAAGTACTGATTGTTGATAGTGATGTACATCATGGCGATGGAAGTGCGACCCTTGCCGCAGGCACTGATCAAATAGTGACTCTATCACTTCATTGCGAAAAGAACTTTCCCGCGAGAAAGCCGTTATCTGATATGGATGTGCCTTTAAGTCGAGGTGCGAGTGACAAAGAGTTCTTGGCAAGCTTCAAGCAGGTGGTTGAACTAGCAATACGACTGCATCAACCCGATCTGATTATTTATGATGCGGGTGTAGATATTCACGAGGACGATGAACTAGGCTATCTACAAGTGACCTTGGACGGAGTATGCCAGCGTGATTTATGGATGCTGGACTACTGTCGAAATAAAGGTATCCCTGTCGCTTGTGTCGTTGGTGGTGGTTATCGAACAGAGCATAGCGATTTAATTCCTATTCACATGTCACTTATCGATGCGGCATACCAGCAAAGGAGCGGCAAATGAAGCACAGAATAAGAGCGGCAGGTATCGCGTTACAAAATAATAAGATACTAATGCTTCGTGTGCGCGACCAATACTCAGGAGAATACTGGATTCCACCGGGTGGTGGCCTTGAGGATTCGGATGTGTCTTCCAAGCAAGCGTTAGTGCGAGAGTTTCGTGAAGAGACTGGGCTTGATGTGACCGTCGGGCCGTTATTGTGTGTACGGGAGTTTCATGAGACCTCATCCGATCGCTACCACGTTGAGTTGTTTTATTTAGTTGAGTCATGGAGAGGAGAGCTTTCTCTAGTTAACCTAGAGGGACTTAATGACTCTGAGTACATTCAACAAGTAGCTTGGGTTGATGTTGAAGATCTCAATCAATACAAAGTCTTTCCAGCTGACATTGTGTCTACGGTACTTCCACTGATTCAAGCCAAGCAGTTTGCGACCCATTTAGGAAGTTATGTCCAAGGAGAGAATGACAATGTGAACCACCTAGATTAACGGCAATAACCTCTGTATGATGCACGACCAACACAGAACCAATGAGTACCTGCGATGAACCGAAAGAAAAAAATCAACCAGATTCATAAAGCGCGAATGAAAAAAGCGAACGCTAAAAAGAATGGCGCAGGGAAGAATAAACCGCGTTACATATCTAAAGCCGAACGTGCGAAGATGGAAGCGGAGCAAGAAGCACAAAATAATAATGAAGTGTTAGATGCGCCTGAACAGGCAACATCATAATGTTTAGCAAGTCTGGTTGAGCAGTTTAAAACCGCTCAACCCCAACCATATCAATTACTTCAACTTCAGCTTCTTCTCAAGCACTGCGCAGTGCAAAAAGTATCACCAGAAACTCTTAAGCCAAGATTCCTTAAATAAGACGCACAATTACATGTGAGCGTTTTCAGGGAAAGGAATCGCTATGACCTTAAATCGACATACTTATTTTATTAATACAGCTTTACGCCATGACTCGGCGGTGTAGTCAGTATAAACCATCATTTCTTTACGTTTGTAGGTAAGCACACTGCGGATATTTGATACGTGTTGTTAAGTAGGTGTATAGAAACGCTAGATGCAAAAAAGCCGCTACTTAGTAGCGGCTTTTTCTGAATGTGGCGGAGAGATAGGGATTTGAACCCTAGATACGCTATTAACGTATGCCGGTTTTCAAGACCGGTGCTTTCAACCACTCAGCCATCTCTCCGTTGTTGATGCGCATAATAATAGGCATCTTACTGTTTGTAAACCCTTATTTTAACTGTTTGCTGCAATTATAAGCACTTGAATTAAAAAATAGGTCTGGGTGTCTATAAACTAAACATTTCTTTAGTAAAAAGCCCCTAGTTTTCACTAGGGGCTTGAATATGGTCGGACTGACTGGATTTGAACCAGCGACCCCCGACACCCCATGACGGTTACTTAAAAATTCTAACTAATTGAATGTATTGGCTTTGATGGTTTTTTGTCTTTGTGCATGTAGGACATTTTGATACAGCACGCTTCAATTAAATCAATGAGTTACCATAGGGTTTTGGAACCGATTTAAGCTAATCCAACTCGATTTTTCATCCAACCATAAACAAAGGTTTCGTTCTTTTCTCTAGCTTCGCTGATGTCTAAATAACGCGCCCCCTGGGATGCGTTCAGTGACTTCCAAAGTACTACTTCCCCTTCATGACCACGCTTCGATAAGAACGCTGTTAATGCTCTGATAGTGGCTGGTCCTATATGGCCATCGACCGTCAAGTCTGAATAATAGGCTTGTTTGTTGTTATACACGTTGAGCCAACGTTGCAGGAACTTAGCAGCGACACTTTGTCCCATATTTACACCAGTATCGATAACCTCTTCACCGATAATTGCGCTGATCTCATGAATCTCATCAAAACGAACGCGCTGGACGTATTCACTTAAGTACAAAGATTTCGCTATATCAGGAGTAAGGTCATTCATAAGTCCTTTGTAACCAAGGTTACGAGCTGTTTTTTCGGTAATTCCGTATGTGGTATCTCCACCCAGGTCATCTTTATTGTTTGAACGAAACCCTTCTTTTTCCATGATCTCATAGATGATTTCATAGATAGTTCTAGCTACGGGTAATTTGCACATAGTTGCCTCCTTTAATTGATATGTGCATTTTTACCTTGTTGAAAAACTTCTTAGAGGGCGTTCTGGGTGTTATCCCCCTAAGTTCTTCAGAACGCCCAACATAATGGGCGGCTTTCTTTCGATATTGCCTTCTCCCCCGCACCCCCTAAAGAAATATGGGCGCCAAGATAGAGCCTTGGGCTTGAAAAATAGGATGGCGGCTTGAGGGTGTTTGGTCAATTCTATTGTCATGCATACTTAATCAAAACCTGTGAATATGTGGGGTGAGTTCTCCATCCCTTATTCAGCCTTGATTTGTAATAAAAACTCACCCACAAGTTGCACTGTTTTTTCCATGAGTTTGTACGTTTTCTCCATGAGTTGCGTTTTTTCTCAAATTTGGTGCGTTCTTCTTTCTTTTCTTTCTTTATTTAATAAAAAGAGAGAGATAGAGAACAAGAAAGAAGGAAATGAGCGCAAATTGGTATCCATGAGTTAATTTTGGTGTGTATTTTTTATCCCATAGGTTTTTTTAGTCTCCATGGTTTTTTCCATGGATAATTCAAAGCCCTCCACATTGCTTAAAGCCTTATAGATACTGGTTTTATTGAGTTCTCAACCAGCAAGCCCATAACTCCATGGATTTATCTGCCCCTGACCAAGAAATGAAACAAAATATTGCTGAACCTGATCTGGTTGATCTGTTTCTTACATGGAAGCAGGAAAACGAAAACTGCAGCACTAGAACTATTAGCAAGTATCGTGGCCTACTAAAGCAATTTGGTGAGTACATAGATAACGATTTTGGTGCTGCTGAGCTGAAAACGTTGGAACAGTTCTCTGGCGGGTGGCTACATCGAGCTGGTTACTCGGCCGCATCCAGGAAAGTGGCAGTTGCCGCTTTACGAGGCTTTTATTCTTTCCTCGCTAAGCGACATCTCATCGATAAAAATCCGGCAGTTGAATTGGTTTACCCGAAGATTGGACGAAAGCTACCTAGATTTATGGGGCTGAAGAGTGCTGAAACGCTTTTGCTACAGCCTGATTTAGATTCTCTATCGGGTTTGAGAGATAGCGCGATGCTTGCTTTACTCATTGGATGTGGTTTCAGGGTCGCGGGTCTTTGCGGATTAAACGAATCACAATTGATTTGGTATCAATATGGAGAAGTTGAGCGTTTGGCCATTAAAACGTTGGAAAAAGGAGAAAGAGAGAGAGTGGTTCCTGTTCCTTTAGAGGCGATGCTGCTGGTCCAAGCATACATGGGACATCCTGACCTTAAAGATATTGATCGTGTGCTTGAGAACGGAGACTCGGTGTTGTTTGTTAACCTCAGGAATAGACATGTTCCTGAATGGGAGCATAGAGGAGAACTACGTCGATTGTCTTGTCGGGCCGTTGATAGGATGATTAAGAGATATGCTATTGCTGCCGGAGTTCCTGAAGACCAGGCACACGCTCACGCAATGCGCCATTTATTTGGTACTGAATTGGCTGAGTCCGACTCTTCAACCCTACAAATTCAGGCTTTGATGGGGCATGCAGACCCGAAAACCTCCGAAATATATACTCACATATCAATGCGCAAGATGACTCATGTTCTCGATAAAGGAAACCCCTTGAGTAAAATGGACACTCCGGTTACGGCACTATTGCAAGAGATGAAAAAAGGTAAACGACTGTGAAGCTTAAGCCGCTACATGACTGGGTCGTTATTGAACGGGACAAGCCCGTTGAAGGTTTGCTTTGGGTCCCAGGTACGCCTGTTAATCGAGGTACTGTTACTGCTATCGGACCAAAAGTTATAGAGATTAGTGTTGGCCATGAGGTTCAATTCAACCCTTATACTGGCCTAGAGATTAACGCTCATGGCCAGACTTGGTTATTTATCAATGAAAGAGAAATATCATTCATTTTCGAGGGGTGAAAGTTGTTTCTCCAACCCGTTAATAAAAGCGTCTCGTTGTATACAGTTTTTCAAAATAGTTATCTGAATTATTTTATAAAGTGACCAGCAGTCGCTTTCAAGTGACTTCAAAGTTGATTCTTTGCCTTCCTTGAATAAGTCACATCTCAGTCGGAACAAACGATAAACCTCATCATTTAACAGCTCAGACTGCAACTCTTCTTTGAAGAATTTCTCTCTTTTCTTTCCATTATTTGCGTTGCTTTGAAAGGAGTTAATAATAGCTTCAAAAGCTAACCACATTAGCACAAAGCGTTCTGGAGGAAATGTGAGTGAAAGTGCTTTATCTATCAGAAGAGCAGCTTCTTTAGGAATGTCTATAATCTTTGCAGTTTGAATAGGTGGCTCATCAAATAAGTTTAAACCTTGAGAGTCAAAATAGGACGCAAATCCTGTTTCAGAATGGCTTATAGGCAAGTCTTCATCATTTGAAAATTCTCGGGTAAAAAGCAGCTCTCTAGCAATAGGGACTCCAAATATAAGCCTTAGAGCACTCGTTACTTGATGTACTTGCTGTTTTTGTTCCTCTGATACTTGTTTATTGGTATAGCAAAAAGTTAGTTTAAGGTTATTGCTTTGTGCTGGAATGTTGATATTGCGATTGGTACTACAGCATTGACCAGATTTATCGTAGTAGGTAATCCACTTCAATTTAGTTGTGTCATCAGTTTCTGGAATTACGATTGACACATCTACATTGTTTATTCCGTTGTTAGTAAGAAAATCTCTAATTCTCCCCAGTTCTTTTTGTTGGAGTGATGAGCTCCAGATGGTTTCTTGAAAGTAGTGAAATCCGGATTCAGACCATTCTTTCAAAATCTTATCTTTGAACTTATCCATATAATTTCCTTGTGTGCCGTGCGCTATACGCATCAGAGTTTATATATCGAAAGACTGTATAGTATCAAAACAGATTCCAGATTTTTGAGAGTGCTTGCAAGGTTCCCTTCGTGCACTTTAATGTCTTAGAACTTATATAACCCGTCTTTAACTTTATTTCTAAACTCAGTTATACTGGATGTTGACGGACGATTGTGGGAGCTATGAGAACTCACCTTCGAAACGACCAAACCCGTCAATGTGATATCTATCACTAGCTGCACATACTAACAGAATGCGCAGCTCATCAGCTTACTGTGGTGCTCGAGCCTTTGTGTTTACTGGAACCAGTTTTCATAAAGGATTAGAGAATGCGCAGCTTAATTTCAAAATATCTACATGTACTCAGTGATCATCAGGTAACTGACCAAGGGGTGGGGGCTCGGCATAGAGAAACGCACACCCTCAGAGAGGGGGGACGGTACCTAGATAACTACACCAAATTAGAACTTTCATTAAGCGCTCATGAACTTGAAGCTGCGTTTGAGTGTTTGGAACTTCCTGAGCATTGGTCTGAGATTCAACGAGAAGTTGGGGCTTTAAAGTTCTTGGAGTTGTGGCGGGGGTTGGAGTCTTTACGAACTGGACATCGATTGCGAATAAACGTTGCACGAATGTCTGAGAAACACAATAAGATGAGTGCCGAAGAGTTTGAGCATTGGCTTGATGCTCAACGTCTATCTAAACCCTGGTTTGAGATTTATTACGCATCAAGTTCTGAGCAATATCGTTATATATGGCAAACACTGTATAACGCCGCCTATACCCCTCAAAGAAAAACACTTCGTATTTATGTTCCAAGTTTTAGTTTTTGGAACAACCACCTTAAGCGAATGCTAATGTTTAATCTTCTTCATGCCGGTGTACCTAAAGACAAAATTTCTCATCATTTGTTGATATGGACAGGCCAGACAGCTTCCCAAACGCGGATCAACTTAGCCGTTAAATTGCTCAACGAACATGGTCCCTCCTTTTTGCGCGAAAAAACGTGCGAAATACAGCTATGAATGAGCACAAACAACCTAAAGCCATGGTCACATTTAAGTGCAGCTCTTGTAACTACACTTTCAGGAGCGAACCTTCTCGTGTTGAAGATGAGCCCACTCGCGCTCACCCATTTCGTTATTATGCGATTTGTGATGGATGCCAAAAAGAAGTTCAGCAAGTTCCATGGGAGGTTGGTCAGTTCTGCGCCGTTCTCTCAGCAACAGGCCCTAAAACTCCCGAAGGTAAAGCTAAGTCCTCTGCAAATCTGCAGGCAGTTAGCGATAGAGGTATTAGTCGCTTCAATGCTTTAAAACATGGCGCAAACGCAAAAACTGCTTTGTTTTTCCCAGCTCGACCAGGTAAGTACCCTCAATGTGCGACTTGTGATGTCGACCATGCTTACTGCGCGACTCAGCCTGCTTGTATAAAGCGAACTGAATTAATGATGCAGCATTTGATCGCATTTCAGTCGAATGACCCCAGTAAGCTCACTGAAATGCACGCCATTAACCAAGCGAACATGGCAGCAATATTTCAGGACATGATGCAAACCATAGTCTCTGATGGTGTTGCGCTGAGGAACCCTGTTTATGACTTCGATAAAGATGGCGGTTTCCATATTGGTCAGTACAAAAATGAGCAAGGAAACCTTGAGACGATTGAAGAAGTAAAAGCGCACCCATTGTTGAAGCCAATGCTTGAGATGTTGAGCAAAAACAACCTGTCGATGTCGGATCTAAACATGACTCCTAAAGTTCAGGTTGATCAAGGTTTAGAGATGGGACGAACTCTAGAAAATGAAGATGAAAGAGAGTCTGCCCTTGAGTATCAACGTCAGATGAAAGAACAGATGTCAGGTTTACGAGAGATGATAGCCAACTCCCGTAAGCGAATTCGAAATGACGAAATTTTGATAGAACACAATCAGGAACATATGGCGGAAGACGCTGATTATATCGATGGAGAAGTCGAATAATGGCTGAGCGTATATCTGCAAAAGAGCGGGTTGAAATTCAAAGCCGAGCCGAGCGGGAGATTCAGCGTTACGCAGGTAACCATGGGATGTGGCATAAGCACGTTCATAATGTTGAGCTAGATCCAATGCAACTGCTCAAAATGGAGGAGATGGACCAAAATCTCAATACTGTCGATAACAGCTGTCGCCGAACGGGTAAAACCGCCGTAAAAGAAATGTACTTACTCGAGCATAATGCCATTCATTGCGACCAAGAAGGCGGTATCGTTGCCCCGCGAGAAGCGCAGTCTCTCGTCAACCTTAGTTATCACCTTGATGCGATTCGCCGCTCTGACATCTTGAGTGGCTATGTAGCTTACAAGCAAGGTCGAAAACAGCTGGCTGATACCTATTACGAGTTTGCCAATCGTTCAAAAGCTCGAGCTTACGGCATCATGGCCAACGTTGATGGTGGTGATTTAACTTGGGCATCCTTAGAGGAAGTAGATGACCTCGACTCGGATCGATTGTATGGACGTTTCCTGCTAATGATGGGTTCAAGCAGGCGACTTGGGGCGAGCAAATCAGCAATCAATAATCCCCAAATTCGAATTACAGGTGTGTTTAAAGGTGCCGATGTGCTTAGCGGGATGATTGATTCCGGCGAGTACCATTGTTTGCCAACTGTGGACTGTTATTTAGGAATAGAACTTGGGATTCTCAATGAAGATTTCATCATGTCGATGCGAAAGCAGCTCCCAGAAGATGAATATATTCGTCAGCTACTGTGTATTAACGTAGCAGCCAAGAACCTTATTTGGGAAAAGTACATCCGTTATGCAATTCAAGTTGGCGCCAAGATTGGATTAGAACCCTCTGAACCAGACCCATTCACTTTTTACAAAAAACGCGGCGTGCTCGCATTTGGATATGACCACACTGGTCACGGTGAAAACCTAGCCTCCTCTCGTTCCTCGCTAGTTGTCGAAGAACAAGTAGGTAACTTTTCTATAGTCATCTTCGCTAAAACTTGGCACCCAAGTACAGACGAGAGCGTTATTAGAAAAGATATCGTGGGATTTTGGCGTTATTTCAGACCCGACTATGCAATAGGCGATGCTTTTGGAATAGGGTTAATAACGCAGGTTAACGATGATCTATTTGCTAAGGGTTTAACGCAAATAGACCGTCGTGCAATTGGTGATGGTGAAAGTACGGCTTCCACCTGGCCTGAATGGGCTTTTTCACCATTACGATTTGAAGGCATGGCCAAACACCAAATGGCGCAATCACTTCGAAGCGCCTATCACAATCGTCAAATGGTGTTGCCTTATGTTGACGATAGGGAAGCCGACCCTGCCGTAGAGGACTACGTCAACTTACCTAGGCAAATCAAAAATATCAAACCGTCCCCGGTGAAAGCGGGGAGTTATAGCAGTTATCAAATGGTGAAAAAGTCGATTGGAGATGACCTTTTTGATGCGCATATGGCAAGTCATTGGGCTCTAGTTACACAAGGAGCAGCACCCGTGCCAAGTATTATCACCATCAACCATAAAACCCGCGATCAACTCTTGGGCGCACCAAGTAGCTTAGATTTATTAAGGAACTTAACATGAGCCGAATTAAAAACGCATGGCTAGCAATTAGAGGTAGACCTCTTCCTTCTGCGCCTAATACCTCAGGGAATCACCAGGGTGAGAAAACCTCAGAGAAAGGTCATATTGCGGATCCTGAACGCTCGGTACAGTATTTGTATGAACAAATGCAGATAGACCCTAACCTTAGAGCTTCAATTGTTATGCTCCGTCATATGGACCGTATCGACCCTAGGGTAAAAAAAATCCATCGTCGCATTGCTAGGGATGCGACTAAAGGTGGACTGAAACTGCACTGGATAGGCAAAGAAAGCGCCAGAGTAAACAAGCTTTGGCAGCAGTTTATGTTAAGACTGCAACTTAACAATCGCAGCAAACTAATGAGCGATGCTTCGGGCTTGGCCAAAGAAGGAAATTTACCATTGCAGTGGGTGGTGAACGAACTCAGCCAGGTAACTAGTTCTATCCGCATGCCAACAGAAACGATCATACCTATCGTTGACCAGTCGGGTCGGTTCAAAAACGTGAAACACGCATTCCGTCAGGTGGACCCGCTCACTTATCAGGAGTTGTGTACATTCCCGCTATGGCAACTTACTGTTAGTCGATTAGACCCTGACAACTATGATGACATGGGATGCATGGGGAGACCCTATCTTGATGCGTCACGAAGCATCTGGCAAAAGCTTATTATGACGGAAGAAGATCTTGTCATTAGGCGTCGTACTCGAGCTCCGCAGAAATTAGCTCACTCTCTCGATGGCGCCGATCAAAAAGCACTGGATGAATATAGAGAGCGTGTCGAAGGACAATCGGGAGAAATTGCGACAGATTTTTATGGGAATAAGCTGACAGTGAGTGCGGTTGGTGGTGATGCTAACATGGAGCAAATAGCGGATATCACTTTATTGGTCGATGCTTTCTTTTCTGGAGCTCCTGCACCAAAAGGGCTATTTGGTTACGTTGATGGTTTAGCCCGGGATGTACTGGAGGATTTAAAACGCGACTACTACGAAGAAATCGACGCCCTGCAAGACGCCTTGGCTTATGCCTATGAAGACGGTTTTAAGTTGCAGCTGTTACTGGCCGGATTAAACCCCGATTCTTTCCAGTTCCAAATTCAGTTTGTGGAACGCATGACAGACAGTAAGAACCAACGCGCAGACCTGGCATTGAAATATCAGGCGCTTGGTATGCCACGTAAACTTGCTTGGGAATCTGCTGGAGTAGACGTGCAACGTGCCGAAGCGATGCGAGAAGAAGAAGCTAACAGCAAAGACCCATATCCTGAGCATAACGAGCTGGACGACGAAGACGACGAAAAGCAAAAGCCGAAAGTCAGCATTACCCCAAACAATCAGCCTAAAGGCGAAAGCGCCACCTCTATCAGCAACGGGTAAATGAAATGGCCGATAACCAACGGACTCAAATTAAGGCAACGATTCGTCGTGCTATGAAATCTGCACAAAGCGCGACGAATGAGCTTGATTCTCAGGCTATGAAAGAGCTGACAGCATTGTATCGTTCTGCGCTGGCAGAAATTCAGCAACTAGTCACTAATTCTACCAATGAAATTGGGGCAGTTCGTCTTTCCCAGTTGCAAGTGCTAACTAGGCAAATTGAAGAGATTCTTAACCAAATCAATCAAACTCAATCGCATATGATTGAGGGATATATTGTTGAAGCAGCCAAGAACGGTGGCAATACGTTCTCTACCAGTATTCCTGTTGAGAGGGTATCGCAGTCCATTGACTCTGCGGTGTTAGCGGTGCGAACGATGAAACAAAAAGATGGTTTACAACTTAGTGATCGCCTATGGCGCGTACACCGAAATGCAAAAGAGCAGCTAATTCAAGCGGTAGAACGTGCGGTCATTTTGGGTAACTCCGCAGCTGATGCCGCGCAAGAGTTCCAACAAAGGGCGGAAGCGGTACCACTCAATATCACACAACAAATGAATATGGCGAGCGGGTCTGCGATAAACAAAAAATTGAAAGATGCACTGATCGATGATCAAGGCGCTCCATACCATCAAATTAAGCGAGTAATGCGCACTGAAATAAACCGTGCTCATGGAGTGGCGTTCCAGAACTCGGCATTTGAAGATGAGTTTGTTGTTGGTACCAAGTTCAAACTTAGCCCCAATCATCCGAAAAGAGATATCTGCGATATGCACGCCAAAGCAAATTTATATGGGTTAGGAGAAGGGGTTTATCCTCAGGGTAAAAGTCCATGGCCAGCGCATCCCAATACACTTAGCTATGAACAAGTGGTGTTTGTTGATGAGGTATCAGATGAGGATAGAGCCGGGCAAACCAATCACTTAGATTGGCTTAAGAGCCAAAGTAAAGAGTTACAGAAAGCAGTACTCGGTCACGATAAGAAAGTTTCGGCTCTTCGCCAAGGGCATTTAACTAAGGGGATGATTGCAACTCCATGGAAACACCTGGAGCCTGCACTAAAGCGTAAAGGGGTTGATACTGCAAGCCTGTGAATAACTTGCCCCCTGTTTTCCACGTATAAATCGATATAATGGCTACGTCAGTGATATTAAAAGGCAAAATGCCAATAGCCCGGAGCCAACAACAATGAATACTGCTACCGCTTATCAGTCACAAGCTAACACCCAAAACCAGAAAGTCAGTGAGGTTACCTGCATCTGTGGTCATCGAATCTGTGATAGTGAAGGAATTATCCGTTCACGTTGTGTTAAATTAATCGAAGGTGAGGCATTGTGTCGCTGCAAGCGCTGGGTGAAAGTGCCAGTTGTAAAAAAAGCCTGAACTATCAGGCTTTTTCTTGAAGATGGAATTTAGGCGAATTCCATATCTGGAAACTCGTCCATTTTTTTTGAATGTGTTTCTTGATGCTCTCGTGTTTTGCGAATGGCTTGAGACTCCCGATACTCCTGAGCTTCAGCTGTCTCATAAAATTCTGCTTCAGGATCCACTTTGATTACTTCCTCTCTGATATCATCGAGAGTAACTGCAAAAAACTCTTTTCTATTGTTAACAAGATTTAGGCGTTGTACATCAAATTTGCGGTGTAGCTCATTTTCTAGTGCAGGTGCATTTTCAGAATAGATCATAGCGTGAACATCGAAAGTAAATGGTACGCTTGCATCCCCTAACTCTTTCACTCGGTCTAGTGGCTCTAGGCGACGAGTCATACCAATTTTATATACGTTCTCACCAAATGAGCCTATGTTTGAAATTACATATACATGACCAGCTTTAGTTTGTTCTGCCATAGATTTAGCCCGCTCATTTTTTGAGTGAGCTTCTTCAAGCTCTGCAGCTAGTTTCGCTATTTGTTCATTTAACTTGTCTAATTTTTGACCGCTAGCTTTTTGAGCATCAGCCTTGGCTTTATCAAGCATTTTTTTGAACTGTTCTTCTTCTTTTTGAGCTTTTAGCATCTCTTTTTCGAGCTTAGCTTCTTCCCTCATTTGTCGTCTAATTTCAGCCTGTTCTTCTTTCTCGGCCTGCTTTTTCAACTGATATTCATGAGTAGCTTTTAGTTCAAACAACTTGTACTCAAGGTAGGTAGGTGAAATGTGAATATCATTCGTTTCGTTTAACTTATTGATTGCTTCAAAAGCCTTTTCGATTCTAGCAATCATGTTATTTACGTTGTTCCACTTAACGTTTGCTATTGCAGCATCACACTCATTATTGAAAGCCCTAGCCGTTAATCTTATTCCGCGGTTAATCATTTTCTTACCCTCGGATTTACTTTCCCCGACAGTCCAATTGGTATTGCAGTAGATCGCTTCTTTGTCTTTAATCATCTGCTTCTGGGTGTTTTTTATATGCTTTATTTCGTCTTTGAATTTTTCGGAAGTGTCAAAATCAAACATAGGTTTGTAAAAACCTTGCTCGACCATGTCTAGTTCATCTTCGTAGATTGCAAGTTCGGCTGTGAGGTGTTCGTAAAGAGTTCTTTTGCTTTTGTATGATTCGACTAATTCTTTTGTCTCATTCTGAATTTGTTCTTTTTCTTGGAGTACTGCATCTCTTTCTTTATCTGCATCGATTACATCTTTGAACCGAGTTTCAAATGCTTGATTCTGCCCTTGGAGCTGTTTAGCTTTTCGATATAGCAGAAATAAAGCAATGAGTAGAACGCCAATTATTATAGCTAGCTTAGTGGTTTCCATAGTTCATCCAATTCCAATTTAGTATCAATGCAATAATACACATATTGGGTTTGATGGGAAAATTTAGCATTTCCAAAAATGCGCTATAAACTGACAACTTTGTGATTGTATCCCCTCCAAACGGTTACTACGTTATTCCACACTGCCTGTAATTGGCGACCGAGCCCCTGATTTATCAGGGGCTTTTTTCGTTTATAGGCAAAGGAAATCTCATGTTTAAATCTCACCTAGCAGCTAGTGTTGTACTGGCGCTCTCCTCTTCAACACCTCAAGGTGTGATTCACCTGCTTTCTGATGCCGTAAAGGTGGATACCTCTAATAAACGTAGCATCGTCACCATTACCCGAACCGGCACATTTTATGATCCGCGCTATGGCGAGTTTGAACTGACCCAGCAGATGTTTGATTCCATGGTCAAGAACTTCAATGAAGGAGTGTTTGGTCAGGAGATTAATATTGATATCGCCCATAAACCTGAAGATGGGGCTGGGGCGGTGGTAAGACGCCTGTTTACCGACCGCGGTCGTTTACGAGCAGAGGTGGAGTGGTACGAACTCGGCATTAATAAGGTCACTAAAGATGGCTTTAAATACTTATCTGCTGAAATTCATCCTAACTATGTCAGCAATGAGGCCGGACAAGATGGCCAATACCAACAGTTTGGTCCAACGCTACTTGGAGCAGGTCTAGTCACCAGACCGTGCATCAAGAACTTAGACAAAATCGAACTCAGTGAAGCCAGCCTTCATGATTGCCCAACTTATCTTTCCGAGTCTTTAGCTAATAAATTTTCCGAGGAACGTCAAACCATGTGGAAACAACTTATTGCGCTGTTTGAAAAGCAGCTAAAAGGTTTAAAACTGACAGCAGAGCAACACACTGCAATGGTCAAACTTCTAACCGATTCTCTAAATGGTGTCAGTGAAGAAGAGAAAGCTAAATCGTTAAGTGACCAGGTACTTGATACAGCTAAGTTGCTGTCAGCATCTGGCACTACTGACACTCCTGTTATCAACTTAAATGGCGGCTCACTGACTGAAGAAGACGTAGTTCGTATTCTTGGTGAGCAAGCGACTAAAACGGCAACGGCACAAGCCGAGCAACAACAAAAGCTTGAAGCGAGAGTGAAAATCTTCACTGATGCGATCGATAACGCCGAAGGGCTGAGCGACGACATCAAAAAAGAGCTGAAAGAAGCCAAAGACCTTATCACCACTGAGATGACCGAAGAGCAAGTAACCAAACTTGCTGAAAACCAAATCAGCCACGGCAATCAGAAGATGGTATCAGTGCAACTGGGTGAGATGGGCTTTGGCCATGTCGCGGGCTCTGTGACACAAACGCCAGACCAACAGCGCGAAAGTCTACAACTGCAATCACAAATTCACTCTGCTCTGCGTAACACCAATACCTATTCCTTAGGCCAACTCAACCTAACGGAAGAAAAAGAATTGCCAGTCTTTGCTCGCCAGGTCCTAGCGGAGTTTGATCGCCTTCACCACCGCCAAATTCATGCAGAGCGTTTAGCGCTGACAGGTCAGGGTGGGGCAAACGTCATTTCAGATACTGAGTTACCAGTATCGGTTCAACGTGAAGTGATTCGTGAAGCACTGTCTGATCTCAATGTCCTTCAGCTGGTGCAAACGCTAACCGACTTTAGCGCCTCAGCAACCACTAATATTCCGTATGAGAACCGTGATGTGTCGGCGATCATGGGTGATGGTATTGTGTTTGAGCACAACACCATTCCAAAAGTGAAAAACTCGCAGCGTATGGACTTGGCTTATGTTCTGCCAATGAAAGTGGCGTTTGAAGTTTCGAACGAGCTCATGCATTTTTCCAAGTCTTCTACCATTAACTGGGACGCTTGGGGGCGTAATGTTGCTACGGCTAGCCGCATCATTAAAGAGCTGGTTGCTCGTCGCATCGTCAACACCATGCAGCGCGTAGCCGATTCACACCTAGCGGCAAAGGCGAATAATGAAGAAATCGCTGCACAGTTGCAGAGCGCGTACATCATCAAAACGGCTCAATTCCCAATTGTGGCGCCGCATCAACAATACGACTTGCAAGGCAATACTGTTGGTGCGCCAGAGAACCCACTTACGCTAACAATTGATGGTCAACAGGTTCAGCCGTTCGACGGCTCTGGTAAGCAAACGGCAGGCACTTATTACGTGGTTCAGTCGTACAACCTAGGTAAGTTGGTTCTCGTTGATGAGGTTGGCGAATTGAAGCCAGTAACAGCTACCAATGCTTCAATTACCTATAGCTACGCAACCAACATTGTCAAAGTAGATAGTGATATTCCAGATGGTATGACACCAGAGAAGCACTACAACAAGCTGCTGCAGGCAATTGGCCGTCGTAAAGCGATTATGAAAGATGACCGCTTTGTTACTCCAGACTTCCTACTGATGTCGAACACTCTGAACGATACCTGTACCAACGCAGAAACGTTTGTTGCCTCTATGAAGCGCAGTGGTACCGACACCACATCTCAAGGTGATCTGGAAATGGTCAAGTCATTGCCAGCGTTCTCAACCAATGCACCGGCAACACACCTGGGTGATGAACGTATCATCATGGGACAGAAAGGCGCATTGACCTACACCGTGGTTAAGCCATTCACCCTTAGCGAAATGCAAGAAGCGCGTGATGCAAATGGCCAGCTCAAAGGTGGCAAAGAAGCCTATGGTGAAGAGTACAACGCAATTCACTGTCCTAAACCAATTCGTAACCGCTTTACCAGCGTACTGTTCTATTCAGCCACTGGCCGATAGTGCGAGCCCTTGCCCCCTTACTTTGAATTGAGTCATGGGGGCTTTTTTCCTAACTTAAGAAGGTGAATTATCATGCCTGTCATGACTGCGTTTACAAACAACGAAAAACAAACCGTCAACATTGGTGGCCGCTCTGTTCAACCTGGTGAGACGCGTGAAGTCGATGCTCGCTTTGTTTCGGCAGCACCGGAAACCAACCGTCAAATCATAGTTCTGTACATCAACTTTGGCATTACGCCGAAATATTTTGGTTCAACGGTCGTGCAGCCAAATACTGCAGCACGCTTACCAATCATTCATTTTGAAAATCCAAACAAAGCCGATGCTGGTGCCTTTCAAGATGCCGTGTTCTCTGAGTTGCTAGAAAAAAGCATCGAAGACATCAAGCCTTTCTTCTCCTCGTTCGAAGACGACGAACTTGAACGTTTAGCCGAGCTGGAACAATTAGACGGCAAACGCAAAACACTGCTCAAAGAGATCACTGACACGCTCGCAGCGCGTAAAGAAGAACGCGAATTTGACCCGCAGAAGTATGCGCAGTCTTTGGAAGGTAAAGACGAAAGCGAACTGCAAGTTGAGCTTTTGGCCGCTGGTGACAACGAGTTAAAACTGAAAGCGATTCAAGATGCGCTAGCTAAGTTAAAAGCTATTGCTGAACAATAAGTTAATGGTTGGTACTTGATGACGGTACCAACTAAGGAGCCACTATGTGGGATAAAGTTAAGTCCATGATCGCAAGTGCAGCGCCATTGGTAGGTGGGTTAATTGGTGGACCTGTAGGCGGCAGTGTTGGGGCGCTTGTAGCGCATACGCTGGGTGTTGAAAATACACCAGATGCGATTGAGGCCGAGCTTAAAAGCAACCCAGATGCATTGTTGAAAATTAAGCAGATGGAAAGTGATGAGCGTATTCACTTGCGTGAACTTGCCTACCAACATGCCGAACTAGAAAGTGCTGAACGAAAACTGGCTCTCACTGAGCAACACAAACTCATGAAAGCGGAACTGGATAGCGAAGATTCATACGTTCGTCGTTGGCGTCCGACTTTTGGGTATGCCGTTTGTCTAGCATGGTCTTCTTTGTTTTTTGGTATCGCATTGTTAATGCTCATTCATCCCGAGCATACGGAAGCAGCGTTTACAGGGGCGGCAAAATTAACTGGCTTATTCTCTGTTGCTTTGACTGTACTTGGCTTAAATATCCATAAGCGCTCCCAGGATAAACAAGTTTCTTCGGGTGTAATGCCTGTGCCTGCAGGCGTTTTAGGTAGTGTCGCCTCTAAACTACGTGGAGGGGCAGATGTCCGGTAGCCCTGTCTCTCAAACAGAGTTTCACGCATTTCGTAGTGAGATGCGTGAATGCATGCAGCAACAAACTGAGCTTATGAGGCAAATGGTTGAACTACAGACCAAACACAACAATTTAGAAAGCACTGTTCGCCGGATACAAAAGGTATCTGACGAAACGCTTAGACGCCTTATTCCTTTGGAGCAGGCAATTTCTGGGGCCTCAGTGAAGTCTCAATATAACCGTGATCTTATCTGGGTCATTTTGTTGTTTGTTGTCGGGATAGCTTCTTGGAAAGTAAGAGGTGGAATGTGAACGTAACTGAATTAACAACCAAGTTACAGAAGGCATTGAAAGATAGCGCAGAACTGCTTGAAGGTCTCGAACTGCAAATCATAGAGATCGCTCTGGCTGACTTAAGCCGTTATCGTCCCCAAATTAAAATAGCCACTTTTACTCTTATGACCAATCAACTGCTATACAAAGCACCGGTTGGTTTGATTCGTGTTCGCAACGTGCTCTATGGACAAAGCCAACGAGCAAAACAGCCTTGGGAAGTTGGTTATCCACGCAATTTACCTAGGCTGTCGGTTGTTGATGATGACAGTGATACGAAGTGGATTCAGCTCTCACATTTCCCTGCTGACTCTGTTGTTATGAGCTGTGGGCGAGACTTCTCTTACACCTACTATGCTTGTCGGAAAATAGTGAACGAAACGATAAACATCGATGTGCAAGACGAACCTTTGTTGTTGCTCCGTTGTATGGCAGAAGCAGTGAAATACATAGCTATTCATCAACTCAGCAAAACGGTTTCTGTACGAAATAGTATTGGTGGTGAAGCGAAAAACGGAACGCCAGCTGCAGTCCATGAGCAACTGATGACGCTTTTCGAAAGGCAAGTAAACAATGCGTGAGTTAAGTGTTGAACTTCATACGTCCGCATTGGACGAAGCATTCAGAACTGCTCCAGATGTGTTGAACAAGCATTTAAAGGCAGGAATTAGCACAGCGGGTTCATTGGTCTCTCGAGCAGCAAGAGAAGAGGCACCGAAAGCCGAATCTACATTAACTCATTCTATACGCTCTAATCAGGTTGGAGAGTTGCAGAGAATGGTAACCAGTTCTTTGCGGTACAACGCTTTTGTTGTTAACAAGACTGGCCCTCAAGGCATACCACCGATTCAGTCAGTTTTGGATTGGGTGAGAGTTAAAAGGATTCAACCAAATAATCCCAAACATGATCAGCGAGACCTGGCCTTTATGATTGCGCGTTCAATCGCTAGAAACGGCACTGCTGCTAATGATTTTTACGATCGTGCTGCAGAACAAACTCATGATAAGGTAGCGCAGATTTTACAGCGCTCTGTCGCCGCTGGAATGAAAGCTGCGGGCTTTAAAATGTAGGAGCTTAGTATGACTCAACCTACCCCTAGTGACATCATGAATAGTATTGAGGCTGCATTTAAAAAACACAGCCCTGAACGAACAGTTACTCGTAATTGGCAAGAGCGTGCTGCATACCAAAATGAAGAATTGCGTCCAGGGGTTTTGACCCTGGTATACACCGGCGAAAGTCCTCTAGGTGATGTCTACAACACACGCATGAACTTTATGGCTATTGGTCGTATTTATTGTGGCCAACAATCGAAAGGCATTGACGTCGAGAACGCTGAGCTCGTGTTTCTAAAAGACTGGCGTTTGTTTTGTTCCTCGTCTGCCGCAGGCAACATCTCCATTCAGAAGGTGATCATCTCTCAGCAGCAAGAGGTTCCAGACGGCTGGTTTATCTGTGAATGCGTGGCTGGTCCTTATGATTTCGGTGGTGAGGTTGATTGGTTGCCTGAAGGACCTTCTGAAGTGCCCACTGAAATTCATGTCAGCCTTCCGCCAAATATTGGTGAAGCGCATAAAGATGATTATTTAGTTATCTCTGATTTGGATGGCGAAAACAATGAGTGAGTTTACTCAAGCGCAATTGGTGCGGTTAATTTCACAGATGATCCAAATTGGTACCATTGTTGAGGTTAAGGGCAAACCGCTTCGCTATAAAGTACAGTTCACTTCTGACTTAACAACTAATTGGATTCCATCGGATGTTGGTCATGCCGGTGCGGTGAAGGATTTTGCTCCTCATCAAGAGGGTGAACTCGTGCTGGTTGTTAAGGAATTCAATACTCAAGGTGGTGTCATTGTTGCGAGTCTCAATCAGATGAGTCGTGACCAACCGAAAGATGACCTTAATCTTTTTTTCCGAGAGTTTCCCGACGGGACATGGTTGGAATACGACATGCTCGACAGCCGCTTTTCCGCAAAGTTTGCAGGAGATGTGCAAGTTCATATTACAGGTAACGCCATGGTTCATACTGATGGAAACTTATCAGTGATGAGTGGTGGAACGATGGATTTCACGGCAGGCGGTAATATGTCTTTTACTGCGCCTCGAATTGATTGGAACTAAGAAGAAACATGTCAGCAGTAGCAAGAGTAGGGGATCAATGTACAGGACACGGATGTTGGCCTCCGAGACCGTCCGTAGGAGGAAGCCCTGATGTTTTTTGTAATGGGATTGCAGTGCATCGGCAGGGGGACGGATGGGCTCCTCACACTTATCCATCTATCCCAGAAACACATGCAAGTGTTCTCGCAAATGGAAGTAGCTCAGTCTTTGTTAATGGTAAAGCTTTGGGGCGTATAGGTGATCCTGTTGCATGTGGTTCTTCTGTAGCTACTGGTTCAGCTGACGTGTTTGCAGGTGGTTAGTATGGCAACAGGTATACATGAGAAAACAGGCAAGATTATTGAGGGTGTTGAAGAACTGACGCAACGTATTCAACGCTGCTTCAAAACTCGTAGAGGATCTTTGCCGCTAGATAGACCGTATGGCTCCAACTTACCAAGTAGGGTGGACAAGAAAATCACACCAGAGCTAGAGATCGACATCTATGCCGATGTTGCGGATGCTTTGTCTCACCCTCCAAACGGATTCAATGACGAGTTAAAACTGGTGAAATCGTGGTTAGTGCATGGAGAAAATCAAGTGACTTTATCGATGGAAATTGAGCTGTTATTTGATGGTTCTGTGGTTGAAATCTCAGGGTTGAGTTTATGAGCCAAATAGAGATTTCGCAGTTACCACCTCCTGAAGTGGTTAAGTTGCTCGATGCGCGTTTTATTCGTGATCGGATGTTAAAGCGTTATGCAGAGCTATCTCAGGTCTCGGTGCCGAAAGTGGGCGATCCTATTTACAATGCTTTTTCTTCCATGTCTGAAGAAGTCACCCGCGCTAGACAAGAATTCCAAGATATCTCTCTAGAGAACATGGTTGCTTATGCGACCGGAACCAATTTGCAACGTCTCGCAGATTGGCGACCAGTTGAAAAGTTTGAGAACGAAACAGAAGAAGAGTTTCGTCGTCGGGTTCAGATGGCACCTGAAGGGTTTTCTACGGCGGGGCCTGACGGTGCTTATATCTTTCATGCGCTTGCCGCAGATGAAGATGTACTTGATGCTAAAGTTCACAGCCCTGACGGTTTTAAAGTGGTGTTGTACATCTTAGGTAGAACAGGCAATGGCGTCGCATCTGAGGCACTCTGCCAGAAAGTTTTCGAGTATGTCAGCACTAAAACTAAACGTCCGCTTAATGATGAGTTGTCGGTACTTTCAGCAACCATTAAAGAATACAGTATTGAAGTGGAACTAGATCTGCCGAATGGTCCTGGTGAAAGTGAAACTCTAGCAGTGGCTAGCAATCGTTTGAGAAGCTTGGCTGATGAGACGCATCGATTAGCTCGTAATGTTTCTTTGTCATTAGTTGATGCCGCTGCTCACGTACAAAAAGACGACAGCGAGAATACAGTGAGCTTTCAGCCAGTTGAAGACGTGGATATTGTCTCTCCTTTAGCCAAGATCGTATGCGGGATATCAGAGGCGCCATATTGCACCGGAATAGTGGTTCGTCAAAAAGGGGTTCCCGTTGAGTCAGCCTGAGTTCGTTAGCAAATTACCACCTTCTGCATCTCCGCTAGAACGGGTTATGGAACAAATTTTCTTTGAAGAAATCGCTCTCATTGAGCGTGATATCAAAGATTATTTGGATCCATACAAATGTCGATCGGACTTGCTGCCATATCTGGCTTGGGAGATGAGCGTTGATGATTGGGATGAAAGCTGGGACGAAAAAACAAAGCGTGATGTCATTGCTGCAGCAATCGAGATTCATATTTACAAAGGAACTCGATACGCACTGGATAAGAGTATTGAGTCGATTCGTCAAGATGGTCTAAGTGTCACAGAGTGGTTTGAAGATAAAGTAAAACTTCGCCCCGGTTTTTTCCGAGTTAATTTACAGGCACGTAATTCAGACATCGATGAGAACACGGTTCCCCAGATATTCAAAGCGGTCAACAACGCGCAGAATACGCGCTCTCACCTTGAGAGCATTTCAATCACAAGCCAGGTCAATAATCCTGTGAAAAATAGCATACTCAGCCGAATGGGTATGATAGTTCGCAGCGGCCCTTGGCGAACAGAGAATATTACGAGCTCAGTGAATAGCAACAATGTGTGCTTTATGCGACTAGGTATGATTATTCGCTCTGGAGCATTACCTTTGGAGATAACATGAGTATTCCAGAATCTGAACTCAGTTACGGTTCCATTCTTACTCTTACAGGTGAGAATGCCGAGATTAACGGTAAGCTGAATAATAAACCGATCAATTTCACTCATATTGCGATCGGTGATGCGAATGATGTTTATGTTCAGCCTTCAAGAACACAAACCACGCTTGTTAATGAGATAACTCGCATACCAGTCACTGGTATGGAGATGATTACCCCATCAGAGCCAGATGGTGTCCCTCAGCTAAAAGTGTGGGCCAAGATTCCAGATGACATTGTAGATATTGCAGTCCGTGAATTTGCTGCGGTCGCGACTTTTGATGGTAATTCTTACTTACACGCGGTTGGCAACTCTGTTCGTATCCCGATTTTGTCCGGCAGTAACAATGGCGGAGAAGTCAATGATATCTTTGTCGAGATGACATTTGCGGTTACATCGTTGGAGCCTATTCTGATGATTGACCCAGCGATTGTTACCGCTACTCGAAAATACGTGGATGAACAACTGTCAGGTTTAATATCGAATAGTCAGTTTCAAGCGTATGACGCTAATCGGATATATAAAACTGGTGAAACGTGTACGACAGAATCGAATGGTGAAGTTAAAGTTTGGCAAATGTATGCAGGCCCTAACCTGACCTGTAAAGGAAAAGACCCTACCGACCCAATAAACCGACATGAGCAATGGCCTAATGCGCCAGAGCCTTGGTGGTGGGTGCCATACACGGGTAACACACCTGGTCAAATGTCAGGTTGGCTATCAGATACTATCCCCGAAGAAGCCGTTCTTGAGAACGAAGTGGATTTGAACGCAAAAATGTATTGGCGTTTGGCTGCTCGTTGGCCTGAATTGGTTTCTGGTGTTGGTGATGCAGCAATCATCAATACGCGTGACATTCTTGGTCGTTATGTGCGTACTGCCGATGGTGCTAGTTACCAACTGAACCAAACGCATGGTGATGCAATTCGAAATATTACAGGTCTATTCTCAGGAGGAAATAACTTCACATATGCAGGTTCTGAGGGGAACGGAGCAATTCGAATTATAAATAAACTTGTTCAAGGTGAATCTCTATCGCGAGCTTACTTGAGTGAAACATATTCGGTTTACCGAGGAATTGATTTTGATGCTAATCGTGTTGTTCCAACCGCAAGCCAAAACCAACCCGTAACAACCATTGAAAACAAAATTGTCTTTGTCTAGGAGTAAGTATGTCAGATAAACATTATTGGCTTTGGGATAAAGAAACAAAGGTGGTTGACCACAACGCGATTAAAGCACAGTGTCGCGCAGGTCAATACCACATTCCACGCAGTGCATTAAAGGTTGAGCCCAAGCCTAAGAAAGATGGCTTTAAGGTCATTGTCGTGCTGGATAACAATTTACCAATTGGCACTGAGTATGTTGAAGAGCATGTTGGAAAGATGATCTTTGATGAATCAGATTGTACCAAGTTTAAGCCAGTAGAGAAGTTAGGGGTTATTCCTGATGGTTGGACATCTGTTGAACCCCAAACTCCATTCGATGAGTGGTTTGACGGTTCTTGGGTAACAAACAAAAGCAACAAGTACATAGCCGAGTACAACCAAATCGACGACAAGCGCCGCACTTTGTATTCGCAAATGTGTGACCCATTAAAAATGGAAGCTATGGATTTAATGGACGAAGGGAAAGAAGCTGAGGCGCTTCAGTTGAAACATCAAGCCCTTGCCGCTAAACAGAAGATTAAAGCAGAAAATCCGTGGCCAACACCGCCAGAAAACTAGCCCCTGTTTTTCTCGCTCTAAACCCATAAAATGATTTAAACGATGCCGCTGAAGGTGAGTTCTATCAACAAAGGAACACACCATGTCATCACAATTTAAACATGGCATCTTTGGAAATACTGACAACAGTGGCGTTCGTCCAATGCAAATGGCGGACACATCCTTTGCTGTGGTTGTTGGTACTGCCCCTGATGCTGATCCTGCAACCTACCCATATAAAAAACCAGTATTGATTGCTGGCAACGTCCACAAACTCGCCAAGCTTGATATGGTCGGAGATGCCAAAGGGACACTATTCGACGCATTGACCGCGGTTTATGATCAAAAGCGCTGTGCTATCTGTGTTATTCGAGTGGAAGAAGGAGCCGATGAGGCGGCAACTATCGCCAATATCATTGGTGGCGTAGATCCAGTAACCGGTGAGAAGTCGGGTATTGAAGCCATTTTGGATGTTCAGGCGGTAACAGGGAAACGCCCTCGTTTACTTTCTGTGCCTGGTTATTTAAGCAACCAATCGGTGCTGACCAAACTGCTACCGATTGCAACGCGTCTACGTTGTAAGGTATTTGGAGAGTGCCCGGGTACTACTTACGAAGAAGCTGTTGCCTATCGCCAGCTATGGGGTGATAAGCGATTAGAACTTTTCTGGCCACGCATGAAAAATGCGCATGGTCGTCTTGTTCCAATGAGTGCCTTCATGCTTGGTTTGGAGATTCAGAAAGACCAAGATCCAAATGATGGATACAGCGCTTCAATATCTAACCGAAAAGTTAACGGTACGTTAGGAACTGAAATTCCTATCGATTATGTAGATGGTGATACCAACTGCATGGCGCACCTGCTGAACGAGAACCAAATTACTACGGTTATCCTTGATGATGGTTACCGCAGCTGGGGCAACTTAAGCTGCAGTGATGACCCAAAATGGCAGTTCAACTCTCATGTCCGCGTCAATGACATGATTCTGGACATGATCACCTCAAGCCTGAAATGGGCGCGTGACCGTAAGATTCTCGCCACATTTGTTGAAGATGTAACGGATTCAATTCAGAACGGCTTAAATGCCGAAGTTCGTGCTGGTCACTTATATGGCGGTGGCGCTTGGGCTGACCCGGATTTGAACCCACCGGAATCAATCATTGCGGGTAACTTTTATGTCGATTACGACTTTACCCCTCCTGGTATCGCACAAAACATTACTGTGACGAGCCACTTCGTTAATGATTACGCTGACGTAATCTTTGAGTAAGGAACAATCATGGAACGTAGACCTCCAAAAGTTCTCGCGGATTATGTCTGGTACCAAGATGGCCGCGGAATGTTGGGCTTGGTGCCCAAAGTAAAATTACCGCCACTTAATCAAGTGGTCGAAGAGTACATTGCCGGCGGAATGGTTGGCGCGATTAAACTCGATATGGGTGTTGTCGAGACTGAAGATCTTGAAGTGACCATTGCTGAGCCAAACGCTGAGACCATTAAATTGTTTGGCCTCACAAATGGACAAGAGAAACAGTTTGTCTTTCGTTCTGCGCTGCAAAGCTCAATGGGTGTTGAGAAATTTGTCGTTAAAGTGACTGGCCGTGTTATTGGTCTAGATATGGGTGAGCTCGAGCGTAAAAAAGTCGCAGAAATGCCATGTAAGATCACATGGACGACATACAGCATCGAGCAAGGTGGGTCAGAACTGGTTTACATCGACTTGCTATCAGGCATCAACCGCGTGGGCGGTGTGAACTTGCGTGAAGGCATCAACTCAGCGTTAGGTATTTAAGGAATAAGCATGTATCAACCGATTAAAATTTCATTACAGGTACCTAAAGAACTTGATGGGTCACCACAAGCGATTTTAACAATGCGACCTCCTGAGACGAATGATGTCATCTTGGCTCAGAAGCAAAGTCGAATTATTGCCGAAGGTAACTTGTTAGACGACAACGCTGAACATGAAGCGCACTTGTTTGCCAACCTGACTAACACCACTCGTGAGTTTATCGGTAGCTTGGCGCAGTACGACTATCTTCAATTGCAAAAGGCGTATGACTGTTTTTTGTTACCGATCCCGCAGTTTGTCGCCAAGTCTGCCTTGCTATTTCCAAGTTCTGTGGAGGCATCTCCCTCGAAGAGCTCAGACGACTCAGCATAGCGGAGCTGTTTGAATGGCTAGAGGGGTGTCAGAACCTCAGCCAGTTGAACGAAGAAAGTGATAATTCATAAGACAGAGAACCGATATGGCTAATGATAAGGCATCTGTCGGGATTGGTGTAGAAGCTCGGGTTGACAGGTCTGTCTCTCGAGCTTTTGACGATCTAGAGCGGCAGAATCAGCGACTGGGTAAAAGTTCTCAGCGTTTAAAAAACGAAACAAGTCGATTAGGTAGAGAGAACCAGCGAGCTGGCAGCGCGACCAGTCGTATGGGGCAACGCTTGGCTAATGTTCGTAAGAACGTTCGTAAGTACACCCAAGATATGGGTGCTGCTATTAAGAAAACCGATCTAATGCGTCGTAGTGTCGATAAGGTTGGTGAAGGTATTGATAGCCTGGGTAACCAATGGACTGCGTTAGCAACCGGTGCTGCAGGGGCTGGCTCTGCCGTTGCTGTTATGGGGCTAGAAGAACGTTATGAACGATTAGGGATTCAGGCGGGAAAGTCAAAAGTTGAAATGGCGTCTCTGCGCAAAGAGATGTTCGCTACTTCCCAGCAATCAGATATTCGTGTTGATCAGGGTGAAATGCTCTCAGCAGTTGAAAAGATTGTAGAGAAAACCGGTGATCTTAAGTTTGCTCAAGAGAACATGGCCAACATTGGTCGAGTAATGCAGGCGACTGGTGCCGCGGGTATCGATGTTGGTGAAATGTTTGCGGATATGTCGCAAAAATTTGGCCTTAAAAACAGTGAAGATGTGCTGTCTGCGATCGACACTTTAGTCGTGCAAGGTAAAGCCGGGGCATTCACATTACAAAACCTTGCTGCAGAAGGTGCGTCAGTTTCAGCAGCATACGCAGCAATGGGACGTACCGGCCCTAAAGCAGTACAAGAAATGGGGGCGATGCTGCAGATATCTCGAATGGGTTCTGGCTCAGCAGCTGAAGCGGCGAGCGCGATGGAATCTGTTTTAGCCGACATTACATCCAATTATGAAGATATAGAAAAGCTGGGTATTCAGGTATTCGACCAAGAAGCGCTTGCTCGAGGCGAAAAGAAGTTTCGGGATTTACCCTCAATCGTCAGTGAAATCATGGCTGCAACAAATTCAGACATCACTCAATACAGTCAATTGTTTGGTGATGAGGCTATGCGTTTTATGAAAGTGCTCTCGAGTGAAGATGGTAAAAAAGCATTCGGTAGTTTTCTCAATATTGAAGGCGATGGTACCGCCGTTCTTCAAGATTCTGCTCGAGCAGCTCAAACCGCTAATGCTGCGATGATGAGTTTAAAAACAGCTTGGATGAGTTTTGCTGACGAAAAGCTAGCAGAGCCAATAGCAGAACTGGCTGATGCAATTAACAGCTTAGACCCAGACACACTAGCAAACGTACTTACTGGTGCTACTGCATTAGCTGGTACATTGGGTGCAGTTTGGGCTGGTCGAAAAGCTTACACCATGGGTAAAGGGGTGATGGACTTCGTTCGAGGCCCCAAAAGCAGTGGTGGAGGTGCAGGTTTACCCGGGTTGCCTACTGGCGATGTGTCTAAGGTTTACGTGACAAATATGCCAGTCGATGGATTCGGTGGTGATGTAGGGTCCAGGAGAAAGCGTAGACGTGGAAAAGCTCGCTCTCGTTCCATGCCTGGACGGGCTTTGTTGTCTGCTAGCAAGTTGGGTGGATTGACTCGTCGATTACCTTATGTCGGTGCGGCTCTCGGTGCTTTGAGCCTTGGTTCAACCATGATGGATGATTCGTTATCAGGTAAAGAAAAATCGACTCAAATTGGCGGTACAGTTGGCAACATGGGTGGTGCGATGGCTGGAGCAGCTGCAGGAGCGGCTATAGGTTCTGTTGTGCCTGTTATTGGTACCGCAATAGGCGGTTTAGCCGGTGCGTTACTTGGTGGAATGGGCGGTGAAGCATTGGGTGGCTGGGTCGGTGGTTTCTTTGGTTCAGATACTCCTAAACCTGGTGATAGTGTTAAGAAATCCAGTCAGCAAACCGCTGCTCAGAATACTCAAATTGCCAGTACAGTTAAACAAGTCAGCCAGTCGACCAATCAGGTGGCGCCGCCTCAGGTCAACTTTAATCCTGTTTTCCATGTTCAAGGCAATGCCAGTGATGAGCAACTGAATAAGCTCGAAAAGATGGTGCTTCGTGTTGCGAAACAGATGGAAAAAATGAAGCTAGGTGGGCGCAACGTTAGCTTTGCAGATTAAGGAAATAGAATGGTAGATGTAATGATGGCGTTAGGTGACTATCGGTTCAGTATCGATACCGCTGCGCTACAAAGCATTCGAGAAGTCCACGCTTGGCGATGGGCGGATCATAATCTTACCGGGCGTAAGCCACGTTCGCAGTTTATTGGTGGGGAGTTATCGACCCTTCGTTTTCAAGGCACTATCTATCCGCATTTTCGAGGGGGGCTAGGGCAGACCGACAAAATGAAAGCAGAAGGTGATAAAGGGAAGCCGCTGCGCCTGATTGACGGTCTTGGCTATGACCTCGCCTTATGGACTATTCGCTCTTTGGAAGTCGATAAAACCAATCTTTTTACCAAAGGCGTAGCGCGTAAAATTGAGTTCACCATAGAGATTAAAGAGTATCCAGACGAGGTGTAGCCATGACGACTTACATATCAAAAGATGGTGATCAGATTGATGATATTGCCCACCGATACTACAACGGTTTACCCGGTGCCTATGAAGCGGTACTCAAAGCTAATCGGGGGCTTTCTGCTTTGCCGCACCCACTTAAAGCAGGGGTAAAAATACACCTGCCTGAACTTGAAACGCCTGCAGATGAAGAAGAGATAAGTCTATGGGATTAGCGCCATTTAAGACCGTGGTAAACGGCAAAGACATTACGCCAATCATCAGGGAATTCTTTGTGACTTTGACGATCAATGATGAAGCAGGGCTTGAAAGTGACAACTTTGAGTTAGTCTTAGCTGATGATGGTAAGGTCGCGTTTCCTAAAGCTGATGCGAACATGCAAATCTATACGGGTAAAGATATAGAGCACTTAGTGTTTAGAGGCAGTTTTACGGTGAATTCAGTAAAGCTCAGGAACCCGGATAAGCAAATAGTGATCTCTGGTGATGCGGCAAACCTAGGGGGAAGCTTTAAAACACAGCGGGATTTTACTTGGCAAAGTACCAATCTAAAAAGCTTGGTTGAGACCATCGCTAGCCAAAACGATTTTACCCCTGCAGTGAGCGGCAAGTATGCAAATATTACGATTGGTCACTATGTACAAGCGGGGCAAAGTGATGCTGACTTAGTTACGGAGCTGGCGAAAGAACATGGTGCAACCATGAAAATCGCAGATAAAAAATTGGTGTTCTTTGAGCGAGGCGATAACCAAAGCGTTAGCGGGAAAACCTTGCCTCCTGTCCCCGTCCATATCACCGATGAAACAGAAGCAGAGATAGAGTTAAAAGGCTCTGGCAACGTCAAAGCGGTAGAGGCGTTCTGGCAAACGGTGGAGCAAGGGCAAAAGCAGATGGTCAGAGTCGGAGAAGAAACGGGTAAGGTTAAGAAACTGAGTAAAATATTCCCTAGCGAAGAGGCAGCTCGAGCAGCTGCTGAAGCGGTTCTTTATCAAGTGCAACGCAGCGACTATGTGTTGACCTTAGATGACTTCCCATTCATTCCCGGGGTCCAAGCTGAGCGCAATATTTTAGTCTCTGGCCATGCGCGAAAGGAGTTTAATACCGAGTGGATGTGCAGCAAAGTGTCTGAAGTGTTGGGAACGGATGGGCATACACTTAGTGGTGAGTTTGTTATTCCAAAAGGTGAAGAATCTACTATTCCTCGTTTAAGCAATTGACTGCTTATAAAGACTCATGGAAACTACGGATAATATTATTTGGAGTTTCAAATTGACAAGTACAAACCTTAAATCAAATACCACGTTTATTGGTGAGTTAGAAACAACCATCGGCTCACTAGCCGTATTTCGCTATCGTGTAAAAGGGATGATAGAGATGGAACGGTACGTTGGAGATAGAAGTGCTAGTGAAATTAACCCTTCAGACTATATCCGAAAGTTAGTTAGTACCACGAGTTATCTACTTAAAGATGTAATAGATGGCGTAGAACCAGAAGAGAGAGCGTCTAATCTAGCAGTACAAGAACTATCGTTAGATGATTTAGACGGTTTTAGTTCACTGTTTCTTGAACATCATAATTACCTTGAAAAAGAGCGTTGTTATGTCACCAATAATGAAAATGGCAAAAAGATTCTATCTTTTGAATGGGGCGAACGTGTTGAGCATCGTTTAGAAGGTGAGCGAGAGTTTGAGTATCTTCATAGGCTTTTAGTTCTTGAGCAGAAAAGCTTTAAGGAGCAAGGTGAAAAGAACCTAGCACAGGCTGGTATATCGTCAACTTTGAGAAAACAACTCGAGTATACTACACGCTTTAATTCGGTTCTCGATCAACAACTTAAGGCTATGGCACCACTTACTGCAGCCAGCGATGCATTTCCCAAAGGTCTGGCAGGTTACGATAACTCTTTATCAAAAATCGCTAGGGCGACGGATAACATAACAAAGCCAATATCAAGCCTTTTAAAGCAGCAAAAAGCCTTTGATGCAATGATTAAACCTCTCAAAGGTATAGATCTGGATGGCGCCTCGAGCCTCTCGTTTGCACTGAAACAAGTAAAATTCCCTGAAGATATTGTTTCGCCAACAAACAAACTTCAACCACCAGTGAATATTACTAAGCAACTGCAGAAAAAAAATATACAAGAAGAACAACGCCAAAACAGAGCGTTAGAATTATCTGAGCAAGCGGTCGAACACTCAAATCAACAACTAAAAGTCATGAATGTCATGGCAGAGCAGATCACTAACTTAAACCAGAATCAATCAGTCGCCGCGGAAGACAGTGCAAAGTCTAGCGTAAACTCTGAGAAAATTGCCCGTAGAGGTTTAGCTATTAGCTGGGCAGTGTTGGTACTAACTGTTTGTGGTCTTGGTATTACAGCATTCTCCACTTACATGTCTTATATCGATTCAAAAGTAGATAGTGATGCTGTGCAAGAGAATATGGTTTTGCGAGCTGAAATTGAGTCTAAAAGCGAAGAAATTAACAATTTAAGGGCTCAAAGCCAGAAGGTTACTGAGCTAGAGGAGAAACTAATAGAAGTCCAGTCTCAACTTAACCAGAAAAGTGAACCCAAAATAACAAGTAGAGAAAATGATGTTAAAGAGAGTGGGAAATAGATAACTATGAAAAACTTCCTTTCCGCGGTTTACACCGAAATGTCTGCTCGGCTTAAGACCCCACTTCTTGGGACATTTGCTTTGTGTTGGCTGCTCTACAACCATGACCATGTAGCAAAGCTGATTTTTTCAGACAACGCACAACGGTTAGTTTTGGTAGAAGAAACGCCATTCTATTGGATGAGTGATTTAGTAATACCGGTAGTATTGTCGCTGGTTTATATATTCGCTATCCCTTTTGCTCAGTGGTTAGTTGACTTAGCTAAGTACAAGCTTATTGAAAAAAGAAGAGTTGCGACTCAGCATAGTCAGCTCCTTGAAAAATACAGTGGGCAGATGAAAGTAGCTCAGCGGCAGAGTAAGGCTAGCCTTGAATATTGGCAGGAGTACTATCGAAATAATGCCGAAAATGCTGGGAAGCAAATACTCGAGTTGAAGCAGCGGATATCTGCTGAGAGGAATGTAGTTAATCAGATGGAAAATAAGCTGCGAGAAGCAGAAAGAAACTACGATAACTTATTTAATAATAACCAGACTCTTGGTTACGAAAGGGACACTCTAAATAAGACAATTGCAGATATTGAAGGCAATAAAGCTCAATTGGTTAATAGGTTTAACCAAGGAATTCAGGAAGCCATAGCTCTTTCGTATAAAAACGAGCGTGTTGAATTAGATCGTAGTTACTTCCATAGGTTGAAAAGTGAAATAATAGAAAGCATCTCGGAGCAAACAGATAAATACATTACTTCTGTTGGAGAGGAAACAGCAGAAGCCGAAAACATTACTCGTTTAGCGTCTGATATTGTGAAATTGGTTTCAAAGATGATAGACGCCATTGAGGAGCAAGGCTCTAGCGAAACTAAACTACGCAAACAGCTTCATTTAAAACTTCTTACCCTAGCGCCGAAGGAAGTTTCAACTGTTGAATTAATTGAAACTGAATCTGTCGAGGATACTTTAGGTGTCTTAGAAGGCGCTACAACATCACCCTCATAATCTCTAACATTGCTTCCTTCTGCTCATCTGTTAGCTCTGAAAACAGGGCTAACAGCTCCCTCTCTTTCTCAGTGGGCAAAATCGGCCTCATTGGTGGTTGCCCAGCTAAATACCAGGCTACAGTAATTTCCAAATAATCACACAAGCGTTCAACTTCACGGAGTGTGCGAGGTTGACGTGTCGTTGTTTCCCAGGACTTAATCGTGTGTGGCGACTTATGCATGAATTTCGCTACCTGATTACGTGAAAATCCCGCTGCTTTCCTTGCCTGTTTTAATCTTTGGTTTTTCATTTGCCGAGCATCATACAGGTTATTTCTCACTACTTGATGTAGGGAGACGTACTGTCTCTGATAATTAGGTCAATGGGTACAGATTCGCTATGTGACGGATGGCACAGCAACTTATGTTGCAAAAACCGATAAGCTGTATCTAAAACAAGAAAAAATAATTTCGGAATGAATATGGCTAGGAAAATCAATAATAAAACGCCAGAGCAACAGATGTTGGCTCTGGCGTTCTTCAAACTTGAGTTCAGTAAAACTCAGTCAATCAGCACATCAAATGCAGCTTCAACAGCGGCTGAAAAAGTTTGCTCGGGTATTGTTCCTGGTAATTCAAAGCGGCTTAACTGTTTGTACACCGCAGCAATAATACGCGCCCTTTGTTCAGTTGTGAGTTTGGCCTGTAGCTCTGCTTCCTTCTCATCAACTAAGCGAATAACGGTTCGCATGATGGATAAATTAACCGATGATTCATCTGAGTTTGCATTTGTAAAGTCAATGTCACTGATATGTGAGCCTACTTTGTGCGGATTCAGTAAAGGTTCTAAACCGCCAAGCAGCTCATATGTACCAATTTTACCCGCCATCAAATCTTTACGTTCGTTGTCCGTCATAAAGGGAACAAATACCGCACCACCATCTGAATTATGGTCGTTGAGCACGTTTGCCAATACATCATCACCTGGGCCAACCAATACATGGATGATGTTGTAATCAACAAATTTGCCTTTGAATTCATAGGCGCCCGGTTGAGTGAGAACGAGGCAAGCGGTATCGACGTGCGAACAAACATAAACAACCCATGGTTCATCATGGAGCATGGCGCAAACGTAATCAGACAGTGCATCTGCGGTTTGGAAGTATTCAACGATATAAGGTGAGCCTTCGCCAGTGAGCAGCCAGTTTAGGTTTACATTCTCAGCGCGGCGGATTGCGTTTAGAAACTCTGGGCCAGGGATGCGTCCGCCAGAGAATATATGAGAAATAGATGCTCCGGTGAAACCTAAACTCTTACCCCATGGTGTTTGTTTTCGATCTTTAAGAACAAAATTTAGACGTTCCTCAAAAGAAAGATCCATTTTTTTACCTTCCTCGGCTTGAATAGTTCTATAAATGGATCTAATATCAATCTCGAAAGTTAACATAGATAACTATTTGGACTTAAGGATTGCTATTAGCTTCAAAAAGAGAGCTTATCATAATAGGAGAAATAAGTGACCAAATCAAAAAATCCAAATGCGGATCTAGTCGCTACGCGTGATTTAGATTTAAGGCGAAGAGTCGAGCGTTTAGCAACGTTAGATGAGCGTAAACCGGCACAAATGACCCGTATTTTGTTAAGGCGTGCCATTGAGCAGAAAGAGGAGGAACTAGGTTTACCGCCAATTGATGAGCAGGCGGCTTAGGTAGTGACGCTGAGAGCGTCAATTGATTTGTTTAATTTAATCGAGGAATTGAAAATGGGTGAAGTAATTAAGGCATTTGAAAAAGTACTGACGTTTGATTTTGGCGAGCGTGAATTTCGTACTTCGATAACGAGTAATGGTGAACCATTATTTTGTGGAAAAGATGTATGTGAGCTATTGGATATTTCAAAGTATCGTGATGCAACTGCGCGTTTAGATGAGGACCAACGATGTCCAGTATTAGTGGACACCGTTGGTGGGTCTCAGACCATGACATTTATTACTGAAGGAGGCTTGTATGAACTCATCTTAAGAAGCCGGAAACCCGAAGCAAAGGTATTCCGCAAATGGATAACCGATGAAGTACTTCCACAAATCAGAAGAACTGGTAGTTATACACAGACTCCCCAGACAACCGCTCGTTCACGTTCCCAATATATTGAATTAGTGAAATTGATATCTAAGTCGAAAACAGAATTTGAACGTCAGCAACTAAAACCAGCACTGGAGCAAGTATCGAGAGAGCTTGGATATAAAAATCCGGATTATGATTTGTTGAAGGCTGAATAAAGAAAAACCCTTACGGGACGGCAATCCAGTAAGGGCCTGAAGTCTGCAATACACAGCCTACCAGTAGGGACTTAGAGCGAGGCGGCAACCTCTATGCTCACGGCTCCAACACCATTTCATCCTTACGGTAGATTGTAGCGCAGGCTTCTAAGAATTGGAAACGTATCAATTTTTTAGGAGGTCACATGACCGATCTATCTATTGCGGTACCACGCTACCCGCAAGTGGTGCACGCTTTACATCAAATGCTAAAAGCATTTGGTAATGTTTCGCAAGTTGAACAGCACTTAAATAAAAGACCAGGTGTTCTGTTTAACGAAATCAACCCTAATCAAACTAGCCACAAACTAGGCTTGTTTGACACCCTCCAAACTATGCAGCTTACCGGAGACGTTGGCCCGTTACGTGCCATGGCCAGCGAGCTGAATTACTCCGTTTATTTCCTTGGTGATTACCGTTCTGTTTCTGACGTCGAGCTACTGAACTGCTACAGCGCATTACACGCAGAGATTGGCGACATGAACCGTGCTATTTCAGATGCGCTAGAAGATGGTGACATCGAGCAGTACGAATTTGAGCGCATAGAACGCGAGTTGCAAGAAGTGTTTGCCGCGGCTCTTGAGTTGTTAGAGCGCTTGCGCTCGCTAGTCAAAGCTTAATTAACGGCGAAGCCAAAGGAGGTAGGCCATGAACTCTCTATCAATTAATAAGGGCATGTCATCCAGTCAATATTTTCTGCATTACTTCACTGAGCAAGAAGAGAAGAAACTGTTCAAAACGGTAAAGCAGACATATGGAGTCTATGCCAAGCGTGATTACTATTGGATGCTGCTAATGCGTGAAACCGCGGTTCGATTAGGCGTGTTAGCTGGGCCAGATGCAAATAAAGCCGTGCGCCACAACTTTCCTATGTTGGGGTTAACCGTTGGCGATGCAGAAGCCAGTCTTGAACAAGGCTATCTCGTTTATCAATTTGCTAATGCCAAGCTGCAAAAGAAACATCCGATTGCACTGAATAAGTCAGCCATCCATGCATTAAAGCAACTGCTAAAAATTCATCAAGACATGAGTGCCGGTATTGAGTGGGATACCCCTAGATTAGAGCGTCCTCTTTTTTTAAGCCGTAATCGTCAGGCAATGAGTCGCCGTAGTTTTCAAGCTCGATTTACTCAATGGTGTCGTTTAGCAGAGGTACCAGAGGGAACCCCACACTGGCTGCGCCATAGCTGGGCTAAACGATTCTTAGAGCGCACAACATCACCAGATGCTCTTCGCCGTGTTCAAGCCGTACTTGGTCACTCAAATCTGTCTACGACAGCTATTTACACAACACCTGATCGTGAATCGATGGTTTCCGCAATGCAGGAGGCAAGCACATGTTTTCGATAGGCCAACAGAATTTAAAGCATATCTCTGTCGATGAAGTGATTCGTGGCAACGTGATCAGTATCGACGGTAGCCCGAGAACTGCAGCGATTGTCGAGTCGTGTGAGGAGCAAGGGCCAAATGTTGTTGTGAAGCTGATTGGAGAGTCTCCCGTGTTAGTTAGTAAAGATCGTCGTGTTTCGGTGTTTTCTCATTCATCTCAATAAGGAAGTTTAGGTATGGAAACAGTGCAAAGTACTGAAGAAATGGTACTGCAGATGCGCAGAAATGCATTAGCCGCCGCGATGCGCAATATCAATCTTCATGTATTTAAAGGTAGGGCGAGCACAATGCGAATGGCGGAATACGTAGCAGAACGCTTAAACGTGAGGCCTACCGATATTCGCTTGTGGCTGACAAGTGGAGGGGTTCCTGAGCAACACGCTGAACAGCTTCTTGAAGTGCTTAACGAGAATTCCGTTTGGCGTCGTCATCAAATCCTACCTTCCAAACGTTTAGCTACAAACTACATGGAGGCAGCGTATGCCTGAAGCGCTAATGGCTACGAGACTTAGTGCACCTCAGCGAGCGTGTCTATTTAAGCTTGAGCAGCAAATGGTTCGTCAAAAGGGGTTTATTAATCGTGAAGCTTTTGTTGATGAGCAGGATTCGGTGTTTAAAGAGTGGCAACTGGCGGGGCACATAGAGCTTGATGAGCAAGAGATTCATCACCTTGATCAAGAAGAGGTGATGAATTTACAACTCACACACAGTTGCCATATGAGTCATGATCTATGGATAACCGCGGCATGTTTAAGGCGGCTTTATGCCTATGATCTGTAAACCCTATAAAGGCTGGACTTGCCCTCTCTGGTTTTCCGAGCCGGTTTTAACTCGCAGTGCTATGCCATCGGTAACTCTGAGTGAACTCGCTCCAGATAAGAAAAAGGCCGTGTGGGGCCGCATTCAACAAGAGTATCCACTGATGGCAGACCTGCTGAAGTCTCAAGAGTTTCAGCAGGTAAAGCAGAATTTAGAACGTCTTTTTGGCCCTGTATCCGTTGGGGTAGAACTACATAGAATTGGAGGCACGCTGTATGGCGTCCGCAGAACAACTAAAACAGATCATTGATTTACATGAGTTGGCTGACCGTTTGGGAATGGAACGACCAGACCCAACTGGTAACTATCGAGCACCAGATAGACCTGACAAGCACCCAAGTGTCAGCATTTTTAATGCGGGTAAAGCTGGCTATGAGATGTGGAAAGATCACACCTCTGGTGAAAAGGGCTCATGTATTGACCTCGTTATTTATTGTGGTCAGGCAACTGATACCAGTGAGGCAATGAAGTGGCTACATGAGGAATTCAATATTCCAACAGATGAAGTTGCGTCGCAGCCAAACAAGCCACAAAGCCAGCTAGCGTGGGTGGCTGACAAGCAGTTATCAATGGCATCTGATGCAAGGGCTTACCTTATTGACGAACGCGGCATTCCTGCTGAAGTGGTTGATATGTTGCAAAAGCGCGGTGCATTCGGCTATAGCGACTGGACAAACCCTAGCAAGAACGCAGGCGAACTTGGGTACGGCGGACCGGCTATTACGTTCCCAAGTCGATGCTTGTTTACCAATGAGATCATGGGTATCGACATACGATTTTTTGACCCGGCTCTAAACGGTGACAACAAGACTAAAGCTATGGGCGAAAAGCGTGGGTATCCATACATTCCAGACAAGGTTGCTTTGAAGCGTGCCAAAACTGTGATTGTGGTTGAATCAGCCATTAACGCGATTTCGGCTATCGCGGGATTTGATCCAAAGGGTAAAGGTAAATCTCTGACAACCGCTGTTGCTACTCGTGGCCTTGCTGTTGATGAAATTGACTGGAGATTCTTAGCAGGTAAACGTGTGATTTGTTGTTTCGACAATGATGAACCCATCGCTGAAGGACCTAGAAAAGGACATAGACCTGGACCAGAGGCCGCTTGGGTTGTTCACGAGAAATGCACCGCTTTAAATATTCCTTGTTTCCTTGTTGATCAAAAAAATGGCAAGTGGGAAGGGTTGAATGATTTGAACGACTTTCTCAAGAAACACGGCACTTTTTTAACCAAGTGTACGCTAGAAAACAACTTGGAACAGTGGTTGGTCGCAGGTCAGGAAGGTGAGTTTGAGAATGCTCAATTTAAGCGTTTGCCACTTCCACATCACGACCAAAGTCTTTATTGGCTGTTTAGAGTAAAGCCTGACTTCACGAGCTATTTAAAAATCGTAACGAATCAAGAGGGTGAACAAAAGATACCGCAAGATGTTTGTTCTTTTCGCATCGCTGGCTTATCGAAAGTAACTATTTCATCGGCTAACTCCGCAATGACGGGGGAGCCAGATTTACAGCCGACAAAAGTCTATTCGTCAACAATACAAACACCAGACTCACCCACAGAGTTGACACGCTTCGTAATGAAGCGTGAGCAGCTATACAACGTAGACGTATGGCGTAGAGTTGGTGGCGGGATTTTCAACCCAGGTAAGTTTACCCGAATGATCTCTATCCTCGAGCGTGCGACTCATATTGGTGAGCGCAGCGCAGTGAATTTCGTTGGCTTAGCTTGGCATAACGGGCAAGCGATTTTAAATGAAGGCCCTGACTCGTTCTTTACTGACCCAACACAGCAGTGCCCTTATCACAACCTTCAGTTCCCATCAGGAACACCAGAACAAGGTCTTAGAGTATTAGAGGCTTATCATGCCACTTTTAAAAATAATGCCGCTCTGATGCTCTTGGTTTGGGGGCTTGGCTGTCATATCAAAACATTTTTGGGCTTTTGGCCTCACTACATGCTGAATGCTGGAAAGGGAGCTGGTAAGTCAACACTGGTTAAATCGCTAGAGCGTACTTTAGCGTTCACGATGTTCTCCGGCCAAAGCTTGAAAACAGAGTTCCGTTTGCTGACATCAATCTCACATACCTCTCATCCAGTCGGTTGGGAAGAGTTATCTGCGCAAGGGCAAGGTGTGATTGATAAAGCGGTTGCAATGCTTCAAGAAAGCTATCAATACACCATTACTCGCCGCGGTACTGACATGACTGAGTTTCTGAGTATTGCGCCTGTTCTGCTAGCTGGTGAAGATGTGCCTGTGCAGTCTTTGCTTGGAAAACTTGTACGTTCCGATTTGACAGGGCGCAAGGGTGACATGATTCCTGATGACTTGCCTCGTTTCCCAGTTAAAAACTGGATTCTATATCTGACATCGTACTCTCGACCTCAAATGAAACGCGCTTATCGAGAGTGTGTGGATTACTTATCCAAACGTTGCATGGCCAAGCCAGATGATAACGGTGCCAACCGTATGCGTGACAATTACGCCTGTTTAATGCTGGCTTGGCGTCTATTGTGCGAGTTTACGGGCGTTGCGATTAACTACGGTCATTTTGTGCAGGACTTAGTGACGGAGATGAACGCGCACATTCGAGAAACTGAGGCTGAACGTGAGCCATGGGTTTGGATCCTAGAGCTAATTCTTGGCGAGATGGATGCGGGACATTTCCGCCATCCGTACGCATTCGATTGGATTGAGGGTGAGCTATGTTTGCTGGTTCGCACTAGCCATATTATGCAGCACATCAGCCAAAGTCCTGCGCTTAAAGCAAAATTCGACAGTTTGCCAGTTAAGTCTGATCGCATTCTCAAAAAGCAACTGAAGGAAGCAAAAGTGGTTCTGAAAGATGGCCACGAAAAATCAATTAATGGTAAGCGTGTCGCTAACTTTGTCGCTCTGGGAGTCGAGAATTTGCGTGAATTTGGCTTGTTCCCAGCTGTTCCAGACGATGTTCGTGAGAAAGAAACTAACCAATAAGCCACTAAAGGAGAACAATATGGCTAGAACCAAACCCTTAAATCACATCGCCCAGATGATAGTTGAAGTCTATGAAGAAGCGGGACTTGATAAGCCTTATATCAATGGAAAAAAGCATGATATGAGCAGTCATGAAAATAAATACGAGACGTTGGCCAGCGCCATTAATCTCGATGCTGGCAATCGTAAGCGCCTAGCCACAAAGCTAGGTATTAGTTCATTGCACTTGGATGTGACAGTGAAAGTATTGAATCATCATTGTTAAAGAGGGAACACAATGCGTCTATCAAACTTACAACTCATCATGATGGCTGAAGTGAACCAGCAGCAATCAACGGGCTACGATTTAACTAAACTACTTCTAGAGAAAGGTTGGAAGGCATCACATCAACAAATCTATCGTGATATGGCCAAGTTAGAGAGGTTGGGCTTGGTCTCTTTGGAACTTGTACCGCAATCTGGCAAACCAGATAAGAAGTTGTACTTACTAACGCCAGCTGGCCAAGAGCAGCTGACTAATGCCTTAGATACTGAACCTTCAGTTTCACGCATTCAAGATGAAGCCCTAGTTCATTTGTTCCTTGCTAATACTTATTACTTCGAACAGTTAGAGTGCCAATTAAGAGAGCGTCTTAAAACTTTACGTGAACAAGTGGGGAAAGATAATCCTTTGTCAGCATTAGCGCTCACAAGAGAGCTTCTACATTTGGAAATTGAGTGTGATTGGGCAGTTCTTGTATTACGAGGACTTGCACCTCAGGAGGGTGAAAAAGCAGCATAGACGGCAAAACTATGCTTATGGCTCCAACAAACTCATGGGGTTCCATGGTTTACCCCATGAGTTATTGGCCTCTGTAACCGGCAAGTTATGGAAGCCACTTTCTTATAGATCAGAAAGTTAACCATCTATTCCATAGGTTCACAGGTTTTTTAGAGTTCCTGTGCGTGAGGATCTTTTATGTTAGTAAAACTCAGCCTTTGGCGAAAACTACGTTTTCCTCAAGGCGGGGCTCCTGATGTACGCATCTGTCGTAGGGAAATCGATTTAGGTACGTTGCCAGGTAAGCGAATAGGACGTTCATACTACGTAGATTTAGAAAAAGAAAAGAGTTCTAGTGGTGATCCGTTTTTGGATGAGCTGCTTTCTCATTAGTTAGTATAGAGGTGACCGTGCCACGTCCAAGAAGTAAAAAGTATAGAGACCTTCCAGAAGGTCTCTATTTTAAAGGTAAGAAAGGCTATGTATTTCGGCGTATTGATAATAGCTGCAAATCCCTTGGCCATGATAAGAGTCGAGCAATCGCTTTAGCGCGAAGATACAACGCTACTTATAGAGTTGACCCTGAAATTTCTCATCCAGTAAACCTCGACCTGATCAAGCCACATCGTCGCAAATCAATAGAGAGGCTTTCTTCTTTTTTTTCTCGAGTATCTGAGCGCTACGCTGCAGAGGAAAAACCGAGCAAAGATACGTTGGCTATGTTTGATAGTCGTTTGGCCAAGTTGAATACCTTGATTGGTGATAAGACAGGCCTTTCTATCACTCTCGATGATGTTAATTTGGTACTGGAAGCCGTGGCCACGGGCAAATCAAATAATGTGTTTAATCGATGGATCGCATTTATGTCAAAGGTGTTTGACTATGCGGTCGATGAGTCAGTGATGGTCGATAACCCAGCTAAACGTAAAAAGCGCAAGCCTAAGGAAGAAAAGCAGCGTCAACGACTTACTATTGCTGAGTATAAGGCTATTTGGTCGATAGCGCCCCAATGGATGCGTATTGCAATGGACCTTTCTCTTGAGACAACTCATGCAGTCAACGAAATATGTGCGATGAAATATGAACACATCACCTTACTGGATAAGCCCGTTATGGAAAACGGAGTTGAAGTGTACGGGTACCTTAGAATTCATCGTCAAAAGGTAAAAGGAAAAGAAGCAAGTCGAGTTGTTATCCCTGTGACAAGGTCACTGCTAAATATTATTGAAGCAAGCAAGGACAACATCAATTCACCTTATGTAGTACACCGGATGCCGGAAAAGCGCAGCAATGAAATGAGTCAGTATTGTGATCACATCACTCAAGTGAACAGAAAATATTTGAGTCGCTTTTTTTCCAAGCTACGAGATCAGGCTAAGGTAAAGAGCAGCATTCCATCAGAGAGTAGGCCGACCTATCACGAGATTCGAGGTTTGAGTATCCACCTTTATGATAAGGCAGGGCATGACCCTCAAGCACGCGCTGCCCACACTGACTCCCGTAGTACCAAAATATACAAAGAGGGTCATGAAAAGTGGGTCCAAGTGCCAGCGGTTGAACTGGCAATCTGGACATAATATTGGAACCAGTTTTGGAACTGTTTTGGAACCGCCTTGCTTTTAAGTGCTTTCCTAAGGGTGTAAAAAAGCCCGTAACTCATTGAATTACGGGCTTTAGGTGTATGGTCGGACTGAGAGGATTTGAACCTCCGACCCCCGACACCCCATGACGGTGCGCTACCAAGCTGCGCTACAGTCCGATGGGATTAATCTAAACCAGAGGATTTTCTAGGTCAAGAGTCCAGAGTTATTAAATCCTTGATTTACTGACTTTTTGCGTAGAAACGTTGTAGTTCTGTGAAGCCTTGCATCAGTATCGGCAGCTTCGGATTCTTATCGTCTAGTTTACGATAGTTGTGATCGTATAAGCTGTAGTTACCAAATTTATCGACAACAGTAGTATCTGTCGGCGTAATTAATGCGAGCTCTCTAGTGTCCCCTGCGATAATCCATTTGCGTTTACGTTCATCAAACAAGTTACGACCACTGCTGTAGTTTTTTACATTCGTGGACACGCCACTTAAGTCTTGCATGATGGTTGCTGAGAGATCAAGGTGACTGGTCATATGGGTATAGTCTGCAGCCAGTTTTCCAGGCCAATGGACCACCATAGGAACGCGAAGTTGATATTGACTGTAGTTGGTATTAGAGCCCCAACTGCGCGTCTTCGTTTCGTTGAATTCAGTGCCATGATTAGACGTAAGAATAATCACGGTGTTGTTCATCAACCCTTGATCAGCGATTGTTTGCAATATTTTAGCAAACTCACCATCCGCTGCTGTCGCTGCAGCAGAATAAGCAGCAATAAACTGCTGTTCCGGTGATAAGTCAGTGCCTTGTGGTTGATAGGCGTCGAAGTTATCAACGGTCGTAAGCTCTATGTAGCTGAACCAAGGTTTTCCGGCCCCTGATTCAATATCAGCTTGCCAACGTTTGATGGCAGTGAGGTCAGAGACGACAGGTGGGTTCGTTTCACCTTCTTGCTGAACGGTTAGGTCTACCATAGGGAATTTGCGGAATATGGTGTCTCTATAAATATCATCTTCAAAATTATCACCGCTATAGAGTTTGAAACTATAGCCTTGGTCGCGAAGAATTGACATAAACAGAGGCGCAGTCCCTTGAGCTTTGATGCTACTTGCGTAGCTACTTGGCAGACCATACATCAAACCAAATACACCAAAGTCATCATTGCTAGAACTATAGTGATTAGTGAAATTCTGGTTGTTTAGAGCAAAGCCATAACTAACAGGCATGGTCTCCGCAGTTAACATATCGCTGCGTAAGTTATTAATGCTTACGACAAGTACGTTTAAATTTTCTGAGCGACGATTGAACTCTATCTCTGTTAATGGGTAGCTAACAAGGTCTACCGCACCTTCATTCTCTTTCAATTTTTGAAGGTATTCTTCTCTATCCAATAGACCATGCTTTTCCATGAATGACTTAGCTGTCATTGGGTAAGAAAGCGGGAAGTTCGCTTTTTGAATGGTAATTGGATTATAGAAATAAGCATCTGCCCAGATAAAAATCAGGTGGCTAGAAATAAAGCACAAGAAGAACACCGCCGTGAGTGGGCGTCCGACATGCTTGTGGGAGAGTTTACGTTGTTTCTTCCAAACCCACTCTGAAAGTGCCAACTGCGCTAAGAATATTGGCGGTAGCACAATAAATAGATGTTGTAGGTCCGAACTTATCGGGCTACTTTCGTCATTGAACAGTAGCTCCCATACCACCGGAGAAAGGTGTAAGTTGATTGACTGGTAAGCTTGAGTATCAATGAGTAGGACTGTGAGTCCGAACGTTGCGAAACAAACGGCAAGCAGCCTAAAGAGCTTGCGCGAAGGAACAATAAACGTTAGCGGAAATAACACTAAAAGATACAAGGCAAATACTAAAAAGCCAAAATGCCCAATCCACGAGGTCAGCAGATAGATCTGCCCCAACAGTGTATCTGGCCATGGCGATGCGGCGATATAACGCGTGCCAACCAACATAGCTGCGATAATATTGAAGAACGCAAACCAGTGTCCCCAACCGACTAGTCGTGAGACTCGTTCACCATATGAATTTTCGCTATCTACCATCTGCCGTTTTTTCTGTCCGTAGTTGATTAGTGTTGGTCTTTAGTTTCTAGTGAAGAAATCAGAGCCTTAGAGAATTTTTCCGCAATTGCTTGGCGTTGTGAAGGAGCAACGTTCTGATTTAAGACATTGGTTGCGATATTGCCTGCAATCATAAGTGAAAGTTCTGCACTTGCGCCATGCTTATCAAGCACTGCTGCAACTTCAGAAAGGATATCTTCAACTTGTTGATCGGTATATTTAGATGTAATTGGCATAAAGACTCTGCTAATGATAATGAAAGCGGCTTATGATACCCTACTCTGCATCACAAACGAAACAGCAACGATAATAATTTCACTATGAGTTTGAACCTATCTAACGTTATTTTACACCAGTTGGCGATAAATGAGCAGGAAGAACTGGTTGTTCATTACCGTGAGGCCCTTTTACCAAACGATAATTCAACCGAAAGCCTTGTTGCTGAGCTTCATCGCGTATTTAATTCGAAAGCAGGAAAAGGATTTGGTTCCTTTACTCAAGAAAGTGACTTCCAGGTTTGGTTGGGTGAGCTGCTAAAAGGTGATAAAGACTTTTACGCATTCTCGCAAGACAGCGCCGAGCGACTAAAAACTGAGTTAGCTAAATACCCATTTGCAGAAGCGGGTACCTTGGTAATGGCACAGTATCAATCTTTAGCAACCGACTATCTGTTCATTGGTTTACTACCTTCTTACAATAGCTTGCAAATCACTGAAGGATTGAACATCGGTTCAATTGATTATCTCGATATCGCCAAGATGGATATTGCCGCACGCATTGACCTAACCAGTTATGACTTAGATAAAAGCTCTAACCGTTATCTTACCTACATCAAAGGTAGGGTAGGTCGTAAAGTAGCAGACTTCTTCCTCGACTTTTTGCAGGCACAGGTGGGGCTGGACACCAAACAGCAAAATACCATTTTGATGCAAGCGGTAGAGGATTATTGTGCGGATGCTCAGCTTGATAAAGATGAAACCGTTAGTTACAAGAAACAGGTCTTTGATTACTGCAGTGATCAGTTGAAGACTGGTGATGAAGTTCAAATAAAAGAACTGTCGGGAGAGCTGCCTAGTAATGAAGGCTCGAGCTTTTTAGATTACACTCAAGAACAAGGCTATGATCTTGAAGACAGTTTTCCAGCAGATCGCTCCACAGTTCGCAAGCTAACAAAATTTGTTGGTGCGGGTGGTGGACTGAACTTAAGCTTTGATAGTCTATTACTGGGTGAGCGCGTATTTTACGATCCAGAAACTGATACATTGACGATTAAGGGGACTCCTCCTAATCTCAGAGACCAGTTGACTCGGAACCGATAAAATAATGAAAGCGCTGCCTTGTGTAGCGCTTTTTAGATCGCAAGAACCAAGGAAGGGGAACGGTTGTTGAATTCTTATAAACGTCTTTTTACTGTCGTTGCCATTGTTGGCATGATGTGGGCGCTGGCCATTTCGGTTGTCGTTTACCTGACTTCTAAAGAAGATCAAATTAACCATTTAATGGATGAGATATCCATTAGTATCAATAAGCTGCAGCAGACTCTCTTTCTCCCTCAACCTTATCGCTCTAAGTTTTCGGAACAGATAGAGCTTGATATCCAGTTAATACATGCGCAAGCGATTCAACTTAAATCTCTAACAAGCTCAGATCTACTTTCCGATGTATCACACACCGTATATTTGTTAGAACGGTTTGTTGAGCAGGCAGAATTGCTTGCAAGTGATGAAACTCGTCTTGATGAGTTTATCGCGCGAGTTAGCGAGCAAACGCCAACATTTAGTGCAAGTGCAAAAGCGCTAAGTAATCAATTGTCTTATGTAGTATTGGACACATTGTTTAATGAATCTATCGAGCCAAGACAAGTCTATCTGCGTCTAGAAGAAATTCAGCGTGCGGCGTATCAATTACCAGAAGAGGATAGGTTGGAGCTATTAGCTCTAAACTCTCAAGCATCGGTTCTACTCTCACAATCTGCGAATACTGAGTTCCTAATCGAACGAGTTGTAAATCACCCGGTAATGCGCGAGCTTTCTCAAAGAACGGATCAATCTAAGCTTATCGTTAATCATCAAATATTAATGATAGTAATGCTTAGTATTGTCGCGATGGCTCTAATCATCCTAACTGCGATCCGGACTATGCGTGTTGCTCAGGATAGTCAATTGCAGCACGCTACCCAGTCATTAGCGACGGAAAGCTCGGTTGAGCAGGAGCAGCACATCTCAGAGCCTGAATTAGCACTTGCTGTGGAAATTGAATCGCAAGCCGTGCCTAATCAACTCAAAACCGCGCCGAATGTGGAGACTGAGGTAGAAACTGAACAGCAAGCTTCAGCTCAAAGGAAGGAGAGTTCTGAGGCGATAGATTTCTCAAAGATGTTGAACACTCTTGACGGTGACCGAGAGTCTATGTTGTTGCTGTTGGGGGTATTTGTTTCAGAGCACGCGCAAGATGCAGAAAGATTACAACAACATTTAACCGACGACATTGAACAAGCCACGCGAATTGCTCATACGTTGAAAGGCGTTTCTGGAAGTATTTTTGCTGATGAACTTCGCAAAGTTGCGACAGTAGCGGAAAAAAGCTTGAAAGAGAGTCAAACGCTATCTGAAACCGTGCTCGCTGATCTGGATGCTAATTTACAGCAAGCGATAGTGTCAGCGCAGGCCTACATTGCGCAATCGGCGACCTAGCACTTTGAATTAGCGAAAACAGCTTAAGGCTTTCACGCATTTAGGTTTAAGGCTGAACATGCCCCTAGAAAAGAGTTTGTCAAAATCACTCAAAAACACTGACACTTAGCGAGAACTTTGTGTTTTATAAGTATAATGAATGTGTTGTACATTTATTCACGATCAGAGGCTTTTTTGATGAACGCATTGCGCGCCACTCGCAATTTTCTTTTACTACTGCTCATGGTAGCTCTCTCAGGCTGCTCACTTCTCGAGGTACAGCTCGATAGTCAAACGACCCCGCTGACGAAGCAAGAATTGAATATGCGCTTGATGACGCGAGAATACAGTCGTGAGTTTTTTAGCCAAGTTGAATCAACAGCGGATTCGCTTGCAGCTCAGTATCCTGAAAATGACGTAATGAACCAATCGTACGTGTTACTTTGGAAAATCCATGCCGAAGAGGGTCTACAGCAAGCTGCTTATCAAGTTTCGCCGACTGCGGGCTTGATCGATTCGTGGGTGTTTACGATCCAGATGAATAACTTTTTCAACCAAGGCAATGGTCAAGCTCTGTTTACAAGTGATGACGCTAAACAAGTGTCTCAGCAACTTAGCAACGAAATTGATCAGTTAGCAAAATCCTTGTTTAAAGGTGATAGCTACGCTACTAGCAAAGAGTTTGTCGAGAAATTCGCTGCGTTACACCCTTTTGAAAATCTAACTTTTTCCAGAACACCAGCTTATCGTGAGTGGTTAAAAGCGCAGGGGATTGACGAAAGTGAAGTTACAACAACGCTTGGAACCATGCCAGAAGCACTATCGGATGTTTCGGATCGTTTATCTCTTATGTCGGAACAAACACCAAAGCTAATGACGTGGAAAGCGCAGCTGATTGCTTTAAATAGCAACGTAAATGGTGATGATATTCGAGGAGCTATCCAAAGTTTCCAGTTGAGTGCAGACGCGTTTCAGGACTTCGTTAACAATAATCCCGAGTACATGAGAGATCTAGCGCAGAAGATGGCGATTGAATTGCAGCCACTACTCAATGATTTGGATGCCAAGACTCAAGATAAGTTGACGCAGCTAAGCGCGGAAAGACAAGCCCTTGACGACATGGTGGCGAGAGAGCGTGAAGAGCTGATTAAAATGGTTGAGCGTGAACGTAAGGAAATCGCGCTTATCGTAAATCAAGAGCGAGAATTGTTTGCTCAAGACCTCGACAAGATTTCTCAAGATGTCGTAACGTTAGCTGTAGAAAAACTTATCCAACTGATTAAGAGCACTATTGTTTACTTTATCTTGTTTATTTTGGTGATCTTTTTTGCACCTCTTGGACTTGGCTACATCCTTGGTAAGAAGGTTCAAGCAAGAAAAGAGAGTAAAACAAGCGCGTAAATTTATAGAAGCCCCGTATTGGGGCTTTTTTTACAACTTAATCTTCTCAAATTAGCAAAACTGGTAGGGTTAGTTAAAAAAAGACACACTTATTGTTACTTTACTCTTGTGTTATGGCTCGGAAAATTTTATAGATGGAGGAGCCTTTTTTAAATTCACACGGAGAGTAATTCAATGAGAGTAGGTTTAGTTGGTTGGCGCGGCATGGTTGGTTCGGTATTGATGCAGCGTATGGTCGAAGAAAAAGACTTCGACGTTATCGAACCAGTATTCTACAGTACCTCTCAAGTAGGTATCCCAGCCCCTAACTTCGGCAAAGATGCCGGTATGCTTCAAGATGCTTTTGATATCGAAAGCTTGAAACAACTTGATGCAGTCATTACCTGTCAAGGTGGTAGCTACACAGAAAAAGTCTATCCTGCATTACGTCAAGCTGGTTGGAAAGGCTATTGGATTGATGCAGCTTCTACTCTCCGTATGGACAAAGACTCTATCATTACTTTAGACCCAGTGAACTTAGGTCAGATTCAAGATGGTCTAATTAAAGGCACAAACACTTTTGTTGGCGGTAACTGTACCGTGAGCTTGATGTTGCTTGGTTTAGGTGGCCTGTATGAAAAAGGCATGGTCGAATGGATGAGTGCCATGACGTACCAAGCGGCTTCTGGTGCCGGTGCCAAAAACATGCGTGAGCTTATTTCACAAATGGGTGTAGTTAATGATGCTGTCTCTTCAGAGCTTGCAAACCCAGCTAGTTCGATTCTAGACATCGACCGTAAAGTGGCTGAGACTATTCGTTCGTCTTCTTTCCCAACGGATCAATTTGGTGTGCCTTTGGCTGGCTCTCTCATTCCATGGATCGACGTAAAACGCGATAACGGTCAAAGTAAAGAAGAGTGGAAAGCTGGCGTTGAAGCCAACAAGATCCTTGGTACGGATGGCAACCCAATTGCTATCGATGGTACTTGTGTTCGTATCGGCGCGATGCGTTGTCATGCTCAAGCACTCACAATCAAGCTTAAGCAAGATGTACCAATGGATGAAATCGAAGAGATCATCGCCACTCATAATGACTGGGTTAAAGTTATCCCGAATGAGCGTGACATTACCGCTCAAGAACTGACTCCGGCGAAAGTTACCGGCACGATGTCTATCCCTGTTGGTCGTCTAAGAAAGATGGCGATGGGTAATGACTTCTTGAATGCGTTCACTGTAGGTGACCAGTTACTTTGGGGGGCTGCGGAACCGCTACGCCGTACACTGCGCATTATTCTTGCAGAAAAAGCATCGTAATCAATGCATTGAACAATAAAAAAGCCCTCAAGATGAGGGCTTTTTTTGGTATTGGGGGGCGGAAATTATTCTTCTGAACTGGCTGTCACACGCTCGTCTGGTGGAGCAAGTTCACTGCCACAGTGCTTGCAGTGCAAAGCATCACTTTCGTGTCCCGCCTTTGAGCAGTTTGGACACTTTACCAGGTTCCTATGTGTCTTCATTTCTTGATTTAGCTCCGCCGTAATAATACCAGTAGGCACTGCAAGAATAGAGTAACCGAGTAGCATGGTTAATGATGCCAGCGCTTTGCCAAGAGGTGTACTTGGCACCAAATCGCCGTAGCCAACCGTCGTTATAGTGACGATCGCCCAGTAAATACTTTGTGGGATGCTAGTAAAACCATTCTCGGGGCCTTCTATAACGAAGATCAAAGCACCAAATATGGTGACTAGAATTGCTACTGTGCTGAAGAATACAAAGATCTTACGTCTCGACATGAGTAGAGAACGCAACAAAATATTTGAATCTTGAAGATAGCGCACGAGCTTTAAGATTCGGAATATTCTCATGACTCGAAGCAGCCTGATTACCCCCATAAACGAAGCCGATGGGAAAAGAAGGGCTAGGTAGGTCGGTAAAATGGCAAGGAGGTCAACCACACCGTAAAAACTTGTGGCGTACGCTTTGGGTTTTGGAGAACAATACAGCCGGAGTATATATTCCACTGTAAATAATGCAGTAAAGAAGTACTCGAGTAGTTGAAATTCTTGATCCCATTCTGTCGCAAGCCCTTCGATTGAGTGAAGGATTAACACTGTGAGCGAAAGAAGAATGGCAATAATGAGCGCAATATCAAACGCTCGTCCCGCTCGGGTATTATGGCCAAATATGATGACGTAAAGCTGATGCTTTAACCGATTGTTTTCCATAGCAAGTACATTTCGTTAACGACTAAAAACTAGTATATACCTAAGTGAGGTGTAGGGGCAGGGGGCTTAGTTTCGGAGAGCGGAGATTAAGGGCAGACGGCAAGGTAGCCCCACCTTTATTAAAGTGGGGCTTGAAAGGTTATTTAAGCCAAACCAGGGAACAAAGCTTTAAGGCCATTTGCCATAAACTCAATACCCAATGCACCGAGAATCAAACCCATGATACGGGTGATTACGTTAATTCCTGTCTGCCCTAAGAAACGCACGATTAAAGGCGCTGAGCGATAAAGTAGCCACGAACACAGAGCAAAAGCGATAATGGTAATGATGATACCCGTTGTTTCCAGCATTCCTGGGTAGCGAGCGCCATAGACAATAGTAGAGCTTATCGCACCAGGCCCCGCCATTAATGGCATTGCCAGTGGAACGACGCCGATTTGCTCTTTGCTGACATACTCCGATTTTTCTTGTTTATTCTGCTTATCTTCACCGAGCTTACCCGACATCATTGAAAACGCGATGCTCAGTAGCAGCAAACCACCTGCAACGCGGAATGAGTCTAGCGAGATACTAAACATATCAAGAAGTACTTGGCCTGCTAACAACGAGGTGATCAAGATGATAGCGACAGCAATATTGGCTGTCGCTGCGGTTTTGTTTTTATCTTCGAGCGACATATGTCCAGTTAGCGACACAAAAACCGGCATGATTCCTACAGGGTTCACTGCGGCAACTAGACCTAAGAAGAACTGCAAATAAATAGCGAATTCGATACTACTCATTTCTCGATACTCTATGTGAAAGAGGTGGATAACATGGGCGTGGAGTCCCCAATTTTAGGACGCTAATGTACGCTAACATTTGTCGATAAGCGAATGAAAAAATCTAACGATATGTCACTCAATAACCACAAAAAATCTAATGGCAAATGATGCTGGTCGCATTTATGAATAGAATGTGAAAATAAATTTCAATACCAGTAGCAAACTGAATTGAAGCTTGTTTCGTATTTGTTATCGCGAGCACGTTTTTGATAAAAAAATGTGATGTCGGTGGTTTTAGAGGTGGCTGCGGATATACTTGCTGTAGCACGTGCAGGGTGGTTTACTTGATTTATCTGTACAAAAATGAAACTTTTTTACAGAAATTTGTAGTTTATTTAAAAAAATCATTCGATTGCTGTAATTTTGAGCTAAGTATTTTACTCAATATAATTGTTATAAAACAATTACTTACCTTGCATTACCCTTAATGGTTACTACTAAGTAGGTAAATTACTTTTCAGAACTGATCTGAGTCAATTTTTTTCACGTCCTGAAATATTATACTCAGCCATGAAAGCAATTTACTAAGTAGAGTTGGGTTACCTAAGAGTAACTATTAATGGCAAACAGCTAACTTACTAAAAAGTTTTTAGTTTTTTTATTTTAGGAGATTCATTATGCCTGTAACAAATATGGCTGAACTAGATGCAATGGTTGCACGCGTTAAAGCGGCACAAGCAGAATTTGCAACTTACTCTCAAGAGCAAGTTGACAAGATTTTCCGCGCAGCATCTTTAGCAGCTAACCAAGCTCGTATCCCTCTTGCACAACAAGCGGTAGAAGAGTCTGGTATGGGTATCGTTGAAGATAAAGTTATCAAGAACCACTTTGCGTCTGAGTTCATCTACAACAAATACAAAGACGAGAAAACTTGTGGCATTCTTGAAGAAGACGACAACCTAGGCACTATGACTATCGCTGAGCCTGTAGGCATCATCTGCGGTATCGTACCAACAACTAACCCAACTTCTACTGCAATCTTCAAATCTCTAATCTCTTTGAAGACTCGTAACGGTATCATCTTCTCGCCACACCCACGTGCGAAGAACTCTACTAACGATGCAGCTAAACTAGTTCTAGATGCAGCAGTAGCAGCAGGTGCTCCAAAAGACATCATCGGTTGGATCGACCAACCATCTGTAGAGCTTTCTAACGCTCTTATGAAGCACGACGACATCGCTCTTATCCTTGCAACTGGTGGTCCAGGCATGGTTAAAGCAGCTTACTCTTCTGGTAAGCCAGCAATCGGTGTAGGTGCAGGTAACGTTCCTGTAGTCATCGACGAAACTGCTGACGTTAAACGTGCAGTTGCCTCTATCCTTATGTCTAAAACGTTCGATAACGGCGTAGTTTGTGCTTCTGAGCAGGCTGCAATCGTTGTTGACTCTGTATACGACGAAGTTAAAGAGCGTTTCGCTTCTCACAAAGCATACGTTCTAAGCAAAGCTGAAGCTGAGAAAGTACGTAAAGTACTTCTAATCGACGGCAACCTTAATGCTAAGATCGTAGGTCAACCAGCTCCAGCAATCGCTGAAATGGCAGGCGTTAAAGTTCCAGCTGACACTAAAGTTCTAGTTGGTGAAGGTCTAGGTAAAGTTTCTTACGACGACGCATTTGCTCACGAGAAACTTTCTCCAACTCTGGGTCTATTCCGCGCTGACGATTTCGAAGACGCAGTTGCTCAAGCAGTAACTATGGTTGAAATCGGTGGTATCGGTCACACATCTGGTCTGTACACAAACCAAGACGTTAACGCTGACCGCATCCGTTACTTCGGTGACAAGATGAAGACTGCACGTATCCTTGTAAACATCCCAACTACTCACGGTGGTATCGGTGACCTTTACAACTTCAACGTTGCACCTTCTCTAACTCTAGGTTGTGGTTCTTGGGGTGGTAACTCTATCTCTGAGAACGTAGGTCCTAAACACCTAATCAACAAGAAAACTGTAGCGAAGCGAGCTGAAAACATGTTGTGGCACAAACTACCTAAGTCTATCTACTTCCGTCGTGGTAGCCTTCCAATCGCTCTTAGCGACCTAGAAGGTAAGAAGCGCGTATTCCTAGTAACTGACCGTTTCCTATTCAACAACGGTTACAGTGATGAAGTAGTGAAGCTTCTTAAAGCTCAAGGCATGGAAGTTCAAACTTTCTTCGACGTAGAGGCGGATCCAACGCTATCTGTTGTTAAGAAAGGTGCAGAAGCAATGCAAAGCTTCCAACCAGACGTAATCATCGCTCTAGGTGGTGGTTCTCCGATGGATGCTGCTAAGATCATGTGGGTAATGTACGAGCACCCAGAAACTCACTTCGAAGAGCTTGCAATGCGCTTTATGGACATCCGTAAACGTATCTACAAGTTCCCTAAAATGGGTCAAAAAGCTGAGCTTGTATGTATCACTACAACATCTGGTACTGGTTCTGAAGTTACTCCATTCGCAGTTGTTACTGACGATGAGACTGGTGCTAAGTACCCACTAGCTGACTACGAACTAACTCCTAACATGGCTATCGTTGACGCGAACCTTGTTATGAACATGCCTAAGTCTCTAACAGCATTCGGTGGTTACGACGCAGTAACTCACGCTCTAGAAGCTTACGTATCAGTTCTAGCGAACGAATACTCTGACGGTCAGGCTCTACAAGCACTTAAGATGCTTAAAGAGTACCTACCTTCAAGCTATGCGAACGGTGCAAATGACCCAATCGCTCGTGAAAAAGTACACAACGCGGCAACTATCGCTGGTGTAGCATTTGCGAACGCTTTCCTAGGTGTTTGTCACTCAATGGCTCACAAGATTGGTGCTGAGTTCCACTTACCACACGGTCTGGCGAACGCACTACTAATCTCTAACGTTGTTCGTTACAACGCTAACGACAACCCAACTAAGCAAACTGCGTTCTCTCAGTACGACCGTCCACAAGCACGTCGTCGTTACGCTGAAGTAGCTGACCACCTAGGCCTAAGCCAAGCTGGTGACCGTACTGCTCAGAAGATTGAACGTCTGCTAGCATGGATGGAAGAGCTTAAGCAAGACCTAGACATCCCAGCTTCTATTCAAGCTGCAGGTGTAGCTGAGTCTGACTTCCTAGCGAAGCTTGACGAGCTAGCGGTTGAAGCGTTCGATGACCAATGTACTGGTGCGAACCCACGCTACCCTCTAATCTCTGAGCTTAAAGAAGTTCTGAAAGCGGCATACTACGGTAAAGCATTCGTTGAAGGTGAAACTTTCGAAGGTACGACTGTAATCAAGAAGAAAGCAGACCAAGAAGCTAAGCCAGCAGCTAAAGCTAAAAAAGAGAAAGCTGAAGCTTAATTTAGTTGTAGATTTTCGCTAGCACGAAATCTAAATCGGGAAAAATGATAAAGCCCCTTCAGAAATGAAGGGGCTTTTTTTATCCGGTTTTCAAAGAGTCCCTACTTAGGGCGTTACTTGAACCTGTGCACGGCTATGCTTCAGTACTTACAACTCGACCACTGAAATAATCATTACTCACTATGTATTCCGTTGTTCTCGTTAGCTCGTCCTGCACTTCTGACCAATTTGTGGCAATGTGATAGTTATGCGTTGTGACCGGAATGACGCCTCCAACACGTACATTGTGTGCTTTTAGTTCTTTCGCCCAACTTTTGGTAAACCCGGTCACCATCGACGTCGTGTTATCTAAATCACTATGATGCTGATCTGGCTCTTGCGCGACCACATTGACGATCACCCCAGATTGGTGAATAGCCATGCGCTCCGCTGCCACTTGTCCAAACATAAATAGACTGGAGGCGAGCATAGAGAATTTTTGAATAAAGCTCGAGTTTGATGAACTTCCTGTTAAGGATTGTTGTGGGAGTGACGTCCAATGATTAACCAGAACATCAGGAGATCGACCAGTTTTTGACTCAATCACATTGAACAGAGATTCTACCGAATCTAACGATATATCTTCAATCTCCACCATATCGACAAGCTCGGTAAGTTCGAGGCAACGCCGGTAAGTAGCCAGTAATGAAGATGGATTCACATCGCACAGAACAATACGGGCACCAAGTTTAGCAAAGTGCAACGCAATCATTGCTCCCAAGCTAGTCCCTGCGGATGTGATAAGTACAACTGAATTTTTAATGATCATAGTTACCCCGAAAGTGTCGGTTTCGGATAGATTTAGCCAAAAAGGCATTCCCCTGAATTAATAACTTGGTAGAAAAACTGTGAATCAAATGTGAATAACTTCAAACTTTTCTAGAAAAGTGCTAAACGAAAGGGTTATTTCTGCCACATATCACATTGTGTACGGAAAAAGTGGACAAGATTACATTAGTAACCACTTATAAAGTGTGGTTAAGCTTGGATGGCTAACGTATCTTTACGGTAGGCGGTGGAAAGGTGGTTATATAAGTAATCTATATTTGGGGTAGTAACAGATCCTTGAGCCAACTGTCGGCGCGTATGTCCTGACAGATTTTGATAGACTTCTTCACTGAGACCTATGGTATCTGTTGGCTGGTAGTTTAGCGGTTCAGGTGTGCTGTAATGCTGAAGTTTTGCGCTTGCCAGACCACCTTGGTGGAATTGATTAGCAATTGCCGCTGAGGTTTGATAATCATCCAACTCCCCCTGAAGTTTCTGAGCAGTAGGGACATTGAAGCGTTGGCGCAATACTGTTTCGTCCGCTATAGCAGTATCGATATCCTCAATGACGCTGGTTTCACGGCAGTCATGACTAAACATAGATAGAATTAATGCGAAATCAGCGCGTCTACCTTGTTCTACGGCACGGCAAAGCGACGTACCACATTGTAGTTCGTTGATTAAATTCGCTTTGTCTAAGCTATGAATTTGCATATATACCCCTCATGACTCTTTCTTTATCGGCATGAGAACAGGGGGCTTTAGCAATAATTGGCGGTTACCATAAAAAAAGACCTGCGAAAGCAGGCCTTTAAAGTAATCAGTAATCGATCCGATTATTTAGCTAGGTTTTCTTCTACGAATGCCCAGTTAACTAGAGCCCAGAAACCATTCATGTAGTCTGGACGAAGGTTACGGTAATCGATGTAGTAAGCGTGTTCCCACAGGTCTACAGTTAGTAGTGGAGTCACACCTTCTTCTGTTAGTGGAGTCGCTGCATTTGAAGTGTTCACGATATCTAGAGAACCGTCAGCTTTCTTAACTAACCAAGTCCATGAAGAACCGAAGTTGTTGATTGCTGAATCAGTGAACTTAGCTTTGAACTCTTCGAACGAGCCGAATGCAGCGTTGATTGCATCAGCAACCGCACCTGTTGGTTCGCCGCCAGCGTTTGGCGCTAGACAGTGCCAGTAGAACGTGTGGTTCCAAATCTGAGCTGCGTTGTTGAAAACACCGCCAGTTGAAGTCTTAACGATCTCTTCTAGTGTTTTACCTTCAAACTCAGTACCTGGAATTAGGCCGTTTAGTTTAACAACGTAAGTGTTGTGGTGCTTACCGTGATGGTAGTCCAAAGTTTCTGCTGAGATATGTGGTTCTAGAGCATCTTTTGCGTAAGGAAGTGCTGGTAGTTCGAATGCCATTGCTCGCTTCTCCATTGATTATTAGCGGGTTTTTACCCTGATTGCTTCCAAGATATTTTTTATTGAGTCGGGTGTTGACTGACTGCTTGCTATTTTAGCAAGTTTTTACTTTATTAAAAGAGTTCTCAAGAAAATTTATTGTTATGACTTATTAAAAACCGAACTCAGGTAGCTAAGATTAGAGTCGGTTGCATCACATCTTAGCTACAATAGTATAACCACATAATTATTGTGCTTTTTATTCTGTGGCGATTCGCTAGAATGTGACCATATCCGCAGTAAAAGCATTTCGAGGAAGCAATGGAAACTATCGATAAAATCAAACAGCAAATTGAAGAAAACGCAATTCTTCTTTACATGAAGGGTTCACCTAAATTGCCTAGCTGTGGCTTTTCTTCTCAAGCTGCTCAAGCACTAATGGGTTGTGGTGAAAAATTTGCCTACGTAGACATTCTACAAAACCCAGATATTCGCGCTGAACTGCCTAAGTACGCACAATGGCCAACGTTCCCACAACTATGGGTTGAAGGTGAGCTAATTGGTGGCTGTGACATCATTATGGAAATGTTCCAAAAGGGTGAACTACAACCTCTAATCAAAGAAGCGGCTTCACGTAACGCTGGTGAAGAAGAAGCGTAACGTGTTGTTTTCAATCATTTCTCTTTATTGAGTGATGACAGAAATAAAAAAGGCTTGGTCAATGACCAAGCCTTTTTCGTATCTGATGTGATTACAGAACCATCGCAGCAATCCAACCGAAAATAATCAGTGGGATGTTGTAGTGAATAAAGGTCGGAACAACAGTTTCCCAAATGTGTTCGTGTTGGCCGTCGGCATTCAATCCCGAGGTTGGACCTAGGGTTGAGTCAGAAGCTGGAGAGCCTGCATCACCAAGGGCAGCGGCGGTACCAACTAGAGCAATTGTTGCCATTGGTGAGAAGCCAAATGCCAGTGCCAGAGGCACATAAATAGTTGCGATAATTGGGATGGTTGAGAACGAAGAACCGATACCCATAGTAACTAGCAAACCGACGATAAGCATAAGCAGAGCAGCTAGTGGTTTATTGTCACCAATACTTGTTGATAGTGCTGCCACTAAAGATTCTACGCCGCCCGTTTGTTTCATTACTGCGGCAAATCCAGCAGCAGAAATCATGATGAAGCCAATCATTGCCATCATGTGAACACCCTTAGTGAACACATCTTGGGTTTCTTTCCAAGCGATAACACCGCCAAACGTGAAAACCATGAAACCTGCAAGTGCACCAATGATCATAGAACCAGATGTTAACTGCACAGCAAGCGCTGCGACGATACCTGCAATGGCTACAACAATGTTTTTCTTATTAATATGTGTTGGCTCTTCATCGATTTGAGTCATCTCCGTTTCAGCATACACACGAGGTTTTCTATAACTAAAGAAAATAGCAAATAGGAGGCCAGTGATCATACCAGCAGCAGGAAGAAGCATTGCCATTGGCACTTGTGCCGCTGTCACTGATTCCAAACCGTTGTCATGAAGGTTCTTAAGCAAAATGTTGTTTAGAAAAATGCCACCGAAACCAACAGGTAACACCATATAAGGCGTCACCAAACCAAAAGTTAGTACACATGCTACCAGTCGACGGTCGAGCTTTAACTTGGCAAAAACGCCCAATAGAGGTGGAATTAAAATTGGGATAAAGGCGATGTGTACAGGAATAATGTTCTGCGAAGACATGGTAACGAGAATGAGTGCTGCAAGTACCGCATATTTTAGGCCAGTAGTTGAAGCAGAGCTTTCTTTGCCATGAATACGCTTAATAACACTTTGAGCTAACAGGTCAGTGATGCCAGACTTTGAAATTGCCACCGCAAAGGTACCAAGCATTGCGTAGCTTAGCGCGATGGTTGCACCACCACCTAAGCCACCTTCAAAGGCGCTCACAGCTTCAGTCAATGACATACCAGACACGACGCCACCAACAATGGCACTGAATGTTAACGCAACGACAACGTTAACTCGCATCAAGGCCAAAACCAGCATGATGCAAACGGAAATAACGACAGGATTCATATTAATCTCTAAAAGTTGTGTTTATTTATTCTTGGGCTTGTTCATCAACAATAGGCCAGCCACCAAGCGCTTTCCATTTGTTGACGATTCGACAAAATAACTCAGCCGTCTTTTGAGTGTCATAAAGGGCAGAGTGAGCCTCTCTATTGTCAAACTCCATACCTGCGGCTTTACAAGCTTTTGCCAATACCGTTTGACCATAAGCTAAACCACTTAGAGTGGCTGTATCGAAAGTGGCAAACGGGTGGAAGGGAACACGCTTAAGTTTAGCGCGCTCATTCGCTGCACTAACAAAACTATGATCAAAGTTAGCATTGTGAGCCACCATGATAGCTCGGCTGCAATCATGTTGCTTTTGCTCTTTGCGAATGACTTTGTAGATTTCTTTAAGTGCTTCCTGTTCGGGCACAGCACCTCGAAGCGGACTAAATGGGTCGCGAATCCCTGTAAATTCCAGTGCCTCTTTCTCTAGGTTAGCGCCTTCAAATGGCTCTATGTGAAAGTGCAAGACGGAAGCTGGCTGCAAATTTCCTTGGTCGTCCATGGTTAAAGTGATTGCGCAAATCTCTAATAACGCATCGGTCTTAGCATTGAAACCTGCGGTCTCAACGTCAACGACGACGGGAAAATAGCCACGGAATCGCTTTTTTAGGGTGAGTGCTTCGTTTTCTACGGTCATTTCAGAGTTTTCTAGTGTGACGAAGGCAGCATTATTGCAGATTATCCAACTATAAAAAACCAGACGAGTCATTTAATTTTCGCAGACAAAGTTTGAAAAATCATGCTTGGCTATGATTCATGAGTATTTATCAAAACATTAAAGGGAACAAGTTGAACAAAGAAGCAGAGGAAACGTATGTTGGTGAATTGAGCCGATAACATGGCGAGGTTTTTGCAGTAACTGATGTGGAGATCCATCTAGCACGTAGAGCGGCAAAACTGTGCCGTTGCGTATATTGCAAAAGAGTTACTTAACTGTATGAAATTAAAAGCCTTACTAACAATATCACTGTTGCCTATTATGACTGCTACTGCGGCCAATGCGGCAATTGAGAAACGTTATGTGGCAACACCAACACAGTCACAATGGGAAATGGTCAGTAATTCTCCGCTAGAATGCCGACTTGTTCATCCGATTCCAAATTTCGGTGACGCGGAGTTCATCGCACGTGCAAGCAAGAAGATGAATCTGGACTTTGAATTAAAAATGCGCCGTTCTATGGGCGAGACTCGAAATGTGAGTTTGGTGTCTTTACCGCCTCCATGGAGACCGGGTGACAGTGCCGACAGAATTACTAACCTACAGTTCTTTAAGCAGTTTGATGGGTATGTCGGTGGACAGGCTGCTTGGAGTATATTGAGTGAGCTGGAAAAAGGACGCTATCCAACTTTCAGTTATCAAGATTGGCAAAGTAGAGATGAGCGAATCGAGGTCTCGTTGTCTTCGGTTTTATTCCAAGCCAAATACAATGTCTTTAGTGACTGTATCGCCAATCTATTACCTTATAGCTTCGAAGACATTTCATTCACGATTTTACATTATGACCGTAATAGTGAGCAGCTGAATAAGACTTCCCAACATAGGCTTGAGCAAATCGCCGAGTATGTTCGATACAATCAAGATATCGATTTGGTTCTTGTCTCGACCTATACGGATTCTTCAGATTCTAAAGGTGAGAGCCAACAACTTTCCGATAAACGCGCATCGATTCTGCAAGACTATTTTCAATCACTGGGACTACCTAAAGACCGTATTCAAGTTCAAGGCTATGGGAAGCGTCGTCCTGTTGCTGAAAATTCTTCTCCAATAGGTAAAGCGAAGAATCAGCGCGTGGTGATTTCTTTCGGGCGTACCGAAGTTTAGTTTTGATAGAAAAAACGCCAGCTAACTAAGCTGGCGTTTTAAATTAAGGCGTGGTGAAAGAGTAGAGATTACCCCTCTAAACCTGCACTTGCTTGTTTGTTCTGAATAAGCTCAATCATGTAGCCATCAGGGTCTTTTACGAATGCAATTTGAGTGGTGCCACCTTTCACAGGACCTGGCTCACGAGTGACGTTACCGCCTGCTGTTTTAATTGCATCACAAGTACTGTAAATATCATCGACACCAATAGCGATATGACCGTAAGCGCTGCCCAGATCGTATTCAGTTACGCCCCAATTGTAGGTTAACTCAATTACTGCGCCTTCTGACTCGTCACCAAACCCTAAAAACGCTAAAGTGTATTTATATTCAGTATTTTCGTTTTTACGTAGCAACTTCATTCCAATAACGTCGGTATAGAAAGAAATTGACTTGTCTAAATCACCCACGCGCAGCATGGTGTGAAGGATACGGCCGTTAGACATAACATTGCTCCTTTGTTTTTAATTCTCTGGATAGACTTTTTCTTTAAACTCACAAAGATCTTCAATAATGCAGCTACCACATCTCGGTTTTCGAGCGACACATGTGTAACGCCCGTGAAGGATCAGCCAGTGGTGAACGTCTAGTTTAAACTCTCTCGGTACAACTTTTAGTAACTTGTGTTCTACATCATCCACCGTTTTGCCCATCGCAAATTTGGTTCGATTTGAGACACGATAAATGTGGGTGTCTACAGCAATGGTAGGCCAGCCAAACGCAGTGTTTAGCACTACATTAGCGGTCTTACGCCCAACACCGGGCAGCGCTTCTAGTGCTTCGCGGTTTTCTGGGACTTCGCTATTGTGTTGGTCAACTAGGATTTGGCAAGTCTTGATGACATTCTCTGCTTTAGAGTTAAACAAGCCGATAGTTTTAATGTATTCCTTTACGCCATCCACACCCAATTCGAGCATTGCTTCAGGTGTATTAGCGACGGGATAGAGCTTATCGGTCGCTTTATTGACGCTAACATCGGTTGCTTGAGCAGAGAGTAAAACGGCGATAAGTAGCTCAAATGGGGAGTTCCAGTTGAGCTCAGTCTCTGGCTTTGGGTTGTTTTCTCGAAGTCGTTCGAGGATTTCTCTTCTTTTTATATTGTTCATTGGCTGACTTAGCTCTTCCCAAAAAGTAGTGGGTTCTTCCGGTGATTAAAAGCCCAAGATTAGCAAAGTCTTGGGCTTGTTATAGATGGTGATTAGTTCGTTACACGAGCGCGTTCTATCTGCTGTTTTTCTTGTTTCGGTTGACGAAGCTCTATTTGCTTATCAATAACATTTTTCAGAGCTATGAGAAAGCCAACCCCGATAAATGCGCCTGGTGGTAACAAGGCGAGTAAGAACTGGCTATCAAATTGGAAGACTTCGATACGAAGCGCCGCCGCCCACGGCCCCAATAACAAATCAGCACCATCAAATAGAGTACCGTTGCCGATAAGTTCGCGCATGGCACCAAGAACGACCAGTACTGAAGTCATGCCTAGCCCCATCCACAAACCGTCAAGTGCCGCTGGTAGCACCGCATTTTTGGAGGCAAACGCTTCTGCTCGCCCAATAATAATGCAGTTGGTCACAATAAGAGGGATGAAAATACCGAGGGATAAATACAGTCCATAAGCGTACGCATTCATTAATAATTGAACGCAGGTAACTAGCGCGGCAATGATCATTACAAAGACAGGGATTCGAACTTCTTTGGGGACGTAGTCTCTGATAAGAGAAACGGTCACGTTGGAACCGACTAACACCGCTAAAGTCGCAAGGCCAAGACCCAACGCATTCGTCACTGTGGATGACACTGCAAGGAGAGGGCATAGGCCAAGAAGCTGAACTAGCGCGGGGTTATTATTCCATAGGCCATTTTTTAACAACTCTTTAGAAGTACTCACTCTTCACCTCCACAATTTAGTGGTTGGTTTAATATCTTATCGCGATGGGTGTTCACGTAGTTTACTGTATTCTTCACGGCCTTAACGACGGCACGTGGTGTAATTGTGGCGCCAGTGAAAGAATCAAATTGACCACCGTCTTTTCGCACGGCCCACTGTGACTGATTATCTTCTGTGACTTGCTTGCCTGTAAAGCCAAGCACCCAGTCAGTAATTCTTAGGTCGATTTTATCGCCTAGTCCTGGTGTTTCTTGATGGGCCAGAACCCGAGTACCTAAGATCGTGCCTTCGATATCCATACCAACAATGATCTTAATTGCGCCATTGTAGCCATCAGGTGCTACTGACTCGATAGCCATGGCTTTGGGTTCATTATTAATGGTCGCGATATAGACCGGCTGTGGCTGTGTTGTTCCAAGAGCTGGATCACTCACCAAAGTACAAGATGCGTAAAGTTCATTATCATGCAGTTCATGCGGGATAACTTCATTAAGTGTCGCTTGAAGTTGTGCTCGCTCCTGGTGAACGATCTGATCTTTGGTTAGATACTGCGTAACAGCGACTACCCCTGTTGATGCACAGGCAAAGATAGCCAAGGTTAAGCCATTTTTTCTAATTGCATTCAACATGGTGATTAATGTCCATAAGTTCTTGGTTTAGTGTAATAGTCTATGAGCGGAACGCACATATTCGCTAACAGAACAGCGAAGGCGACACCGTCAGGGAAGCCACCCCAAGTACGGATTACGAAGATCATCACGCCGATAAATGCACCAAATATCAATCGACCTTTTACTGTTGTCGAGGCTGATACTGGGTCAGTAGCAATAAAGAACGCCCCAAGCATGGTTGCACCAGATAACAGGTGTAATATTGGTGACGCCGTCGCGCCTGGTGTAAACAGCATGAATAGACCACTAATCACGGTTAACGAGGCAAGAATCGCAACAGGAATGTGCCACTGAATGATTCGTAGCTTAAGTAAGATAAGACCACCAGCTAAATAAGCAAGGTTCACCCACTCCCAACCAATACCCGCTAGACCGCCAAATATAGGCTGTTGAACAACTTCCGCAATGGTGTTGCCATTTTTAATACCCGTTTTGAAGGCATCAAGTGGTGTTGCCATGGTAATACCATCAATACCAGTACGAATTTGCTGTAATGAATACCCGTCAGCATCAAAACCCGAGAAAATGAGCGAGAATGCATCGGTGAAAGTAACGGGTTCACTGGATAGTGAATGAGGCGTAATCCAGCTGGTCATTTCAACTGGGAAGGAAATCAGCAGAACAACATAGGCTACCATCGCTGGGTTGAATGGGTTTTGTCCTAGGCCGCCATATAAATGCTTAGCAATGATGATGGCAAATACTAAGCCGATGACTAATACCCACCAAGGAGAAAGTGGCGGTATCGCAATTGCCAATAACCAAGCCGTGACGAGCGCGCTATAGTCACGAAGGGCGGAGATTGGAGAGCGCTTACGAAACAGCATTACGATCGCTTCGAGCATCAAGCCGACTATGATAGCTAAACACAGTTGAATAGCGGTGCCCCAACCAAAAAAGTATGTTTGCGCTATCAGACCTGGCAACGCACAAAGCGCCACACCTTTCATTAGATCTGGAGTGCGTTTACGACTGTGCGCATGTGGAGAGCTAGCAATAAAGAAAGACACTAGTTGTTCTCCTTGTTATTTTGTTCTTTTTCAATTTTTCTCGCTTTTGCGCGTGCAATTGCAGCTGCAACTGCCGCTTTTTTGGGGTCATCCACAGCAGGCTCGTTCTCACCTTTAGTCTTAGGCTCTGTTTCGGCAGCAGCTTGCTTACGCGCTTTAGCACGAGCGATAGCGGCAGCGACGGCTGCTTTTTTCGGATCCTCTTCAGTAGGTGCGTCGGCGTCTTGAGCTTCTGGCTCGGTCTCGACAGCGGCTTGTTTACGCGCCTTAGCACGAGCGACAGCGGCAGCAATGGCTGCTTTTTTCGGATCGTCTTCAGCAGGCGCATCGGTGTCTTGAGTTTCCGGCTCGGTTTCGACAGCGGCTTGCTTACGCGCTTTAGCACGAGCGATAGCGGCAGCGACGGCTGCTTTTTTTGGATCGTCTTCAGTAGGTGCGTCGGCGTCTTGGGTTTCAGGTTCTGTTCCGGCAACGGCTTGCTTACGCGCTTTAGCACGAGCAATAGCGGCAGCGACGGCAGCTTTTTTCGGATCGTCTTCAGCAGGCGCATCGGTGTCTTGAGTTTCCGGCTCGGTTTCGACAGCGGCTTGCTTACGCGCTTTAGCACGAGCGATAGCGGCAGCGACGGCTGCTTTCTTCGGATCGTCTTCAGCAGGTGCATCGGCATCTTGAGTTTCCGGCTCTGCTTCAGTTGCAGCTTGCTTCCTTGCTTTAGCTCGAGCAATCGCAGCGGCAACAGCGTCTTTTTTCGACGCCTGAGCCTCTTCACCTGATGATTCTTCAGCTTGTAACTGTTGAGCGGCTTTCTTTGCTTTTGCCCTTGCTAATGCAGCCGCAATAGCCGCTTTTTTAGGGTCTTGCTCAGTACTGTCTGAGCCTTGTGCAGAGTCCGCTTCAGCTGGCTTATTTGCTTTTCGTTCTCTAGCCAAGCGTTTACGCTCTTCTCGCAACTTGGCCATTTCGGAGTTGTCTGGTTCTGCTTGTCCTTGTTTAGCGGCTTCAGCTTGTTTGGCTTTAGCACGAGCTATGGCTGCGGCAACGGCAGGCTTAACCTCATTCGTTGCAGAAGTGGACTTCTGCGCTTTTACGCGTTCAATCGCAGCAGCGATGGCATCGTCGCCACCAGATGATTTCATCTGTTTGCGGCGGTCGTCAGCGGCTTTCTTGAAGCGGTTTTCTCGCTCAACTTTATCACGCTCTAGACGTGCTTTCTTCTCTTCAAATCGAACTTTGGCTCGTTCTGCTGCCTCAGACTCTTGTTTCCGAGTACGAATTTCGGCTTTAGCTTGGCGATAGTAATGAACTAATGGGATCTCACTTGGACAAACAAAAGCACACGCTCCACATTCGATACAATCTTTGAGGTTTAACTCTTCACACTTATCGTATTCTTGAGATTTCGCGTACCACTGTAACTGCTGAGGTAACAAGGATGCAGGACAAGCTTCTGCGCATTGACTACAACGAATGCATGATATTTCATGTGAACGAGGATCAATCTCTCGATAAGTCGGAGCTAGAATACAGTTCGCTGTTTTAGTAATTGGCACATTCGCATGAGGCAATGTGAAGCCCATCATAGGACCGCCCATAATTAAGCGTGGAGATTTTTTATCGGCTTTGTAACCAAATTGATCCAATAAAGATTGCACAGGAGTGCCGATCAATGCCCAAACATTACGTGGTTGTTTAAAGGTTTTCCCTGTTAGAGTGACAACGCGCTCAATCAAAGGTTCACCATCGCAAACGGCACGTTTGATTGCGTAAGCCGAGCCAACATTTTGCACCATCAAACCAATATCAGCAGGAATACCGCCTATAGGGACTTCCAGGTTGGTAAGTATTTTAATGAGCTGCTTTTCGCCACCAGATGGGTATTTAGTTGGAATGACTCGAATGACGATATCTTCATCTGTCGCTGCTTGTTCCAGTGCTTTAATTGCTTCAGGCTTATTGTCTTCAATACCAATTATCGTCAGCTTTGGTTTGAGAATGTGATTGAGGATCTTAATACCTTCAATGACTTCCTGTGCCTTATCTTGCATCAAGCGGTCATCAGCAGTGATATAGGGTTCACATTCGGCCGCGTTGAGAATTAGAATCTCAGTGCGTTGTAAGCCAGACTGGATTTTTCTTGCAGTTGGAAAACCTGCGCCGCCCATACCAGAAATGCCTGCTAAGCGGATTCGCTCTATCAAGGACTCTGGTAGCTCATCAAGATAATTCTCACATGGGTTTAGATCGAACCATTCGTCTTGTTGATCCGCTTCGATAACAATACATAGGTCGCTCAAGCCTGATGGATGTGCAATAGTGCGCGGTTCAATGGCCTTTATCGTTCCAGATGTTGGCGCGTGAATCGGCAGCATAAATGCCGCATTGACTTGGCTGAGAGGTTGTCCTTTCAAGACACGCTCACCCACAGTTACTAATATATCGCCTGGTTTACCAATATGCTGTTTGAGTGGAATCACTAACTCATTTGGAATATTTGCCTTGGCGATAGAGCTTTGGTTGGATTGTTTCTTGTTTTCTTGCGGGTGTACGCCACCGGGGAAATCCCAAAGAGAACCAGATTTGATTTGTTCAATAAGTGATAACATGACGCTCCCTACTCACCGCTAGCTTGTGTTTGAGTTTTGGAAATATTGACAACAGGAATAGCATCAAGCTGCCACTTCCAAGTATCAGCGGTTGTTTTTACAGGAATCATTTCAATACAGTCAGTAGGGCATGGGGCAACGCATAGATCGCAACCAGTACATTCGTCTTTGATTACAGTGTGCAGCGCCTTTGTTCCGCCAACGATGGCATCTACTGGGCACGCTTGGATGCATTTAGTACAACCAATACACATATCTTCATGGATAAAAGCCACTTTCTTTATCGACTTTTCTGCGTCATGAGCGGAGTCTTCGACTTCAACACCCATTAAGTCAGCAAGCTTTTCAATAGTTGCTTGGCCACCGGGAGGACACTTGTTAATAGCGTCGCCGTTTGCAATAGCTTCCGCATAAGGCCGGCAGCCAGGGTAGCCACATTGTCCACATTGTGTTTGAGGCAGAATACCGTCGATTTGGTCAACAATTGGATCGGCTTCTACTTTAAACTTAATCGAAGCAAAACCGAGAACGGCCCCAAAAACGGCCGCTAAGATAACAAGAGCAATAATTGCAATAAGAATTGTCGTCATTACAGTTTCACCAACCCAGTGAAGCCCATAAATGCAAGAGACATTAGTCCCGCTGTTATCATGGCAATCGAGGCTCCTTTAAAGGGAGCTGGCACATCAGCTGCGGCAATACGCTCACGCATTGAAGCAAACAAGATAAGAACTAAAGAGAAACCTACAGCCGCTCCGAAGCCATAGATAATGGATTCGATAAAATTGTGGTTTTCGTTGATGTTTAGTAATGCTACGCCTAAAACTGCACAGTTAGTGGTGATCAAGGGTAGGAAAATACCTAGCAAACGATAAAGCGTTGGACTGGTTTTATGAACTACCATCTCAGTGAACTGCACGACAACTGCGATAACCAAGATAAAACTCATGGTTCGTAAATATTGAATGCCTAAAGGTACTAAGACGTAAGTTTCTACTAAGTACGCGCACACTGACGCAAGTGTCAGCACGAATGTCGTGGCTAACCCCATGCCAATTGCAGTCTCGAGTTTTTTAGAAACGCCCATGAAAGGGCATAACCCAAGGAATTTTACCAGTACGAAATTGTTGACGAGGACAGTTCCCACCAACAATAAGAAATATTCGGTCATAATAATAAGTGTAAAGAGCTCCGATCCCGTTATTATCCTGCTTTGCGTAGCGAATAACAACCAGTGAAACATAAGGTTTTGTCTGTTTGTACGAAAAGTATAGGTATTAAGCCTAAAATCAGGAAAGGGAAGTTTTAGGTTTCTGAAACGCAACAAGCATTTCTTGCGACACGACCTCTTTGGAATTTGGCTCCCCCTGAGGGACTCGGACGCGGGCGGCGAGCTCTGCGACATAAAACTCGGTACGAGTTTCGTCGCATTGAAATGTAAAACGCCGCGTCTTTCGACACGGCTTTTCTGGAATTTGGCTCCCCCTGAGGGACTCGGACGCGGGCGGCGAGCTCTGCGACATAAAGCTCGGTACGAGTTTCGTCGCATTGAAACGTAAAAAGCCGCGTCTTTCGACACGGCTTTTTTGGAATTTGGCTCCCCCTGCGGGACTCGGACGCGGGCGGCGAGCTCTGCGACATAAAGCTCGGTACGAGTTTCGTCGCATTGAAACGTAAAAAGCCGCGTCTTTCGACACGGCTTTTTTGGAATTTGGCTCCCCCTGCGGGACTCGAACCTGCGACATACGGATTAACAGTCCGCCGTTCTACCAACTGAACTAAGGGGGAATTGCTTTAAGCGGGGCGAATGTTAGCTATCTCACCAGATAGAGTCAATATTTTTCTGCAAAAAAAAGCAGAAAAAAACCGAAGAAAAAACTTTACTTTTCTGTATGCCTTGCTGGGTATAAGGCTATTTTACTTATCCACCAAATTTGTGGATAAATGTGTTAATTACACTGTATCAAATTAGAAGTAGGTGAAATGCAAGAACAAGAGGTTGTGAATAAGTTTAAAGCTTTGATGGTAACTTGCTGAATCTTCTGGAATTAAACGGAAAGGTAAAATTAATGTCAGAATTGAGAATTGTGTGAATAAGACACTTTTATCGATTGATTGGGGAAAAGTCGTGGATTAATTAACAATAATTATTTGGCTGTGACGCCGAGCAGGGCGAATACAATATCAAAAAGTCTGCCCGATAGCGAGCTTTAGGTTGCAAATTCTGTCGGCTAGGGGTGAAATACTAGGTTCGTTAACAAAGGAATCGCATTATGGCAAAACACTTCGAATTGGTTTCGGATTATCAACCTTCTGGAGATCAACCTACCGCCATCGCGCAGCTAGTCGATGGGCTGGATTCTGGTTTAGCACACCAAACATTGCTCGGCGTGACCGGATCAGGTAAGACGTTCACGCTTGCCAATGTGATTGCGCAATCTCAGCGACCAGCGATTCTGTTAGCACCAAACAAAACTCTTGCGGCTCAGCTGTATGGTGAAATGAAAGGCTTCTTTCCAAATAATGCGGTTGAGTATTTTGTCTCTTATTATGACTACTACCAGCCTGAAGCTTATGTACCTACCACCGATACCTTCATTGAGAAAGATGCGTCAGTCAATGCACATATTGAGCAAATGCGTTTATCTGCGACTAAGGCATTACTAGAGAGAAAAGATGCCATCATTGTGGCTTCAGTATCAGCGATTTATGGTTTGGGTGACCCAGACTCTTACCTGAAGATGATGTTGCATGTTACTCGAGGTGCGGTTATTGACCAGCGAGATATTCTATTGCGTCTGGCCGAACTGCAATATTCTCGAAATGATGTGGCCTTTGAGCGTGGTCAGTTCCGAGTTAGAGGGGAGGTCATTGATATCTTCCCGGCGGAATCCGATCAAGAAGCGGTTCGATTGGAAATGTTTGACGATGAAATCGACTGCATCAGTCTCTTTGATCCTCTTACCGGAGTGATTACTGAGCGAGATATTGCTCGCTATACGATTTACCCAAAAACTCACTATGTGACGCCTAGAGATCGTATTTTAGATGCTATTGAGAATATCAAAGTAGAGTTAGCAGCTAGACAGACGTATCTAAAAGATAATAACAAGCTACTTGAAGAACAGCGTATTTCGCAACGGACTCAATTTGATATTGAGATGATGAACGAACTTGGCTTCTGTTCTGGTATCGAAAACTACTCACGTTATCTCAGCGGAAGAAGTGAGGGAGAGCCGCCTCCGACACTGTTTGACTATCTCCCTGCTGACGGTTTATTGATTATCGATGAATCTCACGTCACCGTGCCTCAAATTGGAGCCATGTACAAAGGGGACCGTTCAAGAAAAGAGACGCTGGTGGAGTATGGATTCCGATTACCTTCAGCGTTAGACAATCGCCCCCTCAAGTTTGATGAATTTGAGATGATTGCACCACAGACTATTTTTGTTTCGGCAACACCTAGTACTTATGAGCTGGAAAAATCGGATGGCGATGTCGCTGACCAAGTTGTTCGTCCGACTGGTTTGCTTGACCCAGAAATTGAAGTACGTCCTGTAGCAACTCAGGTTGATGATCTGCTATCTGAAGTACGCTCTCGAGCCGCGATAGATGAGCGTGTGTTAGTAACTACACTAACTAAACGTATGGCCGAGGACCTTACTGAGTATTTGAGTGAACATGGCGTCAAAGTACGTTACTTGCACTCAGATATTGATACCGTGGAGCGGACTGAAATCATACGCGACTTACGATTGGGTGAATTTGACGTGTTAGTAGGTATTAACTTACTACGAGAAGGTCTAGATATGCCTGAGGTGTCATTGGTAGCTATACTTGACGCTGACAAAGAAGGTTTCTTGCGCTCTGAGCGCTCCCTGATTCAGACCATAGGTCGAGCTGCACGTAACCTAAAAGGTAAGGCGATTCTTTACGGTGACCGCATTACCAATTCCATGCAAAAAGCCATCAATGAAACCAACCGCCGTCGTGAAAAGCAGCATGCTTATAACGTTGAAAACGGTATGGTCCCGATGGCCTTGAAACGTAATATCAAAGATATTATGGAGATTGGCAGCGTGGCCAAGGGTGGTAAGCCCAAGAAAGGAAAACAAGTACCGTTATCGAAAGTGGCTGAGCCTTCTCAAGCGTATGTGGCACTATCACCTCAAGATCTAGAAAAACAAATTCTAAAATTAGAAGCAGAGATGTACCAGCATGCTCAGAACCTAGAATTTGAACTAGCCGCAGAAAAACGTGATGAAATAGAAAAACTTAGACAGCATTTTATTGCTAATAGTTAAAAGTTTTGGTTGAGTTTGATAGGCTGTTTCAAATATAAACAGCAAAATAAAAATGGTCTTTATTGGATAAAAATTGCAAAATGCGAATATTCTTATAAAGACCAAATTATAATCAACAGTTAGCTAGGAACTATGCAACAACTATTCGACGAGCCCAAGTCTCGCTATCTACTTATGGTAGAAGACACGGCTTCCGTTGCTGCGCTGTATCGCTCATATCTATCTCCATTGGGTATAGATATCAATATCGTTGGAAACGGTAGAGATGCAATTCAAAGTTTAGCGCACCGGACGCCTGACCTCATTCTACTGGATTTACGACTTCCCGACATGACGGGTATGGATGTATTGGACGCTGTAAAAGAATTCAATCCCGATGTACCTGTCATCTTTATGACAGCTCATGGTTCTATCGACATTGCGGTAGACGCTATGCAGCATGGCGCGCAGGACTTTTTAATCAAACCGTGCGAAGCCGACCGACTTCGCGTGACGGTAACCAACGCCATCCGCAAAGCTTCTAAGCTACGTAATGAGATTAATGATTCTAGTAGCCAAAACTACCAAGGATTCATTGGCAGCAGCCAACCTATGCAAGCGGTTTACCGCACTATTGACTCTGCCGCTTCCAGTAAGGCCAGTATCTTTATTACTGGAGAAAGTGGTACAGGTAAGGAAGTGTGCGCAGAGGCGATCCACGCTGCGAGTAAACGAGGCGATAAGCCATTTATTGCGATCAACTGTGCCGCCATACCAAAAGATCTTATTGAGAGTGAGCTGTTTGGTCATGTCAAAGGTGCCTTTACTGGGGCGGCAAGTGACCGACAAGGTGCGGCAGAGCTTGCTGATGGCGGCACGCTGTTTCTTGATGAGCTCTGTGAAATGGATCTTGATCTACAAACTAAACTACTGCGCTTTATTCAAACGGGTACCTTCCAAAAAGTGGGGTCTTCACGTATGAAGAAAGTGGATGTACGTTTCGTATGTGCGACCAACCGAGATCCTTGGAAAGAAGTACAAGAAGGGCGATTTAGAGAAGATTTATACTACCGACTTTATGTTATCCCTCTTCATTTGCCACCGCTTCGAGAGCGTGAAGAAGATGTGATTGAAATTGCCTACTCGTTATTAGGCTTTATGTCGCATGAAGAAGGTAAGAGTTTTGTGCGCTTTGCTCAAGACGTCATTGACCGCTTCATTCAGTACGAGTGGCCAGGTAATGTCCGCCAATTGCAGAATGTATTGCGCAATGTGGTGGTATTGAATCAGGGTAAAGAAATAGAGTTAAGTATGTTGCCGCCGCCTTTGAATGAGCCAGCGGTTAAGCCCGCAAACTCAAGTAATGTGGTATCAGTATCATTTGGGCCACAGGACATCCAACCTTTGTGGAAAACTGAAAAAACCACCATAGAGCAAGCGATAGAAGCGTGTGACGGTAACATTCCACAAGCAGCGAAACACTTGGACGTGAGTCCCTCGACAATCTACCGCAAAATACAGGCATGGAATGCAAGCGAGAAGAAAGCATGAAGTTTATGAATCGAGAAAAAGTAGAGCAGCTCACTCGCGAGATTGGTCAAGATAACATTCCTATTCTTCTTGGGATTTTCACCGGAGAGTTGGTGACATATCAGGCGCAGTTAAGTGAAGGTGATTTAACCGAAAAAATGTCGCACATGAAGGAAATCTGCCATGCGCTTAAGAGTAGTGCAGCTAGCTTCGGAGCTGAGTCACTGTGTGAGTTTGCTATTGATATCGACGCTCAAGTGAAAGGTGGCAAATTACGAGAAGATCAAGCCCAGGTCGACAGTATGCTGGCGAATCTTTCGGAAACACACTCTTGCTATATAGAATTTTTAGAGTCGATTAAATAATGTCATCACCGAGTCGCAAAACGGGGGCACAATTTGGCGCCCCCGTTTCTTTTGCTTCAATTATTAAAGCAGTGACTCGATAGCATGCTTTAGTTTTACTCGGTCATGACGCCAATCTCTATTTGGCGATGCCAGAGGAAGGGTAACGCAGTTCCATTGACTGCAAATATCAGAGTGTGCTTCTTCACCTAAAACAACGTCCAGTTTTCTGCCTTGAAGTGCACGTTCACACCACAGCAGCTTCTGTTCTAATGTCATGCGGCCAGCTGGGCCATATTCGGGTGATAGGTTCTCGACAAATACGACTTTAGCGGTTTGATTCTGGCAGATCGCTTGGCTCAAATCAGCGAGAAGCAGCGGTGGCATAATACTGGTTAAGAAACTACCTGGTCCAAGAATAATACAATCGGCTTGAGTAATCGCTTCTACTGCTTCTTTGGTGGCGGGTACGACGGGGTCAAGATCCAATCTTTGTAAATCTTGTTCCATCTCATCAACGGATGTTTCACCTGTCACCCACTTACCATCGACTGAAAGTGCTGTTAGGTCAGATGGATGTTCTGACATTGGAATGATATTGACATCAACCGCGAGAAGCTTGCGGATTAAATGTATGGCTTCAAGTGGACGAACGGACAAGTTATCCAGCGCAGTGAGCATTAAGTTGCCAAGGTTGTGGCCGTTTAGATCGCCAGAGCCTTTAAAGCGGTACTCAAACATCATGGAGCCAATAGACGGGTCGGTAATCAGCTGATTAATACAGTTACGAGTATCACCCCAAGCGATGCCGCCTTGACATTCTCGGATGCGCCCAGTAGAACCACCATTATCTGTAGTAGCTACGATACCAGTGGCATTCCCGCCAAATTCCTTCAAAGCCGCCAACATACGACCCAGCCCATGACCACCACCAATGGCCACGACTTTCTTTGATGAATATTTGCTCATCTTGTACTTCTTTTGAGTTATCTGAACTTTGTAACATAGGTTAAATTGTTCATTTGAGATACTCAACTATAATAAAAATGACGAATATGTAAGGTTTTTTGACATGAAGGCTGGAAAACCATACCGTTATTGAGTATTTTACTCAAAAGCTGTTACCGACTCATTATGCGGTAACTGCCATAACTCCGAGCTCTACGCGCTAAGTCGAACCAAAGATAAGCTTCTAGAGCCAGTGACAATTTGTCACAAGGGCATAATTGGAAATGATTGTGCCTCCCGTGTTTGGAAAGGTGTTCCGTGGCGCAACAATTCGAAGATAAATTTAATCGCAAGTTCTATTACTTGCGTCTTTCGGTTACAGATGTCTGTAACTTCAAGTGTACATATTGCCTCCCTGATGGCTACAAACCGCCTGGTCACAAAAGACCAGCCTTTTTGACGCTTCCAGAAATCAAACGCGTGGTCACCGCGTTTGCAGATTGTGGTACTTCCAAAGTACGAATCACTGGTGGTGAGCCGAGTTTGCGCAAAGATTTCCCTCAGATCATTGAAACGGTAGCGAATACACCGGGTATTACGAAGGTAGCAACGACGACCAATGGTTATCGAATGGCTAAACAAGTTGATACATGGCGTCAAGCTGGCCTTACCAATATCAATGTAAGTGTAGATAGTCTCGATCCAAGAATGTTCCACCAGATCACCGGTGAAAACAAATTTACTGAAGTGATGTCTGGCATCGACCGAGCGTTTGAAGTCGGCTATGAGCAGGTCAAAGTCAACGTGGTATTGATGAAAGATCTCAATGCCAAAGAGCTTCCTGCCTTCCTCAACTGGATCAAAGATCGTCCGATTCAATTGCGTTTCATCGAGTTGATGCAAACTGGCGAAATGGACGAGCTATTTAACAAGCATCATGTCTCCGGCACTGACATTCGTAATCAACTGATTGCCAACGGTTGGATCTTGAAAGCTCGAAGTCAAAATGATGGCCCAGCTCAAGTTTTTGTTCATGCGGACTACCAAGGTGAGATCGGCCTTATCATGCCATACGAGAAAAACTTCTGTGAAAGTTGTAATCGTCTACGTGTGTCGGCAATGGGCAAACTGCACCTCTGTTTATTTGGTGACCATGGTGTAGAGCTACGCGACTTACTTCAAGAAGACGCTCAAGAGAGCGCTCTGATCGAACGAATTCAGGCACAATTACAGACCAAATCAGTCAGTCATTTCCTGCATGACGGTAATTCAGGGATGACGCCGCATTTGGCATCTATCGGCGGCTAATAGACCGCGAAAAAATACGTAAAAATTTTATAGGGTGAATAATCATGGGTCACGCAGAAAGCAAGTTCGTGCCTGCAAATATCGCAGTGCTAACCGTATCGGATACACGTACCGAAGAAAATGACACGTCAGGTCGCTTTTTAGTCGAGAATCTACAAGAAGCAGGCCACACACTGGCGGATAAGCAAATCGTTATTGACGATATCTATCAAATTCGCGCAGTGGTGTCGAAATGGATCGCTGATGAGAGTGTGCAAGCGGTAATGATCACTGGCGGTACGGGGTTTACTTCTCGTGACAGCACGCCTGAAGCACTCGTTCCACTATTCGACAAACAAGTGGAAGGCTTTGGTGAGCTATTCCGTGCAGTTTCTTACGAGGAAATTGGCACATCAACTATCCAATCTCGTGCAATCGCAGGTTTTGCAAACCACACGGTTATCTTTGCGATGCCAGGCTCGACTGGAGCATGTCGCACAGGTTGGACAAAGATCATCAAGCAGCAACTTGATGCTAGCCACCGCCCATGTAACTTCATGCCTCATCTAAGTAAGTAATCATCTAGGGAAAGTCATGTCCGAATTTACCCATATCAACGCCTCTGGCGAAGCAAACATGGTCGATGTGTCGGCCAAAGCCGAGACGGTGCGTGAAGCAAGGGCCGAAGCTTTTGTTCACATGGCACCAGAAACTCTGCAGATGATTACTTCAGGCAACCATCACAAAGGTGATGTGTTTGCTACTGCACGTATCGCAGGTATTCAAGCGGCTAAGAAAACATGGGATCTTATTCCTTTGTGCCATCCGCTGTTACTGTCTAAAGTGGAAGTACAGCTGGAAGCTATCGAAGCGGAAAACAAAGTACGTATCGAGTCTGTTTGTAAGCTAGCAGGTAAAACTGGCGTAGAAATGGAAGCGTTAACAGCTGCGTCTGTGGCGGCTTTGACTATTTACGATATGTGTAAAGCGGTACAAAAAGACATGGTTATTGAAAACGTTCGTCTACTCGAAAAAACGGGTGGAAAATCAGGACACTTCAAGGTGGAATCATGATTAAAGTACTTTTCTTTGCACAAACTCGTGAGCTGATTGGTCAAGACAGTGTGGAGCTTGCTGCTGAGTTTGCCACAATCGAAGATATTCGAGCCCATCTTGCCGCTCAGCAAGGTAAGTGGGAACTAGCTCTTGAAAGTGGTAAGTTGCTTGCTGCTCTTAATCAAAATATTGTTGCTCTGGATGAGAAAGTTCAAGACGGCGATGAAGTGGCTTTCTTTCCACCGGTAACGGGAGGTTAACATGACCTTAAGAGTATCCGTTCAACACGAAGACTTTTCAGTGGGCGCTGAATACGATGCGTTGGCTGAAGGTACAGCGTCGGGTGCAATTGTCACGTTTACCGGCAAAGTTCGCGATATGAACTTAGGCGACAATGTTACCGGTTTATCACTAGAACACTATCCGGGAATGACAGAACGTTCGTTAGAAAAGATCTGTGATGAAGCAGAAGAGCGTTGGATGTTAAATGGTATTCGTGTAATTCATCGCGTGGGTGATATGGATGCCGGTGACCAAATCGTATTCGTTGGAGTATCTAGTGCTCATCGTGGATCTGCGTTTGAAGCTTGCGAATTCATAATGGATTACCTTAAAACCAAAGCTCCGTTTTGGAAAAAAGAGCGAACGACAGAGTCGACGCGTTGGGTTGAGTCACGAGACTCCGACGCCGAAGCGGCTGCACGCTGGCAAGAAAAATAATCTAAATCAAAAGAGCATGTCGATGACATGCTCTTTTTGTATCACTCGACGGTGGCTAAGTATTTATCTACCACTTTCAAGACGCCTGCTTCATTGTTGCTTGGAGCAATAAAGCGACTCAGTTTTTTTATCTCAGGATGTGCATTGTCCATAGCGTAAGAGTGGTAGCTCTCTTTTAACATTTCAACGTCATTGAAGTAGTCACCGAAGCTCATTGTTTCTTCAAACTTAAACCCTAAATGCTGTTGCAAGAAACGAATAGCAGCCCCTTTTGAGGCTTCTTTATTCATGACATCCAACCATATTTTTGCGCTTACCACCACTTGATACTCATTGCCAAAAAGATCATTGATGGTTGGGAAGACATGTTGCTCAGCCCCCTCAAAGTTACAGATCGCGACCTTGATAAAATCGTCTTCGACAGAGAGTAGGTCTTCGACATACTCGCATCGATGATAGTATTTACGGATTTCTTCAAGCGCTCTACGATCCTGAGTTTCAATATAGGCTGAGTGCTTACCGCATAGAACCATATAAGTGTTATCTATAGATCGGGCAGTTTTGATGATCTCTTTTGCGGCGGCCGTATCTAATGTGCAGCTGTAAAGCTCCTCATCGTTTTGCATGACCAGCGTGCCGTTTTCTGCGATAAAAATCAGCTCATCTTGAATAGAAGAGAACATGTCTTTAAGGCTGTAGTACTGACGGCCGGAAGCTGGTGCAAAGTGAATACCTTGCTCTTTAATACGCTCGTAGAGAGGGAAAAAATCTGGAGTCAGTTGGCCGTTTGGGTCGAGCAGTGTGCCATCCATGTCCGTTGCTATAAACTTGATTGTACTGTGCATATATTATCGCTGTTCAAATGGTAAGAGACGTGTGCAGTATACGTAAATCGACGCGATGGTGAAGTAAATAACTGGAATCTTAGTTAATGACTTGGTCACGTTGACGACAGACGGTTCAGTTGTTGGGTAAATAGGTTCTTATCACACTCAAAATCACCTTAAGAGATAGCTAGTTATTGCATTTCGAACGTGTGAAACGGAAATTTCGATAGTGGGCCGAATGGTGAGCGCCAGTACTTTGATCGTACAACCCAGCCCAGTTTGAGAGCTCTGGCGCGGTGGCCCAGATATTCATCATCGCTCTTAGCTTCGTATCGGATTGGCTAGGAATAGGTTGTGTTTCAGTATTGCGCACTTTGTATACCAGTTCATCGTCGATGTACCATTTTATGGTGTTTCTATTCCATTCTATGGCGTACTTATGAAACTCATCTGCGGCGTCAAAATCTAGGTAGTGAATATATTCATTACGCTGCTCGTAGCTATCGTCGTTACTCCAAAAATTAAACTGTACCAAGTTGGTGTTCAGGCCAATAAATTCAATGTCAATTTCGTTATGGATTCCATTGCCACCTTCAGGCTGATCGTAGGGACCTGCAAACAGGAAGAACGCGCTCACGACACCTTCCGCTTTGACAGGCTTCATTTCTACCTCAAAACAGCCGTTCCCATAAAAGCCTTGAGTTCGTATCTCTCCTGATACGATATCTGGATAGCCATGATTGTCGATGATATTGGATAAGTTGAGTGCCAACCCCTGTGGACTAAATTCTGCGTGGTCGTGTTGCCATCGATTTAAAAACGGATAACCGTTCTCCCACCCGTCGGCGATAAACCAACGATTGGTGTCTAATGAGGTCAGCGGGTCGTCAAATGCTTTCCCAGCCTCGGCAGAAGTGGCAAGACACACCATAGCAAGTGTTGTAGTCGTTGTTTTCATTATCGAGTCCTTTCATTGGCTTAGAGCTTTCACCTCGGGCTGAAATCGCTGTTATGGCCCGCTCTTTATAGTAGTTGTGGACGACTGACAATCCATCAGAGCGTTGTAACAGTTTTGAGAAACAACAAAGTTAAGAATCACACTATTGGTGCAACTGCATGATGATAGATCACAGTAAGACGTGGTAAATACAAAGAAATAGATACAAATTGTTGATATTTAGTGACTTTAATAACTGGCAATGTTCTTGCAGTGACATGAAGACTTCTAAATAAGAAGCGTGACATAAAGTGTCTCACTAATAATCAGTTGGCGACGGTGCGTTCTCATTCATTCGAGGCGCACCTTTTTTCTATTGAGTAAGGGATATGTTGTGGCGATGGCTAATTCTTGGATTACAATGGGTGAGTCAGTACATATAAAAAGGATTAAGTTTGTCGATTATTAAAGAGTGTATTCGCACGGTTGGCCGTGGGTCTCGTGGACGTGGTCCGTTAACTCAGGAACAAGCTAAGCAAGTGATGGAAGAGTTTATCGATGGACAGATCGGTGATGATCAAATGGCTATGTTGATGATGCTTATCCGCGTCCGCGACGAAACCCCAGAGGAAATCGCGGGCTTCGTGGAAGGTTTGAAACCTCATTACCCAGATATTAGCGCTGATTTCGACTGGCCATTATATGCGGGTAAAAGAGTAGGGCAGTTATCGGGAAAACCTTGGCATCTTATTGCTGCGAGCATTTTGGCGGAACATGGTGTACGGGTGGTGTTGCATGGCGACTTGGATAAAGAAAGTGATCGCTTACATGCAAAAGACTGTTTGGGTACACTGAATATTTCCAAAGCGGAGGATTTAGCTCATGCACAGCAACTTCTTGACCGCGATAATATTGCCTATTTACCGCTGAACCACTTTTGTCCACTCGCCAAGAAAATGTTGGATTGGAAGCATCGCTACGGTCTAAGAACACCGATCAATACTGTTATTCGAGCCCTGAATCCAGCGAATGCACCTTTTGGTATGCGAGGAAGTTTTCACCCGGGTTTCCAAGAACTGCACGCCAAAGTCGAACATCTTCTCGCTCGACATGGAAGAGACAACAATGACTATCAACGAATGCTATCGTTCAAGGGACAAGGTGGTGAAACGGAATACAATCCGAAAGTAAGCCAAACTGTGTGGTGGGTCGAATCCGATACGATTCATTCTGAGTACGTTGAAGAAAATATGGCCGAGCTAGCGCTTCCACAACACTGTCCATTACAGACACCGCAAGAAGAAATGCAGTTGATGGCAAATACCGTTGTATCCACATTGACGGCAGCGCTGTTTTCAATTTCAGGGGATTGGCAACAAGCATCCGAGAAAGCAAACCAATACTGGAATGGTTATTGCGAGACTCCACACTCAAGTTGTTAAGTAATAAACAGGCGCAGCCATTGACCGCGCCTGTTTTAGTTTACCGTTATTAACCTGTCAGGACGTTGTCTTCAGGGTATTTTAGTAATGTCGGTTTTGGTCTGGCTAGCATGTAGGCTAAGGTTAGTGGTCCAACACGACCAATAATCATCACGACAATCATAATCCACTTACCTTCGGTATTGAGTTGAGCAGTTAAACCTGCTGTTAGTCCGACGGTAGCAAATGCCGATATGGTTTCAAACAACACTTGTTCAAATTTTGCCTGTTGGGTGACCATAAGTAAGAACATGGCGATAGTCAAAATAGCGCCGCTCACCACTATGATTGCAAGCGACTTAGTAACGGTCTGCCAACTAACAGTGCGATTAAAGATCTCCACGTATTGTTTCTGCCTTAAGAATGCCCATGTAGCATAGAAGGCAACTGCGAATGTCGATACCTTAATACCACCACCTGTCGATGTAGAGCCTGCACCTATCAGCATTAAGATAATCATAATCAGTAGGGCAGGTTGCCCAAACTGAGCGATATCAACGCTATTAAAGCCAGCAGTACGAGCACTTGCCGACTGGAAGAATGCGGAGAGCCATTGTCCACCAAGAGGTAAAGCCCCTAAAGTTTCTGGGTTGGTGCGTTCCAGTAAGAAGAAAAACAGTGTGCCGCCCAACAACAAGATGGGTGTGGCAGTGAGCATGATTTTTGTATGTAGCCCTAGCCTAGAAAAGCCTTTCTTACCGTTGATCGCAAGATCACTGACCACGGTAAAGCCCAACCCGCCGAAGATGAATAACCCAGACAAAACAAGCAGAACGACTGGCTCTGATGCGAAACTCATCATACTATCTGAGAACAAAGCGAAGCCGGCGTTATTAAAGGCGGAAATCGCGTGAAATATCGAATAAAACACGCCTTGAGACAAGCCCATTTCGGGGATCCAACGCATAGCTAAAACGGCCGCACCGATAGCTTCGGCAATGAAGGCAAAAATGATGATTTTTTTCACTAACCCTTTAATATTGACCCGGCGATCTTGGCCAAGCGCTTCTTGGGCCAAAGCTTGTTGCTTTAGGCTTAATCTAACACCAAACATGTAGAGTAAAACCGCTGAAAGCGTCATTTGCCCAAGGCCGCCAATTTGCATCAACAGCATCAGTAACACTTTCCCTGAAGTCGTGAAATGCTGACCAGTATCGACCACACCGAGTCCAGTCACACTGATAGCGGATGTCGCCGTAAAGAAGGCGTCGCTAAAGCTCAATCCGGTAACCGAAAATACGGGTAGTGTCAGCAGCAAAGCTGAGGGTACTAAAACCGCCAAAAAGCTTGCTACTATAAGGTAAGGCTCTGACGGTACTGCTGATTTCCTAGTGAGTTTAATCGGGTAAATCAGACCTTTTTGGAAACGACGATTCATGACAGTCTGATCTTTTCGTGCAGGTCTTTTTCTGGGCCAGCAACAATGATCATGTCACCAATTTCAAGTGTTTGACTCATTTTTGGGTTGGCGTCCAGCTCAGGACCGCGCTTGAATCCCAGTACTTTGACATTGCTAGCTTGGCAAATGGCGACGTCAGCCAAGGTTTTGCCCATTAACTTATTGCCAACGACGATTTCGGTTAGCGCTAAGCCACTTCCTAGTTCATTGAAAGCAATCACTCGGTTATCAAGCATACGCTGCGCTACTCGGATACCCATATCTCTTTCAGGCATGATGATTTTATCTGCCCCTATCTTTTGCAAGATTTTGTACTGGAACTTGTCATTCGCCTTAACCCACACTTTCTTCACTTTGGCTTCTTTAAGCACCAGTGTGGTGAGAATACTGGCATTGATGTCATTACCTATGGATACCATCACCATGTCGAACTCATTCAGTCTGAGCTCTTCAACGGTTTCTTCTATCGTACAGTTGGCAATAATGCCTTGTGCGACGATTTTAGACACTTCCTTTACACGATCTTCATTGATGTCGATAGCAAGAACTTGAGCACCGGCTTCAGATAACTCTTTACAGATACTCATTCCAAAACGCCCTAAACCAATCACGGCGTATTGTTTGGTCACTGCTTTCATAATATCTACCTGCTTACTTTGTTTTTATGCATTCGGAGCTTAACGCTAGGTGGCTGTTGTTTAAATATAGTATTAATTATCGGATAAAAATTTCAGTGTTATCTGACAATAACAGCGGTTCACGTAAATATACATTAAGCGCCTAAAACGTAGACAGGTCAATGCTCTATTCGATTCGGCTATGTCGAGGAGATTAGGTTCGACTCATAAACTGGCTTTCCAGATGGTCGTTGACTGATTGCTCAAACAAAGATGTCAACCAGTCTAGGTCATGTTCTTGTACCGTGTTTTTTACGATAAAGGCTCGTTGCATAACATTGGCGCTAATGACTGCTTTGCGATGTTCCAAATCCGTAATACCTCCATCAAATGACAGCGTTTTGTTGTTCTTTACAGCAATGATGTTTGTGAGCTGTACGATGAGCGACATGGCATCACATTTCGAGGCTATACGATACAAGTAGCCGGATTCAACCTTCTGTTTCACCCAGTACTCCATGTCAATGAGGCTTAACGGAGTGCGGCTGATGAGCAACGCTTCACACTTTTTTGGCCAAAGCTCTATTGATACTGGGGTATGTTTGAATTCGGGTTGGCCAGAAAAAGGGTCAGTATTGGGCGAGATAAGTTTACACGCTTTTGCATTACTGGCGGTTGCTAAGTTCCAGTGAATGGGTACAAAGGCGTGCTCAGCAGTCACGTCGGAATCTACCGCTACCCGCATGTGAATATTGGCGTGTGGGTTGGATAGCTCTGCGATGTCTCCAGATTTAAGTCCCCACATGAGCGCTGTATCAGGATGCAGGCTTATAAACGGTTCTGGAGTATGAGAGGCCAGATGAGGTGACAATCCAGTACGGCTCATGGTGTGCCAATGATCTCGCGTCCGGCCACTGTTAAGCAAAATAGGCAGTGCATTGCTGGTTGTTTGTTGTGGGGCTTGATAATCCGTGGCGACAAAGTGTGCTTTTTGGTCAGCAGTATAAAACTGATGTTGGTTAAACAATCGCTGGTTGACGATATCGGTTTGTAGCGTTAACACTGGCCATTGTTGCGGAATAAGCGTGTTATAGCCTTTGTCATCCAACTGAGTTAACCCACTTAATGTCAGATCACGCTGTTGACCGCCCTCATTACCTAAGGTCGTCATGCGAGCATACTCGTTGAAGATTTGCCCCTCATGTAGATAATCAAAAGCATTGGTGAAACCCATTTTCATTGCCACCTCGCTTACTATCCACCAATCAGGCATAGCCATGCCAGGGCTGGGAAGCAATCGACGTTGTCTTGAAATACGGCGCTCAGAATTGGTGACCGTGCCCGATTTCTCGCTCCAACCTTGTGCGGGTAAAAGCACGTCAGCTAGTTGGGCGGTTTCGGTTTCCTTAATACAATCCGAGACCACTACAAACGGGCACTTTTGTAGCGCTGATTTTATTTTTTCTGAGTTAGGTAGACTCACCATGGGGTTGGTTGCCATGATCCAAATCGCTTTGATTTTTCCTGCTTCGACTGCGTCAAACAGGTCGATCGCTTTAAGGCCAGGCTTAGTGGCAAGAGTGGAGGTTTTCCAAAACTCACTAATTAATGAGTGATGCTGTGGATTATCAAACTCCATATGACTTGCTAATGTGTTTGCCAGTGCACCTACCTCTCTTCCTCCCATTGCATTAGGTTGCCCAGTGACAGAGAAGGGGCCCATGCCAGGCTGTCCAACTCTGCCTGTAGCGAGATGGCAATTTAGAATGCTGTTGACTTTGTTCGAGCCACTGCTGGATTGATTAACGCCTTGCGAATAGATGGTGACGGTTTTTGGGGTGTTAGCAAACAGAGTGTAAAACTCTTCAAGTTGCGATTGAGTTAGCCCTGTGATGGAACCAACGTCGACCGTCTGCTTCGCAACGGCCAACGCGTCATCAAACCCTTGCGTATGGTGTTCTATGTAGTTTGCGTTGAGCTGTCCCGTCAGTGAGAGATGATTCAATAGCCCGTTGAACAGAGCAACATCACTGCCAGAATGAATGGCGAGGTGTAGATCGGCAAGCTCACAAGTTGCGGTTTGACGAGGGTCAATTACCACCACTTTCATATTTGGATTATTCTGCTTAGCAGTCTTTAAGCGTTGAAAAAGGACCGGATGACACCACGCCAAGTTAGAACCAGTAATGACAACCAAGTCAGCCAGTTCGACATCTTCATAGACCACGGGGACAGTATCGCTGCCGAAAGCACGTTTATGGCCTACGACGCTCGAGGCCATACATAACCTGGAATTACTATCGATATTGCCGCTGCCAATAAAGCCCTTCATGAGTTTGTTGGCGACATAGTAATCCTCAGTGAGCAACTGACCTGATACATAGAATGCGACAGAGTCAGGACCATGTTGTTGAATGGCCTTCTGGAATTGCTCAGCGACAAGAGACGTCGCCTCATCCCAAGTCATAGACTTTTCCTCTAAAGCATCAATGCTGCGAGTGCGATGGATCGGTGATAAAAGGCGACCGTCGGTAATGACCGTATCCCCAAGTGCGATACCTTTGGTACACAGTTTGCCATAATTGGAGGGATGCTGTTTGTCGCCTCTTATTTCCAGAAGACCGTTTGCTTTTGGTCTCGCTTCAACACCGCAACCGACTCCGCAATAGGCACATGTTGTCTTAATCCAGCCTTCTTTAGTCATAACCTTTATCCTTGCTGATAATTTCCGTTAATTGTTGTTGAAAGCAAAACGCGCGCCATTGGGGTATTGTTGGGTTAAATATGTATTTATCCCTAATATAGTCAATCAATACAAATGGTTAGCCCGTGTACCACTAAAGTGGTATATGGGCTTTTTTGACAAAATATCAGTTATTTATTGTTTATTTGCACTGTTTTGGGATTTATCGCACTAAAAATGCTCAAAATCTTCTCTAATTGGATTTTTGTGGGTGTTGTTTTTGTGTTTCTAAATCAAAGGCTGAAATTATATTTCATTGTTTTTAAAGAGTTTATTCAAAAAATAACGAGACTATTATCATCGCTGGCATCCTTATTGCCTCTAAGTTGGCAAGCGAATAAAAAAATTTCGCCTGTCTATAAGGAGAAATGCCATGCAAGGAAATAGTATGAGAAGTAATCATATCTCATTGGTGGGTGCTGGACCGGGCGATCCTGATTTGCTCACGGTTAAGGCTCTTCGAGCAATCCAATCTGCTGATGTCATTATCTTTGACAATCTCGTTAGCCAAGAGATCAAGGCACTTTTTCCATCCAACAGCGAGCAGGTTTATGTTGGCAAAGCTAAGGGTTGCCATAGCTATACCCAGCAGCAAATTAACCAAACCTTAATCGACTATGCCCATCGAGGTGGACGAGTTTGCCGAGTTAAAGGGGGCGATGCCTTTATATTCGGTCGTGGCGGAGAAGAAATGCTACTACTCAAAAAACAAGGCTTTGATGTTGATGTTATTCCTGGCATTACGGCTGCTTCGGGGTGCACCACATACTCTGATATCCCGCTTACTCATCGCGGTTTAGCTCAAGGGTGTACTTTTATCACCGCCCATGCCGAAAAGGAATTGGACATACATTGGAAGGCACTGGCTGACCTGAATCAAACTCTCGTTATCTACATGGGATTAAGCAAAGCGGAGATGATTGCGAGCTCTCTTATAGACGCAGGTTTATCGGCGTCTACCCCTGTAGCGTTAATTGAAAACGGCTGTTGCCCAGCACAAAGAACGGTGCTGGGCAGTTTGGATGAGCTTGTCGAGTTAAGAGATAGTCATCAAATTCAGTCGCCTGCTCTCATTGTAATTGGCCAAGTGGTTAAAGTGGCCGAGCAAATGCAGTGGCTGTCGCAGCTCAACGAACGAGTATTGATGGAATCACCAAAACAAAATCAACAACACAAATTACAGCTGACAGCGTAATTATGAAAGGAAGCATTATGAAAACACAAAGGATTGTGGTGGTCGGCAATGGGATGGTAGGCCACAAGTTCATTGATAGCGTGATTGCTGCAAACGATGAGTCTGCGCAAATTATCACGTTTTCAGAAGAGTCGCGACTTGCTTATGACCGCGTGCAGCTTACCAGCTATTTTGATGACGACAAAGGTGCTGAGTATCTTGCGCTAACCGATGAAACTTACTATCAGAATCATGGGGTTAACTATGTCTTAAACGACAAAGTTGTCTCGATTGATACAGACCAAAAGCAGGTGACAACCGAAAGTGGGCGTCAGGAGAGTTACGATAAGTTGGTACTTGCCACGGGTTCATTTCCTTTTGTACCGCCCATTTCTGGTAATGACCAAGAACACTGTTATGTTTATCGCACCATTGAAGACCTAGATGCCATCGAGTCGGGCAGTAAAGTCAGTAAAACAGGCGTCGTTGTCGGAGGTGGATTACTCGGCTTGGAGGCCGCTAACGCGATTAAAAACCTTGGTTTAGATACGCATGTGGTGGAGTTTGCCCCGCGCCTTATGGCGGTGCAGCTTGATGAAGGTGGCGGCGCATTGCTGCGCAGGAAAATTGAAAATTTAGGCGTATCGGTACACACCGATAAAGCGACTACTGAAATTATTGCAGGTGAGCAGGCTCGCTATCGAATGAATTTTGCTGATGGTACTTACCTTGAGACCGACCTTATTGTCTTCTCGGCTGGCATTCGTCCTCAAGATGAGTTAGCGCGTCAAGCAGATATTGAGATAGGGCCGCGCGGCGGAATAGTGATTGATGATCAATGCCGCACCAGCGTCGAGGATATCTATGCGATTGGCGAATGTGCGTTGTGGCAAAATCAGATCTTCGGGCTTGTTGCACCGGGTTATCAAATGGCAAAAGTCGCAGTTAGCCAAATTGTCGATTCATTGGAGCCACTGGCATTTACTGGTGCCGATATGAGCACCAAACTTAAATTGTTGGGCGTTGATGTTGCGAGTATCGGTGAGGTTCACGGCAAGACAGTTGGTGCGCAGTCATACACCTACAATGACGAAATTGAGCAAGTCTACAAGCGGCTAATTGTGTCTGAGGATGGCAGTAAAATTGTAGGTGCTGTTTTGGTAGGGGATGCTGATGCCTACGGCAGCTTATTGCAACTCAAACAAAACGACATGGCTCTCCCAGACAGCCCTTCGGTATTGATTCTGCCTAATGTGGCTGACGATAGCTCAGCAGGACTCGGTGTAGAGGCTCTGCCTGACTCTGCGGTGATCTGCTCCTGTTTTGATGTGACAAAGGGTGATATCAAACAAGCGGTGGCGAGCGGTTGTAACACGATGGCTGCGCTAAAAGATACCACTAATGCATCGACAGGTTGTGGTGGCTGTTTAGCGTTAGCAAAACAAGTACTCGATAGTGAGTTGATGAACCTCGGCGTTGAAGTGAACAACGATATTTGTGAGCACTTTGCCTATTCCCGTCAAGAACTCAGCGACATTATTCGCGTTAACCAAATTAAGACGTTCGATGAATTACTATCTAGCCATGGCTCTGGGTTGGGCTGTGAGATTTGCAAGCCAACAGTGGGCTCAATTTTAGCGTCGTTTTGGAATGACTATATTCTGGAAGAGCAACACATGGAGCTCCAAGATACCAACGATATCTATTTGGGTAATATGCAAAAAGATGGAACATATTCGGTGGTTCCTCGTATCGCTGGTGGTGAAATCACACCAGATAAATTGATTGTACTTGGTCAGGTAGCTAAAGATTTCGACCTGTACACCAAGATTACCGGAGGTCAACGCGTTGACTTGTTTGGGGCACAACTCAATGAATTGCCTTTGATTTGGAAACGATTGGTGGAAGCTGGATTTGAAACCGGACACGCTTATGGCAAATCGGTACGAACGGTGAAATCGTGTGTCGGGAGCACATGGTGCCGCTATGGTGTCGGTGACAGTGTAGGTTTAGCTATCGACATTGAAAATCGTTACAAAGGACTAAGATCGCCTCACAAACTGAAGTTCGCTGTCTCAGGCTGTACTCGTGAGTGTGCAGAAGCTCAGTCGAAAGACATTGGTGTGATTGCCTCCGACAAAGGTTGGAACTTGTATGTGTGTGGTAATGGTGGAATGCGTCCTCGTCACGCCGACTTGCTAGCCACTGATCTTGATGAACAAACACTGATTCGCTATATCGACCGTCTATTGATGTTTTACGTCCGCACTGCAGACCGTTTACAACGAACTTCTGTGTGGCTTGAAAACCTAGAAGGTGGCATTGAATACCTCAAACAAGTGATTGTCGATGACAAATTGCAACTCGCCGATGAGCTGGAAAAAGACATGGCTACCAATGTCGGTAAGTATCAGTGTGAGTGGAAAACCACACTCGAAAATCCAGAGAAACTAAAACGATTCCAACACTTTATTAATACCGATGAGCTGGATGGTAACCTTCAGTTTGTCAATATTCGCCAACAAAGATTCCCAACTAATAATAAGAAACAAGCGCTTGTTTTGGAGCAACGTATTGATGTTGTTGAAGTTTAACGACGTTGCCTCGCTATAGGCGAATGAAATTTGATAGTTAAGGAGAAGAATATGAGTCAGTGGTTAACTGTTTGCTCAACTGATGACTTAGTACCCCATACCGGAGTGTGTGCTAAAGTCGAAGATAAACAGGTCGCTATTTTCTATTGTCAGCGTAGCGACCAACTGTACGCGCTTTGCAATTACGATCCTTTTGGCCATGCCTATGTGATGTCTCGCGGCATTATGGGCTCGCTAGATGGCCAACCTTGTGTGGCTTCACCGCTTTACAAGCAGCACTTTAACTTACAAACGGGTGTCTGCATTGAAGAGCCAGAGGTCCAACTGACTCGGTTTGATGTACGAGTCAGTGGTAATGATGTTCAACTCAAGTTGCCACTTGCAGCTTAACTCTTCGTGTACAAGGAAACTTGATCAACACATTGATCAGTAAAAGGAATTTGTTATGGAAAGCACTAAATTTAATTTGTTTTCGTTTTCTGGGAAGATGAAAACACTGCACTTAAGCTGGATGGCCTTTTTTATTACCTTTGTGGTTTGGTTTAACTTTGCACCATTACTTCAAATGGTAAAAACGTCATTGGGCTTATCAACACAAGAGATCAAAACCTTACTTATCCTCAACGTGGCGTTGACGATACCAGCGAGGGTAATCATTGGTATGTTGACCGACAAATATGGTCCACGTCTGGTCTACTCCGCATTGTTGGCAATATGTTCTATTCCATGTTTTGTTTTTGCGTTGTCAGATTCATTTATTCAAGCGGCTATCGCTCGTTTCCTATTAGGTTTTATTGGTGCAGGGTTTGTTATTGGTATTCGTTTAGTATCTGAGTGGTTCCCACATGATGAACTGGGTACTGCGGAAGGTATTTATGGTGGTTGGGGCAACTTTGGCTCAGCGGCGGCGGCTTTCACTTTACCAACCTTGGCTCTGATGTTTGGTGGTGACGACGGATGGCGCTATGCCGTTGGTGTGACGGGCCTAATGAGCTTGGTGTTCTCAGTCATTTTTTATCGCAACGTTCAAGATACGCCAAAAGGATCGACTTACTTTAAACCTAAACATTTAGCAGCGATGGAAGTGACATCGAAAGGGGATTTTTTCTTTCTGTTGATCATGAAGATCCCTATGTATGCTGCACTTGCGCTACTCGCTTGGAAACTGGCGCCATCGAATATTGGCATGTTGAGTGACACGGTGGTTAACGCCTTCTATGTAGGCTTGGTTGCTCTATATGGATTCGAAGTTTCTCAAGTTTGGAAGGTCAATAAATCTATTTTCTCTAAGCCTGTTGCGCAAATGCATCAATATAAGTTTAAGCAAGTCGCGGTGCTGAACGTCTTATATTTCGCTACGTTCGGCTCGGAGTTAGCGGTGGTCTCAATGCTACCTCTGTTCTTCTCTGAAACGTTTGAATTAACGCCTGTTTTAGCGGGTATGGTGGCTTCGGCTTATGCCTTTATGAACTTAATGTCGCGTCCGGGTGGCGGTTGGATCTCTGACAAATTTGGCCGTAAATCGACACTGTTAATTCTAACCGCAGGTTTGGCGGTGGGCTATTTCATGATGGGCCAGGTCAACAGTGAGTGGCCGCTGTGGCTTGCAGTATGCGCAGCCATGGTTTGTTCATTCTTTGTTCAAGCAGGAGAGGGGGCGGTGTTTGCGACAGTGCCATTAATCAAGCGCCGCATGACAGGTCAAATCGCTGGAATGACTGGCGCTTACGGAAATGTCGGTGCAGTGGTGTACCTGACGGTTCTGTCATTTGTTGACTATCAAACCTTCTTCTATGTTATTGCGGGGACAGCGGTTCTTGGGTTCGCAACCTTGATGTTTATGGAGGAACCCAGTGGTCAAATCGCTGAGGTAAACAAAGACGGTAGCGTAACGTTAATCAATGTATCTCATTAAAGGTCATCGGGGAGTGAGTATTTAGCGTGCTCACTCGTTCAAAAGCTCTGCTTGCACAGAGCTTTTGTTCTTCGACAGGTTCAATAGGGAATGATCATGGGATTACCGCTTAACCATCCACAAACGCTGACGACATCTTACGGAGGCGTGTCTTCTGCTGGTACTCGAAGCGAAAACCAAGATGCGTTTGTGGTTCGAGAGCCAAAACTACAAAGTGAGTTGGAAACCAAGGGTATGCTTGCTTGCATTGCCGATGGTGTGAGTTGCAGTGAACACGGGCAAAAAGCCAGTCACACCAGTGTGATGCAGTTTGTCGCCGATTATTATGCAACGCCAGAAAGTTGGAGCGTTCGGCGTTCGGCCATTCAGGTATTGACGTCATTGAATACTTGGTTATATGAGCAGAGTCTAAAGCAACCGCTGAAGCATAATGGACTGGTTACCACCTTTAGTGCCGTTGTCGTCAAATCCAATACGGCGTATCTATTTCATGTGGGTGATAGCCGAATCTATTTGCTTAGACAGGGCAAACTCCGTTTGTTAACCAGAGATCATCAGCGGACCAACATCGGTAAAGCGGCGTACCTAACTCGCGCTTTAGGCATGGATAGCAAATTGGAGGTCGATTTTCAGACCGTAGCCGTCGAAACTGGCGATCTTTTCTTGCTCTCAACCGACGGGGTACATGATTTCATCACTGAGAAACAGTTGGTCAACGTTATCCAAAATCACCTCCAAGGCTTTGAGACACGAAGCCAAGCATTGACGGATCTTGCCATAGAAAATGGTAGCCAAGACAATGTCACCAGCTTATTGGTTTCTATCGATCATGTTCCCAACCTAACATTGCATGAGTTTCAACAACAATCACTTAACCAAGTGGTGCCACCCCCGCTTAAAGTGAACAACAGAATTGATAGTTACACGGTGACAAAAGTACTTCATGCTGGAACTCGAAGCCATGTTTATGAGGTGAGGCAGGAACAGACGGATCAGAAGTATATTCTCAAAGCGCCTTCTTTACTGCATGTGGAAGATAAACAGGCTCTACTCGACATAAGTAATGAGTATTGGGTGGGAACGCATGTGAATAGCCATCGAATCATGCGTACTTATCCACGACCTGCTAATTCTCCCTTTCTCTACTTACTATGTGAGCCGATAGAAGGGATCACGTTGAGGCAGTGGATGCTTGATAATCCGGCGCCGAGCTTAGACTCTGTGAGGAGTATTGTTTCTGAGATAGTAAAAGCGGTGCGAGTGTTGCAACGGTTAGATATGGTACATCGCGACTTAAAGCCGGAAAATGTGATGATATCAGAGTCGCTGCAAGTGACTTTGATTGATTTGGGGTCTGTTTCGGTAAAGGGCTTAGACGAAGCAAGACAAGAACAATGTGCTCAAATGCCTAAAGGCGCGGCGAATTATATTGCCCCTGAGTATTTGAATGGCAACGAAGCGACAACTGTATCCGATTTATTTTCTGTTGCGGTAATGACGTATGAAATGCTGTCTGGCACGCTTCCCTATAAAGCGGCGATTGCACGTAGTGTCGACAGTGCACGCCATCAACAGTGGAAGTATCAGAGTATTCAAATCACCAATCCTGAACTCCCCCTATGGTTGGATATGGCCTTAAAGAAGGCTTGTCATCACAATCCGCAACATCGTCATCAAGCGTTGGGAGAGTTCTTATTGGATTTGAGCCAGCCGAATAAAGCGTTAATGAAACAATATGAGACGAGCCCGCTCATTAAAAAGCACCCATTGCTCTTTTGGAAGGGAGCGACAGCATTGCTTGCATTATTGGCCGCCATCGAGTTGATGCTATTAATGATTCAATAGCTGTTTATTTGACGCGCATAAGCTGGTGTTTAGTGCGACCAAGTTCAAACACTAAGATTTGTGAGCGCTTCATGCTCTCGACTTTACTCAGCATCTCTTGATCGTAGCCTTTGCCTTTCATCCAAGACAACGGAGACGAGAACTGATCTTCATTGACCACATATGACTGGTCTTTGAGTATGGACTCGGAAACATGGACTACCCAAATGCGAGAGCGAAATTCGACCGCATTCGCAAGAGAATTGAGAAGTTTTTTTAGCATGAAAATGACTCAGTGCATTGAGTTAACAGACAATAAGGCGACCGATTGTTACAAAAATCTTAACAATAAGATAGGCAAAACAAGAAAATTCGTCTTACGCTTAATTTAAACGGGACAAACAATTCTTACTTAACATCATGGATTGATAGGTAATGTCTATTACAAGAATCGTAGAATCCCATTTAGCAATATTGAAAATTTGGACAACAATAAACTTATCAAGATTAAGTTATTGGGGCTGAAGGAGATCGCCATGGAATCGCTAAAAGTTAAAGACTACATGACTCAAAGAACGGTGACCTTTACACAAGACATGTCATTGAGTGCTGCGCTTGATAAAGTCATGCAATCTAACCACCTTGGTGGTCCAGTTATTAATGAACGTGAACAAGTTATTGGCTTTATTTCGGAACAAGACTTGCTCGACAAGTTGGTTAAAGTTAGCTATCACTGTCAAGACACGCATACTGTTGGAGATTGTATGCATCAAGAGGTGCTGTCAGTGACACCTGAAACGTCCATCATTGAACTCGCAGATATGATGAAGGTCGGTAAACCGAAAGTCTATCCTGTTATCGACAATGGAAGATTGGTAGGGACGATTACTCGCCGCGATGTACTTCGAGCCATCGGCAAAAATATTGAAGCGTGCTTCAAACATCCTGTGTAAACTAAACAATATTCCCCTATGGGCGCTTCGGCGCCCTTTATTGTTTGTTGCATGTAAATAAAAGGACTGATATGGCGGACCAATCGGCTAAATTCGTTGAAGGATCAACCATGAGGCATATCCTGGTGATGTCAGGAACCTCCACTGTCGGAATCATGGCGATATTCATTGTCGATTTACTCGATATGCTGTTCATCAGTATGTTGGGTCAAGCTGAACTGGCTGCTGCGGTTGGGTTCGCTGGTACGTTAACCTTTTTTGCAACCTCCGTTTCTATAGGAACTTCCATCGCTATGGGTGCATTAATGTCCAAAGCGATTGGAGCTAAGAACGTAGATTATGCAAGGCAGATAGGCTCTAGTGTTCTTGTCATCGCATTTATCATTAGCGCGATTGTAACGGCAATAATGTGTGCCTACATTCCAGAACTGCTGACGGCCATCGGTGCAGAAGGGAGAGCACACGAGAGAGCAGAAGCCTACCTTTGGATCTTATTACCGAGTACGCCTCTGATTGCTTTAGGTATGGCTAGTGGTGCAGGTTTGCGAGCTGCGGGTGATGCGAAACGGTCGATGTGGGCAACGCTTGCGGGTGGGATCGTTAACGCTATATTGGATCCTATTTTCATTTTCGGTTTTAACTGGAATGTGGAAGGGGCCGCCGCCGCTTCGGTGGTCGCCCGATTTGCTGTGTTCTATTTCTCGTTTGCACCGTTATTACGTGTTCACAAATTACTAGCCAAACCTACATATTCGAATGTCATTAGTGATGCCAGAGTGATGTTGGCGATCGCTATTCCTGCCATTATTACTAATACCGCAACGCCTATTGGTAATGCGATTGTGACCACTGCTATTGCCCAATATGGTGAGGATTTTGTTGCTGGGTTTGCGGTAATAGGTCGTCTGACGCCAGTTTGTTTTGCCTTTATCTTTGCGCTGTCTGGGGCTGTTGGGCCTATCGTGGGGCAAAACTATGGAGCGGTAAGAATTGATCGTGTGGAGGAAACGCTAAAGAACTCACTCATCGTGACGACCATCTACACATTAGTGGTTTGCGCTTTATTGTATCTTCTCCAACAGCCGATTATTAACATGTTCTCGTTAACCGGTGATGCATCGCTGATCGTGGCGGCATTTGCGACTTATGTAGCGATTACCTTTGTGTTTAATGGTGTGCTGTTTGTTGCGAATACGTCGTTCAATAATTTGGGTAAGCCACTGTATTCTACCGCACTTAATCTGAGTAAGGCGACTTTAGGTACTTTGCCATTTGTGTACTTAGGCTCATTATGGTTTGGTGCGTTGGGCGTCTTGTATGGACAAGCGGTGGGTAATATCGTGTTTGGGGTGTTAGGTTACATTGTTCTTAAATTCCATATCTCTGAACTGCGTAAGACTGGCGAATGTCAAAGTACAGAAGAAGACCCAAGTTTGGTTTGTGTTAACTCTCAACCATTCAGTACAACAGATCCGGTTATGATTAATGATGTGTCGAAAGTTGAGGAGCAGTTAGAGTCGCCAACACTATCAGGGTAAAATTCTTCTTGACCTTGGAGCTAGCTCCAAGGTTTACACTTGGGATGTAGGATAAGCAAAGGAGAATCCCATGTGTACAAAACATAAAGCGTGCAGCTCACAATCTATCAACGCTATTCGTCCCGCGGGTGATGCGTGCAACGCGCCAAAAATCGCACAAGTAACGGCCATTTCTAGCGAGCAATCTGCGGATTGTTGCGACTCAGAGAGCAGTTGCTGTGCGTCAGAACCTGATGAACCTGCCGCCTCCGGTGGGAAAAGTGAATCTGATTCTGGACTATTAAAATCTTGGAAAGTTGTCGGGATGGACTGTCCTGCATGCGCCAGAAAAGTGGAATCAGCAACCAATAAGTTAGCTGGTGTGGTGAGTTCTAAAGTTCTGTTTGCCACTGAAAAGTTGGTGGTTCGAGTTAATGATGCTGCGTTATTTACTCAAGTTGAAGCAGCCGTTGTTGATGCTGGCTTTACTCTGAACGCTCTAGATGGCAGTACCAATGGAGCGCCGCAAGACCAACTAACAGGCTGGAAAAAAACCTTAAAAGACAACTTTCATATCCTTGCTATCTCTACCGGTATGGCGATCGCTGCTGCGTTTAAAGGCAGCTTGCCGCAGTTAAGCGAATGGCTATTCACGCTTACATGTATTCTTGGTCTTATCCCTATTGCCTCAAAGGCATTGAAACTTGCCAAATCTGGTACTCCTTTTGCCATTGAAACACTAATGAGTGTGGCGGCGATTGGTGCTCTGTATCTCGGTGAAACGGTAGAAGCTGCAATGGTTCTGTTACTGTTTCTTATCGGTGAGCGATTGGAAGCGTTTGCTGCTTCTAGAGCGCGCAGTGGTGTCCAAGCGTTAATGTCCTTGGTTCCAGAAGAAGCTACAGTGATTGTAGATGGTGTGCGTCAAACCAAGAGTGCATCGGCACTTGTGCCCGGTGACATTATTGAAGTTGCACCTGGTGATCGTATGCCAGCCGACGGTTCGTTATTGGATGCTAACGCCAGCTTTGATGAAAGTGCATTGACAGGCGAATCGCTCCCTGTCGAACGCCATATCGGTGAGACCGTTATGGCAGGTGCGGTCCTTGCAGACAAAGTTGTGCGACTCACGGTTACGTCCAAACAAGGTGAAAACGCCATTGACCGCATTCTCCACCTCATAGAAGAAGCGGAATCGAGAAAAGCACCAATCGAGCGATTCTTGGACAAATTCAGTCGTTGGTACACACCATTAATGATGTTGGTATCGCTACTAGTAATTATCACGCCGCCTCTTATGTTTGCACAGCCATGGGAAACCTGGGTGTATCGTGGTTTAGCGTTACTGCTAATCGCTTGTCCTTGTGCGCTTGTGATTTCAACACCAGCAGCGATTACGTCAGGTCTTGCCGCGGCAACAAGACGTGGTGCACTGATTAAAGGCGGAGCAGCGTTAGAGCAGTTAGGCAACGTTCAAGCTATTGCATTTGATAAAACGGGTACACTGACGTTAGGCAAACCTCATGTTACTGACGTAGTAGTGACAGCAGATTTGGATACTGAGCAAGTGTTGGCGCTATCTGGCGCGATTGAACAAGGTTCAAATCATCCTTTAGCAACGTCATTGATTAAGCACGTAGAGCAGCGTGGCATTACTATTCCAGAAGCCCAAGAGAAAAAAGCGCTGGTTGGTGTTGGTATCGAAGGTATTGTTGATGGTAGTAAGTGGATATTAAGCGCACCATCTAAAGTGACTTTTGACATTGCTGATGAGGTGATGGATAAAGTAGTTGAGCTGGAAAATGGCGGTAAAACGGTGGTGGTACTGGCAACAGAAAACACGGTGAAAGGTATCATTGCATGGCAGGATGAAGTTAGAGCGGATACCGCAGAAGCGGTGGAAAAACTCGCTAAACTCGGTATCGATACCATCATGTTGACAGGTGATAATGAGCGAAGCGCACATGCGATAGCAACGCCTCTGGGTATGGATTATAAAGCAAGCTTGTTGCCCGCAGATAAAGTCACCTTTGTAAATGAGTTAGCTCAAGGTCGTCGTGTCGCTATGGTCGGCGATGGCATCAACGATGCACCTGCGATGAAAGCGGCCAATATTGGTATTGCTATGGGTGGGGGGACTGATGTTGCGCTGGAAACGGCTGATGCAGCTTTGACTCATAACCGCTTGAGTGAGCTTCCTGTGATGATCGAACTCTCAAGAGCAACACTCAGTAACATTAAGCAAAATGTTACGTTAGCATTGGGTTTAAAAGGCGTATTCTTAGTCACTAGTCTTTTAGGTATTACAGGGTTATGGGTTGCTGTCTTGGCAGATAGTGGCGCTACCGCCATCGTGACCCTCAACGCACTGAGATTACTGCGTCATAAATCTAAATTTGATTGAATGTAGTACTCAGCTTCGCTGTATTTATAAATAATTCCATCAATAAACCGCCCCTCTGTAGGGCGGTTTTTTTGTGAACAGCAAAGAGTTATTCGTGTAATTTATAGACCGATATGACAATAAAGTGTGATGCAAACCGTTTTTATTTGAAATGTTGATGCTGTTACATTAGTAAAGTGTGATCTGTGTACGTTTATGTTTGGCGTGATCTTATAAGCTTTACCACATATCCAAGAGACAAAAGGAGTCCCCCATGTCCCAAGCTGTTTTCCATCTCGGAGTAAATAAAGAAGATCTACAAGGCGCTACACTAGCGATTATTCCAGGTGACCCAGCTCGAGTTCAAAAGATCGCTGAGTTAATGGATGAGCCAGAGTTTTTGGCTAGTCAACGTGAATACACAGTATACCGTGCAAAACTAGACGGTAAGACGGTTGTTGTTTGTTCGACAGGTATTGGTGGTCCATCAACTTCTATTGCTGTTGAAGAACTGGCTCAATTGGGCGTTCGCACTTTCTTGCGTGTTGGTACGACCGGTGCGATTCAATCTGACGTAAACGTTGGCGACATGATTGTCACCACTGGTTCTGTTCGTCTAGATGGTGCAAGCTTGCATTTTGCTCCTATGGAATTCCCTGCGGTAGCCGATTTCGATGTAGCAACGGCAATGAAAGAAGCAGCAATTGAAGCGGGTTCTACGGTTCATACTGGTGTAACGGCATCAAGTGACACTTTCTACCCTGGCCAAGAGCGCTACGACACCTTCTCAGGCCGTGTTGTTCGTCGTTTCCAAGGTTCTATGGAAGAGTGGCAACAAATGGGCGTACTGAACTTCGAAATGGAGTCGGCAACGCTACTGACTATGTGCGCAAGTTCTGGTCTAAAAGCTGGCTGTGTTGCGGGTGTTATCATCAACCGTACTCAGAAAGAAACGCCTGACCATGATACGTTGAAGCAAGCGGAAACTCGCTCTATCAAAGTGGTTGTAGAGGCTGCGCGTAAGCTTCTTTAAGCATTGATTCAATTAGAAAAGCCTCCTGTTATGGAGGCTTTTTTTTAGTCAAAAATCGCCAAATTTGCTAAGCATGTTTTGTCGAGGTTTGGTGTTTTGCTTCTTTGTTGTCACGAGTGACGGCCCAAATACATACAAAGGCAACTGTTGTTAGTACACCAATGGCGACGGGTAATGCGCTCCAGCTAAACGATTCGACAGTAAAGCCGCTGATCGCGCTGCCAGTTGCAAAACCGATGGAAATGAAGAACATCATTAGCCCTTGCGTATATCCAGCGCCAACTCTTGTTAAGCGGGAAGCGACGGCTGGAGAGCACATGTCTGTCACAGTAATACCTTGTAAATAAATGATGACTAACGCAACAGGGAAAATAATGGTTGGTATGAGTTGGAACTCAGCAATAAAGTAAAGTGCTGCAACAACAACAATAGACGCTACCGTACACAGCCTAAATAGTGCTGCTGGACCAAATTTAGCTGAGAAGCGCTCGGCTATAACGACGACGATTAACCCCAGCACTGCTGAAATTGATAGGCTGGTGGCGGAGACTGCTTCAGATACCGAGAACGCATTTTTCATTAAGTTTGGGAATTGAGCTTGAAACGCGCCTTGACCTGCGCATAATGCTGCGACAGCAAAAAGGAATAGACCGAATTTAGAAAACAGCACACTCAACAGATTCACTTTTTGTTGAGACTCAGCTTTCGCTGCTTCTTCGCGAGCTTTTGCGGTATCAAGTACTCGCTGACCAGCCTGTTTATTAGTCATAAAGGTGATCAAGGCTAATACAGCGACGGTGCCCATCATCGTGTAAAAGCTCGTTTCATAGCCAAACCCTCCATCGGTTAAAGCTGCTAACACGCCACCACCAATCAAAGTACCTATAATAGCGGCTTGTGCCATTCGACCCAGTTTGAGAGCTTCCGTTTTATTGTCATAACCGGCGAAAGCGATAAAGACGGGGTTTAACATTAATAGTGTTGCAGAACCTAGACCAAAGAAAATAGAGCCAATCGCCATCATCGTAAAGTCACTGCCTGAAGCGATGTAGCAGAAACCGGCAATCACATACGCCACCATGCCTAAAAACTGAGCTAATCGATGTGCTTTATATTTGTCTGCTAATAAGCCAATAATAGGAGCTGCAAGACCCGCTACACCGAAGAAGCCCATCGCTAAGCCTGCATTGGCAAAACTGCCGGTTCGCTCTGCGACAAACGCAGGCATTACGATCGGGATAAACACAAGCTGGACAAAGCCATAGGCAAGGTGAGCGGAGAACCAAAGCTCAATGCCCAGTTTATTACATATTTTTTTTAGCATAATCAATCTGCGTTTCCCATTTAGCTTCCCTCGTTCAATCGAAAGAAGATAAAATTTCAACCCGCATCCTTCTAATTAATATTTCAGCCATCGTGGCTGCAATCACACTGATAAGTTTTCAAGAAGTGAATTATTAAAATTAATAAAAAATCTTTTGTTAAAAATATTATTAACAAAAAACACCTAATAGGATGATAGTCATTCACTTGATAACTGTTACTTAAGTTAGCTAGAGATACTCCTTTTGGATATACCTTAAATAGGTACAAAGTAGTGTTATATATTGCTCTATGTCTCAATATTATTTTCCTAAAATAGTAGCGATAATTAATTGCAAATAGCTTTGTTTATTTGTTAACTATGATGTTTTTGAAATGTTAATTTATATAAATTACTTTCAATGCCAGTTATTGGCTCTATCTATGTGATATTAAGTTGGATTAAAGTAGGTTCTATTAAATGATCGGATGGAAACAGCTGGTATAATTAATGGAAAACCTACCCAATAGAGAAGTAATGTAGGTTTATGTAATTAGTAGACGGGAAGTTTAGATAATAAAAAGGCTTAGCAATAAGCTAAGCCTTTTAAATAGAACAGCTCATATGACAATTGAGAGGTTTCTATTCCTGATACGTTAAAGCTTACGCTTTAGCGGTTTTCTTTTTAGCGATTTCTGCTTTGGCCTTCTTAAAACGTTCTGGAAGGATTTGAGTAGCGAATACGTCCTCAACTGTTTCTGCACGCTTAATGAGTTCAGCTTGACCATCTTTAACAAGCACGGTTGCTGGACGTGGCAGTGAGTTAAATTGACTCGCTTGAGATTCAGCGTAGTGACCCACATCCATAATTGCTAGTACGTCTTTTGGCTCTAATGCAGGCATTGTTGCAGCGCTTTCCCAGATTGAAGGAATACAGATTGGACCCGCAATTTCTGTTGTTTTCTTAACAAGAGGTTGTGTCATCTTGTTTGCTGGTAGTACAGGGTTCTTCGACTCTTGAGACTCTACTAGCGTTGCTAGATAGGTTGATGCATCAACCATAGTGTAAGTGTAATCCATCTCTTGGTCGTCCTTTACGACGTATACAGATGTCAGTAGAGTACCAATGTTACCTGCAATGTAACGGCCAGGTTCTAGCCATAATTGTGGAACTTCGAAGCCTTCTTTAGTGAACTCTTCTAGCATACCTTCACAGACGATTTTTGCGTAATCTTCGATAGTGTTGGAGTTCATCATGTGCTCTTTGCTACGACACTCTGGCTCACGTTCACGAGGCCAACCACCACCTAGGTCCACTTGGAAAGGTTGTACACCACATTCACGAGAGATCTCGATTACGTTACGTGCATACTCACGGTATAGCGCATCCCAACCTTCAGGCTGCTTAGAGAAGCGACCTAGGTGAGTATGGAAGCCGTAGAATTCGAAGATATCGATTTCTTTAACGCGGTTGATGATTTTTTTCGCTTCTTCTTTAAGTAGACCGAATTTAATCCACTTCATCGCACCGATAAAGTTAGGGAACGGGTAAGCGTCTGGTTCGAAGTCGTTGAAGAAATCTTCAGGGATGACTTTTAGGCGTACCGCGATACGTACTTTCTCAGCAGGCTTCACTTCACGAGCGATACGCTCAACAATCTCGATCTCTTCGTAAGAATCTAGGTGGATAGCGTAGCCGTATTCAATGGCTTTGCGGATGGCAAGCTCAGGTTTCACTGTACCGTTTAGTGCGATAGTTTTTGGATCAGCGCCCGCAATGTGAGTCGCTTCAACTTCACCGGGACCGAAACAGTCGCCACCAACACCTTCCTCATTACAGATAGCGCGAACCGCAAAGTTTGTGTTCGATTTGATAGCAAACATAACGTTTACCGGTTTTGGCCAGTAGTTCCCGAAGGCGTTTTTCACACGGCGTAAGTTACCACGCAGTGTGTCTTCGCTTAGAACGAATAGCGGGCTGCCATATTGTTCAATAAGGTCAGTCGCTTTACAACCACCAATCAATAGATCGTCGCCCTGTGTGGTTAACTCGTCAGTTGGAGTCAATAGGTTGTTTAGACGCTCAGCGTAGTTTTGGTTAGCTTTGTGCTCTGCAAGTAGTTGTTTTTGTTCTTCAAGAACAACGCTAAGGTTGTTTACACTTTCTTCTAAGCGGTTTTGAATTGTCATCTTCGACCCTTACTATTTAGTCAATGATTATCATGAAGTTACATTCGATTTATTTACGGAGTTTTGGACTCTACAAAGGCTCGAATGCGGTATTGATTTGTTGCTGTTGAGTATATTCTTGGGCGTTGTCCCCAAGCACATCACTCAGCGTCAAAAAAACTTACGCTAGCGAAAAATAACAACTTGCATCAGGAAGCAAAATCATTCCTCTGGTGAATGAATGTGGCTTTCTGACTTTGGTGTTGAAGTGGTTATTAGAGCGTGACAATCCATAAATGCCACTAATAAAGGCAATAACCAGTAATTGTTACCTATTCGCTCTAAAGTAAATTACTCGGTTACTTTGTAGTGTTACCTAAGGCTAGGACAGTAAAAAGTCTATTTTTCTACGCGAAAATATAAGTTGTTTTTGTGATGAAGATCGCCAGTTATAGCCCTGGTTGATACTTCATTGTTTTAATTATTCATCGTCAAATCATTGTTACCGTAAAACGGTCAAAAAACCTGACTCTGAGTGAAGTTTATTTCGACGATACCTGAGATAGATTAATTCCATCCTTTGAAAGGGTTAAAAATAGTCTCAATTTATTGCTCCACAATAATTGATTACTCCCTTTGATGAATATTTATCGAAGATAAAAAGAAGGTTGTTTCCTTCTTCTTAATTAAAAGGTATCGCCCCTATGTACAATAAAGATTTCTTTATTCAGCAAGCTAAAAAGTTCGGCAAGAAGCAACGTATGGTTGTTGCGGCAGCGCACGATGATGCAACGCTTGATGCAGCAAACAATGCATTCCAAGAAGGCATGGCAGACGTCATTCTTGTTGGTGAGCGCGCGTTAATTAACGAAGCAGCGGCGAAAGCAAATGTTGACCTAGCCAACTTTGAGATCATCGAAGCCGACGGTCTTGAAGCAATTGCAACCGCATCAGTTTCAGCTATTGCAGAAGGTAAAGGCGACCTACTAATGAAGGGTCTTATTGACACTTCTGTTCTACTTAAAGAAGTCCTAAAGATAGAGCACGGCCTTCGCACTGGTAATGTACTTAGCCATGCTGGCGTTCTATTCAAAGAAGGTGGCGACAGCTTCCACGTATTTACCGACGCAGCGATGAACATCATGCCTACGCTTGAACAAAAAGCGGGCATCATCAAAAACGCTGTAAGCCTAGCGCACTCTGTAGGTATCGAAGAGCCTAAAGTCGCTAATCTATGTGCGAAAGAGAAGCCATACGACAAGATGCCAGCGACGATGGACGCGGCAGAGCTTCAAAAAATGAACCAAAACGGTGAAATCGAAGGTTGTATCGTTTCTGGTCCTATCTCTCTAGATATCGCGGTATCTCAGTACGCTGCAAACCTAAAAGGTTATGAGTCTCCAGTAGCGGGCAACGCCGATATCCTAATGGTTCCAAACATCGAAGTAGGCAACGTGTTTGCGAAAGCACTTCAGTACATGGCTGGATTTAGCATGGCGGGTGTTCTACTTGGTGCTCGTATTCCTGTTGTTCTTGTGTCTCGCGCTGACGGCGAAGCAGAGAAGACAGTCTCTATCGCGCTTGCTTGTTCTGTTGCTGCAATGAGCCAACAGAAAACAGCCGCAGAAGCGTCTGCTTAATCATAAATAGCAATAACTAAATTAGGTTTATAAGTGATGAAAATTCTAGCTATCAACCCTGGCTCTACCTCTACAAAAATCGGTGTTTTCGAAGGCACTACTGAGCTGTTCGAGAAAACACTACGTCACAGTGCTGAAGAGTTGGCACCGTTTGGCGCGGTTGTTGCTCACCAGAAAGAATTCCGTAAAGAAGCGATCCTAGCGGCACTAGAAGAAGCTGGTGTTAAAGCGTCTGAACTAGGTGCTATTGCATGTCGTGGCGGTGTTCTTAAGCCAATCGCTGGTGGTACTTACAAAGTTGACGATGCAGTCATCGCTGATCTTCTTGAAGCACAAATTCAACACCCAGCAAGCCTCGCAGGCATCATCGGTAAAGAGATTGCAGACGAGAACGGTATTGAAGCGTTCTTCACTGACGCACCAGTGACTTATGAGTTATCTGAGCTAGCTGCTTTCTCTGGTCACAAAGCCATTAAACGCAAAGGTCGTTTCCATGCGCTTAACCAGAAAGCGATCGCTCGTCAGTTTGCTGAACAGCAAGGTAAGAAATACGAAGACGTGAACGTTATCGTGTGTCACATGGGTGGCGGTATCACAGTTGGTGCTCACATGGGCGGTCGTACTGTTGACGTAAACGACGCGGTTTCTGAAGGCCCTTTCACTCCTGAGCGCTCTGGTGATCTGCCAACTCGTGAGCTAATTGACATCTGCTTCAGCGGTGAGTACACGCATGCTGAGATGAAAGCATTCATCCAAGGTAAAGGCGGCGCCTTTAGCTACACAGGTAGCATTGATATGCGTGAAATCGAAGAGAAAGCGGAAGCAGGAGACGCTGAGTTCAAACTAGTCACTGATGCAATGGCTTACCAAGTGTCTAAGCAAATCGCGGCAATGGGCGCGGTATTCGGTGGTGAGAAAGTTGATGGAATCCTGCTAACAGGTGGTATCGCTTACAGCAAATACATCACAGCTGAAATCACTAAGCGCGTTGAGTTCATTGCTCCGGTAACTAAGTTCCCAGGTGAAGTTGAACTAGAAGCACTTGTACTAGGCACACTGCGTGTGGCTAACGGCGAAGAAGCGGCGAAAACATACGCTTAATGAATTAAAGATTAGGGCAGGTCATCAACCTGCTCTGTAGAAGTGGCTCGCCACTGAATACTTTACAGAAGGTAATTAAAATGTCATTCGATATCAATAACGCACAAGGTGTATTCGAAACTGTTGAAGCAGCAATCGAAGCAACTCACAAAGCTCAAGTTGAATTCTACGCTAACTCTACCAAAGAAGGCCGTGAAGCTATCCTTACTGCGATCCGTGGTGCGGTTCTAGCTAAAGCTGAAGACTTCGCGAAAATGGTACGTGAAGAAACTAAACTAGGTCGTGTTGAAGACAAGATCGCTAAGCACCAACTAACTGCTGCTAAGACTCCGGGCACTGAAGTTCTAGAAACTAAAGTATGGTCTGGTGACAACGGTATCTCTCTAGAAGAGCGTGCACCATACGGTGTTATCGGTGCTGTTACTCCTGTAACTAACCCAACTGAAACTATCGTTAACAACGCTATCTCTATGCTAGCGTCTGGTAACGCGGTAACGTTCAACGTTCACCCATCTTCAAAAGTTGTTTCTGCGGTAATGATTGACATGATCAACAAGACTATCGTTGCAGCAGGCGGCCCAGCTAACCTAGTTACTATGGTTAAAGAGCCTACGCTAGAAACTCTTAACGAAATCGCTAAGTCTCCACTAGTAAACATGCTAGTAGGTACTGGTGGCCCAGGTCTAGTTAAAGCAATCCTACAATCTGGTAAGAAAGGTGTAGGCGCTGGCGCGGGTAACCCACCTGTAATCGTAGACGCTTCTGCTAACTTAGACCTAGCTGCGGCAGGCGTTTACGGCGGTGCATCTTTCGATAACAACCTACTATGTATCGGTGAGAAAGAAGTCTTCGTTGAAGATTCAGTAGCTGACGAGTTCCTAGCTAAGTTAGAAGCAACGGGTGCTTACGTTCTTTCTGCAGAAGAAGCTGAGAAGCTAACTGCACAAATCCTAACTATGGATGAAATCGATGGTGCTAAGCCATGTACTGCGCAAGAAATTGCTCGCGTATGGCATCCAGTTAAGCAACACGTTGGTCAAGACGCTGGTGAGATCCTTAAGTCTATCGGTGTTGAGTCTGAGACTCGTCTAGCGGTTATGGTTGTTGAGAACGACCACCCACTAGTACACGTTGAGCAAATGATGCCAGTACTTCCAGTTGTTCGTTGTGCGAACATCGACGAAGCTATCGAACGCGCTGTTGCTGCGGAACGTGGTAACAAACACTCTGCATGTATCTACTCTGGCAATATCGAGAACGTAACTAAGTTCGGTCGTGCTATTAACACAACTATCTTCGCACACAACGGTCCAACACTATCTGGTGTAGGTTACAACGCTGAAGGTACTTCAACGTTCACAATCGCTGGTCCAACTGGTGAAGGTATTACAAACGCGTACTCGTTCACTCGTGCACGTCGTTTCGCAATCGCTCAAGGCGGTCTGCGCATCGTTTAATCGATTTACCCCAATCGAGAAACGAAAAAGCCGAAGCATTTGCTTCGGCTTTTCTCGTTTATGGAAGCGGATAGTTAAAACAAGTCGTAGATACCTTCTTCGATGCCATCGATCAGTGCTTGTCTTGTCTCTACCGCATGATCGTTCGGGCGTGACATCTCGCCAAAGCTCTCAAAATACATGCCGTTCGGATGCTTCACGACCACTAAATGTTCTTGGCGTAACTCTTGTTTTACCAATGTCTCAGGAATGATCGCCCAACCTAAATTATCGATAACCGCATCCAATACTTCTTGGTAATTAGAAAAGCTCATTGTGCTACTCGAAATGGGGCGAAAGTCTTGATGAATCTCTTCAAACAGGTGAGAAAGCACGATTTGCCGGTGGGCACTGATGTCGGTACTGGTTACGTTGGTGAGTTTAGCCAACTCATGCTTAGGGGAACATACCGCCATCATTCGAATACGATGCAGAGCACGAACCTTAACTTGAGGATCATCGCCTGAGCTAAAGACCAAACCATAGCCAAGATCTACGTGATTTTCGCGAACGAGTGTCGGGATATCGGCACTGGAGGCTTTGATTACGGTCAGGGAGACATGTGGAAATTCATCAGACAAAGCAACAAGTTGTTTTCGCCAGAATGAAGACGGTAGTGTGTCGTCATAGGCGATGCGTATTTTGTCACTGTCACCTTGTCGAAACTGCTCGGCTTTTGAGTACAGACTTTCTGCCATATTGAGGATGTTTCGACAATCGGGCAGTAAAGCAGTTCCCGCGTCATTTAATACCAGACGATTACGAGTCCGTTCAAACAGTTCTACACCCAATTCATCTTCTAAACTGGATAGCGCCATACTTAGTGAGGTGCGCGTTTTACCCATAATATTAGCAACTTTGGTCAATGAACCATGCTCTGCAGTTAACGCAAACACTCTAAGTTTGGTGAGATTCATAAGGCAAACTCCTACCTTAATAATTAGCGGCAAAGTATATACCCAACACGACTGGGTAGATGACAACTATTCTTTCTGTCAGCATGATTAGAGTATAACAAACTTGACGCTGAGAGAAGTGTGGGCTTAACACTGGAGGCTTTGGGCTATTACGACTTTGTAGGTAGGCTGATATTATCATCACTATAAATAAGCCCAGTATTTTTATGGTTAACAACGGGTCAAACAGAGTGTTTACTCAGTTGATAATTTACCTAGATTTGGCGTGGGCTAGCTATTCGCTCAGTAGAAAACGGATCTTTTTGCTGTGGTTTAATTTATTACCCACAACACTAAGGGTAATGATCTATTGAGGTCTGTGATCATGTTGAAAAAACTTGGCTTAGAGGGCTGGTTTGCCGCGCACTTTGCTTATGGCATTGTGCAAATCGTGTTTATTCCTATGTTAATGCCTTCCTTTATTCTTGCTCGTACTGGTAGTGCGACTCAAGCGGGTCTGGCAATGGCTGTATTTGGTATGGCGGGTCTTGCCGCTCCAATTATTGGAGGCCTCGCTGATAAGTACAAAGCGCATCGACATGCACAGCTTTTCGGTATGATCTGTTATCTGCTTGCTGGGACAAGTTTTGTCGTCGCAGGTGAAAGCTTTCCATTGATGTTAATGGGTGCTGCATGTTTCGGTGTTGGCTCAGCTATTCTTCTTATGCTCAACCCTGTTTTTATTACGTTTGCGGGCTACGATACAAAAACTGAAGCGATGAAGCTTGGCCGTATGGCTCAAACGCTTATCATTGGTGCTTTATTATCTGGTGTAGCCTTGGCATATATCACTGATTTAGGTTGGTCTTACGAACAACGTTTTGGCGTTATGATGGCGATTGTTGCTGTGCTGTTGGTTATAACCATGTTTACCAATAAAGCCGCAGCTCAACGAGTACTGGATAACGCTGAGGCGAGTGCCGAAGCGGATATCGGTGGCAAAGAAGACGTTGGTCTAGCAAAATCACTATTCTCAAATTTCGGTTTGTTCCTACTTGCCGTTGGTTTGCTATGTGCGGGACAAGGGGCATTTCAGGCTCAATATCCGAACTTACTAGAAAACGCTTACGGTGTCGCGCAATCTCTCTCTGCTGCTAACCTATCGGTGGCGTCAGTTGTGGGCCTGTTTATCTTAATCGCGGCTGAGCGCTTTGTGGCACGTTACGGCAACCTTAGCTTGTTCAAAGTGTCAGCGATTGCTTCTATCGTCGTGATTGGTTTGCTTTACGTGATAGCTGAAGCCGGAATGAGTGTGCACTACATTATTACCCTAGGCTTGTTCCTGATTTATCTGCAAGGTATCACTATTACCGATATGATTTCACCAGCGATTGCTGCTCGCTTGACCGTAGTAGGTGGCGGTCTGACTCAAGGCTTAATGATGTTCTTCATCTCATTAGGTTTTGCTGCTGGTAGCGTTATCAGTGGTGTTGCTGTAGATGGGTTTGGTTGGGCGGCGTTGCCATTTGCTATTTTAGCCCTGACGATTGCTGCATATGTATGTATTGTCATTGTTGGCGCGAAACACAAAGCGTCGGTAAAGCATAAGCAGCAACAAGCTGCAGCGTAAACGCAAAATCAAAGTAAAAAAGCTTGGCGATGGCCAAGCTTTTTCTGTTTCTATCTGCTTAAGAAAGGTGAGCTTTCTCATCGATACCGCCGGCACCTTTAAACCATTTGGTTAGATGCAGTTTTAGATCCTTCAACTCATCCGGTCCAATAAGTGCTAAGCCAAGATCTTCTGCACGAGTAATATCGTTGTGACGTAGCGGTCTAAAACTAACCAACATGGCACGGGCTTGCAGACCACCTAACAAGTCACGCAGCGATTCCAGTTTGTATAGAGTGTCGTCACCATCGTCGCGCATACCTTTGGTCTTACATTCAATAATATGCAATTTATTGTTTACAACGGATGCGACATCCAGTTCGTTGCGAACTTCTCGCTCACCAAGCTGACGGTATACTTGAACATTCAAAGAACGGTCTTGAATGGTCGGTAAATCGTCTTGGATTTGTTTGACCGTGCTATGAACTAGGTTCTCTAACCATTCCCCATTGGAAAAGCGACGTGCATCTTCACTGATAAAGGTTAAAATGCCGTTGTCATAAGTCGCTATTTCAGATTCTACCAAATCGCTAAGTAGCATATTGAGTTCGCGATAACCTTGTTGTTTTTCGGAAAGCTCAACATCGAGTTTCTGTTCTTTTCGGCACGTGGTTGCCAAGTAGTTTAGCGTCGCTAGACCCGGACCTAATTCCAGTGCGTTACTCGCCCATTTTTCACCCAGCTCATAAAGTTTTTTGTCAAGTTGTGGGGGAAGATCGTAGTCAGTAAATTCACCACGAGCACCAAAAATCGTGAGGTAATCACCAATGGTGATATGATCTTGTACCTGCGCATCAGTTGCGCCTTCCGGGTATAACCAGCACATCTTATCGCTGTTCGGTTCAACAACGAAGATTGGCCAATGGAAGGTACGGAATACTTCATAGACAGAAAGCAGTCGATGTCTTAAGCCGCAACTGGCATTCAATTTAACTTCGACATTCTTTTCTTTAAGTTGCTTAGCTAAACCGAGAATGGATTGTTTGATAACAGACGTATTGACGATATTGGGAATTTCATAAAATTCTGCAGTAATGTCGCGCTCCGCCAATACTGAGCTCAAACGCTCATACATTTCAAATTGGGATTCGTCACCAATAAAGATGATGTGACGACTAACGGTTCGGTCATCCAGTAAAGGAGTTACCAAACGAATGGGATCTTGATCAATTATGCCTACGTGAACGGCCATTATAGCTTCCTTCAACTATTGGCTTGCTGAAGAAAATGAGAGCATGACATTCGTCATTGATATCGAAACTTGGGCTTTCAAAATCAAAGGTCATGGAAAAGTGAAGCAAGCCATAATTCAGATATAATGCCGTTACTTGTAAAAAACAAGAGCAGGTCTCAACGAAACCTGCTCTTCAGGGGAGAATTTACGCGTTTCTTACACGAAAACTAAAGTTTGAAGCGGTGTACTAGTTCACTTTGCTGATTGGCTAGGCTAGTTAAGCTTTCACTTGTTGCCGCGATTTGCGACATGGCTTGATAGCTTTCATCGGCGATATGATTGATTTCTTCGATGTTTTTAGCGATATCTACGGTAGTTTCACTTTGCTCGCCTGCGGCTTGAGAAATATGCGTACTCATTTGGCTGATTTCGATGATCAACGCTTGTATCTCTTCCATGGCTCCATTAGCGGTAGAGGCTTGCTCAACCGATAGTTCCATATCCTTCATACAGCTTTCAATGACTTGTCCTGCACTCTTAGAGCTGGTTTGTAAGTTACTGATCATAGTTTCGATTTCAGTGGTAGATTCAGTGGTCTTCTGAGCTAGTACGCGAACTTCGTCTGCCACCACTGCAAACCCACGTCCTTGCTCGCCTGCACGTGCTGCTTCAATAGCAGCATTGAGGGCGAGTAGGTTGGTTTGCTCAGCGATGTTGCGAATGACATCTAAAATGCTGCCAATTTGGCTGCTCATCTTCTGAAGTTCGCCAACCGCTTCAACCGATTCATTAAGACGAAGCTCCAACTGATTGATGGTACTGATATTGGTACTCATGATTTGACGACCAGATTCAGAGGCCGATTCGACTTGATGTACCTTCTCTAACGAGTTTTGCGCACTGTTTGCCACTTCCTGTACTGAATGAGACATTTCGGTCATTGCCGTCGCGACGTTAGCGGTTTGCTCACGCTGCGCACTAAGTTGGCTTTGCGCACTCAAAGACGTGCTTTGGTTGTTGCTTGCAGTATCAGTGAGGTTGTCCGATGCATCATTCAGTTTGACCAACACGTTGTGCAGGCTGTCTGCAAGCGTATTAATGTGGTTGCCTAGACGGCGGAACTCATTGTTGTATTTCACTTCAATGCGCTGCGTCATGTCGCCTTCGGTTAAGCTTTCTAGTGTTTTGAGTGTGCTGTTCAGTGGTTGACGCACACTTTGCGCAATGTGGTAACCAATACCGACTGCAATTAAGACAACGACCACACCTATACCAATGGCTTTTATTACGCCTTCGTCATAGATAGTGCCTGCTTGTTCAAGGGATTGGTTTAGATTGGCTGTCGCAGTTTCGGTGAAGCCGTTAAGTGTCGCCATCGCACCGTCTACTTCCAGAGCTAGGTTTTCGATGTTTTGATACAGAGCGGCTCTGGCGATCAAATAATTATTATGTTGGTCTAGCACGCCACCTTTCTGGCCGACATCTTTGGTAAATTGTTCCACAGAGCTCTCAAACACTTTCTTCAACTCTGGCATTTGTGTAACTAAGCCGCGGTAAGCATAGTTGAGGTGAGTGACGGCTTTGCGGTTTTTATTAACGGCTTCTTGAACGAAGACGGTGTCGCTACTGGCTAGTGCATCTGAAGTGATGAGTTCGGCGTCTTTTAGTTTGATAAAGTAACTTTTTGCCATCACTTTGACAGAAATACTCGAAGCGTCATCTACATACTCTTTCATACCAACAGAAAGGTCTGAGTGGAGTTTTTGGAATCGTCGTGTGGATAGTTGAACCTGTTCTTGAGCTGAGAACATGGATTGGTAGTTATCCATTGCTTCTTGAGCTTCTTCGCTATAGCGAGCTTGAACCTCTCGCAGTTCTCCAATTCGGTTTTCTAGCTCAGGGAAACCAGCACTCGCGCTAGCGAGTTGTTCTAAGTCACGACCAAACTCTTCCATTGAAGCGGAAAACTCTTCGCGACGGATAGTCATTCTTTCTTCGTTCTGCGTTGTGAGGAAATCTTTGAAGGATTTGTCCGCAGACAATAATTGCACACTGGTTTGATTCGAAAGAGAAACTAACGGGAGAGAGGACTTAGAAACAGAACCAAAATACTGATGAATTTGGTTCATGCCACTGAGCATAATCATGATGGTGATAACAAAAAGAATGACGATGAGCGTGAACCCGGCGTACATCCTCCGTATAACGGAACCCTGCATATATCTCTCCCTAGTGATGTTGCAGCAATACAAAAATCATACAAAATTTAACTGGACGCTTTACGCTAAACCTTGCACTATCCGTCCACTCGTAACATCAGGTCGGAATTGAGGTTTGGCGCTTTTGTCTCTTTATCGTTACAAATAACAAAAACTGAAATATATATGACTTGTCGTGCTACGTTTTATGACGCACTCGTCAAAAATGTAATAAAAGCCAAGGTTTTGTCGTGAAGTGTTATCTCAAAAAAAGTACTTCTAGCGAGATAGAGGTTGAGAATCGAATAATAGTGAAAACAACAAGCTATGTTGGCTTTGCTTTAAATTGTGATTCTATAGACCTTAGTGCATACTCTAAAGTAAGTATGTGCTGGCGATCCTGTGTCAGTATTATTGGTTTGGTAATTGGAGAACTTCATGGCTGAAGAAACCATTTTTAGCAAAATTATTCGTAAAGAAATTCCTGCCGATGTGTTGTATCAAGACGATCTTGTTACCGCATTTCGTGATATCAATCCGCGTGCTCCAAGCCACGTGTTGATCATTCCAAACAAACTGATTCCCACTGTTAATGAAGTTGAAACTGATGATGAAGCAATGATGGGACGTATGTTCACCGTTGCAAGGAAGATCGCCCATGATGAAGGTATTGCAGAAGATGGCTATCGTTTGATCGTCAACTGTAATTCTCACGGCGGTCAAGAGGTGTACCATATTCACATGCATCTCGTTGGTGGTCGCCCACTTGGCCCATTGTTGATGAGCTAATTTCGAGAGGCTTTGGCAACTTAGTACTAACGTAATTGTCAAAGCCTCACTAAAGGTATCTATTCTCTTCAAAACATATGTTAATACGTAGCGTTAAACACGCACTCATCGTCGTACTTGCTGCATCACTTACCGCTTGTGCGGGACTAAGTGCAGGTAATCTGTTTAGCCACTATACCCAGCAGAATACGGTGGTGTATCAAGCGGTGAAAACTGGCCAATATGAAAAAGCGCAGGCTGCATTGCCTCAGGCTGAAGATGTCGTTGCGGGTGATATCTTGGATAATTTTGAGCGCGGCAGGGTCGAGTTCTTAAACCAATCCTATCCGCAAAGTAAGTCAGCGCTTGAAGTCAGTGATAAGGCCGTTAGAGTCCAGCAAGATAAGGCGCTTATTTCTATTACTGATACTGCGACTAGTGTTGGCGCTTTAGCGGTCAATGACAATATAACTGAGTATGTACCGCCAGATTATGAGCTCGGTTATTTACACCTATATCTAGGGCTCAACTATATTCAAAAAAACGACCTAGAGGGTGCTCTGGTTGAGGTGCGCCGAGCAAATCAAGTTCAACAGCGTGCTCGCCAAGCGCGAGAGAAAGACTTACGTTCTGCTGAAGCTGAAATGAAGCAAAAGGGGTTATCACCTAATCTAGGGTCGGTGTTGTCGCGTTATCCTGATGCGGGAAATCAACTGAAAGCGATTCAAAATGGCTATTTGTTGTTTTTGTCAGGCTTGATGTACGAAGCTTCAAATGACCTCAATGGGGCCTATATTGACTATACTCGCGCACTTGCTGTTGCACCAGATAACGAAGCCGTTATCGACGCGGTAATTCGTGTGGCTAAACGCTCAAGTCGTAACCAAGATCTTGCGAAGCTTAAAAAGCAATATGGTGATCGACCAGGTGTTAAAGCTGGTGAAGGTCGTGTCATCCTGCTCGAAGAGCAGGGGGTTGTGAGCGCCATGCAATCTTGGAATCTGACTTTGCCTGTTTATGACAGCCAAGGTAATACTGCGTTGTATACTGTGGCACTGCCGTATTATGTTCCAGCAGTGACGCCTAAATTTTCGAATATTATGTTGGATGGTAAGCCCCTGAAGTCGGATGAATTAGTGGATACTAATTTAATGGCGCAGCAGCAGCTTACCGAGAATATGCCGACCATCTTGTTGCGACAAGCACTGCGCGTGTATGCCAAAGACCAAGTTCGTAAGAGTACGGCGAAAGACGATGATGTCGGTAACCTTATCTTCAACGTGTGGAACACCTTGACGGAACAGCCTGATACTAGGAGTTGGCAAACATTACCGGGTGTCGTGAACGGTGCAAGTCAAATCGTTAAAGCGGGCAGCCACAAAATGACGTTAGATGGTCAAGACTATACTTTTGATGTGAGAGACAGACAAACCACTTTGGTTTGGGTGTCGCGCCAGGGCGGCAATGCCACCATTTGGCATAAACAATTAGGAAGAATGTAATGAAAAAATGGTTAGTGAGTATTGGTGTGCTGTTGACGCTGTTTGGCTGTGCTTCAAGTAAAACCTCAGGGATCAAAATCGAAGGCCAAACTCAGGCTGTGCTTTATGGTGACGCACAAATGGGTAAAAAATTCTCTATTGATGATATTTCGACCATTGATACCAATGGTCATGCGAGAGGCGTGGTGCGATTGTCTAATACGACATCTACGGACCAAATCATCCAATATCGATTCTATTGGTATGATGCGCAAGGACTCGAAGTAAATACTAAACAAGCCCCTTGGAAAAGAGCCATCTTACGCGGTGATGAAACTATTACCCTATCTGAGGTGTCTGTAAATCCTAATGGTAAAGAATTCCGTGTGCAATTGCGCGGAGCGGATGAGTAATTTCCACCCGTTGGAAAGTAAGTAAGACTAAGGAAACAAAATGAAAAAAAGTATTATTGCTTTGTTGGGTTTGGCTGTCATTCTCGGTGGCTGTTCAAATAAAGTAAGTTACGGCGACGCGCAAGCTACTGAAACGACAACAATCGATTTCGGTTCAACTGACCTACAGAAGATCGCTGGTGATATGGTTGATAGCATGCTGATGTCTGGTTCAGTTGCGGCAATCACGCGCGACAGTCGCCCAATTGTATTTGTTGAACGTATCAAGAACAAAACAACGGAGCACATTGATACCGAGTCTATCACTGACAGCATCAGCACCAAAATGCTGAACTCTGGTAAGTTCCGTTTCGTAGATATGGATCGTGTTGAGTCTGTACGTGAACAGCTTAACTTCCAAAACAATGATGAGCTAGTGAACCAAAGCACAGCTATCCAATTCGGTAAAATGGTTGGTGCGCAATATATGCTTTACGGTAACCTAAGTAGTATCGTTAAAGAAGCGGGCAGCGATAAAGACGTATACTACAAAATGACAATGCGTCTTATGGATCTAGAAACGGGTCTGATTGAGTGGGCTGACGAAACTGAAATTCGTAAGCAAGAGTCTCGTTCAGTACTAGGTCTATAACAAGCGCTCAATGCTTAATTGGATTGATGCGGTCCAGCAATCACCAGATTTGGCTGGATTATCTTCCTTGTTAAACGAAGTGCCCTTAGGGGCACTTCCGTTATCTGGCGGCCTGACAAATCGGGCGTGGCGTGTATTGACTCCATCTCATGGTTGGGTGATTTGGCGTGCCAACTCATCGCTATGTCAGTCATTTGATATCAGTCGCGACAATGAAGCTGAGGTTTTGAACTCGGTTGCCGGACACCTCCCTACTAACAAAGTCATCGCTCGCGGCCCACAGGGTATCGCGCTCAGTTGGTGTAATGGCATTCCTGTTAGTCAGTTAGACGATCATTCAAAGGTTATCGCGCTTCTTGCGAATATCCATACCATTCAACCTATCAGTCAGGTGCGACGTTTTGATTACCAAAAAAAAGTGGGTCATTACTGGTCTCAGCTTGACGATTCTGTTCTAAAGCGGCGCTTTCGTCCGATCTACGAAAGCCTTCGAACGCTACCAAAATTAAGCTGTGCGCAACAAGCGCTTTGTCATTTTGATTTTGGCATTCATAACTTAGTGCAGATTGAAACGGGCCTTGCGGTAATTGACTGGGAATATGCTGCAATTGCCAGTCCCGTTCTGGACCTAACAATGACCTTGGATATGCTTCAAATGGATGTCGTTACAGGAATTGAACTCTACAAACAGCACCAGCCCACGATAGATAGTAGATCTTGGCAAAAGGATGTGGAGATTTGGCAAAGACACTCGCAGATGATGGCTATGCTCTGGTATCTACTTGCAGCGCAGGTGTGGCAAGATGATGGTTTTTTAGTCGAAGCTGAGGCTATTTATCTACGATTATGTTGAGGGGATCACTGTTTAACGTTATCTTTTCTGAAAAATCATCTTACCCCCTATGAAACTAGGGCTTTCGTGGTAGATTTAACGAAAGCGTACCAATAAGGACGGATTGAGAGGTACTATGATTATTTATCTTCACGGCTTCGATTCAACAAGCCCAGGCAACCATGAAAAAGTGCTCCAGTTGCAATTCATTGACGAAGACGTTCGTTTCGTCAACTACAGCACACTTCACCCCAAGCATGATATGCAGCACCTTCTTAAAGAAGTGAACAAGCTGGTTCAAGAGTCAAAAGATGAAGCGCCGATTATTTGCGGTGTAGGTCTGGGAGGCTACTGGTCAGAGCGCATAGGCTTCTTATGTGGCATTAAACAAGTTATCTTCAACCCCAATTTGCACCCTGAAGTAAATATGCAAGGTCGTATTGATCGGCCAGAAGAATATGAAGACATTGCCACTAAGTGTGTTGAAAAGTTCCGCAGTAAAAATGCGGGTCGTTGTATGGTCATTTTGTCCAAAGAAGACGAAATTCACGATAACCAAAAAACGGCGGATGCCCTTAAAGATTATTACGATGTAGTGTGGGATGAAACTCAAACACATAAATTCAAAAAGATCTCTCAGCACCTTCAAACAATGAAGGCGTTTAAAGAATCGTAATGTAAGAAACGTCCGAGTGGCGTGTACTACTTTTTACAAAAGCAGCGGATTTCGCTGCTTTTTTTTGTTCAATACGGTAACAACTTTCACACAACATTAAGATTTTATTATGGTACGCCCAGTTAGTTTAGGTTGGTTACTCTTACAAGGTCATTCTCACACTCTTCAGTAGCCTGCCTCACGCTCGTATTAGACGAAAACGGAGGAAGCAGTGGTTTCTACTCATAAAGTACTCAGTTTAGCGATAGTTGTATCGCTCAGCTTTAACGTCCTCGCCGATGAAACGTCGGCTGACAGTGACGCTTTTTCATCGCATTGGTACCTAGGAGGAAAACTAGGTGTAATGAAATACCAAAATGCCTGTGAAGAATGGGCGGTAGATTGTGATGGAACTGATGTTGCGTTAGGGGGCTTTATTGGCTATCAGGTTTGGCAGCACTGGGGACTAGAGTTAGGCTACCTCGATTTTGGTGAAGCGAAAGCTTTGTATCCAGAAGGTGGTAAAGTCAACCAATATGCGGGTTCTATGTCAGGCATAGAAATGTCAGTTGTAGGTCGTATTCCTGTGACCGACAATTTGGACGCGTTTGCAAAAGCGGGCACACTCTACTGGCAAGGTAAGAATAGCGGACCAACCAGAACTCTAACAGATGACGGTTGGGCTCCAACAGCTGGTGTCGGCTTGGAATACCACTTCTCAAATCATTGGGCGGGCAGAGTAGAGTACCAATATGTCAATGCGCTTGGCAGCGACAAACTTGGTGGAAGTAACGGGCATCTAGCTACTTTGGGTATTGTGTATCGATTTAGCTCGGCAGAAGGTTCCAAGCCAGAGACTCAAACCGAGCCCAAACCAGTTACTCCAATAATAACAACGCGCTTGCCAGAGCTGCATTCTTCGGTTCTCTTCGCATTTGACTCCGAAAAAATCGAGAATGTTGAGGCGCTTAACCCTATTGTCTATCGATTAACTCGCTATCCTGAAACTCGTGCAACCGTATATGGTTACACCGATTCTACTGGACCGAATGAGTACAACCAAAGCTTGTCCGAGCGTCGAGCAAATGCGGTTTATGAGTACCTAAAACATGCGGGCGTAAGTACTGAGCAACTAAGGGTTGCTGGTTATGGAGAAGACTCTCCTGTTGTTCCTAATGACACAACGGAACATCGTCATATGAACCGAAGAGTGACCGTTCATATCGAAGAAATGACTACCCCGTCTAGTACTAATCAAAACTAAAGAGTGACTCATGCAGATGACAAAAACACTTTATCGCTTATGTGTGTTATGGATGACATTCTTTTTGGCGGCATGTAATGGAGATAATAGTGGCTTTCCAACCAGTGAGTGCGGTGGGCCAGATAATCCGTGTGCACCTTATATTACCAGTATCGCTGTTGTGCCACCGGTCAAGGCGATAGCGAAAGGGACACAGTATCAGTTTCAAGCAATAGCGAATTATTCTGACGGCAGCGTTCAAGATATTTCAGCGTTGTCACAGTGGAGTATTATCGATTCCTCTATTGCGACGATTGTCGCTGATGGCACACAAGGTGGACTTGTTGGCGGAAAGCAAGTCGGAATTACGACGGTCAACGCTCAGTATCAAACCTACCAAGCTTCATCGGAACTAACGGTTACCTCTGCGGTTTTGGATTCGTTGTCTATCTCTCCTGTAAACAAGACGGTTCCAGCAGGTATCGCGGTTCAGTACCAAGCGATGGCGCTCTTCTCTGATGCAAGCCAACAAGATGTGACTAAATTCGGTAACTGGCAAAGTGGCACTGCTAATGTTGCAACGATAGGTTCACAAAGCGGTAATGCGGCCACGTTATCTCAAGGTACAACTCAGATCAGTTTTAGCTATCAAGGTAAGTCGGTACAAACGGATTTGAACGTTACCAATGCGGTTGTATCGAGTTTACAGGTCACCCCGAAAAATCTGGCGAAGCCTGTGGGTACCACAGGTAAATACACTGCGACCGCGTATTATTCAGATGGGCATAGTGAAGACGTAACGCAATTAGCCACATGGAATTCGTCAAATGGTAGAGCAGTTTCAATTGTAGTAGATGGCACAGATGGCGGCTTGGCGACGGCGAACGAGATCGGCACAACCCAAATAACCGCAAGCTATCAAGGCATCGCATCATTCTCGAAAACGAGTAATACCATTTCCGATAGTACAGCTGCGACCGTGACTCAGGTTTCCGTTACCGATTTGGTGGTGACACCAGCAAAAGCCAGCGTAGCGGCGGGTAATATTCAGCAGTATCAGGCGTTCGCTTTATTTAGTGATGGGACAAGTCGAGAGGTAACTGAGCTGGCAAGTTGGCAATCTTCCAACAACAGTGTGGCATCTATTAATCAAAAAGGACTGGCAGATAGTTATCAGAGTGGTGATGTTGTTGTGACGGCTACTTATGCCAGCCAACAGGCGGATGCTTTATTGAATGTGACTCAAGCTCAACTAACAGAGCTGGTGGTAGCTCCAAACAAGGTGACTATACCTGCAGGGCATCAAACTAGGCTACAAGCTTTTGCCGTGTATAGTGATGGGTCATCGAATGATGTAACTCTGCAATCGGTTTGGGCATCTATGGACCAGAGTTTAGTAAACGTTGAAACCGGTAATATAAGCGCCGGAACGGTACATGGTTTAGTTTTAGGCCAAGCGGGTGTCACGGCGAAATTTGGCGGTATGGAGCAGAGCAGCATGATCACGGTAAGTAGTGCAACGCTAACTTCGGTATCCATATCACCTGCTAATGCGACGATTCCAAAAGGAACGACACAAAGTTATGTGCTTACTGCTCAGTATTCAGATGGAAGCAAACGAGATGTCAGCACTTTGAGTAGCTGGCAATCGAACAATACTGATATCGCTACCATTAACGCCTTTGGCGTGGCACAAGGAGAGGAGCAAGGAACTAGCCAGATCAGCGGATGTTATTTAGGACAGTGCGCTACCGCGAACCTTTCTGTCACTCGAGCGGTAGTAACAGGGCTGCAAGTGACGCCTGCTAGCGCCATTATTGCAGATGGTCAGAGTCAGTACTATCAAGCGACTGCATTTTACTCTGATGGGACAAGTAAAGTAGTGACTCAGATAGCAACCTGGACTTCTTCGGATATCAATATTGCTACTATTTCTTCTACAGGAATAACAGGGGGAAAAGCGACGGCTGTTGAACAGGGAAATGTCGTTATTTCAGCTCGTTACGGGGGGCAACTGAGTCAGGCAACGTTGACTGTAACAGCTGCAACGGCAGTTAAGTTAATTGTGTCTCCGGCCATTACTAAGGTTCCTGCGGGATTGAGCTTACCGTATCATGCGGATGCGCTCTACACAGATGGAACCTTGCAAGATGTCACCTTGCTGTCTGTTTGGCAAAGCTCGGATAACGATGTTGCTTCTATAGATGCTTCTGCGAATGCGGTGACGTTTATTGCTGGTCAAACGACAATCAGCGCGCAGTACTTGGGTCTTAATGGTGAAGCAAGTTTAACGGTTACCGCGGCGGTAGTTGATCACCTAGAAGTGACGCCAAATGCCGTTACAGTACCAAAAGGCACAAATGGGCAGTTCGAGGCAACGGCCATCTATAGTGATGGAAGCAGTATTGATGTGACATCTAGCGCTAATTGGAGCAGCTCGGATTCAAGAGTGGTCAATGTTGATAACAGCTCCGCTAACGCGGGGATAGGTAGTGCCTTGAACATTGGTAATGCAGTCGTCACTGCTACCTACTCTGGCATGAGTGATACTTCGAGCGTCACCGTCGTTGCCCCAAGCTTGGTTGAACTTACTATTAGTCCTCAAAATGAGACCGTACCACTGGGTTTAGAAGTACAATATGAGGCTCATGCTCGCTATTCAGATGGTACTAGTAAGACTGTAACTTTAGAATCCAGTTGGCAAAGCAGTATGACGACGGTAGCGACAATTAGTACTGATGGGATGGCTTCAACCGTTTTTACAGGGGAAACCCAAATCAGCGCGACTTTTGAGTCAATTACCGTGTCGACATCGTTGATAGTTACCGAGCCAATTTTGATGGAGTTACAGGTTACGCCAGCTACAGCTACCATTAACATTCAAGATCTACAGCAATATAAAGCAACAGCGGTATTTTCAGACAAAACCGTGACGGATGTGACGACTGGTGTGACTTGGACGATTGCTGATGATGTGGTTGCCCATGTAGATAACGCGCGCTTTAGAGAAGGATTAGTCACAGGTTTAAACTCTGGACAAACGTCAATCATCGCGACCTATTATGGTAAAACGGCAAACGCGGAAGTAGTGGTTGGTAGCCTGACCTACTTAGGCGTGAACGTTGAGCCTGCCGATTCCATGGTCAAAGTAGGGGATACAAAGCAACTTAATGCTTATGCAATATACAAAGACGTTAATACTAATAAGGTTTCATTTAAAGATGTAACAACGTTAAGTGATTGGCGGGTGCAACAGAGAGATAAACTTGCCGTGAATACGACGGGGTTGATAGAAGGAAAATCTGCGGGTAACAGTGAAGTGTATGCGATCTATCAAAACATCGAAGGAGCAGGTCAGGTTAGTGTTGTTGACACATATATCAGACAGCTAGTCGTTACGCCAGACAATGAGACAGTTCCAGAAGGAACTGTAGGACGATATAAGGCGATTGCTAAATATCATCAAGGCTTGCCTGATGAAGATGTAACTTCAAAAGCGACGTGGTCTTCTAGTGACCCTACTGTGATTCAAGTGGTCACCACAGGGGAGTTAGGAGGTAGTGGTGAAGCGTTATCCGCAGGCAGCACGCAGATCAAAGCTGAGTTTGATGGGGTTGAGGATGAGGTAACTACCACGGTTGCTCCTCTAGTTCTAGCACAAGTCGCAATAGAACCAAGACAGGACATCCTCTATTCGGGAACACCATTCCAATACCATGCTATTGCATACTATCGAGGTGGGTCGAGCAAAGATGTTACCTTAGATGCTGAGTGGTCGAGCAGCGATACCACTGCCGCGACGATTGAATCCGGAAATGCCAAGGCGGGTTTAGCGCAAGGTGTTTATGAAGGAGGGCGCGCGACGATTACGATGTCATACCAAGGCATGACAGATTTTGTTGAAACGCAAACCTATCCTGCCACAACGACAAAGGTAGAAATTGTGCCACAAAATATCACGGTTGCTACCGGTGATACTGTTGAGGTAACTGTTAATGTCACTTTCTCTGATGGTCGTGTTGAGAACTACGCCAAATATGTCTCTTGGAGCAGTTCAGACATGGATGTTGCATACCCATCCAAGCAATATGTCAGTGGCATTTCGGCGGGTACTGCTACCATCACTGCATCATTTGAAAATGTCACGGGTGATGCATTAGTTACGGTAACGCCCTAGGTATTGACCTTGAATTATGAAGTTAAAAACGGCTCCTTTGAGGAGCCGTTTTTAGTGATGGAACTATCGATTAACAAATGGCCATTTAATTCACTTAACAAAAATAATTCCATTGAATAGTTGCGGACATTGATTTGCCCTATATAATAAAACCATTCTACATTATTTGATAAATATCAAAAAAAGTTGAGAGCAAGAAGAGAACTTGCCCTAAGATGTTCAAACAAAGACGATTTTGAACAAATTTGTGAAGTGAAACCATGATTGTACCGCGCTAGGGGCTGCCACTTGGAGTCTATATTTGCGCATAATGACCAAATTTTAAGCATTTCGCCTTGGGCGGGATGTAAGACCATTTTCTAACTTTCAAATTTCACTTTTTAGGAGAGCCATTGTGACTAATATTGTCGTTGTTGGTGGTGGCGCAGGCGGACTTGAGCTTGCGACCAAATTAGGCCGAACACTTGGACGTAAAGGGCGCGCCAATATTACGCTTGTTGATCGTAAAGCAAGCCATTTATGGAAGCCACTTCTGCACGAAGTAGCGACCGGCTCATTGGACGAAGGGGTTGATGCGCTAAGCTATCGTGCCCACGCGAAAAACCACCATTTTGACTTTCAAATGGGCAGCCTGAATGAGATTGATCGTGAGCGCAAAAGCATTACGTTAAGTGAATTGAGAGATGAGCACGATGAGCTATTGATGCCAAGCCGCGAGATCGCTTATGACATCTTAGTGCTTGCGATTGGCTCAACATCAAACGACTTCAATACTCCTGGTGTTCGCGATAACTGCATCTTCTTAGATAGCCCAGAACAAGCACACCGTTTCCGTACAGAAATGAACAATGAGTTCCTAAAACTGCATGCGAAAAATGGTCACGGCACTGTCGATATTGCGATCGTTGGTGCTGGTGCAACAGGGGTAGAGCTGTCTGCCGAACTGCACAACGCAGTCAAAGAGCTTCGTACTTATGGTTTCGGTGATCTGGATTCGAGTAAGCTGAACGTAAACTTGATTGAAGCGGGTGAGCGTATTCTTCCAGCGCTTCCTCCACGTATTTCAAGCGCAGCGCATTCTGAACTGACAAAACTGGGTGTAACCGTTCGCACTGCCACTATGGTGACTCAAGCGGACAAAGATGGCTTAACTACGAAAGATGGTGAAAAAATCCCAGCACAAATAATGGTTTGGGCGGCAGGAATCAAAGCGCCAGACTTTATGAAAGACATTGCCGGTTTGGAAACTAACCGTATCAACCAGTTAGTAGTAAAAGACACACTGCAAACCACGCGTGATGACGATATTTTCGTTATCGGTGACTTGGCTCAGTGTACCCAAGCTGATGGTAAATTCGTACCACCACGTGCTCAAGCAGCACACCAAATGGCGAGCCGAGCGTTTAGTAACATCGTTGCTAAACTGACAGACAGAGAATTAAAGCCTTACGTATACAATGATCACGGCTCATTAGTATCATTGAGCCGATTCTCAACGGTAGGCAGTTTAATGGGTAACTTAACCAAGGGCTCTATGATGGTGGAAGGCCGAATCGCTCGTGTGGTTTACATTTCGCTTTATCGTATGCACCAGGTGGCGTTGCATGGTGTATTAAAGACCGGATTAATGATGTTGGTTGGTCGCATTAACCGTGTATTGAGACCAAACTTGAAATTGCACTAATACCTAGTAACAACAGAGAGGCGCTGAAAAGCGCCTCTTTTTTTCATCTCATTCACTGGTTCAGCGGGTGGGAGGAATGAGGGAATAGACTAGTCCTGCTTTTGGTTTACCATCAAAAACAAAGCGATTCTGCGCTAAGCATTCGTAGGTTGCTCCGATACGTTCAGCAAGCCTATGGCTAGCGGAGTTGTCTGGGTCGCAAACAATTTCTAGTCGAGAGAGTAATAAATTAGCAAAACTGAATTCTACCAACGCATCGAGCGCTTCCAAGGCATAGCCCTGCTTTTGAGCATCATCTCTTAGCCAATAGCCAAGACTTCCCATATTGAAGGTATGATAAAACTCATTGAGCGCCACCATACCCAGAAACTGTTCGGTTTTTCGGTCAAACAATGCAAAGCCAAATGCTACGGCTTTCACCCAGTTAACTCGAGTCGCTCCAATGAATTCCATCGCTTCATGTTGAGTAAAGTCTTTATGACACCAATCTATCCATTGATGCAACGAAGGAGATTCTTGGATTGCAATTGCCAGTTGCTCGGCATCGTTAAGATCCATTAATCGAAGGCATAATCTTTTTGTGTAGATGGTGTAATGCGTATTCATAATGCCTTGGAACGGAAGAAGAAATGAAAAAAAGGGCCGTATTTCAGGCCCTTTCTGGATTAGTTCTGCACTCTTCGAACTTGGATGATCATGCCCATTAACGGATGGTCTAGGTAGTGTGTTTCACTACTTCTCATGCGACGTTTCTGATCAAATCGATAGTCCTTAAGAAAGGTTTGAACTTCACGTTGAGGCTCTATGGCCTGTAAGTTGCCAGCAATGACGTTACTGTCTTCAGTCCCCGTCGCTACAGAATTGTCTGCAGACGGTTCCATCGGTTCTGTTGCCGTGACGGAATCAGTAACAATCACCTCTTTGGTGCTTGGCGAGCGAAGGTCTAGTTGGGCTTCTGCATACAAGTAATGCTGCACGTAAATCTGTAGTTTACCGTCAAGCTCGTACAACGGTTTGTCAATGGCCACTTCCGTTACGCCATCAACCGGGCTTGTGGTGTTGCTGTTGCTGCCCTTTTCTGTTCCATCGGCATTAAAACCAGCTGAGTAATCTTTCCCTGCACGAATATGGAAGATTGGAGCAGAGCCTCTACCGTTATCGCCTTGACGCCATGCTTTGTGCATAAGCACCGTATAGCCTGCATGATTTTTTAGTTTTGCCGCTTCATCATTCAATTGGTATGAAGAGTAAGGCAGCATCTGAACGCCTTTCGACGCGCGATAACTGGCATCGTTCATTGAACCAGCGCGGCTAAAGTCTATTTGCGGCATAGTGTTCGGCCAAGACTCGTTTACTTTTTCAGGGTTTACCGCACGTTTGAAAACGATCACTTCTATATCAAATTGTCTCTGCGCCAAACTTGGCATAGAAACCAATAGGAGTAGCAGTGGGATCAGTTTTTTCATTGTTTCTCCATTGATTGCCACTATCATTGAGTGCAATCCCATTATATCAATTAATACAGGACGTTGCTGAAACATTTCACGGTGAAAAATCGTTGCAGCTGTAAGCAATTATGCGTTCGGAAGTTGATTGGCTTCAAACTCGTCAAGCATGTTATTGAGGTAGCTTAAGCGTTTACGCCTATCGGTTAACGCTTCCATAAACTTGAACTTAGTTGGCCCTTCCATCGCAAACTTTGTTGGCTGCGCTTGAAGTAGTTTAACCAAGAAGGCCGGGTTAATGTCAGCATCCGGATAAAATTCAATATAGCCACCTTTATCATGGGCTTCTACTTTTTTAACTTTCAGCGCTCTACCACGAAGCTTCATTTGTGAGACGGCAAGAAGGTGTTTGGCAGCATCCGGCAGCAGGCCAAATCGATCAATAAGTTCCACTTTTAGCTCGTCGAGCTCTTCGTTATCTACAACGCTTGCGATTCGTTTATACATGGATAGACGAGTATTGATATCCGGAATATAGTCATCAGGTAGCAAAGCGGGGATACGTAATTCCACTTCGGTTTGTTCGCGAAGTAGATCGTCCAAAGAGGGCTCTTTGCCTTCTTTTAGCGCTTCCACGGCTTGCTCTAACATTTCCATATAGAGTGAGAATCCAACGGACTGAATTTGCCCACTCTGTTCATCCCCTAAAAGTTCTCCAGCGCCACGAATTTCAAGGTCATGAGTCGCTAGAGTAAAGCCGGCCCCAAGATCTTCTAGTGAGGCGATAGCGTCTAATCGCTTCACTGCATCTTTTGTCATGGCTTTTGGATGAGGAGTCAGCAGATAAGCATACGCCTGATGGTGCGAGCGACCCACACGTCCACGAAGCTGGTGAAGCTGCGCTAAGCCAAGGTTATCAGCACGATCCATGATGATGGTGTTGGCAGTTGGCACGTCGATGCCCGTCTCAATGATGGTCGTACATACTAGTAAATTAAAACGTTGATGATAGAAATCATTCATAACTCGCTCTAGTTCACGTTCACGCATCTGGCCGTGGGCAACTGTGACGCGTGCTTCGGGGACTAACTTTTCTAAGTCTGCCGCTACCTTTTCAATGGTTTCAACCTGATTGTGGAGGAAATAGACCTGACCACCTCGCATGATTTCACGAAGTATTGCTTCGCGTACAACACTGTCTTCGCTTTGACGCACAAAGGTCTTAATGGCAAGACGTCTCGCTGGCGGTGTAGCAATGATGGAAAGATCGCGCATGCCACTCATGGCCATATTCAGCGTTCGTGGAATAGGCGTTGCTGTTAAGGTCAAAATGTCGACATCGGCACGCATCGCTTTCACTTTTTCTTTTTGCCTCACACCAAATCGATGTTCTTCATCAACGATGAGTAGGCCAAGATCTTTAAACTGAATGTCACTAGAGAGCAGTTTGTGGGTGCCAACGACAATATCCACCTTTCCATCGGCGACGTCTTGTAGGGTGGCTTTTTGCTCTTTGGCCGATTTAAAGCGCGACAAGACTTCAACACGGATTGGCAGGTTGGCAAATCGATCGCGGAAGTTCTCAAAATGCTGCTGTGCCAGCAGTGTGGTAGGAACCAGCACTGCGACTTGTTTACCGTTGTCGGTTGCCACAAATGCTGCGCGCATTGCGACTTCTGTTTTTCCGAAGCCAACATCACCACAAACCAAACGATCCATGGCTTTAGGCTGACACATATCAGACATGACAGCATTGATGGCCTGTGCTTGGTCGTCAGTTTCTTCAAATGGGAAACCAGCTTTAAAGGTCGCATATTGGTCACGATCTAAGCTGAATTTAAAGCCAGGTTTTAACTCGCGCTTGGCGTATACGTCGAGCAACTCTGCCGCAACATCACGCACTTTTTCAGCGGCTTTTCTACGGGCTTTAGCCCAAGATTCACTGCCTAATTTGTTGAGTGGTGCCGATTCTTCCGCACCACCAGAGTAGCGTCCGATTAAGTTCAGTGAAGCGACAGGGACGTACAGCTTGGCATCGTTTTGGTATTCGAGTGTGACGTATTCTGTCGTCAAGCCGCCCGCTTCAAGTGTTTGCAAGCCGACGTAGCGGCCAATACCGTGGTCAATATGAACAACGGGTTGGCCTGGCTTGAGTTCAGCAAGGTTGCGAATGACCGTGTCACTATTAATCGAGCGTTTTTCTTTCTTGCGTCGTTGAATGACGCGATCGCCGAGCATGTCACTTTCGCAGATCAGAGCGAACTGTTGTCGATAAGCAAAACCATGTTCACATTGACCAATAACAAGTGTGAACTTATCGTCACTCTTCAGCGCATCGAGAAAATGTTCTTTCTCTTGTGGCCTCAGTTTTATGCGATGAAGTAATTCAAGCAGCGCCTCTCGACGGCCCTCAGATTCCACCGAGAAAATCACTTTACCAGCGTACTGCTCAGTAAACTGACGGATTTGAGCCATCGGCTCTTTTAATTGATGCTGTACTGCTAAATCAGGAAGTGCCTCGACGGGAGCATTGACGCGTCCTGCTTTTTCATCCACGGAATCAACGGAGCACAGCAATTGTGGATAGGCTTTTAGCTGTGAATAGAACTCATCTTTTTGCAGCCAAAGCGCACTCGGTTCTAACAGTGGGCGCAAAGGGTCGACCTTTCGCTGCTCATAACGTGTTTCCACGTCAGACAAAAAGGTATCTATGGCGGACTCAATATCACCCACCGCAATAATTTGGGAGTCTTGACTGATGTAATCAAATAGCGTTTCAGTATGCTCAAAGAACAGAGGCTGCCAATACTCTATACCCGCTGGCCAAGTGCCTTTTGTTACCTGCATGTAGACTGACTCTGGTTCGCGCCTTGCGTCGAATTGTTGTCTCCAGCGAACACGAAACTCTTCAATCGCGTCTTTTGTCGTAGGAAACTCATGAGCTGGGAGGAGTCGAATCTCGCTAATATCTTCGATGGAACGTTGGTTTTCCGGGTCAAAGGTGCGAATAGTGTCGATTTCATCGTCAAAGAAATCAATGCGATAAGGCGCAGAGCTTCCCATAGGGAAGAGATCGAGAATTGAACCCCTACTTGCATATTCACCGGGACCAAACACTTGGTCTACATGTCGGTAGCCAGAGTTTTCTAGCTGTAGACGTAGTTTATCCAGTGAAAACAAATCACCAGTTTTTACCATCAAGGTATGTTGCATTAAGAAATCGCGAGGACTTTGCCTTTGCAACAAAGTGCTTACCGGAACGATAGTGATCCCTTTTGACTGTTGCGGTAGGGCGTATAGCCGTGCAATACGATCAGAAATTATATCCTGATGTGGCGAGAAATTATCGTATGGCAAGGTTTCCCAGTCAGGAAATAGCGCAACCTCTCCTGGAAAGAACTGTTCTAGTTCACCTTGAAGTTTAAGAGCAAGCTGTGGGTCTGGCACAACCAGTAAAGTATGATCAGTATAGGCGTTAGCATGCTCGCTAATAGCAAGGGCTAATGCGCCACCAATCAGGTTACCGAGAAACTTTTTATCACCGGTACCCGTTGGTGCATTAAGAGGAAGTAGTTGACAATTACTCATAGTATTTATTGGTTGTCTCTGTCTAGCGAGCGCTGTCGAAGCAATTTCTGTTGTTGGTACAAAGCGGCTTTAATTAGTAGGTCTTGGTGTTCTTCAAGGATTCGTACAAAACTCAACGTAACCAATTGGCCTGATTCGGAGTTCTGTATATCGGTGACTTCTGCATAACAATATATACCAGCAGGTGGGTGATCTAGGAAAAGCTTCACCTTGGCTACTTGACCAACTTTCAGTGCTTCTGAAGTGATATAGGTAAGTTGACCTGCACCAAAACTGTGAGTCACATGGCGTTGTGCAGGGTCATCTTGTTGCGAAATAATATAATTAAGCAGCAAGTTAAGCTTGCTGTTTTGCTGTTCAATTAACTCGGCAACGTGCTTGAGGTTATGTTGATTCAGTTCGTGCTTTGCAGCGTCATTTTGCTGATCGAGCAGACTAAATTCACTCGATGCCATAAACGGAGCTGGAATTTCAGCAATGTATTGGTCTAGGTCGGGTAGAGTACTACCAAGTGCTAATGGCTCAATGTTGGCTTTTAAAGGTCCATTTACGGTGAAGAATTCGTTCTGCTGCATACATTTTTCCTAATCGACTTGAATTAATTATCTCTGTGTATGTCTGAGTTATCAAGAAAATGACCGAATGAAAGGTCAAAAGTACGTAATTTAAAAGGAAATTTACAATCGGGGCTACAACCCAATGGGTTTTCTGGTTACATTACTCATAGATTTCGTCCCATGGCCATTATTATGTTTCACCCTTTGCCCGTTTTTATTGGATTACGTTACCTAAGAGGTCGCTCAGGCGATCGCTTTAGTCGGTTCGTATCTTATATGTCGACCGCAGGAATCACTATCGGTGTTTTGTCGCTCGTTACTGTTCTCTCAGTAATGAACGGATTTGAAGCTCAACTGAAAGGTCGAATTCTTGGCGTTTTGCCTCAAGCGGTTATTTCACATGATTCAGGTCGAGTCGACTTAAATGACAAGCCAGATGCGTTGCTGAATAGTTTTGCTACTAGTCAGCCAGCGGTCCCTATTGTCCGCAGTGAGGCTGTGGTCCAAAGCCATCAGGGATTGTCTGCTGCCATGATGATTGGAATTGAGCCCGAAACTGATGATCCGATTCGCTATCGTCTGGTAAGTGGTAGCCTAGATAATTTACAAGCAGGAAAGTATCAGGTTTTGTTGGGTCATACGCTTGCCCGAGAGCTCGATGTGCGCGTTGGCGATAAGGTAAGACTAATGGTTACCAGTGCTAGCCAGTATACGCCGCTTGGGCGAATCCCGAGTCAGCGAATGTTTACTGTTGCTGGGCTTTATAGCACTGGCTCCGATGTGGATGGCCAATTAGTCGTAACTCATTTGAAAGATGCCGCCAAGTTAATGCGTTACAAAGCCGATGAAGCGAGTGGATGGAGACTGTTTTTTAATGACCCGTTCGTTGTTTCCAATTTAAGTGAACAGCCATTGCCGGATGGTTGGTTATGGAGTGACTGGCGCGATCAACGTGGCGAATTATTCCAAGCAGTAAAAATGGAAAAGAATATGATGGGGCTGATGCTTGGGCTCATTATCGGCGTAGCGGCGTTCAATATTATTTCCGCACTGATTATGGTGGTGATGGAGAAACAATCAGAAGTCGCCATTTTGAAAACGCAAGGCATGACTGACCGTCAAGTGCTCGCCATCTTTATGGTTCAGGGTGCCAGCAGTGGTGCACTAGGAGCCATTGTTGGTGGCATTCTTGGTGTGTTGTTGGCAAACAACCTTAATAGCCTATTGGAAGTCATGGGTGTCGCTTTATTTAGCTTTGGTGGACAGTTGCCGATAGTGGTGAATCCTAGCCAAATTATTGTCGTTGTTATTTGCGCTGTGTTGCTGAGTTTAGCAGCCACACTGTTTCCTTCTTTCCGAGCATCATCCGTTAAACCAGCAGAGGCTTTAAGATATGAGTAGTCCGTTAATCGCCTGTCAAAACATTCGAAAAACGTATCACGATGGGGCGGTGGATACCGAGGTACTTAAAGGCGTGAGTTTTGAGATCTCCAAAGGTGAGTTGGTGTCTATAATTGGTTCTTCTGGCTCCGGTAAGTCAACTCTACTTCACGTACTAGGTGCTTTGGATGAGGCAACGGAAGGGGAGGTTACTTTCCTTGGTGAGCCTCTACTGACTTTAAGCAGCAACCAACAAGCCAAGCTTCGTAATGAACACTTAGGGTTCGTATATCAGTTCCATCATCTACTCAGTGACTTTACAGCGGTAGAAAACGTGGCGATGCCGTTACTCATTGGTGGTATGGGAACCAAACTTGCGAAGGCCGAAGCGAGTGCATTACTAGAGCGTGTGGGGCTAAAACATCGTTTAGAGCATCGACCTTCTGAGCTTTCGGGAGGAGAGCGCCAACGAGTTGCCATCGCTAGAGCTTTGGTCAATAAGCCTGCGTTAGTGTTGGCTGATGAGCCGACCGGTAACCTTGACCATACTACGGCTTTATCTATATATGATTTGATGCGAACACTTAACCAAGAATACGGAACCGCTTTTCTAGTGGTGACTCATGATAATGAGTTAGCCGCGAAAATGGATAGGCAGATGCATATGCAAGATGGCCTGCTACTCGATGCCAAAATTGCGTAATTCAAGGAGCTAATGTGTCACTATCGTTTTTTATTGGTAAACGTTTTAGCAAAGCCAAGCAACGTAACAAAATGGTGTCGTTTATTTCGATTTCATCCATTGTTGGCATCGCCGTTGGGGTGGCGGTGATTGTCATTGGTTTGTCTGCGATGAATGGCTTTGAGCGCGAGCTGAAGAATAGAGTGTTATCCGTAATTGCCCATGGTGAGTTTGAAGGTGTGAATGCTCCGATCAAAAATTGGCAAAAGGTGATGGACTCGGCAATGAAACACTCAAAAGTAGAGGCGGCTGCACCCTATATTCGAATGACAGCTTTGGTTGAAAAGGGCAGCCTACTCAAAGCTGTTGAAGTTCGCGGCGTTGACCCCGAACTTGAAACCAAAGTGTCGACACTATCGGGCTTTGTGAAAGGCACAGCTTGGCAAAACTTTCATGCCGGTGAACAGCAAGTGATCCTCGGCAAAGGGGTCGCAGATCAAGTGGATGCAAAAGTAGGTGACTACGTAACGTTAATGATCCCAACCACTAGCAACACCAGCAAAGTGCAAGCACCAAGACGAGTTCGAGTCCAAGTATCTGGTTTGCTCGAGTTAAATGGACAGATTGACCATAGCTTGGCGATTGTTCCGTTAGCAGATGCTCAGCAGTATGCTCGACTAGGTAATCAAGTTACTGGCGTTTCTATAAAAGTAGATGACGTATTCAATGCCCCTTTGATTGTTAGAGAGGTGGGTAATACCTTAACGGAGTATGTCTATTTACGTAGCTGGAAACAGAAATATGGTTTCCTATATCGAGATATTCAGTTAGTTCGTACCATTATGTATTTGGTGATGGTTTTGGTTATTGGTGTTGCGTGCTTCAATATTGTTTCAACGCTGATGATGGCGGTAAAAGATCGCGCATCTGAAATTGCAATATTACGTACGATGGGCGCCACAGATGGCCTCATAAAACGCATCTTTATCTGGCAAGGTGTATTTTCTGGCGTAGTGGGTAGTATTGTCGGTGGTATGCTGGGTAGTTTAGTGGCACTGAATCTCACGCCATTGGTTTCTGGCCTTGAGTCTCTCATTGGTCATAAGTTTTTATCTGGCGATATTTACTTTGTAGACTTTCTGCCATCTGAGTTGGTTTGGAGTGATGTGGCTTTAGTGGCGGGGACTGCAACGGTGTTAAGTCTGATTGCGACATGGTATCCAGCAACTAAGGCAAGTCAGTTAAACCCAGCTTCAGTACTGAGCGCCAAGTAATTTAATCTCAAGAAAAAGCCCGTCAATGAATATCATTGACGGGCTTTTTCATATTTGGTCGACAGTCTTGTTGCTTAGAAGTGTCGTCACACTCGTAGTTTCTGTTTACGACTCTGTTGTCAGTTTCAAGCTAACGTTATCTTGTAGCGCGTTGCTGCCAACTGCGAACCACAGAGTAACGCCAAAGGCCACGAATGCCGAAATACCCAGCAACAGAAGCAACAATACCACATATCGCGCACCCTAAGAGGAACGGGGGGCCAATGGTGGTCATTTGGTCGGATAAATATTGCCAAGACAACTCAAAATGGAATGGCTGCGGAGGCGTATTCAAGCAAAATGCGCCGATCTTGTACGCAAAATAAAACAGTACTGGCATGGTCACAGGGTTACTAATCCATACAAGTGCGACCGATAACGGAAGGTTTACACCAAACAGGATAGCTAACCCTGCCGCCATAATCATTTGGCTTGGTAGTGGGACAAAAGCCATAAACAAACCAACCGCAAAAGCGCCTGCCGCTGAGCGTCGATTTAAACACCAAAGGTTTGGGTTATAGAGGACATTGCCGAACACTTTCAATGCCTTTTGTCGCTTGATCATCTCGTGATCGGGCATGAAACGTTTAATGAACTTTCTTGGCATAGGGAAACATGACTCTCTTAACAGGCATTGTTGCACCGTTGGTTTTTTCACTAACACTTATCAGTGTTGCGTGGTGGCCAATGATGCCTCATTACTACTGGCTGATTCCTACATCCTTAATTAGCATAGCCTTACTAATAAAACGCTGCTCGTTAATTGCAGTGGTTTTTATTGCAATGTCCGTGGCTTTGATACAAGGGAATCTTTACAAGCACCAATCAGAGGTGCTTTACCGATTTGGCACAGATATTACCATAAAAGGACGAGTTGACAGCTATTTTAAAAAAATAACTCGTGGATATGAGGTTGAATTGACGATTTTATCGATTGATGGAGAAAAATTGTCATTCTTTGAGAGGCCTAGCGTTAAATTATATGCACCGATAGCGTTAACAATGGGCGATGAACTCCAAGCTTTGGTTCAACTAAAACCCGTTGTTGGTGTTCTTAATCAGGTTGGTTTCGACAAAGAGCAATACTATTTCTCGAATCGTTTTTTATCCGACATTGTTCTAGCAGATGACAGTCATTTTATGGTTCGCAGTACGTATGATTGGCGTTCGAAATTACATCGGTTGGTAACGTCTGCGACTAAAAACAGCATACATCAAGGTTATTATTTAGCGCTAATTTTCGGTGATAGAAGCAAACTCGCGTTTGAAGACTGGGCGCGATTAAAACACAGCGGATTGTCTCATCTCGTTGCCATCTCTGGCCTACATATAGGAATAGTTTTTGCCGTTGGGTATTTGGTTGGGCGAGGGGCTCTGCTGGTGTTGACTTTGCTTCTACCAATAGAACTACGTTATAAAACGACGAAGTTACGTTTATTGTTAGGTATCTTCACAGGATTAGTGTTAGCGTTTTTTTATGCGGCTTTAGGTGGGTTTGCTACGCCAACAGTTCGCGCTCTACTCATGCTTGTCATTGCCAATTCGCTTAGCATTATTCACATCAGGATAATGAGTATGACCACTCTATTAGTAGCTGCCTCTCTCATACTCACCTTGATACCTTTTTCTGCCGCAAGTACCAGTTTTTGGCTTTCTTTTCTCGCTGTCTCCGCACTTATGGTGACCAACTCGGTTGTTTCGTATCAATTTGGTGTTCGTACTGTGTTGTATACCCATGCTTTGCTCTGCTTACTGTTCATTCCCATTGTGGTCAGTTTATTTCAAGGGGTTGCTGTGGCATCACCTTTCTATAACTTGCTGTTTGTCCCATGGTTTAGTTTTTTAGTCGTTCCTTTATTGCTTTTAGCGACTGCGGTGACAGTCCTCTTGGAAGAGGAGAGCTTTATTTGGTCATTGGTCGATATTCTGATGATGCCCTTTGATTACTCTTTGAACCTATCAAGTTGGTTCTGGATTAACACCCCAAGTTACTTAGCTTTCTATGCGATACCATTAATTTTCGCGTTTATTCTGAGAAAGGTAGTGTCATTGAAGTGGCTGGCATTGTTACTGATATTATGTGCTGTCACATTGCCATTAAAACAAAGCGGGCAAAAAGTTAGTGTTCACTTTTTTGATGTAGCCCATGGGCTCTCTGTTGCCATCAAACAGGGAGATCAAGCTGTACTCTATGATACAGGACGCGCGAGTCCAACTTTCTCAATGGCGAGGACGGTAGTGACTCCCAATCTTTTAGCTTTAGGAGTTAGAGAACTGCACGGAGTTATTATCAGTCATGCTGATAATGACCACGCTGGTGGTGAAATTGAACTCCGTAATTATTGGGAACCTGATTGGGTCAAGAAGCCAGATGGAATGACAGAAGAGCAACTCTGTATTCGAGGTAGAACTTGGCAATGGAAGGCAATTCGATTTGAGGCGCTGTGGCCTCCAAAGAGAGTGGGCAGAGCTTACAACCCACACTCTTGTGTGGTTCTGATTAGTTTTGCTCAGGGAGAAAATTCAGTTCATCGAATATTGCTTACAGGCGATATTGAGAAAGTCAGTGAAATATTGATCGCCAGAACACTCTCTGAACTAGATGTTGATGTTATGAGTGTACCTCATCATGGTAGCCGGACCTCCTCTTCTACGTTTTTGACACAATTGATTCATGCTGAGCACGTTGTGGCCTCTACGAAATTTCGTTCCCACTGGCAACTGCCTAACGACTTGGTTAAACAACGATACCTAGAGCAAGGTGCTCAATGGTATGAAACAGGTACGCTGGGGCAGATTAATTTTGTCTTTTTTGATGGAGAATTAACCGTTTCAACGCTTCGCAACCAGAACCTCGACCCTTGGTATAGGCAGATGTTGCGAAGCAGAGTAGAATGAACAGATAGATAAAAGAAAACGAACAATAATTATGTCGCTAAATCAAGATGAAACGACGCTGCAGACCTTTAAGCGTCTTTGGACTTATATTCGAGAGTACAAAGCGGGTCTCGTCGTTGCGGTGATCGCACTGGTGATCAATGCTGCTGCAGATACCTACATGCTATCACTACTTAAGCCTCTACTCGATGAAGGTTTTGGTGATGTCGAATCGAATTTCTTAAAAGTCCTTCCTTTTATCATTCTTGGAATGATGTTCATACGTGGCACCAGTGGATTTGTCTCGACCTACTGTTTGAGTTGGGTATCCGGCAAAGTCGTCATGGAACTACGACGCAAAATATTCAGTCACTTTATGCACATGCCAGTCTCCTTTTTTGATAAAGAGTCTACTGGTGGGCTGCTCTCTCGGATTACTTATGACTCAGAACAAGTTGCAGGAGCGACGAGTCGCTCGCTAGTCAGTATTGTCCGAGAAGGGGCAAGTATCATGGGTTTATTGATACTGATGTTCTGGAGCAGCTGGCAGTTATCGCTGGTTCTTTTCGCTGTCGCTCCTGTCGTAGCTTGGGCGATTAGCTTTGTATCTAAGCGTTTTAGAAAGATCTCTCGCAACATGCAAACCTCGATGGGTCATATGACCACCTCAGCCGAGCAGATGCTAAAAGGTCATAAGGTAGTGTTGAGTTACGGTGGTCAGCAAGTTGAGAAAGAGCGTTTTGATCAGATGAGTAACCAAATGAGGCAGCAAACCATGAAGATGGTAGCAGCCTCAGCGGTAGCGAATCCTGTGATTCAAATGATTGCCTCATTAGCATTGGTTGCGGTCCTTTATTTGGCAAGTTTCGATGAGATTCGTGAGCAACTTACCGCGGGTACTTTTACGGTTATTTTCTCGGCTATGTTCTCATTGATGCGTCCATTGAAAGCACTGACTGGTGTTACGGCTGAGTTCCAGCGTGGTATGGCCGCGAGCCAAACTTTATTTGGGTTAATGGACCTAGATACGGAGCGTGATACTGGTAAAGTTGAGCTGTCGAAAGTGAAAGGCGACATTAAAGTTAACGATATCACTTTCACTTATCAGGGAACCGAAAAGCCAGCGTTACGCCATGTTAGTTTTGATCTTCCTGCGGGTAAAACCATTGCGCTTGTAGGGCGTTCAGGTTCGGGCAAAAGTACCATCGCTAACTTGTTTACACGCTTCTATGACGTCGATAGTGGACATATTGAACTTGACGGTCACAAGATTGATGATATCAAGCTGACCAACTTGCGTAAGCATTTCGGGTTGGTTTCTCAAAATGTTCATCTGTTTAACGATACTATTGCCAACAACATTGCCTATGCAACTGATGGCATATATAGCCGAGAGCAAATTGAGCATGCGGCTAAATTAGCTCATGCTATGGAGTTCATTAATGGTCTCGACAACGGCCTTGATACCGTGATTGGAGAAAATGGCGCAAGCTTGTCAGGTGGTCAGAGGCAACGTCTCGCGATTGCACGAGCTTTGTTGCGTGATGCTCCCGTTCTGATTTTGGACGAGGCAACCTCGGCATTAGATACTGAATCTGAGCGCGCGATTCAATCTGCGTTGGATGAACTTCAAAAGGATAAAACGGTGCTAGTTATAGCTCATCGCTTATCAACAATCGAAGAAGCTGACGAAATTCTCGTTGTTGATGACGGTGAGATCATCGAAAGAGGTGATCACAATACGTTACTTGCGCATAAAGGTGCGTACGCTCAACTGCATAAAATTCAGTTTGGTGACAACGAGTGATTGAGAAACTGTGGTTTGGTCGTAATCCACTAAACTACTTATGGTGGCCGCTTTTGTGGCCACTTAGTGCGTTATATAGAGCGATTGCGAAGCGACGTAGGAAAGCTTTCAGTGATGGTTCAAAAGAATGCTACCGCGCTTCTGTGCCTGTGATTGTCGTTGGTAATATTACCGCTGGTGGTAATGGTAAGACACCGATCGTTATTTGGCTGGTTGAGAATTTGCAACGTCAAGGTTTCAAACCTGGAGTAGTCTCTCGAGGTTATGGGGGTAAATCTAACCATTATCCTTTGCAAGTTGAAACCCAGACCAGTACTAAAGCCTGTGGCGATGAGCCGAAGCTTATTTATGAAAGAACCAAAGTCCCTGTTGTTGTGGATCCGGTAAGATCGAATGCAGTCAAGGCACTAGAAAGTCTTGGTGTTGATGTGATTATCACCGATGATGGTCTACAGCACTATGCGCTTGATAGAGCAATGGAAATTGTAGTGGTTGATGGAGTGCGCCGCTTTGGTAATGAGCAATCTATTCCACTAGGACCACTACGAGAAACGCTGTCTCGCTTGGAAGAAGTAGACCTTGTTGTTACCAATGGCGGGGAGCCTAGTTTAGGGCAAGAGAAGCGTTTTGAATTACAGCCTGAGCTTGCTATCAATCTAACAACCAATGAGAGTAAAGCTGTGACCGAACTAGGGCAACTCACTGCGTTTGCCGGTATTGGCCATCCTCCACGTTTTTTTAAGACGTTGAATGATCTTGATGCAGATGTGGTACGCAGCCAAGGCTTTGCAGACCATAAAGATTTTCAACCGGAACAATTATATGCCCTAAGTGATGGGTCTGATAACGTCATTATGACGGAGAAAGATGCCGTAAAATGTCGTTCATTTGCACAAAACAATTGGTGGTATTTACCTGTATCGGCTCAATTTACTGAGCAAGACGGTAGGGAAATACTCAAAAAAATAAACAAGGTAATAGAAAGTTATGGATCACAGACTTCTTGAAATCGTGGCATGCCCAGTATGTAAAGGAAAACTCACTTTTGATAAAGATAAGCAAGAGCTTATCTGTAAGCTTGATCGTCTTGCTTATCCGATTAAAGAGGGTATTCCGGTTTTACTAGAGCCTGAAGCGAGACAAATGAGTATGGAAGAGGGACGCTAATGTCTTTTACGGTCATTATCCCAGCAAGGTATGAATCTTCTCGTTTGCCAGGCAAGCCGTTAGCGGATATTGGTGGCAAACCGATGATCCAGCACGTTTATGAGAAGTCGCTACAATCTGGTGCCGATCGCGTGATCATCGCAACCGATGACCAAAGAGTGGAGCTCGCTGCAAAACAATTTGGTGCCGAAGTTTGTATGACTTCTCCATCTCACGAGTCTGGCACCGAGCGGTTAGCGGAAGTGGTTGCGTCGATGAAAATCGCACCCGATCACATCGTTGTGAACGTACAAGGTGATGAACCTTTGATTCCAGCATGCATTATTAAGCAAGTTGCTAATAATCTTGAGAGCAGCACGGCGCCAATGGCTACCCTCGGTGTAACGATTGAGAATGAATCAGAAGTCTTTAACCCAAATGCGGTAAAAGTAGTGACGGATGAGCAAGGTTATGCGCTGTACTTTAGTAGAGCAACGATACCTTGGGATCGAGATGCTTACGCTGCAGAGCCGAAAAAACGTGCAACTAACCCTCTACTGAGACACATTGGCATCTATGCTTATCGTGCTGGGTTTATTAAGACTTATGTAGAATGGGAGCCGAGTGCACTTGAACGAATTGAGTGCCTAGAGCAGCTTCGAGTGCTGTGGTATGGAGAAAAAATCCACGTCGCAACGGCTCAGGAAGCACCACCTGCTGGGGTAGATACTCCTGAAGACCTTGAGCATGTGAGGGCTATTGTTGCTCAGCAATAATAGCTTTGCTTTGGATTACTTATCTCTTTAAAGCTGGGTGATCGGTGGGGATTTCCAACCAATCACCTGGCTGCAAGCCTCCAATCTCAAACCCTGCCATCGAAGCACGAATAAGCCTTAATGTTGGGAAACCAATATTGGCTGTCATTCGACGTACTTGTCGATTTCTTCCTTCAATAATTGTAATGCTTAACCATGTGGTAGGAATGTTGGCACGAAAGCGCACCGGTGGGTGACGCTCCCAAACGTCAGGCGTATCCATAAGGCTGACTTTCGCAGGCAATGTAGGCCCATCTTTAAGCACTACACCGCGTCGCAGCTTATCTAAGTCATCCTCACAGGGCGCTCCATCGACCTGAACCCAATAGGTTTTTTCTGACTTGGATTTTGGTTGAGTCAGTCTAGCTTGCAAAATACCATCGTTGGTAAGAACCATCAGCCCTTCGCTGTCTCTGTCGAGGCGTCCGGCGGCGTATACATCTTTGACAGGTATGTAATCGGCAAGTGTTTTTCGTCCGTCACCATCTGTGAATTGACTTAAAGTGTCATAAGGTTTGTTGAAGAGGATCACTTTGCGTTCTTCAATGGGTAGTCTGCTTCGGTTAGTGTCTGTTTTTCGTTTAACCGCAGGTTTCGAAGTGGACTTTCGCGGTCTACTTCCTGGACCTGAGTGCTGTTTGAAACGTGTAGAAGCAGCGCGGCTTTTCGACTTACTACGAGGTGCCGCTGTTTTATTCGTCATGTTAACTACCTTGCAAAAATGTAAACAAACTGTGTGGTGTAGTTTTGTCTACGGTTGTTTTGAGCTATCATAAGCGCGCTCAAAAACAGGAATAACGCACAAGATAATAGACTAATTGCCCAAATTTGTTTAATTATAAGTGCTTAGGATTTCGTTTGACTGAACAAAAAAAGCCCAATTGAGAGGGTTTTCATGTGCAAACTTTTTGTATCAACCACTCAATCGCGTTCCGTCATAACGTTTACGTGTCCTTGATGAAGGCACGTTGATTAATAAGGGTACTCATACCCAATTAGAACGATAGGGAAATTTCATGCCTACAGAAAAGCCGACAATTATCTATACCATTACTGATGAAGCTCCAGCGCTCGCAACTTACTCGTTGCTGCCGATCATTCAGTCATTTACTGCTTCATCTGGTATCAGTGTTGAAACGAGAGACATTTCACTAGCAGGGCGAATTATTGCTAACTTCCCTGAATACCTCAAAGAAGAGCAACGTATTGGTGATGCACTAGCTGAACTTGGTGAGCTGGCGAAAACACCAGAAGCGAACATCATCAAGCTACCAAACATCTCTGCGTCTATCCCACAGCTACAGGCTGCTATTAAAGAACTTCAAGCAAATGGCTATGATTTGCCAAACTACCCAGAAGAGCCAAGCACGCCAGAACAAGAAGCTATCAAAGCTACTTATGACAAGATCAAAGGCAGTGCGGTAAACCCGGTTTTACGTGAAGGTAACTCAGACCGACGCGCACCGCTATCTGTGAAGAACTATGCTAAGAAAAACCCGCATTCAATGGGAGCATGGTCGAAAGATTCTAAGTCTCATGTTTCTAGCATGACAGATAAAGACTTCTTCGGTAGTGAAAAATCGATCACTGTTGCTGATGCGACGGGTGTGAAGATTCAATTTACTTCAGCTACTGGCGAGACTAGCGTTCTTAAAGAGAAGGTTGCCCTACAAGCGGGTGAAATCATCGACGCATCTGTAATGAACAAGAAAGCGTTGGTGTCTTTCTTTGAAGAGCAAATTGCAGAGGCGAAACAGCAAGATGTTCTGCTTTCATTGCACATGAAAGCGACGATGATGAAGGTCTCTGACCCAGTTATTTTTGGTCACGCAGTTAAAGTTTACTACAAAGATGTATTTGCAAAACACGGTCAGCTATTTGAAGAACTAGGTGTTGATGTAAACAACGGTATTGGTGATGTATACGCAAAAATCGCCTCACTACCAGCCGCTCAAAAAGCTGAGATTGAAGCCGATCTAGCAGCTGTTTATGAAACTCAACCAGCACTTGCAATGGTTGATTCTGACCGTGGTATTACCAACCTACACGTACCAAGTGACATTATCGTTGATGCTTCTATGCCAGCGATGCTTCGTTCATCTGGCCAAATGTGGGGCCCGGATGGTAAGCAGAAAGATACCAAAGCAATGATCCCTGATCGTAGCTATGCAAGTATCTATCAAGCAGTTATCGACTTCTGTAAAGAGAATGGTGCATTTGATCCAACGACGATGGGTAGTGTGCCAAACGTAGGTCTAATGGCTCAAAAAGCAGAAGAGTACGGTTCACACGATAAGACCTTCATCCTAAAAGGTGATGGCAAAGTCGAAGTTATCGATACAGCCGGCAATGTGCTTATTGAGCAGTCAGTTGAAGAAGGCGATATCTTCCGTATGTGTCAGGTGAAAGACGCACCGATTCAAGATTGGGTGAAACTGGCTGTGACACGCGCTCGTGCATCAAGTACGCCAGCGGTATTCTGGCTCGACGAGAACCGTGCCCACGATGCTGAGTTGATCAAAAAAGTGAATCAATATCTTCCAGAGCACGATACGTCAGGTCTAGAAATTTATGTGAAGGCTCCACTGGAAGCAACACTGTTCTCACTAGACCGAATCAAGAAGGGTGAAGACACCATTTCTGTCACTGGTAACGTTTTACGTGACTACCTCACAGACTTGTTCCCAATTCTTGAACTTGGCACATCGGCGAAGATGCTATCTATTGTTCCATTGATGAACGGTGGCGGCCTATTTGAAACAGGCGCTGGTGGCTCTGCGCCTAAGCACGTTCAACAGGTTCAAAAAGAAAATCACTTACGTTGGGACTCTTTAGGTGAATTCTTAGCACTAGCAGCTTCTCTAGAGCATCTAGCGGTCGTTTCTGGTAAAGAAAAAGCGAATGTACTAGCGAAAGCTCTTGATGAAGCAACAGGCAAGTTCCTAGACAACAACAAGTCGCCATCACGTCGCGTTGGTGAGTTAGACAACCGTGGTTCTCACTACTATCTAGCTCTATACTGGGCTCAAGCACTAGCTCTTCAAACAGAAGACAAAGCACTAGCAGACGAGTTCGCGCCAATTGCAGAGCACCTTGCATCAAACGAGAGTGTTATTGTTTCTGAGCTAAACAATGCTCAAGGCGTTGCAGGCGATCTTGGTGGTTACTATCAATTTGACGATGTGAAGACTTCAACGTTAATGCGTCCAAGCTCCACATTGAATAACATTGTTGGCTAATCGCTAAACATCGAATTGTGAAAGGCATAAAAAAACCACCGAAAGGTGGTTTTTTTATAGGTCGTGTCTTCTGTAATGGGTGATTGTTTTGTGAAACTACTTCGCTATGTCACCTTCGACAGGCGTAACTGAGCTAGCGTGATAGCCCTTTGGCCCTTCTTCTACTTCGTAATTCACTTGTTGACCCGCTTTCAGAGTACGGTAGCCATCCATCTTAATAGTGGAGTAGTGTGCGAAAATGTCACCATCCTCGCCTTCTGGACAAATAAACCCAAATCCTTTGGCGTTGTTAAACCATTTTACTGTACCTGTAGCCATGCTATACATCCCTCATGCATTTTTTGTTACTGAAGTCGCTTTGAAGACACTGACCAATCGTGTTTGCTTCTTCTTTGCTGTGATTCAAAATAACTAACCACAACCTAAGTCGTGGCTCTATACCACATTCATCCGTTTTGAATGTGTTTTTTGCTGTAAGGGTATTCTTACTTTGTGGGGAATACCGATGCAAAACTTGTTAAATTTTAGTCACTAATTAACCACTGTAGTCAAACATTGAGCGGAGTCAATAGGAAAGTCGTATAAATAACTACATATTCTATACATATGCGCTTTGGTTTTAACAAAAGTGCAAAATCTATCTTCTGTTTGCATGAGCTTCATGTATTCTATTTATGAGGGAGGCGAAAGTTTTTTCAACTTGGCTCATATGTGACACACACTAATAGCATTGTTTTGTTTGCAGCGATACAATTGGTGCATTAGTCTCTTAATAGAGATGTTTTTTGAGTGTTGGCTCTCAGGTGTTTCTAGCGACGCTTTTAGCATTGAAATTCAGCACAGTGTTTTGTAATTAAAAGAAAACTCTCAACATTTGGCCATGAGTAAAAATTTTGAATGGGTGACTCCAGACTCAGACTTACTGGAGAAAGAAAAAACTAAGGTTGAGCCGCCGGCAATGTACAACGTTGTGTTAAACAACGATGACTATACGCCGATGGACTTTGTAGTAGAAATCTTGGAACGCTTTTTTTCACTCAACGAAGACAAAGCGACTCAAGTGATGTTAGCGGTGCATTATGAAGGTAAAGCTGTCTGTGGCACCTACACATCCGAAGTCGCGGAAACGAAAGTTGCTCAAGTGACCATGTATTCAAGGGAAAATGAACACCCACTTTTGTGTACCATGGAAAAAGCCTAATTTTCGCATGAATGACGTTTGTCATTCCTTAGGAGGTACTTATGCTTAATAAAGAATTAGAATCGAGTCTGAACGGCGCATTTGCTCGTGCTCGTGATAAAAGACATGAATTCATGACCGTAGAGCATCTCCTTTTAGCTTTGTTGGAAAATGACTCGGCTAAAGAGGCACTAACTGCTTGTAACGCAAATTTAGAGAATCTGCGTAATGAGCTCGACATTTTCATTGATCAAACAACTCCTCTTATCCCTGATGCCGACGACACGCGAGAAACACAACCTACTTTAAGTTTCCAACGTGTTCTTCAACGCGCCGTATTCCATGTACAGTCTTCTGGGCGCAGTGAAGTAACAGGCGCTAACGTCTTAGTAGCGATTTTTAGTGAACAAGAATCACATGCTGCTTACCTTCTTAAGAAAAATGACATTAGCCGTTTAGATATCGTTAATTTTATTTCTCACGGTATTACCAAAAACATCGGTCCAACTGGTGACGAACCATCGAGTGGCTCACTTGGTGGCGGTAGTGAGAACATTGAAGAAGCCAACGGTGAAGATCGTCTTGAAAGCTTTGCAACGAATCTGAACCAAGTGGCGAAAGCAGGCAACATAGACCCTCTTATTGGTCGCGATAAAGAACTTGAGCGTACGATTCAAGTGCTATGTCGCCGTCGTAAGAACAACCCATTGTTGGTGGGTGAGGCCGGTGTTGGTAAGACTGCTATCGCTGAAGGTTTGGCTTGGAGAATCGTTGAAGGCCAAGTGCCAGATGTTATCCAAAACAGTGTTATTTACTCTCTCGATATAGGCTCGCTACTTGCAGGTACTAAATACCGCGGTGACTTCGAGAAACGCTTCAAAGCGATTCTCAAGCAATTGGAAAAAGAAGATGACGCCATTCTGTTCATTGATGAGATCCATACAATTATCGGTGCAGGTGCGGCTTCTGGTGGACAAGTAGACGCAGCAAACCTTATTAAACCTCTTCTAAGCAGCGGCAAACTGCGCTGTATTGGCTCTACAACTTACCAAGAATACAGCAACATTTTTGACAAAGAGCGTGCACTATCTCGTCGATTCCAGAAAATCGATGTAGTGGAACCTTCTTTAGATGATACGACTAAGATCTTGATGGGTCTTAAGCCTAAATATGAGGAGCACCACGAGGTTCGTTACACTAACAAAGCGTTGCGTGCTGCCGTTGAATTGTCAGCGAAGTACATCAACGAGCGCCATTTACCTGATAAGGCTATTGACGTTATCGATGAGGCGGGCGCACGCAGTCGTTTGGTTCCGGTGAGCCGTCGTAAGAAAACGGTTGGTGTGGCGGATATCGAAGCGATGGTTGCTAAGATGGCACGCATTCCAGAGAAGTCTGTATCTTCTTCAGACAAGGATATTCTTCAAAACCTTGATGACAAGATGAAGATGCTGGTCTTTGGTCAAGACAAAGCCATTGACGTGCTTTGTGAAGCAATCAAGATGACTCGCGCTGGATTAGGTAATGATGATAGACCTGTTGGCTCATTCTTGTTTGCTGGCCCAACTGGGGTTGGTAAAACGGAAGTGACCGTTCAATTGTCTAAGCTATTGGGTATCGAGCTGCTTCGTTTTGACATGTCGGAGTACGGTGAGCGTCACTCAGTAAGCCGTTTGATCGGTGCTCCTCCAGGTTATGTAGGCTACGATCAAGGTGGATTGCTAACCGATGCGGTTATCAAGCATCCACATTCTGTAGTATTACTGGATGAGATTGAGAAGGCGCACCCTGATATCTTCAACTTGCTACTGCAAGTCATGGATAACGGTACGCTAACGGATAACAATGGCCGAAAAGCTGACTTCCGCAATGTGATTTTGGTAATGACGAGTAACGCAGGTGTTGCTGAGACTGAGAAGAAATCTATTGGTCTGATTCAACAAGATCACAAACCAGACGCGATGGGTGCCATTAAACGTGTGTTCACTCCGGAGTTCCGCAACCGTCTTGATGGTATCATCTGGTTCAACAGCCTAGATGACACGGTTATACATCAAGTGGTTGATAAGTTTATTGTTGAACTTCAAGCGCAGTTGGATTCTCGAGGCGTTTCGTTAGAAGTGTCTGATGATGCTCGCGATTGGCTTGCGATTAAGGGTTACGACAAGACAATGGGTGCAAGACCTATGGGTCGTGTTATCCAAGACAAGCTTAAGAAACCACTGGCGAATGAACTCTTATTTGGTTCGTTGGTTGATGGCGGAACAGTGAAAGTGTCCCTTAAAGATGATGATTTAGCGTTTGAATATGTAGGCGCTAAGGAAGAAGCAGAAGCGCATCACTAGCGCTTCTTCATCTGAATCGCTACTTAGTGGATAACAAAAAACGGAGCCTAAGCTCCGTTTTTTTGTGTTCGTTTAAACGTTGAGATTAACGAGCACGGAAGACGATGCGGCCTTTAGTTAGGTCGTATGGAGTCATCTCTACAGTTACTTTGTCACCAGTAAGGATACGGATGTAGTTTTTACGCATCTTACCAGAGATGTGCGCAGTAACTACGTGACCGTTTTCTAGTTCAACACGGAACATTGTGTTTGGTAGAGTATCAAGGACTGTACCTTGCATCTCAATTACGTCTTCTTTAGCCATTTAATCCTCTTTCGAAATGCGGCGTTTTAACGGCAGGCATTGTGCCGTTAAAATCTTAATAAGTAAAGTTGCGGTGTATTCTACCCTCGCCATCGCTGATTTACTAGCCTTTGATGACGTTGGAACCGTGTTTTGTAGTTCATTGCTGAACAATCATCTATTTGGTAGCCCAAATAGAGCCATTGTTTGTTATATCGTTGGCAGTATTCAATTTGACACAATACAGCGTACGTACCGAGAGATAACGTATAGTCAGGGTCGAAGAAGGTATAAAAAGCACTGGCGCTATCAGAGAGAATATCGGTGATGGCGATCCCTATCAGCTTATCATCGTCAAAGATGTGCAGATAGTGCAAGGTCATCCATGAACACTGTGCAAACTCAAAAAACTCTTGTTGTCTTGGTGGATACATACTGCCTGTTGAATGACGTTTCTCAATATAGCGAGAGTAAAGATCAAACCATTCTTCATCTAACGTTGGTCTTATCTCCCAGTGAAATGATTTGGTTTTGGCAAGCAGACGTTTCTGGCTCTTAGATAGCTTAAAATCATCGATAGCTACTCTGAGCGCATGACAGGCACTGCAATGGTCACATTGAGGCTTATAAATGGCGTCCCCACTTCTTCTAAAGCCATTAGCTAATAACATTTCGTATTGATTGGCTTCATGCAGTTCTTTTTCCAAAACAATAGCCACTCGCTCCTGTTGAGCGGGCAAATAGCTACAGTCTTGTTTGCGACTCAGACCAATTCGGATCTGTTGGACAGCCATGTTCATCAACTCATCTCCTGTTGTATAGGAAATGATAGCTCTTGTTGAGAAAAACAGGAATCTTGTACGGTTTGTTCGCGTAAATCATGCAAAGCCGTTATAAACTGCTCGCGGGTCAGTTCTTGTGCTCCTAGTGAGTTCAAGTGCGGATTCATAACTTGGCAGTCGATGAGTTTGCCTCCATGGTTTTTAAAGTGATGACAAAAGTACCAGAGAGCAATCTTGGAAGCATTAGTTTCCAGAGAAAACATCGATTCGCCACAAAAGACTTGGCCAATGGAAAGTCCGTAAAGCCCACCAACTAGGGCATTATCGTTCCAAACTTCGACGGAATGACAATGACCTTTTTTTGCTAACTCTCCATACGCAGAACGCATATCCTCATTTAGCCAAGTTTCTTCGATAGGACGTGTACTTGCGCAATATTCTATGACTTGCGATGTGCATGTATTCATCGTGACTCGATAATCTGCTTTGCGCTGAAATTTACGCAGGCTTTTTGCCGGACGGAAAAGAGATGGATCAAATACGGCTCTCGGGGCTGGACTCCACCATAGAAGTGGTTCATTTGGGCCAAACCAAGGGAAAACACCATGTTGATAGGCAGACAGCAGTCGTTGTGGGTTGAGATCACCGCCAAACGCTAGCAAGCCATTGGGCTCATCAAGCGCTTCGAAAGGAGAGGGAAATGTAAAGTCATTGCTGTCTAGTTCTGTCAGGTAGATCGTCATAGTGCTGTAATGTCGCGTTCCTTTCTATTAATTATAAACAATACCGACTCATTTATTAATTTTCATTAGTACTAGTTGGCTAGTACTGAGTGTCGAGATATTGACCATCTAGCGGTGTATTAGCTCTGGTGTTTACCTTGTATTTTAGTTACGCTGCAACTACCAAGAATTATTTAAGACGCTTCATTACAAGGACTGAAGTGTCTACAAAGGATTAGATTCAACTAATGGAAAGCTTAACACTCCAACCCATCCAAAAAGTATCCGGAACGGTTAACCTTCCAGGTTCAAAAAGTGTCTCGAATCGTGCTTTATTGCTTGCTGCGTTGGCAGAAGGTACGACCACACTCACCAATCTTCTAGATAGTGATGATATTCGTCATATGCTTAACGCCCTCACCAGTTTGGGTGTCGAGTATCAGTTATCCGAAGATAAAACTCAATGCATCGTTAAAGGTTTAGGTCAACCATTCAGTGTCTCGGAACCAAAAGAACTATTTCTTGGCAATGCAGGTACTGCGATGCGTCCTCTAGCAGCTGCGCTTTGCCTTGGTGAAGGCGAATATGTTCTTACTGGCGAACCAAGGATGAAGGAAAGACCCATTGGTCACTTGGTTGATGCGCTTAAGCAAGCTGGTGCGGACGTCGAATATCTAGAAGCAGAAAACTATCCGCCTCTAAAGATCGTTGGTACCGGTTTGACAGGTGGACTGGTCAAAATTGATGGTTCCATTTCCAGTCAGTTTTTAACAGCATTCTTGATGTCTGCACCACTAGCAAAGGCTGATGTCACTATCGAAATAGTCGGTGAATTGGTATCAAAACCATATATCGATATTACGCTGCATATAATGGAGCAGTTTGGTGTCAAAGTTGAAAATCGTGACTATCAACAGTTTATTATTAAGTGTGGTCAACAATACCAGTCTCCAGGCCAGTTTTTGGTAGAAGGGGATGCGTCTTCAGCCTCCTATTTCCTTGCTGCTGCAGCCATTAAAGGCGGTGAGATAAAGGTGACGGGTATCGGTAAGAACAGTATTCAGGGTGATATTAGATTTGCCGACGCACTAGAAAAAATGGGTGCAGAGATTGAATGGGGTGATGACTACATTCTGTGTCGTAAAGGTGAATTAGTGGGTATTGATATGGACTATAATCATATCCCTGATGCCGCCATGACTATTGCTACGGCGGCACTCTTTGCAAAGGGCACAACTGCAATTCGTAACGTATATAACTGGCGAGTAAAAGAAACAGATCGTCTTGCGGCTATGGCTACCGAATTGAGAAAAGTAGGTGCTACAGTAGAAGAAGGTGAAGACTATATTATCGTCGAGCCAACCGATGACCTAAAACATGCTGCGATTGACACGTATGATGATCACCGAATGGCAATGTGTTTCTCTCTCGTTGCGTTGAGTGACACACCAGTGACGATCAACGATCCTAAGTGTACGTCAAAAACGTTCCCTGACTACTTTGATAAATTGGCAGATTTAAGCCAGTAACATAGTGAATAATAACGCCCCTGAATCGGGGCGTTATTATTTAGTTCTGTAGAGTAAACTCTTTCGAAAGGTGGTGTGCAAGGTATTTAAACATATTAAATACCGCCGTTGTTTTCTCGGTTGGTAGCCCTTTATCATCGAGGAAGTAGTTACCTTTGAAAACTAGGACACCGTCTTTTTCTTCGACGCTGTCTGCACGCATTCCTTCAATGAAATCATCATGTTCCTGAATGATTTGGTTGGCGATGAGCAACAAATCAAACTCTGTGATGGCGGTTTTCTGTGACATATTGATGTCCTCTATATAAAACATTACCGCGTAGTGTATGAGTGCCAACACATTTTGCAAGGACAAATATCTCGGCTATAGTTAGCAGCAATTTGTGATAAGCAACAAATTTTGGTGAATGTTGCTAGGCAACAATCATAAATGGCGTTTAATATTGCGCCATTTTTCAAGCGATGAGTTCTATTTGATCGGACATTTGTCGAGCAATCAGAATCTAATTGCAAAAAAACTGGTTGATCTTCTTTTGTTCTCGCTCAATAGTAAAAAGAAGCATAAATTTCGAACATCGTGCGATTAAATGTCGCAATGTGATATAGGACGTTAGTGTCATTATGGGAAAGTCACTGGTTATAGTGGAGTCACCCGCTAAGGCTAAAACCATTAACAAATACCTCGGTAAAGACTTTATAGTGAAGTCGAGTGTAGGTCACGTGCGTGACTTACCAACTGCAGGGCAAAGTACTGGTAAAAAAGCAGCAGCTGTCTCTACAAAAGGCTTAAGTGCTGAAGAAAAAGCACGTATTAAAAAAGAAAAAGACCGCAAAGCGCTAATTAAAAAAATGGGTATTAACCCATATGATGATTGGGCAGCAAACTATCAAGTATTGCCTGGCAAAGAAAAAGTAGTTGCCGAGCTACAAAAACTTGCGAAAGACGCTGACCATGTTTATCTCGCAACCGATTTGGACCGCGAAGGAGAGGCTATCGCATGGCACCTTCGTGAGATCATCGGTGGCGATGAAGAGCGATATAAACGAGTAGTATTTAACGAAATTACCAAAAACGCGATCCAACAGGCATTCCAAGATCCTGGTGAACTGAATATGGATGGCGTGAATGCACAGCAAGCACGACGTTTCTTAGACCGTGTTGTTGGTTTTATGGTGTCTCCGCTTCTTTGGAAGAAGGTCGCACGAGGCCTATCTGCTGGTCGAGTCCAGTCAGTTGCCGTTAAGCTTCTCGTAGAGCGTGAGCGTGAAATTAATGCGTTTATCCCAGAAGAATTTTGGGATATTCATGCGGATACTAAAACTTCGGATAAAACAGATTTCCGACTACTAGTTGCACAAAAAGCGGGCAAGGCGTTCAAACCATCTAATGAAACAGAAGCGCAAGCCGCTGTTTCTGTATTGGACAAGGCGACGTACGAAGTATGTAAACGTGAAGACCGTCCAACTCAAAGTAAGCCATCAGCACCTTACATCACTTCTACACTGCAGCAGGCAGCAAGTACGCGCCTAGGTTATGGTGTTAAAAAGACCATGATGCTGGCTCAGAGGCTGTATGAAGCGGGTTATATTACCTATATGCGTACCGACTCTACCAACTTGAGTACAGAAGCCGTTGATGCAGTCCGTGGTTATATTGATAGTGAGTTTGGTGGTGCCTATCTTCCTGAAAAGCCAAACTTCTACGGAAGCAAAGAAGGTGCTCAGGAAGCGCACGAAGCGATTCGTCCTTCAGACGTTAACGTGAAAGTTGATGATCTTTCAGGTATGGAAGCCGACGCTCATAAGCTATATGCACTTATCTGGAATCAGTTCGTGGCGTGTCAAATGACACCAGCGAAGTACGACTCCACAACGATCAGCGTGAAAGCTGATGAGTATACGTTGAAAGCGAAGGGACGTATTCTTAAGTTTGATGGTTGGACTCGTGTTCAGCGTCCAATGGGCAAAAACGAAGATGCTATCCTTCCTGCAGTACAGCTGGGCGATAAGCTTGACCTTGTTACGTTAGATCCTAAGCAACACTTTACCAAGCCACCCGCACGTTACACCGAAGCGGCTTTAGTTAAAGAGCTAGAGAAACGTGGAATTGGTCGTCCTTCTACTTATGCGTCAATCATCTCAACGATTCAAGATCGTGGTTATGTAAAAGTTGACCAGCGTCGTTTCTATGCTGAGAAGATGGGTGAGATAGTGACCGATCGTCTTGATGACAGCTTCACTGATTTGATGAACTACGACTTTACTGCTCGCATGGAGCAGAAGCTCGATCAAATCGCCGAAGGTGATGCAAGCTGGAAAAATGTATTGAACGAATTCTTCGAAGAGTTCACTACTGATTTAGGCAAAGCTGAACAAGACGAAGAGCATGGCGGTATGAAGCCAAATCATATCGTTATGACAGAAATTGAATGTCCTACATGTTCACGCCCTATGGGTATTCGTACTGCTTCAACTGGCGTATTCTTGGGCTGTTCTGGCTATGCTTTACCACCTAAAGAGCGTTGTAAAACGACGATTAACTTGGGTGATGAAGAAGGCATTATTAACGTTCTTGAAGAAGACGTCGAAACGGCAGCTCTGCGTGCTAAGAAACGTTGCCCAATTTGTGAGACGGCAATGGATGCTTATCTGATTGATGATAAGCGTAAGCTTCATGTTTGCGGTAATAACCCAAATTGTGAAGGCCATGTGGTTGAACAGGGTGAGTTTAAAGTTAAAGGTTATGATGGCCCGACGGTCGAATGTGACAAGTGTGGCTCTGAAATGGTACTTAAGAACGGCCGTTTTGGTAAGTACATGGACTGCACCAGTGAGACCTGTAAAAACACCCGTAAGATCCTTAAAAACGGTGAAATAGCACCTCCTAAGGAAGACCCAGTTCATTTCCCAGAGCTTCCTTGTGAAAACTCGGATGCTTACTTTGTACTGCGTGATGGTGCATCAGGCCTATTTATGGCTGCTAGCAACTTCCCTAAATCTCGTGAGACTCGCGCACCGCTTGTAAGTGAACTTGCGAAATACAAAGAACGTTTATCGCCGAAGTTCCACTATCTTGCGGATGCACCAACAGAAGATCCAGATGGTAGACCAACGGTAGTTCGTTTCAGTCGTAAGACTAAAGAGAATTATGTTCGTTCTGAAATCGACGGTAAACCATCGGGTTGGACGGGGTTATATGTTGATGGTAAATGGGAAATTACCGATAAGCGTAAAAAGCCTAAAAAATAATCTCTGAACGTTCTAATTAACAGCACTCATTTGAGTGCTGTTTTTTTATCCTCACTATTAAATCCTTAATTTTGTAAATGATTGTATATATTTAGTACATTCATTATCTATATATATCCATTAAACTGGTCATAGCAGTTTAGCTCATTGTTTTTCAGGCAGTTTTCATCAAAGAGTGGTTGAGGTGAATTGCATGTTAACAATATGTGTTGATAAGGTGATGTCGGTATGCCATTCTGTGATTAAAGGCATAAGTTTTGATGCAACTGTGTTCAATGCCAAATAATGCGTCATGATGCATTGTAATCTTATTTCAAAACGATAATTTAGATAAAAACCATATTAAAAAAATGGTTGGCCTAGGTTGATAATTAAACAACTTGGCCTCAAGCCTATTTTATATACAAGATTCAACGTTTGAATGGTCGATGAAATAATCGACATTGTCATCCGTTAATAAAGAAGTCGGGTACCCCCATATGTAATTTAACTACCCGACAATAAATGGAAAAAAGCTGTAATAAAACGGAGATATCAATGGCTGGTGTATTGGGAATGATTCTTGCTGGTGGAGAAGGCTCTCGCCTACGTCCTTTAACCGAATCACGTAGCAAACCTGCGGTACCATTTGGAGGAAGCTATCGTCTGATTGACTTCGCTCTGAACAACTTTATCAATGCTGACTTAATGCGAATTTATGTCCTCACTCAATTTAAGTCTCAATCACTTTATCAACACATGCGTAAAGGTTGGAATCTAACGGGAATCACCGATCGATTCATTGACCCCATTCCTGCTCAAATGCGTGATGGTAAACGTTGGTATGAAGGTACTGCGGATGCGATTTATCAAAACGTTCGTTTTATCGAGTTAGCCAATCCTGAGCACGTATGTATCTTTGGGTCTGATCATATCTATAAAATGGACATTCGTCAGATGCTAGACTTTCACAAACGCAAGGAAGCGAAACTAACCGTTTCAGCACTGCGAATGCCATTAGAGGAAGCGTCAGAATTTGGCGTGATTGAAGTTGATGAAGAAGGCAAAATGATTGGCTTTGAAGAAAAGCCACAAAACCCGAAGTCAATTCCTGGTCACCCTGATATGGCGTTAGTGTCTATGGGTAACTATATCTTCGAAGCAGAAAGTCTTTGCAATGAGCTACGTATAGATGCCGAGAATACTGAGTCTAGCCATGATTTTGGTAAAGATATTATTCCTAAGATGTTCCCTGAAGGTGATGTCTATGTTTATGATTTCTCTACCAACAAAATCAGCGGTGAGAAAGACACTACTTACTGGCGTGATGTAGGTACGATCGACTCGTACTGGGCGGCTCATATGGATCTACTTCAAGAAGACGCTCAGTTCTCGCTATACAACCGTAAATGGCCGCTTCACACTTATTATCCACCATTGCCGCCAGCAACGTTCGTTGACGCTGAGCATCAAAAGATCAAGATTACTGACAGCTTGATTGCGGGCGGTAGTTATGTTCGTGGCTCATCAATCTATCGCTCTGTATTAGGTTTTAGAAGTAATATTGCCGCTGGTTCTGTGGTGAGTGAATCTGTTATCCTAGGTGACGTAAAGATTGGTGCTGGTTGTACAATCAAGCGCGCGATCATTGATAAGAACGTAGAAATTGCCCCTGGGACTGTGATTGGTGAAGATCTTGAGTTGGATGCGAAACGTTTCCATGTCTCCCCAGGTGGCGTTGTAGTCATCAAGAAAGGGACGAAAGTTGGATTCTAAAATGCGAAACATAGATGTATGGTTTCCAGTTTCAGAAGCGCAAGGACTTGTAAAAAGTGGAGGCTTGGCAGATGTTGCCAAGGCTCTGCCTAAAGCTCTGCAAGAACTGGGTAAAAATGTAGCCATTACTTTACCCGGTTACCAGTCACTGCCTAACAAGGATCAGTATGAGTTTGTACTAGCTACGGAGCTAGAGCACTGGCCACATACACCGTACCAAGTTAAGAAAACGCAACTCGACGGTGTTGATGTGTTCGTGATCGAATGTGATCGATACTTCGATAGGCCGGAATTGTATGCTGAGCACAATCGAGCTTATGCTGACAATGGGGAACGATTTGGTTTCTTCGCTGCAGCGAGTCTGGATGTGTTACCGAAACTCGGTATTCGACCTTCTATTGTTCATGCCAACGACTGGCATACTGGTTTGATCCCATTCTTGCTTAAAACACGCTACGCTGATGACGAGCGTTTTGCAGGAATGAAGTCAGTTCTAACGGTTCACAATGCTATTTTTAAAGGCATCTTTTCCTACAGTCAGCTGGAAATCATTCCGGAACTCCGTCTTTCTGGAATGGAATTTCTACAGTATGGGGACGGTTGGGTAAGCACACTTCGTGCGGGAATTGCCTTCGCAGATAAAATCAACGCAGTAAGCCCTAACTATGCCGCTGAACTAGTGACCCCTCTAGGTTCACATGGTTTGGTAGACGATTTTGTTCATCGTTCCAAAGATCTTCATGGCATCGTTAATGGCTGTGACTACTCAGAGTGGAACCCTAAGCTTGACGACTTTCTACCGGTCAATTACGACGACGAGTTAGAGAGAATGCTAAATGGTAAGCTCGCCGCTAAGCAGGCGTTGCAAAAGGAGCTATCGCTGCCAGAACGCAATGTTCCAATGGTTGGCATGGTATGTCGATTGACTCACCAAAAAGGTTTTCATTACATACTGCCAATATTGGATAAGTTTCTGAAAAACGATGTTCAGGTTGTCATTATCGGAACTGGTGAACCACAAATCGCTTCCCATCTTAACGATATTGCTGAGCAGTTTTCTGATAAGTTGGCGTTTGTAGAGGCGTATAGCAACCGATTTGCTCATCTAGTAGAGGCTGGCTCAGACTTTTTCCTAATGCCTTCTGAATTTGAAGCATGTGGTCTGAACCAAATCTACAGTATGGCTTATGGTACCTTGCCTATTGTACGTAAAGTTGGTGGGCTGAAAGATACGGTAATCGACTTTGATGACAATCCACAGCAGGCAACGGGCTTTGGGTTTGATGAGCCTTGCCATGACGCGCTGTTGATTGTCTTACAGCGAGCGCTTCTGTTCTATTTGCAACACCCAGAAGAGATGCGTGAGATGCAACTTCGAGCAATGCGCAAAGACTTTAGCTGGATAGAATCTGCCAAGGAATACATCAAAATGTATGATTTGGCGCTTGAAGCCTCACATAGCTAATATCATTGGAAGAGCGGCGTAATGCCGCTCTTTTATATGCACTTGTTGGCATTTTTTGACACAATTGGAAATCATTTTTTCTAAATTTCCGCGCAATTTTCTCCTGAGACGTGTAGAGTTGTGATAACTTTATTTTCGTACTACTAACCAATCCGAGAACTATGTCCGAAAGCCTACTATTTCATAAAACGTATACCCATCCTACAAGTGATGAATGGGTGGTATTTGTGCATGGGGCAGGGGGCAGCTCATCTATATGGTTTAAGCAGATACGAGCTTATCGTGAGCACTTCAACTTACTGTTCATTGATTTGCGTGGACATGGTAAATCAAATCAGTTCTTAAAAGATATCATGGCCAACAAGTACACATTCAAAACGGTAACAATGGATATCGTTCGTGTACTGGACCACCTTAAAATACAATCGGCCCATTTTGTCGGCATGTCTCTTGGTACCATCATCGTGCGCAATATTGCTGAACTGGCAATGCCAAGAGTGCGCTCGATGGTTCTGGGTGGAGCGGTAACGCGCTTTAACACACGTTCACAAATACTGGTAAAAATTGGCAACATGAGTAAGCACATAATCCCTTATATGTGGCTCTACAGCTTATTTGCGTACATTGTGATGCCTCAGAGGGGACAGAAAGAGTCTCGCCACTTGTTTGTTAGAGAAGCTAAGAAACTGTGCCAAAACGAATTTAAGCGTTGGTATCGACTAACTACGGAAGTCAACCCACTGAATCGTTACTTCAAGGAGAGGGAACTACCGATTCCGACCCTGTACCTAATGGGTGAGAAAGACTACATGTTCATCAAGCCGGTGAAAGAAATGGTGGCTGAACATAAGTCCAGCCAACTATTAGAGATTAAAGATTGTGGCCATGTTTGTAATGTCGAGAACCCCGAAGAGTTCAATCGTCACTCAATTGCCTTTATTAAGTCGGTGACACCTCAGTAGGCGCTAACGCTTGGCAACTCCAACAGGCGCCAAACTGCGCTTCATTCACTTCATGACACCTTGGACACACCCAATCCCTTTTTTCCAAATCTGCTTTTAACTGTTCTTGCCACTCGGCTATGATAGCTTTCGCTTTAACATGTTGTTTGTTATCGATTAGCCAGACATAAGGCAAGGTATTTTCATCAAATGGCACTTCACCTCGAAGCGTGTAAACCCCTTCACCTCTAACTTCACAAAGGATTCCTTCATTTTTCAATTGTTGTTGAACGATATGCGCCTCCGTCGGACTATTGCCAATAAAAACCTTCATTATTCTTGTACCTGTGGTGAGCGAGAAATTCGCGCCATAATCCACTTAGCAATCAGTGGAAATAATCCCAACAAGGCAAATGAAGCTAAAACTGCTGGGGAAACGATACCTGACAAACTGTTAATATTGGCGAGCTGTGTACCGGCATTTAAGTAAACCGCAGTTCCAGGCAACATGCCTAGCTGGCTCACTAAATAGTACTTTGACACTTTAATTGGTGTTAAGCCCATTAATAGGTTGATTAAGAAGAACGGAAATACCGGAATCAATCTTAGCGAGAACAGATAGAAAGCCCCGTCCTTTTCTACACCTTTATTGATAGTTTCTAACTTTGAACCGAACTTGCTTTGAACCCAGTCACGCAATAAAAAGCGACTACTCAAAAATGCAATGGTTGCACCAATGGTACTAGCAAAAGAGACAAGAAGAAGGCTGGTCCAAAAGCCAAATAAAGCGGCACCTAGTAACGTAACGACTGCAGCTCCCGGAATTGAGAATGCGGTAATGGCAATATAGGCAAAAAAGTACACTAATGCGGCAGTAACAAAATTCTGACTGATATATTCGCTGAGTGCAGCTTGCTGAGCCTGAGCATTTTCCAGTGTTAAATATTGTCCAAAATTAACACCTAGAATGATAATGACGGCGAGAAGTGCGATTCCGAGTATTAGCTTTTTGCTCATGATGCTGTCCTTGTGACGACTCTGTATTAGTTTAGTAGACAGGGCGTGGATAGATTTACTTTCATCATAAACTAAAAAAATCAGCCGTTAGGCTGATTTTTTGTATAGAGCGATAAGGGCTAGTTTATAAGACTGGCCAATTCTTCTCTTTTATTTTGCGGAATCACGGACCAGTGCGTGCCATTAATGGCACCCTCTAGCGCCCAAAGTAACTCAAGACCTACAGTATTTGAGTGAGTTCGTTGGATTGCTTTAAAAGCCTCCACAGAACCTTGCTCTTGCAGATCGTATACCGATTCAATTCCAGCTTTCTTAAGCATACGCTCAGTAGCCAGTCTTAAATTAGGTAAATCTTTGAGTCGATTGGGTTTTGTTTCCGACTGTTGCACTTTTTCTGTTTTTGCGAACTCTAAGGCAGAGCGAGCATGAGTCAAGATAACATCCTGATCTTGCCAACAGTCCTCAGGGAGTGCGAAATACTTAGTGACAACGGGGAACCCACGCTTCTTATAAACGTATGGCTTGTAGCCAAGTTGCTTAAATTTAGCGATCGTCTGACGGTTAGTTCTGATATGTAATTTGTTATTCACTGCTAATGCAAACATGGTATCGTCAATAAAGATACCAAATCCACCAAACATAGAACGAGACTTAACTCTTCCAAGCTGAGCGAACAATTGCATCGAGTTTTTTAGTATAGGATTGTCCATGCTTATTCTTTTCTCGGTGTTATTGATTGTGTCACCAAAATCAGGTCCGAGAGTATAGCAAACGGGTGTCAGCCTTCTGTTAGCGGTAAACCAAAAGAATGCTAATACCTTTGCCATCGGTAACCCCGCTACCTATCAAATAAATTTGGTTTAGGCCGGTGGCTTTGCGTCCCACCCTTTCAAGTGGTTTGCCCTGTGCGTGACATATTTAGAATAAATGAAAATGACTCACATCTATGACGGTTGTATGGTAAAAGTGTGATATTGCTTCAGATAATCGATTGGGATTTGTGCGGGAGAGTGTGTCGAAACAAACAATAAAGCGTTCAGTTTATTGGATGAGGATCAAAAAAAAGTGCCTAGAAAGGCACTTTTTTCAGGATTATGTGAGTTTTTTGACAGAATCACGTTCTACAATCTCAGGGTGCATTTCGAAAATGCGTTTTTCGTGACCTTTATCTTTGATTCGTTCTAGAAGAATCTCAAACGCATTCTTACCTACACGACGCTTCGGTTGGTGCACTGTTGTTAGTGGTGGAGAGAAATACTCAGCCAATTCGATATTGTCATAACCGATAACGGAAATATCTTCTGGAACTTTTACACCTAATTGTTGCAGGCGACTCATTAAACCGAATGCCATGGTGTCGTTGAAGCAGAATACGGCAGTTGGACGAACTTCCATTGCTGCAATACGGTTAGCGGCAATCACGGCCGTATCACATTCGAAGTTACCTTCTAAGATTCGGTCATCTTTCATCTCGATACCCGCTTCCGCTAGAGCACGCTGATAGCCGACAATACGCTCTTGGCAAACGGCTTTCTCTAGGTGTCCGCTCAAGCATGCAATGTCAGTATGACCGTTATCGATCAGATATTTAGTTGCGAGATAGCCGCCTTCTTCCGAGTTATCAATGATCTTGTCGGCTTGAGAGCTTTCTGGGCCCCAGTCCATAATCACTTTCGGAATATCTGAATGACGGTCTAGCATTTCTAGTAGCTCTTCAGTTAAGTCGGAGCACATAACCAAAATGCCATCAACACGTTTTTCTGCGAGCATGCGAATATAGTCGCGCTGTTTCTCGTAGACACCACCCGTGTTACATAGGATTAAAGTATAGCCTTGGCGATAGCAGTAGCTTTCAACACCGTCGATGACTTCCGAGAAGAACAAGTTTGTAGATTGAGTGACAAGCATTCCAATCGTTTTGGTCGAGTTACATTTCAAACTACGAGCAACCGCACTTGGTGCATAGTTAAGTTCATCTACCGCTGCCATCACTTTTTCTTGTGTGGCTTCTGCTACAAAACGAGTTTTATTAATTACGTGAGAAACGGTGGTCGTTGAAACGCCAGCCAGACGGGCGACATCTTTGATTGTTGCCATAGCTATATCCTTTTATCGCGGAGTGCTATTAATAGCCAATACCGCTTCGAATTCTGGAAGCCAATATATGGGTTCCTAATAAGTAGTGCATTCTGAATGAAAAAACCGCTTTTCAGCGGTTTGGTTCAACAGTTCGACAGATTATTATTGTGCTTGTTGAATACCAAAGCGGCTTTTGCATTTAAACGGCGGATTGTAGTCTTCCCCATTGATACAAGCAATCACTTATACAACAAATTTATAGATAAGGCGCACTTTTGTCTGTAACGGTGAGTGATAAACAGTACATGCGCCTCAAAATCTTAGGCTTGATCACCTTTTAAGTAATCAAGATCTAGCTTGATGAGTGCTTGAAGTACTGTTGATACCGCGGCGTAAAAACCAAACTCATCGTGCTGCTGACATTTAGTCACGAATTGTGGCACCCAAGTTAGCAGGTGTTGTTCAATAAACTCTGCTTGCTGCTCCATCGCCTCATTCATGTGAGCTTCTGACTCTAATTCGTTGGAACGAATAATGAGGTTCCCGAGAAAATCGAGCTCAATAGCCAAATGATCCGCTGGTTCGTTTAAGTTTTCAGTTACCGCAATATTGTGCTCCGCAAGCAACTCTGACATGACTTGAGCGGGTTTGTCGTTTAACAGACCTGACTCACCAATATATAAAGAAGCATAAGGTAGTGCCCCATGCTTATCTGTTTTCAAAAACAGATCACAAAAATCAGCAGACAACTCAAGTTGGGCATCTTCTCTTACTTGCAGTCTGTTTAGTGCGTCGACCATAGAGGCGATAGGAGCTGATAGTGTTGGGTTTTCACCCAGTCCAGTAAGGAAAGCGCGTATATCTGGGCTTTGATATTTCTCGAGTTCTTCTGTGGTTAGTTCTCTAGCAAAGAGGCTCGAAAGCCACCAGTATAATTCAGCACGTTGTTCGTTAAATGCTTTGATTTCTTGCATTTTCTTATCTCCAAAAGTGTTATCTCTATTTTAGCTAATAAAGATGAACAACAGTAATCATTGATGTGAAAAAAAAAGATGAAAAATGAAGGGTTGTGAAGACATGGTCATGTGGAACAAGGTTTTTGGATAAATCTCTGTTGCATATCTGAAGTTAAGATTTCTATTTGTTTTGAATCAAGAAAAAGCAAGTTTTCTTCAATTCACGTCAATGTAGGCTAGAATTGTGACTAATTATGAATAGAATGACTCTGTCATTGAAAGATTGAGATAGAAAGACATGAAATATCACGTACTAGTAGTGGAAGATGATGTCGTTACGCGCAGCAAACTAGCGGGTTACTTCGAAAGTGAAGGTTACTTGGTGAGTGAAGCGGAGAGCGGCGAACAAATGCGTCAGATTCTACAGGAAGCCAGCATCGACTTGGTGATGTTAGACATCAACTTGCCGAAAGAAGATGGACTGATGCTAACGCGTGAATTAAGAAGTCAATCGGATATTGGCATCATTCTAGTGACGGGTCGCACAGATAGTATCGACCGTATCGTTGGTTTGGAAATGGGCGCAGATGATTATGTGACGAAACCATTCGAATTGAGGGAACTCCTAGTCCGCGTCAAAAATTTGCTATGGCGTATTTCTCTAGCCAGAAAACAACCTATTATTGAAGAATCGGTGCAGAATGAGAACTTGATTTACTTTGGTGAATGGGTGTTTGACAAGCAACGCCGTTCGCTAAGTAACAATGGAGAGCCAGTAAAACTCACTAAGGCAGAGTACGAACTCTTAGTAGCACTATCGGCATATCCTAACCAGGTACTTAGCCGAGAGCGTATACTTAATATGATTAGCCATCGAGTTGACGCGCCAAACGACCGCACTATTGATGTTTTAATTCGTCGCATGCGTGCGAAGATGGAGCTGGATCCGAAGAACCCACAGATTTTCATTACTGTTCACGGTGAAGGGTATATGTTCGCCGGTGATTAGCTTTCTATTCTGTTGCAATCATGACATAAAGTCCGTTGCAACTAGACTTTTTGAATAGTCGAAAAAAACGCCTCACTTTATAAGTGTGGCGTTTTCTTTTGTGCCTGACTTTTATTGAGCGTTTGCGGCTTCTTGCGGTTCTTCAGGAGCAAGCTGCGCTTCAATGTCTTGCTCAGTGATCTTATCTACACCCTCAGAAGACTCTAACTCAGAAACGGAAGGTAAAAACTCTTGGTTACCTTCGTTAGCCACCCAATCACGAAGGTTTTGCCATATTAACCCCATGGTCTCGTGCCAGTACCGCTCAGTTTGCTCCAAGTAGCGAGATGATGGAGTATATTTCTGCCATGCTTGCTCGATGTCTTTTTGTGCTAGGAAGTTAGTTGGCGCCGGGAGTGGGTTTAAGCCTGCAGCTTCAAATTCGTGCATAGCGCGCTTCATATGGCTAGCTGACGTCACCAAAACCAGCTTCTTATTTTGCACGAATCCAGCAGCTTGTCGGGCTTCTTCCCATGTGTCTTTTGCTGTTTCCAACAAAATGATATCCGGTTTAGCAATACCTAAAGCAAGGGCAACTTTCGCCATGGTTCTAGCGTGACTGACACCGGTACCACCATCATAACCAGATAGAATTAATTTAGCGCCTGGATACATTCTGAGAATCCGGATACCTTCACTTAAGCGCATTAATGAAGCTCGGCTCAGTTCTGAAGTGGGCGGAATTTGGTCGTCGACCACGTGCCCACCACCAAGGACCATCACGTAGTCGATGGTTTCATTAATGGGTAAGAACGCACTGTATTGGCGCTCAAGTGGCATTAACAGGCGGCTAGATAAGGGTTGGAATGAAATAAGAAAAGTCCCACACAGAGACACGAGAATAATCAGGCTTCCTAGTTTACGGCGTGCCGTAAACATGATGAGAACTAAGCCCAAGAAGCCAAGAATTAACATGGCAGGTAAAGGCATTAGTAATGAAGACACAACCTTTTTCAGCTCAAACATAGAATAATAGTCCGAAAAAACACCACTTAACGCTAAAAAAGGGAGTTGCCCCTTTATTCCTGTCACTTATATGACAGAATAGCTGTACAACTGGTTATCTTAACTCAATATACCGTGATGCAAGACCGAAATTTCGACGATATCGCCCACAAATTTGCAAAAAATATTTACGGCTCAGAGAAGGGTGAAATCCGCCAAACTATTGTTTGGGAAGACTTAACCCAAGCTCTCGCTGCGCTGGATGATACAAGAAAAAAACTAGAAGTTTTAGATGCAGGTGGTGGATTAGGGCAAGTTTCGCAACGAATTGCTGAGAGAGGACACAAGATCACATTGTGTGACCTCTCTTCTGAAATGCTCAAGTTGGCCAAGGCAGATGTTGAAAAAAACGGGCTACTCTCGCAATATCGCTGGATACATAGTCCAGTACAGCGTATTGCAGAACATATGAGTCAACCAGTAGACCTGGTGTTGTTTCATGCCGTTATGGAATGGTTAGCTGAACCTAGACCCGCTCTAGAAGCGGTTTTACAGCAAGTGAAACCTGGTGGTATCGCTTCTGTCATGTTTTACAATCATCATGGATTGGTATTTAAGAACGTCATATGTGGCAATATTCCTCATGTACTTGAAGGCATGCCGCATAGAAAAAGATTTAAGCTTCAGCCACAAAAAGGGCTGAAGCCAGAGGAAGTGTATCAATGGATAGAGGATGCGGGATTTGAAATATGTGGCAAATCTGGCATTCGTTCATTCAGTGATTACATTGGCAATATGCAATACATGGGAGACTACACCGCTGAAGATGTTCTAAAAATAGAACAGCAACTGTGTCGCCAAGAACCCTATCTCTCCATGGGCCGATACATACATGTATGGGCGAGGAAAAAACAATAACAGGAAAGACCATGAGTGATAACACTCTGATTGCAGATGACCGACCGATTGATGAACTTGTCGGCTGGGTCAAACAGCATGATTTTGCATTAAATCTTTCCACTGAACGGTTGGCATTTCTCATATCCATTGCGGTATTGAGTAATGAAAGATTTGATGAAGAACTTGGGGAAGGGGAACTGCATGATGCGTTCAAGATCGTCACCCAACAGTTCGAGCAAACGGGCGAAGCGACCGCGTTTCGTGCCAATAATGCAATTAATGAATTAGTTAAACAGAGGCTGCTAAGTCGTTTTACCAGTGAGGTAAACGATGGCGCGAGCATCTACCGTCTCAGTCCACTTGCGATTGGCATTACGGATTACTACGTCAGGCATCGTGAGTTCTCCAAGCTCAGACTCTCTATCCAGCTTTCAATGGTGGCGGATGAAATGGCGAAAGCCATTCTCGCGGCTCAGGAAGGCGGAACGGTTGGTCACTGGCGCAAGAACGTATTTGGCGTTTTGAAATACTCAGTGGGTGAAATCTTCGACCAGATTGATTTGAACCAACGAGTTATGGATGAACAGCAGCAATCAGTCAAAGTGCAAATCGCAGAGCTACTCAATAAAGACTGGCGAGAAGCAATCAACAATTGCGAAGCTTTGCTGTCTGAAACCTCCGCGAATCTTCGTGAGCTTCAAGATACTCTGCAAGCAGCTGGGGATGAGCTACAAACTCAAATTCTAGATATCCAAGAGATCGTCTATGGTGACGATGAGCTTGAGTTTGTGGGAGAGGCGCTCTTTGGCTTGCAAATGAAGCTGGATCGAATCATTAGCTGGGGTCAGCAAGCGATCGATTTATGGATTGGTTACGATCGTCACGTACATAAATTTATTCGTACTGCGATCGATATGGATCAAAACCGTGCATTCAGCCAAAGACTTCGCCAGTCAGTAACGGACTACTTTGATGCGCCATGGTATTTAACCTATGCCGACGCAGAAAAACTCACAGATCTTCGTGATGAAGCTTTGGTGCTTCGTAATGACGAAGTGACGGGAGCTGTGCCACTTGAAGTGGAATATGAAGAATTTGAACAAGTAAATGATGAACTAGCCGAACGTATTGGAGACATGCTGAAAGTGCATAAAGAGCAGGGTGCTCCAATTGATTTAGGCATAGTGCTTCGAGATTATCTTGCAGCACACCCATACACTCATCATTTCGATCTCGCAAGAATCGTTGTGGATCAAGCAGTTCGGTTGGGCTACTCCCAATCCGATTACTCAGCCATTCAACCAGATTGGCAAGCTATCAACGATTTTGGTGCAAAGGTACAAGCAAATGTCATCGACAAATATTGACGAATACATGTCAGAAAAACTGGCAAAAGCGATAACAAATCCGCTTTTTCCTGCACTAGATAGTGCACTTCGTGCGGGTAAACACATCTCCTCAGAGGACATGGATAATCACGCCCTTTTGTGTGATTTTGATGTGGAGCTGGCGAGTTTCTATCAGCGTTATAACACCGAATTGGTGAAAGCGCCTGAAGGATTCTTCTATTTACGCCCTCGTTCGACTACGTTAATCGGTCGAAGTGTGTTGTCAGAATTAGATATGCTGGTGGGCAAAGTACTGTGCTTTTTGTATTTGAGCCCAGAGCGTCTAGCTCATGAAGGCATCTTTACCAATCAAGAACTGTATGACGAGTTATTGGCACTCGCTGATGAAAAGAAACTGATGCGCCTCGTCACTAATCGCGCAACAGGATCTGATCTCGATAAAGAAAAACTGTTTGAAAAAGTACGTACGTCTTTAAGACGTCTACGCCGCCTAGGTATGACGATCTCTATTGGTGATACAGGTAAGTTCCGTATCAGTGAGGCGGTGTTCCGCTTTGGCGCCGACGTTAGGGTTGGTGACGATATGCGTGATGCTCAATTGAGACTGATCCGCGATGGCGAAGCGGTAGCGCATACTCAAGCACCATCACAAGGTAGCTTAATTCCTAACGAAGAAGTGAAAGAGACAGAGTTAACCGAACAATTGGATATTCAGCAAGATGATCAGGAGGCTGACGTATGATTGAAAGAGGTAAGTATCAATCAATGACGATGGTCAACTGGAACGGCTTTTTCGCGCGTACTTTTGACATTGATAGCCTAGTGACCACGTTATCTGGAGGTAACGGTGCGGGCAAATCTACTACAATGGCGTCATTCATCACGGCTCTGATCCCCGACCAAAGCTTGCTTCACTTTAGAAATACGACAGAAGCCGGCAGTTCTCAGGCATCGAGAGACAAAGGCCTATACGGTAAGCTGCAACCAGGTACATGTTACTCGGCACTCGACGTTGTGAACTCACGCAATCAACGAGTCTTGTTCGTGGTTAAGTTGCAGCAAGTTGCTGGACGAGATAAAAAAGTCGATATTAAACCGTTTATTATTCAAGGTTTGCCAAGCAGCGTTAAGCCGACCGATATCCTAATTGAAGCAGTGTCTGACAACCATGCTCGTGTCCGCCAAATCAATGAAGTGAAAGATGCGGTCAGTGGTATGGAAGGCGTTCACTTTAAGGCGTTTAATTCTATTGTTGATTATCATGCGCAAATGTTTGAGTTTGGTGTCTTGCCAAAGAAATTGCGCAATAGCAGCGACCGCTCGAAGTTTTATCGCCTGATTGAAGCCTCGCTATATGGTGGTATTTCAAGCGCCATTACTCGCTCGCTTCGTGACTATCTATTGCCTCAAAATGGTGGCGTGAAAAAAGCATTCCAAGATATGGAATCGGCACTGCGCGAAAACCGTTTGACCCTAGAAGCAATCAAAACGACGCAAGCCGACCGCGACCTGTTCAAGCACCTAATCACCGAATCAACGAACTATGTTGCTGCAGATTACATGCGCCATGCCAATGAGCGCCGTAATAAGCTCGAAAGTACAATGGCGATGCGCAATGAGTTGTTTGGCTCAAGACAGACCTTGATTGCACAGAATGAATTGCTCAACAAGGTTCAGAAAGAATTGTCTATGCTTCTCGAAAGCGAATCTGGGCTCGAACAAGATTATCAAGGCGCGCAAGATCACTTACTGTTGGTTCAAAATGCTTTGCGCCAACAAGAGAAGATCGAACGTTATCAGGAAGATCTTGAGGAGCTCAACGAGCGTCTTGAAGAGCAAATGATGGTGGTTGAAGAGGCCACCGAACGCAAGTTAGCCGCAGAAGAGCAAGCGACATTCGCTGAAGAAGAAGTGGATAGCTTAAAAACGCAGCTCGCAGATTACCAACAAGCTCTGGATGTGCAACAGACCCGCGCGCTGCAATATCAGCAGGCGGTCCAAGCGTTAGAGAAAGCGCGTGAGCTGCTTGATGATGATGCTCTTGAACAAGATGGTGCTGCGACTAAGCTAACCCAGCTGAAAACTGAAGAAGCTGAACGTACTACTCAATTGCTGGAATTTAAGCATAAGCTGGATATGTCTTCTGCTGCGGCGAAGCAGTTTGAACTTGCATTAGAACTCGTCCAGCAAGTTGCAGGCGATGTACCTCGTAATAAAGCAGCAAGCGCAGCGAGACTAGCGTTAAAGCAAGTGGATGAGCAGCGTCAACTGCTAGGCAATGAATCCCAGTTAAGAGCACAGTTCCGCGATACTGAAAAGAATATTGAACGTAAAGAGCAAGCTCAGCAACTGGTTAACGATCTCCATAGTGTTGGCGTCACAATAGCCAATGAGATGGATATTGAGATAGAAGCGGAGCGTCAGCGCGAAAAAGTGCTAGAAGGCGAGCAACGACTTGAGCAGTTACGTGAATCATCAAGTGACGCGAAGCAGCGTGAACAGGAACTCGTTTCTGAAATTAGTAAACTTGAACGTTATGCTCCTCAATGGATTAAGTCATACAATGCGCTAGAAGAGTTAAGAGAGCAAAGTGGCCTGGAACTGACAGATCGAGCGGATGTTATCAGCTCAATGCAAGAAGTGAATGATAACGAACGTAAGACCTCATTTGAGCGCGACTCACTAGCGAAACGTCGTGAAGAACTTGATCTTGAGATTGAACGTCTTGCGTCTCCGGGTGGTTCAAATGATCCACGCTTGAAAGGCTTGGCAGATACATTGGGTGGCGTGCTTCTCTCTGAGATTTACGATGACATTACTATTGATGATGCGCCGTACTTTAGCGCAATGTATGGTCCTGCTCGTCATGCGATTGTAGTGTCAAACCTTGACGGAATTAAAGAAAAGCTGGTAGAGCTTGATGACTGCCCTGAAGATCTGTACATCATCGAAGGCGACATCGATGCATTTGATGATAGTTCATTTGATGCTGACGAATTAGATGGTGCAGTGTGCGTACAGCTTAATGAAAGACAGTTACGTTACTCGCGTTTTCCGAAGATCCCTCTATTTGGCCGAGCGGCGCGTGAACAGCGTTTGGAGCTACTGCGTGAACAACGTGAAGAGACCGTTGAAAAACACGCGAAAGCGGCGTTTGATGCTCAAAAGCTGCAACGTCTATACCAAGCATTCAATGCTTTCGCAGCACAGCATATGCAGCTAGCATTTGAATCCGACCCTGAAGTACGGCTAGCACGTCTGCGTGAGCAACGAAGTGCTGTAACTCGTGAGCTAAGCGACCACAAACAACATGAACAGCATATCAACGCGCAGCTGGTGGCGACAAAACAATTGGTTGGTTTACTTGACCGATTGGCGATTTCATCAAATGTTTTGTTTGATGAGACATTGGTTGAGCGATTTGCAGAGCTGCAATCGCAAATGGAACAGCTAACCTCAGCGAAATCGTATGTTAATCAACATGGTTCCGCATTAGAAAAACTATCTAGTGTGGTCAATGCGTTGGATAGTGACCCTGAACAGTTTGAAGCGTTAACGGAGCAATACCAATCTGCGGACAAAAATCTACAAGCATTAAAAGCTCAGATCTTTGCCGTTGCCGATTTGGCTGAGCGTCGTCCTTACTTTGCTTATGCAGATTCCATAAATATGTTGAATCAAAGTAGTGAACTTAGTGAGCAACTTAAAGCGAAGTTGGTGCAAGCTGAATCAACGCGTGCTCGTTTGCGCGAAGGCTTAAAGCAAGTTCAGGAGCAAGCTAACCAATACAACCAAGTACTGGCGTCTCTTAAGAGTTCTCATCAAGCTAAACTGGAAACGGTTCAAGAGTTTAGAGCAGAGCTTCAGGAATACGGTATTGTCCCTGATGAGTCTGCATTGGAACGCGCAGAGCAGCGTCGTAATGAGCTTCAGTTAGCGTTGCAAACATCTCGTACTCGTAAGAGCGAATACGAGAAAACCATGACGTCCACTGAACTTGAAATGAAAGGTTTGGCGAAACGTCTGAAAAAGGTTCAGAAAGAGTACGTTGAGTTACGTACTTATGTGGTAGCAGCAAAAGCGGGATGGTGCAGCGTATTGCGTCTAGCCAAAGCTAATGACGTAGAACGTCGATTACACAAACGTGAACTCGCCTACATGAGTGCTGGTGAATTGCGTTCAATGTCGGATAAGTCACTGGGTGCACTGCGTTTGGCAGTTGCTGATAGTGAAGACTTGCGTGATTCACTGCGTCAGTCGGAAGATACTTCAAAACCAGAACGCAAAGTCCTGTTCTATATCGCTGTATATCAACATCTAAGAGAGCGCATCCGTCAGGATATCATCCGCACCGATGATCCTGTTGAAGCTATTGAAGAGATGGAAGTAGAGTTGGCCCGCTTGACCGAAGAACTGACGCAACGCGAAAACCGTTTGGCTATTAGTTCGGAATCGGTATCAAGCATCATCAAGAAAACGATTCAGCGTGAGCAGAATCGAATTCGTATGCTTAACCAAGGTCTATCGAATATTCATTTTGGTCAGGTGAAAGGCGTAAGACTTAATGTCAAGATTCGTGAGAGCCATGAGCAATTGTTAGTAGCTCTAACGGCTGAGCACAAAGACTTGTTCGAGACAACACGTTATACCTTCTCTGAAGCGATGGCCAAGTTGTTCCAGCGTGTTAACCCACATATCGATATGGGGCAACGCTCTCCGCAAGTATTGGGTGAAGAGCTACTAGATTATAGAAACTATCTTGAGCTCAGTGTCGAGGTTAACCGTGGTTCTGATGGCTGGTTACAGGCAGAATCGGGCGCACTATCGACAGGTGAAGCCATCGGTACAGGTCAGTCAATTCTGTTAATGGTAGTGCAAAGCTGGGAAGAAGAATCGCGTCGTTTACGCAGCAAAGATATCTTGCCTTGTCGTTTACTGTTCCTGGATGAGGCTGCGCGTCTTGATGCTAAATCCATCGCGACATTATTTGAACTTTGTGACCGCCAAGGGATGCAGCTACTCATTGCCGCTCCGGAGAACATTAGCCCAGAAAAAGGGACGACGTACAAATTGGTGCGTAAAGTGTTCAAAGATCACGAGCATGTTCATGTTGTCGGTCTTCGCGGTTTTGGTGAGAATAAACGATTAGATGACGCTGAAAAGTTAGTTGAACAAGCAACAGCGTAAAGAAAAACCAAAAAGCCTTCTTGTTAGAAGGCTTTTTTACGGCTTATGAAGTTTGGGTGGAGGTTTTAGCCTAAGAGTTCTCCGTTTTTCTTAATAGATCGCTTTTCACGATTTCTAGCGCCTTGAGTGCCACTTTAGGATCAATCTCATTACTTTCCAGTAGAAAGATGAGATCAACGGCAAGTTTGATTTCTTCAGGTGCGTTATCGAGCCCAGATTCAGAAGACATTATATAAACCTCATCTTTTGATTGATGGTGTGCTGAATCGCATTCATAGCATTGCGGCAGCGTTGTAAACGTTGTTCGGTCGAGATAAGTTGTGGTTTGGTAGTTTGATCATCTATCAGGCACTGTTCTTGTTGCCTCACAAGAGTGCACAACTTTTGTTCCCAAACTTGATGTTGTTTAAGATCAGCCCTCAGTTGTTCGAGGGACTTGCATTCTAAAGCAGTATCAGTGTGTGTATTAGCAATGAGCAAGACTCGCTCAATCGCTTCAAGCTGCTCGGTAAACTTTGTCACCCAAATCTCTGAAGAAGAGCCGCTAATACCTTGTTTACTCAATGTGATGATTTTATCTAAGTTTCGCTCGGCTTCTATAACGCAAGGTTGAAGCAGTAAGTTGGAAGCGGAGAAAAGGTGTTCATCAAAGAGTGGCTTTTTATGACCACGATTTCGAAAATCAAATTCTTGAGCATCTTGATGGAGTTGCTTTAGTCGAGCTTTAACTTCAGACAATTTCATTGCAGACTCCTTCTCTCTTCTATCAAATTATAACCAAGCATCATACGCTAGTTTGATGGCCAGAATGCTTACCACGGTAACAAAGATAGGTCGAATGAACTTGGCACCAAATCGAATAGCGGAATGTGCGCCGATATAAGCACCAGCCATTAAGCACAGCCCCATGGTTAAGCCCAAGACCCAATTAATATGGCCCAATACCGCGAACGTTATTAATGAGGTAAAGTTACTGGTGAAGTTCATAGCTTTTGAGAGGCCGGAAGCGAATAAAATGTTCAGTCTATATAAAGCCATTGAACTGACGGTCCAGAATGCACCAGTGCCGGGACCGGCAACACCATCGTAAAAGCCTAAAGACAGCCCTTGTAAGTACTGCTTTCGATTAAACTTTGGACAGCCTACATGGACCTTGTTCTGTTCATCGCCTTGAGGTGCTTTTTGAAAAACCGTGTAGAGCGCTGCGGCAAGAATAATAAGAGGTAGGATCTTTTCTAACCATTCGGTGCTGATCATATCAACAACGAGAGTACCAATAGTCGCGCCGATGAGTGTCGCAATAAAAGCTCGATACCAGCATTCAGGGCTAAATAACCTTTTGCGATAGTAGGTAAACGCTGCGGTAGATGAGGCAAACGTAGCTGCTAGCTTGTTAGTACCGAGTGCTATGTGTGGAGGAAGCCCTAGCGATAGCAGTGCAGGTACCGTTAGCATTCCGCCGCCGCCTGCGACCGCGTCAATAAAGCCTGCAGCAAAGGCGACAAGCGCCAAAATAACCAACATGCTAGGTTCGATAAATTCCATCGAGATTTGAGACCTTAGTATTCTATTGTTCTTTTAAAAGGGGGTAGGGAATCGAGCAGAGACTTGCCATACCTTTTTGTGACGATTCGCCTATCGAGAATATAGAGAGTTCCACAGTCTCTTTCTTTACGTAGCAAACGGCCTGCAGATTGTATCAGTTTTTTACTCGCCTCTGGAACTGTAATCTGAAGAAACGGATTGCCACCTTTGCTCTCTATATATTCGGCGTGTGCTTGCTCGATGGGAGAAGTCGGCACCGCAAAAGGTATTTTAGTGATAATCAAGTTCTCTAGTAGCTCCCCTGGTAAGTCTAGCCCTTCAGAAAAGCTTCCTGTTCCAAAAAGCACACTGGTTTTTTGACATTGAGTCAGTGTTTTATGTTTATTTAGAATTTCTGTACGTGATTTCTCGCCTTGAATCTGCAGATGCCAACCTTTTAGAGCGAATTTCGATCGCACCTCATCGGCAACTTTATTCATTTGCCAATAAGAGGAAAACAGCACTAAATTACTTTTGCCGTCCTGAATAAAGTCGAACAGCTTTTCAGTCAACTCTTCAGTAAACTGAGGGGCCTGCGGTTCATTACGCATTTTGGGCACAATAAGCTCTGCTTGTTCTGCATAATTAAAAGGTGACGCTAAAGCTAAAAATTGGACGCCATCTTCAGATTTCTGACTGATACCTGCTTGGTTACAGAAAAAAGCGAAGGAATTGAGTGCACGCATCGTCGCTGAAACAAGTACGGCGCCTACACATCGAGACCATAACTGCTGATCTAATTGCCAGCCTACCTCAAGAGGCGCGACACTGATTACGTAGTCACCCTCACGCTCTTTGCTTTTTTCTACCCAGCGTGCCAATGGTGCACCTTTCTCTTTTTTAGGCTCGGCCATGAGTCGCCATACCGCAGCTAGATTATCAAATCGCTGAATATAGAAACCCAATTCGGCTAAAGCGGGTTCGGCTAGTTTGGCTGAAACCTCTCCGTCTTTGAGTCTTTCTGAAATGAGGTCAGCAATTTTCGCCGATGCTTGTGCGCCTTTTTGAGAAAACTGTTTGAGTGCTTTAGACTGCTCTTCTAGCCAGCTGGGTAACTCGCCATTCTCGAAACGACAACTGTCTTCTTCAAATGGAAGACCAGAGCAATAAGAATTGACCTCATTTAATAGAGGGATGAGCTGCTGTATGGAATCCTGTAGTTCGTTGCGAAAGCGACCAACCCGCTTCTCGTCAGCTAAACCAGAGAACTTACTCGCAGACTGATTCAATCTTTCTAACCAAGAGGCGGCACCCTTTAAAGTAGCCGCTGCGGATGCATGGTCTCTAGCTACGTGCGGTAGATGGTGAGCTTCATCGAAGATAAAGATGGTATTTTCGGGATCTGGGAGGATGACGCCGCCACCAAGGTCTGCGTCCGCCATTACCAAACTATGGTTGGCAATAATGACATCGTTTTTATCAAGTTCAGACCGCGCTTTAGCGAATGGGCAGCCTCGGTGAGCAGGTAAACTGTTATTGCAGCTGTGCTTTTCGCTAACGATGGTTTGCCAAATGACATCATCAATGGGCTTCGGCCAGGAGTCTCTGTCTCCGTTCCATTTACCTTGAGCTAGCTTCTCGTACATGAGTTGAAGCTGTTCGATATCAGATTTTTTAGGCTTACTTTCAAACATGGCCATTTGACCACCATCGGCACCGCATGCCACGGCCAATTTCTCGGCGCAACAATAACGCTGTCTTCCTTTAGCAATAATAAAAGAGAAGTTTTGATCGGTAATACGTCGGAACAGTGGCAAATCCTTATCAAGTAACTGTTCTTGCAAGGCAACTGTTGCGGTAGAAATAACCACCTTACGATTATTTTGAACGGCAACAGGTATAGCTGCCATTAAATAAGACAGACTTTTTCCAATCCCAGTACCTGCTTCTGCAACAATAATACGAGTTGATTTGTGATACTGGCCACAAAGTGTTTTAGCGATCTCTGAAACAAGATAGTTCTGAGCTCGACGCGGAACAAAGTTTTCTAGCTGATTCTGAAGGTTTTGATAACTCTGGCGAATGGATTGTTGGATTTTACTGGTAAGCATAAACAGCCCTAAATTGACGACGAGCGAGTGTAGCACACTTTAGCTAGTGAAAAATATGTTCAAAAACAGTCGTATCTAGTGTGGGTATTTAGATCAAAGTCACAAAAAATAAGTGAACTTTCACATTAGGTTATATTTTTCGCATGATAAAAAATATAAAACGCCAAAAAACATACTTGTAACGAATAAAGTTCTGATTGATGTATATAATTCACACTGTTTATAGAATTATATTTATGAATGTTACCCAAAAACAAGACTAGTATTGCAATCGAAAGGTGTTCAAAAAATTTGCGATACGTCACTATGAAATTCACAAGTTCTTGATTTTTAATGTTTTACATATATTTATTTATTTTGTTTAGAGTGTTTGACATTGCCTGATAACTTTTGCATTCTTGGTTTCGAGATTTAAAGACGCTGAATCAACCAAAGGACAAAAGGTTGTCGTTCTGAAGGAAGATTTAGACGTCACATATATTAAAAAAGGGAACCGAAAAGGAATTCCCATCTAAGAAAAGGCAGTGGATTATCATGAAAAAAACTCTAGTAGCTCTAGCTGTACTAGCAGCGGGTTCTGCGCAAGCAGGTATCGAAATCTATAACGAAAACAAAGTTACTGTTAACCTAAAAGGTGACATTGAAGTTGTTTACAAAAAAGGTTTCGAAGACGGCGCTGAAACTAAGCAAGAAATTCAAGACGCAGATTTTGGCTTCGACGTACGTTATGCAATTAACGATGACCTACAATTTGGCGCTTACTGGGAATTCGACGGTAGTGCAGATAACGGTCTAACTGGTAACGCAGTTAAAGCTGGTAACACTTATGTAGGTGTTTACTCGCAAACTGCTGGTTCTTTAATCGTTGGTCGTCTTGACTCTATGCTTGACGATGCTGGTATCGGCTCTGACTATCAATTCGGTCTAAACTCTTTCTTCTCAAACGGTTCACCATTCGGTGCTGATGAGTCTATCCGTTACGATATTGATAAAGGCAACTTTTACGGTGGTATCGCATACAAGCAAGATAAAAACGGCAACGCTGGCCTAGGTACAGATGGCTATATGGTTGATGCTAAAGCTGGTTTCCGTGTTGCTGACTTTGATTTCACAGGTTTCTTTGGCCAAGCTGATTTCAAAGGTGATAACCTAGCATTGATTCCAGATTCAATGAATGATGGCGATAAAGAAACTCTATACGCAATCGAAGGTCGTTGGTCTGGTGTTGAGAACCTAAACCTTGAGTTAGGTTACTACAACATGAAGATGGATCCAAAAGCTGGAGATAGCGTTACAGCACAAACGTTCGGCTTCGCGGCAGATTATACTATGAATCAGTGGATATTTGCTGCTGGTGTTAGCCAAGTTAATCTAAGTGATGACAACTATGTAGACACTTCTGCTACTAGCCAAGTTAACAACGATAAAGAAACAAACTGGTTCGTGAATGCTGGTTACAAGGTTGCTCCATCTGCAACTGTATATGCTGAAGTTGGTGGTAGTAACGGTTACTCTGAAACAGACACAACTAACGGCTACTACACTCAAAACGGTGTTGGCTTCGCAATCGGTGCTAAAGCTGAATTCTAATTCAATTTAGAATTGCCTACTATATAGAAAGAGCCACCTTAGGGTGGCTCTTTTTTGTGCGTGCAATCAATCTTCTACAGCTAAATATTCCTAAAAATAGCTATTTTAGGATTCAAATCTATGGCATTCTAGCTCAATAACCCAATCGTATTTTGTAAGGGAGTCGGGTCGTGAAAAAAAGTATGGTGGCCGCATTAGTAGCACTTGGTTGTTCTTTTTCAGTAAGTGCTGCAACACTAATTCCGCTCAAAGGTGTTTCGGTTTATTTTATCAATGGACAAGAAGCCGAAAGCCGAATAGGAAAAAACGAGTTGGTGGAAGGTGAAAACCAAGTTGTAGTGAGAATGGATAAGAAAGTAGGGAAAGGCAGTAGCTCAGGTCTGTTCACCTCTGCTCCATACGTTCTTACCTTCAATGTTTCTGGTGATGAAGTAAAGATCAATCATCCAGTTGCCAGAAGTGAACAAGAGGCAAAAGCCGCATTTAGAACAGATCAACCTGCCTGGCGCATCACACAAGACGGCAGTACCCTTTCCTATTCCCAAGAGAAACTTCAAGCACAAAGCGGTTTCTTACCTTATATGAAAATGGATGAGCTGATTGCAGCACACAATGCTGAAAGAGGTATTGTCTTCGATAATGGTCAAATGACTAAGGCGGAACAAGCTGCTACAGCAACCATAGTGACAACAGCTGCGGTAGCAACTTCTAAGGATGTTACTGCTGTAAATAATAACGTTCCGAAAACTACAGTAAAAGCTGAACCGACAAAAGCAGAAAATGTCGAGCAGCTGAAAGCTTGGTACCTTAAGGCCTCAAAAGAAGAACGTAAAGAATTCCGCAAGTGGATGATTGATCAGGAATAATCACTTCATGTGATGAATATTACAAAAAGGAGGCGTCTGCCTCCTTTTTTTATTAGTCGGGTCTGACAGGAAGTTAACCAACGTTTAGCGATTTTAGGCTATCATTGCTTTAACTAACGTTTGTCTCAAATCTTACTGTGAACCGATTTATCTCTCATATTCTACGCTTTCCTAAGCTAACACTTTTTCTCGTCCTTTCTCTGACCGCCCTTTGTGCTTGGTATGGTCAACAACATTTTAAAATGAACGCGGATTTGTCTACTCTAGTAAAACAAGAGGGGCAATGGGTTGAGAACTTAGCAACGTTAGATCGCACGTTCCCTGATACTGGGAATGTCGTATTGCTTATTACTAGTAGTAGCGACCCGCAGTTAAAGCAGCATGTTGACGATTTATCGGACGCCTTAGCAAACGAGGCTTTGTTTAAAGACGTATTCGCGCCAAGCTCACTGTCTTGGTTTGAACAATACTCGCTGGGCTTCTTTTCAGACACAGAATTTCAACGTTTATTAGAGACAGCACAGGATGAAATTGCACCTGCCGCTCAAGCAGCAAGAGCACAAAACATCAACCAGTACTTTGGCTCCCTCGATAAGCAAGATCAAGCATCCCTTGGACCTCTGCTGTCAGCGATTGATAGCAAAGTAGTGGATTGGCAACAATTATTAAAAACTAACTTAGAGCTACCTAAAGCATTTGCTATTACGATAGTGGCTCAGCCTGACGAGACAGTAAAAGAGCCCAATAGGGCGATAATAGAAACTATTCACCGTGTTATCGAATCTCAGAATTTACCGAATGACATCAAAGTCCAAATTACTGGCCAAGCAGCCTTAGACTTTGATGAAATCGCCGATGCGAACAACAGTATTACTATTGCTGGATCTGCGTCTTTGTTAGGTTTGGTTCTAATACTAGCTATTGGCATTCGCTCTCTACGTGTCATTCTTGCTTGCTACGTAACAGTACTAGTCGGTTTAGTATGGACATTTGCGGCAGGTCTATTTGTTGTTGGTTCTTACAATACGATATCCATCGTATTTATGGTTATGTTTATCGGTTTAGCCGTCGATTTTTCCATTCACCTCTGTTTGCATATTCATGAACTGAGAACGAGAGGTGATAGTAATGTGACAAGTTTGAAAGAGGCAGCAGCCCATTCCATTAGACCGCTTACACTGTGTGCTTTATCTTCGGCCCTAGGGTTCTTAAGCTTCTATCCTACTAGTTACACTGGTTTAGGTGAATTGGGCATTATATCTGCGTTGGGTATGATTTTAGGTCTAGCCGCCACGTTTATCATTATACCGTTGTTCTTCACTTTGTTTGGGTATCCAACCGTGAAGCACCAAGTGGATACTCACCGATTTGTATGGTTTGGAAAAAAACTGAATGAAAACAAAAAGCTGGTAGTCGCAGCTTCATGCCTTCTTGCTGTCGGTATGGGGTATGGTGCAACACAATTTAAATTCGACTTCTCGACATTGGTTCTTAAAAACCCTAATTCCGAGTCGGTGGCGGGCTTAAATGCACTTCAGCAACACGGTCTTGGTTCGAGTTACCAATTGTATGCTATAGCAAAGGATCAGCAAGAAGCTCAGCAGTGGAAAAAAAGGCTATTGAATCAGAAGAGCGTTCAAGACGTAACAATTGCGAGTGATTTTATACCTAATAATATCGAACAGCGATACTCACAACTAAACAATGCTATAAATGCTCAGTCAGTCGACGAACCAATGGATTATGCCGAATTTAGACAGTCTGCATTGTCAAAACATTGGGTTGATGCTGAGAAATTACCTACAGATATTGACACCCAGAAAGTGACAATGGACCTCTTTGAAAACCTTTCATCACTTGCGAATAATCCAGAAGCTAAGCTTGTCGCTCCGACAGTCAGTCAGTTACCAAAATCACTTCAACAACGCTACATTGCTAATAGTGGAGAGTGGTTGGTTGCCGTTACTCCCAAGGGAGATATGACAAATGTTCATGAATTAGAACAGTTTATCTCCCAGGTGAAAAAAATCGCTTCTAATGCAACAGGACGTGCAGTAGCAGAGCAAGAAGTTGGAAGCATTATTGTCCAAGCGTTTCAAGCCGCCATCTTGATGTCGGTATTTGGTATTGCACTGATTTTGATTTGGACAGTAGACAAGAAGCGTGATGTTATTTTGATCTTTATTCCGCTTGGCCTAGCTGCAATCACCACTTTAGGCATGATGCATTGGTTTAATCTATCAATGAACATGGCCAATATTATTGTCATCCCTTTGATATTTGGATTGGGAGTCGATAATGGTATTCACATCGTTAAGCGTTTTAGAGCCGTTAGAAACATCGATGCTTTCTTTAAAACCTCTACACCTAAAGCGTCCTTGATTAGTTGCCTAACGACACTCGCCACGTTTGGAGCGCTAATCGTCGCAGAACATAGAGGGATGCATTCTATTGGCTTAGTGCTAACCATCGCACTTAGCTGCATCTTGGTATTTAGTTTGGTTTTACTACCGGTATTACTAGAACTAACAAAGAAAAAAGCGACATAATAGGCGCAAAGACAAGACCAAAGCCAAAAAGGTGGTCATCCCTGCACAGGCAGGGACCTACTTAAAGCGCGCATTCAGTGCCGTTGCAACAAGACCCCAGCCTTCGTAGGTAATCAATCACCTGAAGCGACCCTAGCGAAGAAGCAATGTCATTCCTGCACAGGAATGAATCTATCCAAAGCGAACATAAGCTCAAATTAGATGCAAATTCCATTATTATCTAATTAAATCGATGCGTTAGATTTCTCTTCAGCAATCTCGGTAGCTAGAATCGCGCATCCAAAGTAACAAAAAAGCTCTTACGTTGCCCCAAACCCATTTCAGTTACTAAAACCCAATTTGGAGTAAACTCGTACTGAGCGCCTAACAGGGTGTTCCAGTTATTTGCAAGACTTTGATTAACAGTAAACTTGGCGTTTTGTATGAAGCCTAGGTCTCCTAATCCACCAAGAGGCAGATCTTTGACGTTTCCAGTTAAAGTTTGTTCGATGTTTTGATACTGAGCACCAATCCAAGCTCTAACTGGAAAGTCCGTATTTCTTGAAAAGTCGTAGCCAATTCGCGGCGATACAACAATAGAATCTATTTCACCATCAATTACTGTCAATTTTGTTTTTGTATAACTGGCGTCAACAAGAGCAAATACACTTTCGTAGCCACCGGCTAGAACCGTACCTGCACCGTACATATATCCATCTAAGTCCAGACGAAATGGTGCATTAATATCGTCAATACTAACTTCGTGCTGGCCCAAAAAGCCTAAGTCAATTGTACCGTTGGCGGATGTAATAGTGGTTTCTGAATAGCCATTTAACTTACCACCAATTGCATAGAAATTAAGAAATGGCAGGACCCAAACATCCGCCTTTAATGTAAGTACTTCACTTTCTTGGTAGCCGCCCTGTGTGTTGATATTCAGGTCTTTAATAATGCTAGGTAAACCAGTCAAAGCAATAGAGTCGACATTAATACCTTGAGACACATTCATATACCCTAAGCTAAGCCCAACCGCTTCGGGTAGAGTATATCCACGCTCTTCTGCTTCTTTCTTAAATAGAGGTAGCTCGATGGCGTTCGCTGAACTTAGACCTAGAGAGATTAAGGCAGAAGTGCTTACGGCACGCTTGAAAACGGTAACAAGAAAATTGGTCATTTAAGGACTTACTATTGGCTCAAATTATAAGATCGCGGATTGTAGTGGACTAAAACATATATGGGAAGAGAATTAGTGGTGAGTCTGAGCAAAAAGTCCGCTAAATGATCATTGCGGACTTTGGTTAGAAGCGAGCTATTAGTTATTTGTCGACATTGAGGGCAATTGAGTTTTCAGTTGCGAACGCTGTCGCGACGTTACCATTAGCTAATGTGATTCCAGAAGCAGACAAGAGTACGTTTGTCGTTCCAGCGGCTGCGACGGCAAAATCATAGGTTCCAGCATTGACCTCTAGTACAGCGGTATCTTTAAAGTTAACGCCTTCCAAAACAACGGTGTTCGCAGAGAATCCGGTGCCCGCTGCTGCTGCGTGAATATCAACGGTGCCTGCAACTGGATTTGCGTGTAATACACGTAGTTTTGCGTAGGAGGCCACACTTCTGAGATCATCTTCGATCACCACAGGTTCAATAGATTGATCCGAAAAACGTCCCACGGCAAAAATCGTCGTTTCCGAGCCAGCAGAAAATAATGTTCCTGGAGCTTGGATTGCTTCTGGTGTAGTTGCTCCAGTAGGGGTGACGGTTAAGTTATACGACGAAGCGGCCAAATCAAGGCTTTTGATTTTTTCAAAACCAATAACATTTAATCCTGTCACTACGTTACCTGATGCTCGAACGTCGACGTCACCGAGGTCGGCAACGGCATGACCTACTCGCACTGTTGCTTTTTCTCCTGTACTACGCAACACGCTGACAGCGGAACCGTCAGCAACCAGCAAATTAACAGGTGATACCATTCCTCCACTGACATTTGGCACAGCGGTAACCATTAGATCGCTGCCACCGTCTAATGTCAGGGTTCCACTGTCGTAAACTACATCTGCATCAGTACTCTTTCCAGCCAGCGTAATTCTAATGCGATAATCACCCGCAGGTAATGTAACAGGGAGCTGAGATTCGTCTTCTTTGAAAGTAAGGTCTGAAACAGCGATAGTGCTGGCACTAATACTTGGATCTGTCGTCAGGTGAATATCGACGCCACCAACTCCCGGATGACCGTGTAATACGTCCAATCGCACGGATTGAGCGCCTGGACCGCTGGTCGAACGTGACAAAATTACAGGCTCGATTGCGTTAACGTTATTTACCGCAAAAACGTCATACTGCATGTCTGGTGCAAAATTGACAGCATTAGCAGTGATGACATCCGCGGTCGTATCTCCTGCCAATAAACCTCTGACGATGAGGTCGTGATTGCCCGCATCTACAGTAATTAGCCCGCTGCCTTGTTGATAATCTACTTCAGAAAGTCCGCTGGCGATAGCTCCGTCAAGTAATATTGAAACCTGCGGTGCATCAGCACTAGCATGCGTTACACGAAGTTGAGAAGTAGGGGTTGAGTCGTGAGAGTCGCTTCCACAGCCAGCTAGGAACGTTGCTGCAGAAGCAAATAGTGAAAGTTTGACGATGTTCATGTTAAGCCTCATTGCATTCATTATTTGCAATTTGGCTTACGGTTTCCCTAGGCTATCAGTTCATTGCGTGTAGAGTAATTAGCTCTTTAGTTAAGAATAAGGTGGTAAGTTCTAAACTAAAAGATAAGCACTCGGACTGCTATGATTTCTAATCTAGTTGTTCTAAAGGTAGCCAATTTACATGAACACCTGCTTGCTCAAACATATCTTGGCTCAGTGAAATTTTTTCACCCCAACGAGACAGAAAGTCTTCCGTTTGTTGCGGACAGTGCACGACCGAAATACCAGTTTGAATAATCTTTGCAGCGCAATTAGGGCATGGGAAATGGGTAACCCAGATCTCACAACCGTCTAAATCTCTCTTTGCAAATAAAATTGCGTTCTCTTCAGCATGCAGAGTTTTGAGATATTTGGTTTCTCGTTCATCGACTTCTGCACTATCAGAAATGCCATGGGGATACCCATTAAAGCCGACAGAAACGATTCGATTATTTTTGGTAATAACGGCACCAACTTGCGTCGATGGGTCTTTACTCCAGGAACCAACCAGTTCCGCCATCTGAATGAATCGTTTCGCCCATTTAGAGACCATAACTACTCCGTTCTTTATCTAATTTGACCAATTCAAAATCTTTTTTGAGTGTACAAAACTTACTAGGGTAAAACGAGGGATTTCTGTAAACGATTGCAAGGCTGAGCCTTGTAGGCTCAAATAGGGCGGGACTTGAAAAGGCAAACGATATATTTGTGCTTAGTTTGCGTTCAACCCACAACATTTTTGTGACTAATACGAAATTCTTTGTCAGAGTATCGCTAATTCTGTTTTAATTAGTCAGAAGATTATTAATCATATGGCAGAATTTGACGACGTCTTTAAGGATAGGAATAAACAATGCGAAAAACACTGTTAGCGGTTTCCCTATGTGGTCTGTGTTTTAGTGCAGGAAGCCTTGCGTTTGTAAAAGATTGGTCAACAGTGAGCGTAAAAAAAGTTGAGCAAGGTGCCAAGCAAGGCGATCTATTTGCTCAAATAGAGTTGGGTGACCGCTATGCTGACGGCAATGGTGTCAAAGAAAATGACGCCAAAGCGGTGGAGTGGTATCACAAAGCGGCCAAACAAGGCAGCGAATCCGCCATGTACAAGCTAGGCATGATGTACGACAACGGTCATGGTGTAAATTACGATGCCAAAGAAGCGGCGTCATGGTTCGAAAAAGCGTCTCAAAAAGGTAGTGTTCAAGCCCAGTATTATTTGGCTGGTATGTACAAATGGGGACGCGGTGTTCCCAAGAGTAATAGTAAGGCAGTAGAGTATTATCAATTAGCTGCTGAACGCAACTTTGATGTAGCACAGAATAGTTTGGGCGTAATGTATGCTAAAGGGCTGGGCGTCGAGCGTGATGATCTTGAAGCAGTAAAGTGGTATCGAAAGGCTGCTGAGAACGGATACGCTTATGGGCAGCGAAATTTGGCTTATAAGTATTCATTAGGAGAGGGCGTAGAGCTCAATAATGTAGAAGCTTATGCTTGGGCCTCTGTTGCATCTACTAATGGTTATGCGACGGCGGAAAAGCTCCGTGATGATTTAGCGCTCAAGTTAAACGCGGACGAGTTACAGCAGGCTCAACAGAAAGCAAAGCTTTATTTAGAGTCGTACTCTTCGCATCAATGATAGAGCGGAGCCTTCTTAGAAACAAAAATGAGGAGCTGTAGCTCCTCTTTTTGTTTCATGTTGCACCGCATTGAGGCTGAACTACCACTCATTTTTTGGTGCGTCGTATTTTCTGCGATAGCGGGGTAGCATGGTCTCATTACCCAGTATGCCACCTTGGTGAATGTACAATAGAGAAACATCTGGGTTATCACTTAACCAAGGTAGTAGGCAACGCCACATCATTGGGTCGTAAAGTAGATCAAACTCTACGTGGGTTTCAGCTTGTAGTAACCGCCAGATCTCATAATCTTCTAAATACAGCTTGCCAAAGTGATGTTTGTTTTCGAGCTCAAGAATGGTCGGGTAATAAGAAAAGTTACCAAGCTCGTCAAACTGTTGTATTAAGTAATCTTTACCGCCCACACAAGGGCAAGTAAGAACCTCAATACCTTGGGGGGCGAGAACTTGTGCCAAATACAGAGCTGTCGTTCCAGTTCCTGAAGGTAATGCCACTTTAATCTGCTTGTTTTTTTCAAACCTCGACCAACTTAGAATTTCCTCTGCTAACTGCACGATACCTTGACGGGCTGATTGAAAGCGTCCCCCCTCTGGTACGATATAGCTGTCAGTAGAATTGGCGAAGTTGGCTTGTATATAGGCATGCGGATGCAGTGCGTTGGGACCTAGTAGCTCTTTGAGGGAGACTATCTCTGCACCAAGCTCTTTAGCTGCCCTGTAGTTACCATTAGGGTTTTGGTCTAACCATTCTGGTTTGTGATCAACAAAATACTTGAGCTTTATACCTTTTATTTTAGCCAGCGCAGCCAAAGAGGTTAAGGAGTTTGCTTGAGCGGAGCCCCAACCAATGAGTTGAGTAACGTTCGTCAAATCTGTTTCAAGCAACTCAGCGAACTTCCTCGCCTTATTGCCGTTGAAATGACTATGTAGCAAGTCATCTCGCTTCAAATGAAAATCGTGTCCTTGAAACTGATGTTGTGTCACAGGACTGTTATTGAGGTTCACGATCATACCTGACTCAAAAAAGTGGACGCTGATTCTACCTTCTCACCATGATAGACACAAACAGAGCACATACAAATGATTACATTGGCGAGCCATTAAATGTGGCAGAATAGCGCGTTTTCTTAGCTTAGCTTAGAAAGTGTGAAACAAGAGTCAGCTAAATTTACATAAAACTGACTTAGTGCCCTGAGTGCTATGCTGATTAGATAAATCATAGGATTTTCACTGTTAGGCCAAGAATATTTATCGATAAGTGGCACTTTAGTAAATATTATTGTTAATTTGCCGATACACACATAGGTGTGGGTTATATTTGCGGTAATTATGTTCTAAAGGTCAATGTTTTGTATTGCTAAAACGCATCGACCCTTTTAATTCTTTGAACGCCCTAGTAAACTTTGTTGTCCTTCTTCGTGTCAGAGTACACGATTTAACTGTGAGTTTAAAAAATGAGCCAGCCTTTTCTCCCTTTATGTAGACCTGCTGTAGATGAGCAAGACATCCAAGCCGTGGTCGATGTCCTTCGTTCCGGGTGGATCACCACGGGTCCCAAAAATGCAGAGTTAGAAAATAAAGTGTCTGAACACACTGGTGCTCCACATGCCGTTGCTCTTAGTAGCGCGACTGCAGGTATGCATCTAGTATTGTTGGCTTTAGGTATCGGTCCTGGAGATGAAGTTATCACTCCATCACTTACTTGGGTTTCTACCGTCAATATGATTACGCTTGTTGGAGCAAAACCAGTATTCGTAGATGTTGATGCTGACACCTTGATGACGGATGCTGAGAAAATTGAATCACTGATAACTAGCAAGACGAAGCTTATCATCCCGGTGCATTATGCTGGGGCATCGCTTGACCTTGACCCTATTTACCAGTTAGGTGAGAAGCACAATATCCCTGTGATTGAGGATGCGGCTCATGCTTTAGGTACCGAGTACAAAGGCAAACCAGTGGGCAATCGTGGTACATGCCTATTCTCTACTCACGCAATCAAAAACGTGACGACGGCAGAAGGTGGTGTACTTACCACGCATGATGCTGAATTAGCTGACAAAGTGCGTCGTTTAAAATTCCATGGTCTGGGCGTTGATGCTTTTGATCGTGAAACTCAAGGACGAGCGCCTCAAGCAGAAGTCGTGGAGCCTGGCTTCAAATACAATATGCCTGATATCTGTGCAGTGTTAGCGCTTGGACAAATGGATCGAATTGCGGAAATCACCGAAAAACGTACGCAGTTAGCGCTGTCTTATCGCAGTCAGTTGGCGTCTATCAAAGGTGTGACGCCACTAGGTTTGGCTTCTCATGAGCACAAACACTGTTGGCACCTAATGATCGTTAGAGTGGATCCTGCTGTTGCAGGCCTTACGCGCGACGACCTAATTGCCGCACTAAAAGAAAAAGGTATCGGAGCAGGTATTCACTTTAAAGCCTGTCATACTCAAAAATATTACCGCGAAAACTACGCGGAATTGTTCGGGGCGATTAACCCTGATTTACAGAATACAGAACGTAACAGTAATCAAATCTGCTCACTACCGCTGTTTCCTGATATGACTCAGGATGATGTCGAGCGTGTAGTTAGCGCCGTTTCAGAAATAATTGGGTAAACCATGAAACACAATCAAGCAATCAACTTTGTCTCTATCGTTATTCCGGTATACAACGAAGAAAACTGTCTACAAGAACTCATTGACCGTACGACCAAGGCGAGTGATAGCCTAGGTAAAGATTACGAGCTCATTCTTGTGGACGATGGAAGTCGTGATCGCAGCGCGGAAATCATTGAAGAAGCATCAGCGAAAGAAGGGAGCCATGTTGTTGGCGTTATCTTGAATCGTAACTATGGCCAACATAACGCTATTATGGCTGGCTTTGAGCAAGTACGTGGTGATTTGATCATCACACTTGATGCAGACCTTCAGAATCCACCAGAAGAAATCCCTAACCTTGTAGCAAAAGCTGAAGAAGGGTTCGATTCTGTGGGGACAGTTCGTAAGAATCGTCAAGATAGTGCACTTCGTCGTTACCCATCAAAGCTTATCAACAAGCTAGTGAAACGTTCTACTGGCGTAGAGATGAATGATTATGGTTGTATGCTTCGTGCGTACCGCCGACATGTTGTTGACGCAATGCTTGAGTGTCACGAGCGCAGCACGTTTATTCCTGTGCTAGCGAATGGCTTCTCTCGCCACACCACTGAGATCGATGTGCATCATGATGAGCGTGCTGATGGTGAGTCGAAATATAGCTTTATGAAGCTTATTAGCCTAATGTTTGACTTGATCACCAGTATGACAACAGCGCCATTACGCCTGTTGAGCATTGTTGGTGGTGGTATCGCTGCGGCAGGTATCGCGTTTGGCGTCATCCTTATGTTGATGCGCATTATGTTTGGTTCTGAGTGGGCAGGTGATGGCCTGTTTACTTTGTTTGCTATCCTATTTGTATTTGTTGGTGCACAGTTTGTGGGTCTAGGCTTACTTGGTGAGTACATTGGTCGTATTTACTCTGATGTAAGAGCGCGCCCACGTTTTTACGTGCAAGATGTTTTAGTCGGTGAAGCCACTAAAAATGCACGTGAAAGCGACGAATTAAAAAATAAAGAATAAGATTTGTATTTAGAGGAATATTCCATGAAAGTAGTAGTGTTTGCCTACCACAATATCGGTTGTACTGGTATTCGTAGCTTGCTAGACGCGGGTGTAGAAATCGAAGCAGTATTTACTCATGTTGATGACAGCAACGAGAACGTGTTTTTTGACTCTGTAGCGAAACTTGCAGCAAAGAACGGTATTCCAGTTTACGCACCTGAAGACGTGAACCACCCACTATGGGTTGAGAAAATCCGTGCGATGAAGCCAGATGCACTGTTCTCTTTCTACTATCGCAATATGATCAGCCAAGAAGTGCTAGATATCGCTCCTAAAGGTGGTTTCAACCTACATGGTTCTTTGCTTCCAACATACCGCGGTCGTGCACCAATCAACTGGGCATTAGTTAACGGCGAAACTGATACTGGTGTAACGCTGCACCAAATGGTTCAGAAAGCGGATGCTGGCGATATCGTTGGTCAAGAAAAAATTGCTATCACTGACGCTGATACGGCAGAAACGCTTCATAAGCGTATGAACACAGCATCTAGCGATCTACTGAGCAAAGTGCTTCCAGCTATCGTAGATGGTTCATTCAAAACAACGGCTCAGGACGAAAGCAAAGCAACTTACTTTGGCCGTCGTACTCCTGCTGACGGTGAGATTAAATGGTCTAACGATTCTCGTACCGTATTTAACCTAGTTCGCGCGGTAACAGAACCGTTCCCAGGCGCATTCACTTTCCTTGGTGAGCGTAAGCTGACTATTTGGAGCGCGGAAGCAAGCGACAAAACATTTGATGTAACTCCTGGTACTATCGTTTCTACTACACCATTAACGATCGCTTGTGCTCAAGGTTCACTGATTGTTAAATCTGGTGAAGCAGAAAACGGTCTATACCTAGGTGGTGAGCAGCTAGCTGCTGAGCTTCACCTTGTTGAAGGCATGCGCTTTGGTCCTCAAGCAAGTGCACTTATTAACGCTAAGAAGCGTCAAAAAGTACTTATCCTCGGTGCTAACGGCTTCATCGGTACTCACCTAACTAAGCGTCTTCTAGACGACGGTGGTTACGAAGTTTATGCAATGGACATGAACTCGAATCAAATCGAAGAGCACCTAAGCCACCCAGATTTCCACTTCGTTGAAGGTGATATCACTATCCACAACGAGTGGATCGAGTACCACGTTAAGAAGTGTGACATCATTCTTCCACTAGTGGCTATCGCAACACCAATCGAATACACGCGTAACCCACTTCGCGTATTCGAACTCGACTTTGAAGAGAACCTGAAGATCGTTCGTGCGTGTGTGAAATACAACAAGCGCATTATCTTCCCATCGACTTCTGAAGTTTACGGTATGTCGACGGATCCTGAGTTCAACGAAGATACTTCACCACTGATCGTTGGTCCTATTAACCGTCAGCGTTGGATCTACTCAGTATCTAAGCAGCTACTTGACCGTGTTATCTGGGCTTACGGTAAGAAAGATGGCCTTAAGTTCACGCTATTCCGTCCATTCAACTGGATGGGCCCACGTCTAGATAGCTTGAACTCTGCACGTATCGGTTCTAGCCGCGCGATCACACAACTTATCCTAAACCTAGTTGAAGGTACGCCGATCAAGCTTATCGACGGTGGTGAACAGAAGCGTTGTTTCACTGACATCTCTGAAGCGATTGAAGCGCTATTCCGCATCATCGAGAACAAAGAAGGTCTGTGTGACGGTCAAATCATCAACATCGGTGCACCAGAAAACGAAGCGAGCATCAAAGAGCTTGCTGAGACATTGGTTGAGAAGTTTGAGAACCACCCACTGCGTGATCAGTTCCCTCCATTTGCTGGCTACAACCTAGTAGAAAGCAAAGCGTTCTACGGTGACGGCTACCAAGACGTTCAACACCGTAAACCAAGCATCGCAAACGCGAAGAAGCTGCTTGATTGGGAACCAAAAGTTCACATGAACGACACAATCGAAGAGACTCTAGATTTCTTCCTTAAAGGTGCAGTAGCAGAAGAGAAGTAATGGAACAGAATGAAGTCACTAAAGTCGGTCTTCGTATCGATGTAGACACTTTTAGAGGCACCAAACTTGGTGTACCTAAGCTACTCGAAATTTTCGAGAAGCACGGAGTGAAGGCTTCATTCTTCTTTACTGTTGGACCTGATAACATGGGGCGCCATATATGGCGCCTTTTGCGTCCCGCATTTCTGAAGAAGATGCTTCGCTCTAAGGCCGCTAGTCTTTACGGTTACGATATTTTAATTCGTGGCACTATCTGGCCAGGTCCTGTGATTGGCAAAAAACTTCGTCCAATTATTGAGGCGGCTGATAAAGCTGGTCATGAAATTGGTTTGCATGCTTGGGACCACCACAAGTGGCAGATGAAAACCGATACCATGTCACCGGAAGAGCTGCGTAGTGAGATTTCCAAAGGCTATAACATGCTGAAGGATATTACTGGTAGAGATCTGCCTTGTAGTGCAGTAGCTGGCTGGCGCTGTACTGATCAAACGCTTATTGAGAAAGATGCTTTCCCATTTAAGTACAATAGCGATTGTCGCGGCGATTCTATCTTTTCTCCAGGTGAAGGAATGGCACCTCAAATCCCAGTGACCTTGCCTACCTATGACGAGCTTGTCGGGCAAGATGGTGTCGACAACAGCAACTACAATGATGCTATTCTTAAGCTTATTAAGCGCGATGGTTTGAATGTTTATACAATCCACGCGGAAGTAGAAGGTATTGTTTGTGCTGAAATGTTTGAAGATTTGATTGTCAGAGCTAAGCAACAGAATATAGAATTCGTACCCATGATAGATCTGCTTGAAGGGGCAGAATCGCCACTTCCAAGTGATGCAATAAAAAACATCGAAATGGAAGGACGAGAAGGGTGGCTAACACACCAAGCGTCATTTGTAGAACGCATGGGATTGTAGTCGCTTTTACGCCTTAAATGTCGCTGCATGTAGATTTGAAACTAGTATAAGCCCATGATGTCATGGGCTTTTATTCAATTGGATGAAGAATGCAACAATCACGAATTAACTGGGCGGTGTGGATACCGCTTTTCTTTATTGCGTTATACATACTACCGCTTGATCTGCGCCCACTGTGGTCACCAGATGAGCTACGCTACGGAGAGATCTCTCGCGAGATGGTGGCTTCCGGTAACTGGATAGTTCCTACCTTTAACGACTTACGTTACTTCGAAAAGCCGATCATGGGTTATTGGTTTAACGCCATTGCACAAGTTATTTTTGGTGACACCAATTTTGCTGTGAGAATTGCGTCGGCACTTGCTATGTTTGGTTCTGCACTATTTTTAGTTTCTCTCGTTGGCAGAATGACAGATCGCCGTCAAGGTTGGCTAACCGCAGGTGTGTTTCTTAGCATGTTTATGGTGGCAGCAATCGGTACTTATAGCGTACTCGATGGCATGTTGGCATTCTGGCTTACTGCTTGTTATGCCGCCTTCTATTTTGCAACGGAAGCGACCTCTACGAAACAGCGATGGTTACACTATGGCTTAGCTGGGTTCTTCTGTGGTTGTGCTGTTTTGACGAAAGGCTTTTTAGCGCTAGCGTTACCAGTTATTGTCGTTATACCTTACATGATTATGCAAAAGCAGTTCCTAGAGATATTAAGATGGGGCTGGTGGGTGATGTTTGTTGCGCTTATCACTTGTTTGCCATGGTCTCTAGCTATACATGCAGCTGAACCAGATTATTGGAATTACTTCTTCTGGGAAGAGCATATCCATCGTTTCTCTGCTGAAGATGCGCAGCACGCTGCGCCGATATGGTATTATGTACCGTTCCTATTCTTAGGAACTCTACCTTGGGTATTTTGGGCTCCGTCTGCTCTTGTTCAGTTAAAGGGTGAGTTTTCAAAGCCACTTATTCGCTACTCTATTCTCTGGGCGGTAATGCCATTTTTGCTGTTCTCCTATGCAAGTGGAAAACTGGCGACGTATATCTTACCTTGCATGGCTCCAATTGCGATTCTATTGACCCATGGCATTATCAAAGCCTATAACAGCAAAGCGAAAGGCCTAACAATAGGTTCGATTATTAATGGTTTATTCTTTGCAACGGTTGCTATTACACTAATGGTGATGTTCTTTATGGGTAAGCTACCTTTGGATGAGTCTGAATCTTATCGTCCTTGGATTGCGTTGTTCATACTAGGATTTTGGGCTACTTGTGCTTTCTATGCAGTGAAAGCCAAAGCGTTCGAACACAAGTTTGCTGCGTATATGGTATCGCCTTTGGCTCTTTTCGCCTTGTTCTCCACTGTGCTTCCAAATACGACGATTGACTCAAAAATGCCAGCACGTTTCATGGAGCAATTAGCACCAAAAGTCACCGATGATATGGTTCTTATTGCGGACTATCCGGATACAATGTCAGCACTAAACTGGTACTTGAAGCGCAGCGATGTCTATCTCACCAAGTCTATGGGTGAGGTGGATTACGGTCTGAAATATGAGGACTCGAAGCATCGCTTCATTGAGTGGAATCAGTTAGATGACTTTATCAAAGAGAAACAGTTGACGGGTCCAGTGCTCTTACACTTTAGAGACCTACCGCCGTTGCCAGAAGGTTTCCCTGAACCAGATGATCACGTTGATCGTGGCCGTTATCATGCGCTGATCTTTAATCAAAAAGATGCCCAGTAATGACAGTACTGCTGTTTGTACTTTCAGTCGTCGCAAGCTCGCTTAGCCAATATTGGCAAAAGCGAGCAGCTATGTATTTTGAAGAAAACCCGCAGCTGTCCGCAGTAGGGAAGCTATTGAGCTTTCCTATGCTTCTTGGAATTGTCTTCTTGGGAACCAGTGCCTTAACTTGGTTGGGTGTACTGAGTCAGTGGGATGTATCAGTTGCTTATCCGTTACTAAGCGTTAATTTCGTTATCATGTTATTGGTTTCTAAATTTGCCTTTGGTGAAGTCATTCTGCCCAAGCAATGGCTTGGTGTAATGTGCATAATGATCGGCGTTGGCATTATTGGAGGAGCTGGTTGATGGTAGCGAAAGATCTTAAAGCCGGCTTGCCAATTGCACTAGTGAGTGTCCTGCTAATATCTACTGCTCAGCTCTCTATGAAATGGGGAATGGGAGGGATTGCATCGCAATGGGACAGCATTGTTGTTTTATTTGAACAGGATCAATTGCTTGAGCTGCTAGTACATGTGTGGTCAGCTTTATTTGGTGTTGGCATCGGCTTAGGATGCTATGCACTGTCTATGGCGTGTTGGGTAATGGCTTTAAAGCACTTACCCCTTGGGGTTGCATATCCTTTGCTTAGTTTGAGCTATGTGATTGTCTACTTGCTAGCAGTGACTTTACCGTGGCTCAATGAGACATTTAGTTGGGTGAAGTTGTCCGGGATCGGTTTTATCCTCCTAGGGCTGACTTTTATCTTTACCGCGAAAAAGTCCAGCCAATAGGCCGGACTTTTTTTGTCTCAGACTTACCTGCCGCGTCCATCAACCATGATTTTTAGAGTTCTAAAGACAATATGAATGTCAGTGGACAGCCAAGTCTTAAATGATGACAGTGACAAGGCATAACTGTGGTCGTAACCAACCTTACTTCTCACATCTTCAATGCACGTATCATAACCTTGATTAACTTGTGCTAGTCCAGTGATACCGGGCAGGACGTCGTAAGTTCGTTCTACAAAGAATGGAATGTCATTCTCAAGCTTGTTATAGAAGTCAGGGCGTTCTGGTCTTGGCCCTATGAGCGACATATCGCCTTTGAGTACATTAATAAACTGCGGGAGTTCATCAAGTCGGGTTTTGCGAAGAAAGCGGCCTACAGGTGTGATTCGCGGATCGTCTTCTGTCGCCCATGTTGCGCCTGAATGGGATTCGGCATCCACATACATTGAACGATACTTGAGTACATAAATGAAATCCATTCTTTCAGGAGTCCATTTCCCTACTCTGAGCTGCTTATAAAATATGGGTCCTCTCGAGGTAAATTTAATTGCTAGCGCTACAGGTAGAAAAGTGATTGCAAGGATGATCATGCCAACACTAGCACCTACAATATCGAAAATTCGTTTTGAGAAGTGAATTGAGCGTCTTTCATAGTTAGTCATAATTATCCTCCTAGCGCGCGAGACGCTGCCATTTTCCATTTTCAAGTCCAAATAAGTAACGAAGCCCACCAATTAAGTTAGCAGTATGGCCAACGATTAAGTATGTAATTAAACGAATGAGTCGCAGCTTTTGAAGAGGTGGGCAGTAGTTCGCTATTGCGGCAATAACGTAAACGGCTACCTGCGAATAAAACAGTACCAAGAAGATAGCGTTTGTTTGCGCCAACCAAAGTGACGAAATCAAGCATGTAATCATTAAGTATGGTGTAAATAGGCGTAGTCCTTTGCCCGAGAAAAAGGTAAATGCAGTCCGACCATATTGCGGCGAGAATAGATCAAACAACATGATGACCTGTTGCATGTTGCCAGCTGAGATACGTAATCGTCGCCGAAAGTCTTGGGCTGATTCAGTGGGTTCTTGCTCGATGGCATTCATATTAGGTGCGTATGCGGCTTGATAGTGATGGCGAACAATCCTCATCGGAATGATGAAATCATCGTTGATTGTATTGTCCGGTAACAATTCAAATAGCGGTGTACGTATGAAATACAGTGCTCCATGTGCACCAATCGTAGACCCCATAGTGGATTCACGATATTTGATGTTGTTTTGGTATTGCCAGTAGTCTGACTCTCCGGTTTGACCGGCATGAAGCAGCTGATAGGTTGAGTTTACGACACCGATGTTCTGATCTTTGAAGAACTCACTGGCAATTAGAAGGGCATCTACGGAGATAATTGCTGAAACATCTGAAATGCAAGTAATATCACTGTCGACTTTCGGAATGTATCGGTTAAGGACCGCAACTTTCCCGGTATTATCTTGCTGATTGATAATTTCAAAATGGGTATCCGCGCATATGGCCTCTTGTATTGTTGACTCAGCGATATTAAGAGTGCTGTCTTCACTGCCGTCATCAATAATCACAATTTTTAGCTTATCTCTTGGATAGTCTAACGATGCGCAATTTCTGACTTTATCCGCTATCCACTGCTCTTCATTATAGGCAGGTATGATAATGGTAACCGTCGGTAGTACACGATCTCTACGAACGCAACGATAGCCTCTTGGTATTGCACCACTTGTGATTATTGGATGTCGATTAGCCCACCAGCGGAGAATCACTGGATATCCAGCATGGTGATACACTATGAAAAATGCGCTTAGAATGAATATTCCAATCAATACTACTTCCATATTATGTCCTTTCTATAATTAATCTTGACTAGCCAAGAGTTAAGCCTTGAACACAAGATTTCGATAGGCTTCGCTCATTGAACGTACATCATTATTCTCGACAACAAAGTCTCGTGGACAGAATAGGTGACGTGTTTTTAATGCTTTCTCTAAAGCTTGCACCAATGAAAACACTCGATTCGATTTCGTTGTCACACCAGATAAAGGGCATAGAGTTTCCTTTGCCGCACCAACATCCGTAACCACAACTGGAATGTTGCACGCTTGTGCTTCAAGGGGCGAAAGTGGAAATCCCTCACAAACTGAAGGAAGACAGAACAGATCAAGCGATTGGTAAAACGAAGGCATATCGTTTACTAATCCAAGAAAGTGAACCCTATCCTCAACTTTCAAAGCTTTGGCAAGGTCTTTGAGCTCTTGCTCAAGGGAACCTATACCTGCAATAGCGAGGTGGATATCGTTCGAAAGTCGTGCAACGGATTTGATCAAAGTCGCTTGTGCTTTAACAGGTTCTAAACGACCAGCGGTGCCAATGAGGGTAACTTTGGCTGGCAAACCAAGGATACGCCTTGCTCCAGCCTGATTCGCAGGTACGAATCGGTTACAGTCCACTCCATTTTTAATTACAGTCGGCGTGGTATAAGGGAATAGCTGAGAAAGCTGCTGCTGAACTCTTTGCGCATCAGCCACTAAGATTGGGTTAACCACCTTGAGTGCGAGATTTTCTACCTTTTGACGTTTTGCATCGGTTAAGTGCCACATATCGTGCTCGGTATGAATTCGTGCTGGGACTCGGTTGAGTCTTGCTGCAATGCCACCATAGATTAGAGGGCCAATATGATGAGTGTGGACAACTTGAGGCTTTAGTACCTTAAGTAGTCGATACATCACTCGAAGCAGAGTAATTTGTGAACCGGGCTTTTTGCCGAGAAAGAATAGATGTGAGCGATATTTGATAAGTTGTGGCCAGTGTTTAATTGCTTGTTCAAGCTCCCCTTCCAAACTGATGATGAATACTCTTTCATCTTCTTTCGCTTGCTTAAGCAGTTCAAGAACCATTGTTTCAAGTCCTCCAGGAGCGAGGTGTTGAACAACGTGTACGACCTTGTATGTGCTACCGGAGTTGTGTTTTGGAATAAGGGGTGAGCTTGCCATAATTTGCTCCTTGCATAGGCGTTGCATTGTTAATCTAACGTTGCACGGGTTGTGCCAAGTTAATAAGTAAATAAAAACATGTAGTTAAGCTCAAAATACATAGCTTTCCCGATATGACATTCATTCTGAATATCATTCGGCGGCAATCTTAGGAATCGCAGTAATCAAAGGCACACCGGATATTTGAGTGAGTTGATCCCTACGGCGTATAGTTGTATCAAAGAGCTCAAGAACAATTGCCATACCTATGCCCAGAACAAGTCCAGCGATAACACCAACAGCCGCAAATACGGTTGGTGTGAAATTCGTTGGTGAACTGGGTGTATAAGGGAGATCGATGATTTTGACTCGTTTATTTTGCTCAAACACACCTAATGAACCGGTCAATTGTGCCATTTCGTAACGTTCCACTAGTTCATCGTAGAGTTGTCTTTTAAGACTGACATCACGTTGTAGCTTCAATAATTGTTTGGCATTACTACCGTAACTTTGGGCGTTGACGGTGAGCTCATCAATCATAGACTGCAAGCTATTAGTCTCTTGCTTGAGTGATTCGTACCGACCTCGAACAAGTTGGAGGCTGTGAAGCTGGGTAATTAGAAGTGGCTGAATATCGCCTACATCGCTAACTGAAGTCACACTGGCAATATCCCACAGTTGGTCGCTGTTGAGTTCGGGTTGCTCAGACTGAAGTAATTGGTTGCGCTCTTTCTCTAGCCTACTAAGTTCTCTAAGTTTGGCCTGCACGGCACTGTGGGTATCAGTGTATTTTGCTTTAAGTAAGGTTAACGCGCTTCGAGTTTCAATGATCTGTTCTTCCAATTTGCCGACTATCGGGTTGGTTTTGGAGAGTTGCTGATCAAGCGAGCCTAGGCTTTGTTCTACGCCAGATAGCTCAGCTTGTTTTTCCGCCAAAGTTTGCTTAAGCGAGGCTAGTCGGCTCAGATTCTCATTTTGCATTTCAGGTGTCGCTGAAGAGTGTTGGTTGTAATAATCGGCTAACGCTTGTTCGGCGTTTTCTAGCTCTTGTTTGCGTTTCTTAATATGGATAGTCAGAAATTCACTGGAATCTCTGATCGATGAGCGTTCAGGTGCCAAAAGTTCTTCGATAAAGTGAACACTTACTGATTCTAGCAGCGCCTTCATGCCCTCTGGTGAGGATGAGGAGTGTTCAATTTTTATGAAGTCTTTGCCTAATTGAGTAACGGTTAGGTTGGCAGAAAGCTCAGCGATAATTTGATCTTTTTGAGATGCGGTCATGGAGTCATTAATAAGGCTTAGGTCACTTGCAACTGACAACAGCACGTGTCGGCTGTTGAGGAGAGTTTTAAGTGCTGACAGACGATCTTTGAGCATGGTCGAGACGGCAATATCTTCAAGGAACGGATTCATTTTGGCGGTTTCTTGAATCAGCATGCTGGTATGCGATTTATATTTCAGAGGAGTCAAGACGCCAATAGCATAAGCGACAAACGGCATGATCAAGATTGGCATTGCTATCGCATAACGACGCCTCCACGCTGCCGTTAAGATAGCTAAAAGCCTCAGCTTTAGCTCACTCATAAGGCCTCCAAATAGCGCTCTAGTACTTGAGTTCTTTGTTCCCAGCTCTCGCTGTCGACTAGACCTTCAGGAAGCTTAGTCGATTGCTTTGCCGCTGACTCAAGCGCTTTTATCATTTCGCCAACATTTTGAATCACGATGATATGTTCACGGTAGGGCTTAAGTGCCGGAAATTCGGTAGTAATAACCGGTCTTCTTGCGGCTAAATACTCTTTCAGCTTAAGAGGGTTACACGCACTAATTTGTGCGTTTAAGACGAATGGCAGCAAACTGACGGTCCAGTGCTGGCTGTAACATGCGAGTTGCGCATGAGGCTTGGGTCCCAGATAAAAGACGTTGTCGGCCTGTACAATTGGAAACTGTTCTAGTTCGAGTTGACCAATAAATACGAAATCCCAATGCGGCATGGCACTTATCACCTGATTAAGGAGATCATAATCTAGCCAATTAGAAAGACTGCCATAGAAGCCAGCAATTGGACGTCCTCTGTTTGGTAAGTCATTGGCGCGCTTGGTAGGCTGGGAGAAGCGCTGACAATCCACACCATGAGTTAGCAAGCGAGTTTTCCTTTCCGGGAATTTTCTCAGAAGCTTTTCGCTTGCCGTAATGACCATATCAGCCTCTTGAACCAGATGACGTTCATGCTGCAATACCGTGTCATGATCAACTCCTGCGAGCGCTCCAAAATCGTCACCGCAGTAGTAGACAATAGGTAGATTACCTAATCGTTGGCAGACGTCAGCAGCGGTGGGTAATGAACTCCAAATAATGGGATTGTTGAGTTTTAGTCTTTTAATAACGGGAACCAACTGTGACTCCATCAAGGCTGCTGCCAGCTTTCTAGACCATGTTGAACGAGGCGCTGGAATCGTCATCAGGTTTACAATAGTAATAGTCTCTGGTACTGGCTCGGATTCGAGTTTCAGTTGTTTGGACTTATCACGTCGGAGTAGCTTGTTTAGTGCTCGGGCCGCATCGTGTTTAGTAAACTTGGGTTGACGTAAACCAATGGAATTTATCCAGAGTACTTTCCGCTGACTGGCAAGGCGCTTGACGAGATGCTGAGTGCTAGAAGGCAAGGCACCATAGTCTTCTCCGAATACAATCAAATCTCTCATAACATAATCCTTGTTATTCAGTAACGGCCAATTAACGCTATATCGTCTGATCGATATGTCTAACAACTTTCGCAGGGCATCCAGCGGCGATAACATTGGCGGGTAAATCGTTAGTCACGACGCTACCTGCAGCGACGATGGTTCCCTGTCCAATTGTCACGCCAGTTTGCACGGTTACTCCTGTCGCTAGCCAAACGTCTTGCTCTAGGACAATGCTTCCAATGCGATGATCTTCATCGGGTGCACCTTCTGCTCTTTGGCGTGCATTGAGCGGATGTCCTGAGTAACCAAATAATTGACAACGTCCCGCGATTCTCACGTTGTCTTGAATTTCAACTTTTTCGGCAACAGCGATAGTGACCTGCCAACCTATATCAACATTGCTACCGACGATAAGTTCTGGATGTATTGCAGGGTTAGGGTGAGGTGTAGTTCGAGCGCTAAAAGTGGTGTGTCCTGACACTCGGCAGTCATTGCCTAATGCAATTTTCAGGGGACCAGTGACAAGTGGCAATCCGCTGTAAAGATAGAGTGAGTGACCACATTTCGATACGCGCCCTTTAAATGCAGGCGTGTATACAAGTAGTCGAGATAGTGTTTCGATTCCATTTCGCAAAATAGTTAATAACGCATAGAGCGCTTTGTTATAAAACGATGGCGTGGGAATGCCTGTCGCACGCGCTCTTTTCAAAATGACAAAAAGGTTTCTCATTTTGGGATTTGGATGAGACCGAAGCCAATTTTTGAAATCGAATGACGAAGTAGTATTCATTTTGACATTCCTTCTCATTATTCTGAGTCGTAGATTTTAGGATACTAGAAGGGGTATCAAGAAATGCGCCAATAATTATAGTTATATTAATCAAAGGGTTGTCGTCTACTTATGTTCTGGGCTTTCGCACTTCTCAAATTGCGAAGCAATTTGTGACACTGCGATGGTCAGTGCAGCGAGAATATAAATCGGCCATACGAAGCCTTGAGTGAGAAAAGTACCGGATACAAAGGTGCCTATAAGGCCACTGTATACCGCCAGTGCCATTGAGCGCAGATAAGGTGGGATATCCGCTCTACCATCTATGAAAGTGAGCGTTTGCCTAGCACACTTCAAAAGCTGATAAATGAAAAGTAAGAAAACAATAAGCCCAATAAAGCCAGTCTCGGCTAACACACCAAACCAAGTACTGTGAACAGCGTGGTTTAATCCATCCCAATGAGGACTGTAGAAGAAATAGTTATAGTAAAAGTTATCCAGTCCAACACCTAAGACAGGGTTGTCTAGTGCCATTTTATAGGCAGCTTCCCACGCATAGATCCTGCCCATTGCAGATTCATCAATGCCTTCTTCCGCAGCTCCTCCAGAGGCTCGTCCGGATATGCCAGCTAATGAGTAGAGCGCAAGAGCACCGATAACACCTAAAAAGGCAAACAGAGTCTTTGATGGAATGATGCGCCAAGCGTAGAACCCCAGCACCGCAAGTGACCCTAACAATCCTCCTCGGCTTTGAGTTGCGACAATTGCAAAAAACAGAACCGCAGAAGTTAGGAGCGACAGGGCTCGAAATGACCACCCGATTCCTTTCGTCGTCATAGTGGCGACAGTAAATGCAAGAGGAAACAGCAGCACTAAGGCAAGATCATTTGGGTCGCCAAGCATAGAGCCGAAACTTCGACCAATAGTGACCCTTGAGCCTTCGACTAAACCAATACCATTAGCGGAGTTATAGAGTGCAACACAACCTACAACAAGTCCCGAAATAACAATCAGAAATGAAAAACGTGATAGCTCTTTGGGAGAGGTAATCAACCATGACACGGCCAATGTCATGATAATTATTTTGACGTAAGTGCCACTAAACATCGCGATGGCAACGCTTCTATTCGCGGCAAACACGACTCCTATAATGACAATCCCCCAAAATATAAACAGCCATCGGTAAACCGGATGCCAGTAAAGCTGTATTTTTCCACTAATTAAGGTATGCCAAAGTAACGCGGACAGGGCGGCAGCCGAGAGCATTAACGGAATTTTCAATGGATAGAGTGCGGGAAAAACTTCATGAATTCGGAAAAAAGAAAATACGATAAATAGCGTTACCAACCAAAAGGTCTGACTCAAAACAACCAATATAGCGATTGGAATTAGTCCGATAGCCAGACCCACAATAGGGTGGGGTACCAATGCCCATATAAGGCCTACCAGAGCACACAACGTAACACTCAGTAGTGTATGTTTAGAGTGGTTAGAAGAAGGAGTGGCGGTAGTCATCGCCATACCTTGCTTACAACGACATCTAGCCCATTCCAACTGGAATCGTGCGCATCGACGCTAGTCATGACTAAGCTCCAACTCAAGAATGGAATTGCATGTAGCGAGTATGTAAGTAGTGATTGGGCGATAACTCTTCTCAGCATCGTAACACTGAGCAACCTTCATCGCTTCGACGGCAATCGCATCCCTTGAGAAGGGGTCTTTGTAACAATGGTGGAGAACTTTTGCGAGAGAACTGGGTTCATTGCCATTATATTTCAGACAGCTGTAACCGTCTGATAACACTCGACTCCAATATCCATTGTCCCTCGGAATAATAGGGCACATGCCCGCAGCCATCGCTTCTAAAATTAACAGGTTAGCCGATTCATCAGGCGCAGTTGATACAAAAATACTGCATTGCTGCCTTATTTCATCGATATTTCGCCAGCCCTGATACCAATGTAGCCCTTTAATTGGGCGAGGGATAGAGGTGCTTTTATCAGCTGATTTCAGTAATGATTGAGAGTAGTAACAGATATCTCCGTCAATAGGCCGAGGAACTTGTGCCACCGCAGTTAAGAGGTGCTCGATATGATCTTGATTAAGGTCTCCTGCCCAGAAAATTCTCGAGTCTGCGGTTTTTCTTACGGTTGGCCAATCAGCGATTGTGATACCACTTTGGAAGCTTTGCCAGTTTTCATCTTTCAACGTGTTGTTTTGTTGTAGCAGATGTCTGTTTAATTCTTCAGTACCAGCTAGGTAGAAAACTTTCGTGGCTTTTGTTAGGCACCACAGGTTTGTGGCAGAGTCATAGAGTTTTGAATAAACCAAGTGAACGAGCGCATAGCCCCAACACACTCTCAACCAGTAGATTGGGAGGGCCATTTGAGGCTGAGAAAACGATAGCATCACATGCACCTTTGGGAGTGTTGTTAAGAAGTAGAGACAGTAACAAAGCTGGCAGAAGCTTTTGAACCAATCAGTAATTGATAACCGCTTTTTAGAGTCAATAGGGAAAGGGAGTGAGTATATCTGCAACGGGATTTCGTAGTCTTTCAGTCGTGTCCAATGACTGGCTTTCGCGGCTAAGACGCTTATCTGCACACTTTCATTACCGAGCTGACGCAGCAAAGAGTGCAACGCTAAAGTATCGTTGTCTTTAGTGGAATAAGCATCGAAGACTACAATATGTTTTTGGCATTGTTTGGTCATATCTAAGGCCTGATTGAGATGAATAACTATCTCGAGGGATAGCCCATCAATTTGCGTAATAGATATGTTTAGAGCAAGTAAGATGCCACGTTACTAACTCTTTATATTACAAATAGTTAAGGATAAAACTCTTCAGGTGCGGTTGTACTTGATAATGGAATTCTCAATATAGGAATCACAATGACAGCTTAATGATAGGTGTTACTGGGTTACGGCATCGCCAAAACCATAAATGGAGAGTACTTGGGGAATGATGACTTTGGTGGAGTAGTTCTGTTCTATCGTTTGTTGCGCGTTAAGCTTTACTTGCGCTTTTTCAGCGGGGGAGAGTGAAAACCAGTGCTTTAGCGCGTCATACATCTCCTGGTTACTGTCAACGATCCATCCATTGATCCCCGAGTCTATCATGCTAGGCAGTTCGCCCAGTTTAAAGCTAATAAGTGGAATGCCACGAGACATCGCCTCTAACGCAGCCATAGGCAGCCCTTCATACTTCGAGGTGATGAGTAATACATCGATGTCAGGCCATACACGGGCCATCTCTTTTTGGTGGCCATGGAAAGTGACGTTAGGTGAATTGTGTTGTTTTAACTCTAGCTCCATATCACCAGAGCCATAAACATGAAAGGCATTGCGAGGAAACCGATTTGCGATATCTAGAAAAGTGTCTGGGCCTTTTTCTGGACTTAATCGCCCTACGAACGCTACGTTTTGATTTGTGGATTCAAGAAACTCAGTTTGTGGGACAAAGTTATTGACCAGTACACTAGAATAAGGAACTTTCCCTTGGATCGCGCGACTTACACAAATCCGCTTATGACTGACTATGGCACTGACTCGATCTACAGCGTCGTACCAGCGAACTTTTCCGATCGGTGTTTCACCAGCATGAAAAGTCGATACTATGTTAATTGCAGATGTCGCGCCGCAAAGGCGAGATAAGCGAAGTAGTATGTTCGCTTTGTAGCCATGTGCATGAATAACAGTGGGTTTTTGGTTTTGCGAAGCCGCTTTGTCAATGGCTTTGTTTAGCCTCAGCCAAATAGAGTGTTGCGGATAGTCGACATCCAATATAGTGGTATCAATATTAGCGGTTTGAAGCTGCGCAATGAGTGGCGGCGTAGGTTTATGCGACGTTAAAAATACAACTTTTACGTTTTGCTTAAAGGCAATCAAGCCTTTTGCTAGCTCAAGGACGTGCGTCTCTATACCGCCAAAAGTACTACTGTCTAACAGTAGCCAAACCCGCTTGCTACGAGGCACTGTCTTCTGCCTCCCAAGCTTGTTTTTTTCGGTAGACAGTGGATGGGCTTAACTCTAGAAGCACGGCCGCATTGAGCACATTGCCATCACAAAAATCGATAGCCTGCTGTATGGTTTCTCGCTCAACCTGCCACATAGGACGAATGTTAGGTGTTCTAGGCTCAGTATCGCTGTCAGGCTGAGGTTGCACGGCGGCCATTTGGACCGTCTCTACCATATTGTGGTCAACGGTGTTTTCTGGCGTTGGATGTTGTACCACTGAGAGAAGACTTTGTGGGGTGCTAGGACGAACAACTGTTGCTGGTCTTGTTTGGACCATTTCGGCGGGCAGATGATTAACGCCCAAAGATTTGTCATCGTTAAGAACCACAATGTTACGTATTACGTTTTGCAACTGTCGAACGTTCCCAGGCCAGTCATATCGTTTGAGATAACGCTGTGCTTCTTTGGAAATAGATTCAAAACGGCGTTTATCTTGCTTCGCGTAACCTTTCAAGAAGTGTTCTGCCAGAGTGACGATGTCACGGTCTCGCTCACGCAGTGGCGGCATATGAATTGGAACTACATGTACGCGATAATAAAGGTCTTCACGGAAACGACCTTCTTTTACTTCAGCTAATGGGTCACGGTTCGTCGCGCAAATAATGCGAACATCTACTTTTTGTTCTTTGGTTGCACCTAGTGGTGTAAACGTGCCAGTTTGCAAAAAGCGCAGAAGTTTCTTCTGCATTTCTAAGTCCATTTCGCACAATTCGTCCAGGAACAAAGTACCGCCGTGTGCAAGTGACGCAGCGCCCTTACGATCCGTTGTCGCCCCTGTAAATGCGCCTTTGACATGTCCAAAAACTTCGCTTTCCATTAAATCTTTAGGAATAGCGCCACAGTTTATGGCAATAAAAGGCTGCTCTCGACGTTCGCTTTCGTTGTGAATGGCGTTGGCGCAAACCTCTTTACCGGTGCCACTTTCACCAATAATAAACACGCTGGCGTTGGTATCCGCTACTGCATCGATAATTTTGTATACACCTTGCATGGGAATACTGGCGCCAATAAAATCATGAAATCGTTCACGTTCCATCTGCTGTTGAATATCATCGAGCATAGTTTCCAATTGAACTTGCTTTAGATGAATGTTGACGGACGTTTTTAAGCGGTCAGCTCGAATTGGTTTTTCAAGGAAGTCTTTCGCGCCTTTTTGAATAAGCTTGACGGCAGTATCTACACTGCCATGTGCGGTAGCGACGATAACCGGAATCTGCAGGTTTTTTTCTTCCATCCATTCAAGGATCTCGTCTCCCTGCATATCGGGCAATTGCAGATCTAGGATTATCAATGAAGGCAAGGTTCGTTCTAACAGACGCTTTGCTTCCGCGCCGGTAGCCACATGCAATAATTCGTAGGGCTCGTTCTGCAAAAACTGTTTATAAAGTACTGCGAGTGAAGAAGAGTCTTCAATAAGGAGCACTTTCGGTGTCATATTTACTTCCTTGTTTAATATCACTGCTGATTAAAGGATAGTACAAATAACGACGATTTTTAGTAAATTACTGTCTAACGCGCTGAATATAAAGAATTTGCGCAAGAGAGTGTCAAATAGGCAACGACAGGAATCTATTGCTGACCACTTTCTTCTTAGCCCACGATGTTATTTTGGAAGGTAACCAACCCAGACGATCAATCTCGCGGCAAATCTCACTTGCTAGTGAAGGTTGATCCCGGTAGTTAAGTACGGTTCCCAATAAGTGGGTGTGGGTACCTTCTTGTAATGCCTGAACTGCATCGGCTACTTGGTTGGTGAGCGTGACCCCGCTTAGCACAACCAAATAAGTACCATCACATGCGTTAGCGACACAGTGCGCTGGGATGTTGTTTTGATTAACGTTGAGGATAGGTGACGTATCAATAACCACTCGATCGTATTGAGTTAGCCATTCTGCAACTTGTTGCCTTAAGTTGGTTGGGTCCTTATACAACAAACGAGTTCGTGGGTCGCTAGGTGCGGATACCCCAAGAAACACTTTTGGGGAGTGTTTATCTTGCACCCAGTGGCTGTTCTTCGGCGTGAGTTCTGATGAAAGAGAGGGAACATCAGACAGTTCTATGCTCATCAGACTTGGGTGGTATAGATTGAGGTCGACCAACAGTGTTTTATGACCAGCAAGAAGGTAGCGCTCAGTCAAAGCTTGCGCTATCGAAGAGGTGCCTTCTTGGCTGTTGCAGGCTGTAATACTGATTGAGCGGCATTGCTTCAATTCTGCATTGAGATAAAGCTCTTCAATTTCAGCATGAGTCGCGGGAATAGACATTATAGCGCTCCTATTACAGCGATCGTCGAGACGATCCTGAAGATATCGGTTAAGCCCAGTCGAGCTTGTTCTGCAAAGCTATTACGGCGGTCCGGGATATAAATAGTATCGCCTGCGCGAATCACGGGTAACATTTTGATATCAGCAGTTTTACTGAACTCCACCAGATCAAAGGTTCTTGCTTGTCCTTGGCAGCAAGACATGTTGACGACGCTAATCTTCTCTACATAAGCTCTATCACTTGGTCCTCCTGCCTCTGCTAAAACGTCAAGAATTGTCATATTGTCGTTAAACACGTATCGTCCGGGGTTATTGACAGCACCTAATATGCGAATGGTTTTCTCTTTAGGCGTATCTAACCAGTTACGGTTTTTCTCTGGGACATAAATCGTATCTCCGCGCTTAACCAGTGGAATAATGGACTCATCACCGGTCTCAAAGTAAAGCGAGAGATTGAGCTTGCTTACTTTCGAATAAGGCTTGTCTCGGTGAGTCACGCGAATGTTGTGAATGTCCGCGTCTTTAGTTGGTCCGTCTGCCGCAGATAAAATATCAAGAAAATGCATATCGTCCGTGAATCGATAACGGCCCGGAGCATTGACTTGGCCAAACACGTAGATGGAGGCATCGGAGCTTTGTCTTACCCACTGAGCTTTGTTATCTGATGGATCTTGTGGTAAATCATGAACACGGACAATAGCGCCAGCTGAAATGTAAGGCAGCTCTGATTGAGGAGCCCCTCGTTTTATGAAGGCATCAAGATCAAACACCACCATTTTATTGCCGTTAGCGACTTCGATTTTTGAGGTGTCTGCGCGGCCGCTTGGACCTCCAACATGCGCCAGTAAGTCCATCAGATCCATTTCATCTGACCATTCAATTCGGCCAGGTCGAACTACTTCACCGATTACGTTGACTGCTCGGTCTGGGGATACTTTAAGCCACGATTTCTCGTTGATATCGGTTTTCTCTGGTACAAAGATAGCGTCACCAGGCTCTATTTTTGGTGCTTGACTGCCTTTTAGACCTTCGGTGTACGCCGTCATATCAAAAGGGACTACTCGGCCATCGGACTTTATTACGCGAATCTGTCTAGACTCTGCAAATCGTGTTGGGCCTCCGGCATTGGCAAGGATATCCATAAAGGTCGCGCCTTTTTTACCTTCAAAAGCACCGGGAGCGGCTACTTCACCCATGACATACACGGTATTGGAGCCGGATTTAATTTCCTCTTCTTGTTTGGGAACAAAAATCGTCGCTCCGGCTTGCAGAGGAGGTAACAAGGAAACATCACCACTGTCTAAATAGCGTTTTAAGTTGAATAGTGTAGGGGTGTTATTGCTGATTACTCGAATTTGCTCCACGCTCGCATAACGCGTAACGCCGCCTGCTCGCATCAGCACGTCTACTAGGTCGCTATTCGATTTATAGGAGAAGGAGCCAGGTGCATTCACTTCACCAAATACTTTAATGGCTTGGCGTGAGTCGGCACTATCACCCGAATCAGCAAGTTTAGCCGGGTCAAACTCTTGTTCAATATTACCGACTAATGGGGAAGCTGGTACAAATAAGGTGTCCAAAGATTGCAGGGCTGGGAGGTTTTTGTCATCACCAGTATCAAGGAATCGCTTGTAGTCGAATTCCTGTCTATCTGCACCTCGTTTTAGCAACATTTTGTTTAACTGGGCTCCGGAGCGCAGTCCGCCAGCGGCGTGCAATGCCATTTGGACATTTGAGTTGTAGGGAAGCGTATATTCTCCTGGTGAGGCAACATAGCCTTGCACTGAAATTAGAATTTGCCGTTCTGCGACATAAACTTGGACGTTTGAGGTGTCACGAAAAACTTTATCAAGCGCACCCTTTACCGCCGTGGTGAGCTGTTCTTCGTTATAGCCGGCAACGAATACAGGGCCTACTTCTGGTAGTGTAATTCGACCACGTTTATCAACCTGAAATCCCCTATTTAAGCTCGATTCGCCAGGCAAATCGACTTGAATGAGGTCGCCGACTTGTACCTGCTTCTCGTTAGCTAGGGAAAGTGGTGCAAATAAGGCGAAGAGAACAGTTACGCATAGTAGTACTATTACTTTAGCTTGGTTCATCACAACGCTCCTTGAGTGGCATTGCTATTTTTATCCGCGATGACTTCAATGCTGACTCTTCGGTTGGTAAGTCGAACTCCCGGGCTGTCACCCTCGTAGAGAGGCAGTTCTTCACCAAGTGAGTGTGTTTCGATACGACCAGGAGCTAGGCCAAATATAGTTAGGTAACGCTTAACTTGCTGCGCACGTCCTTTCGCAATCTTTTCATTGTATTCGGTACCTCCGGTAGCATCGGCGTGTCCGGTAACAGAAAGGCGAATGGTAGGATGTTGCTTAAGGATGTTTGCTGCTTCCGCGAGATGACCCATGTATTTGGGATTAACTTCGACAGAGTTGTACGCGAACTGGTTATCGACATTAAGAAGTTGGTAGACACGCTTAACCACTTGCATTAGATCATCAAAATCCTTGCCTTTGAGAGGGGGCGCACATGTCGCCTCATTCAATACGTAGTCGAGACGCAACTCCAAATCATTGAGCTTTTTACGTTGAATGACGATGTCGTTAGCAGCGTCAATCCATAGGCCGCCCTCTAACTCTCTTGCGATGCGATTTTGTTTTTCTTGTGCCTGAAGAACGGCAGCGGGGAAGCACCATTGTGCTCCTTCTTCAATCAAGGAATCTAGGTGCAGCGCGGCTAGCTTCCAGTCAAATCGCAAACCGTGCTCAGGTCCCAAGGGTTCATCTGGCATCACTGGTGAAAAATCAGAACCTGCATAGTTCTCGGCAATACCACCTGTTCCCTCATCTGGGTAGCTTGTACAAGCTAAAAGGAGATATGCCGAGAGACAGGTAATGCATAGCTTTACACCCGTTTTTACGTCCATGTAGTTACCACCTATTCTGCCAACAAATTAGTATAATTATGTGTTACAGGTATTCGTTACTCGCATGCGTGTTCACAGGAATTGCCTGACCAATTCGAAGCAACTGTATGATTTGTAGCGGTTGTCCCGTTACGTTCTCTAATCGCATTTTGCGTTCGCGTTCAACTAGACGCTTATATAGATAAACAATAGCACCGATGCCTGAAGAATCCATAAAGCGGACTTGACTTAGGTCAACCTCTATCTCTTGGTGCCAATCATTGTGGATAATGTCATCGATTTGAGGCTGTGCTTCACGGCTTCCTCGAGCATCAAAATCACCATATAGTTCTAGTTTCAAAGTGTGGTTGTTGGTCTCTGCTCTTAGTAGTTCCATCTTGCTGTCCTTATCAAGGGGAGTGTGTTTCGAGTAACAGAGCACGGACTGTGCCAAACTTATAAATATAAATAATTCAATGACTTATTTGCATGCAATAGAGTCTGTCGCAAAATAAAAAAAGCGCTTCTCAAATTGAGAGGCGCTTTTTTATATTGACGTTAGGCTTAACGAGGTCGTCGTTTAGGGCTTCTGGATGGTTTCCCATTGCCAGATGGTTGCCCAGACTTTTTCTTAGGTTTCGAACCTTTACCTGAGTTTCTTTGGCTGTCAGTTCTGATATCTGGTTGACCTTTAGTATGTTTGGTCGCGAATCTGTTTGCACCGTGTCGACCTGACTTTCTTCGTTGGGCTGGCGTCTTAGCATCAAGATCTTCTGCAGGGACTAAACAGCCCGGTTTGTCACCGATCAAGTACTGCTTGCTCATGCTCGTTAACGCTTCTCGGAGCAAAGGCCAGTTTGCTGGGTCATGATAACGTAACAGCGCTTTATGCAACCGACGTTGACGATCTCCTTTAGCAACAGGCACATCCTCACGTTTTTTATACTTCACACGCTTGAGTGGGTTGGTCTCTGAGTAATACATTGATGTGGCATTACACATCGGTGATGGATAGAAGTTCTGAACCTGATCACATTCGTAGTTGTTCTTTTTCAACCACAACGCGAGGTTCAACATATCTTCATCTTCAGTGCCAGGGTGCGCAGAGATAAAGTAAGGAATGAGGTATTGTTTTTTACCAGCCTCTTCACTGTACTTTTGGAACATCTCCTTGAAGCGGTCGTAAGTTCCCATACCCGGTTTCATCATTAAGTCGAGCGGATTCTTCTCGGTATGCTCAGGAGCAATCTTCAAATAACCACCGACGTGATGCGTAACAAGCTCTTTCACATATTCCGGTGATTCTATTGCCAAGTCGTAGCGGACACCCGATGCAATCATCACCTTTTTGACCCCTTTAACTTTGCGAGCTGCACGATAAAGGTCAATAGTGTGTTTGTGGTCAGTATTGAGCTTGTTACAGATGCCAGGGAAGACGCAAGAAGGACGACGACAGTTGGCTTCTGCTTTTGGATCTGAACAGCCAAGACGATACATGTTAGCTGTTGGACCACCTAGATCAGAAATCGTACCCGTGAAGCCTGGAACTTTATCGCGAATCTCTTCAAGTTCGTTAAGAATTGAGTCTTGCGAACGGTTTTGAATAATGCGGCCTTCATGCTCAGTAATCGAACAGAATGAGCAGCCACCAAAACAGCCACGCATGATGTTCACAGAAGTCTTGATCATGTCATAGGCAGGAATCTTGGCCTTACCGTACATAGGATGTGGTACACGTGCATAAGGTAGACCGAATACGTAATCCATCTCTTCGGTAGAAAGTGGGATTGGTGCTTGGTTTACCCAAAGCTCACGATTACCGTGCTTTTGAATCAAAGCACGCCCCGAATAAGGGTTTGTTTCCAGATGCATGACACGACTGGCGTGCGCGTACAAAATACGGTCGTTGTTAAGCTTCTCGTACGGTGGCAGTCTCACTGCCGTTGTTTTTGCATCATGACGAGAAGGGCGAATCGTAATTGGCTTAGCTTCAGGCTCTTTCTTTTGTGTATCGCAATTTGATTCTACTTCGTACGGGTTTTGAGGCACGAACGCTTTACCCGGCTTTTCAATGCGAGAAGAATCAATAATCGTGTAGTTTTCTGGTTCTGCAGGAAGATTAACAGCAGTCCCGCGAATATTGGTCATGTTGCTAACAGTTTCTCCATCAGCAAGACGGTGTGCGACCTCAACTAAGGCACGCTCGGCATTACCAAATAGCAAAATATCCGCTTTAGCATCAAATAACACAGAGCGGCGAACTTTATCAGACCAATAATCATAGTGCGCAATTCGGCGCAAACTCGCTTCTATACCACCCAATACAATGGGGGTCTCTTTGTAAGCTTCACGACAACGCTGAGAATAGACAAGTGTTGCACGATCGGGTCTTTTTCCACCTTCGTTATTCGGCGTGTACGCGTCATCGTGACGTAGCTTACGATCGGCAGTATAGCGGTTTATCATCGAGTCCATGTTACCTGCAGTAATACCGAAAAACAGATTCGGTTGACCAAGCTTCATGAAGTCATTCTTGTTGCTCCAATCTGGTTGGGCAATAATGCCAACGCGAAAGCCCTGCGCTTCTAATAAGCGTCCGATGATCGCCATGCCAAAACTAGGGTGATCGACGTAGGCATCACCAGTAACAATGATGATGTCGCAGCTGTCCCAACCAAGGGCATCCATTTCTTTTCTGCTAGTTGGCAGAAAACGAGCCACACCGAAGCACTCGGCCCAGTATTTTTTATGCTCATGGATTGGGGAAACGTCGTTGTACATATTTTAACCTCTAGTTTTGGAGGCGGGCATTATATACCCCTACGTTGATGACTTCAAAGCCCAAAGAAATTGTGGTTTTTCAATGTGAATAGCATTCGAGGGTTACCTGATATATTATCAGCGCCATCAATTACCACTTTGAATGTCAAACCATGATTACCGCTGTTTTAACCCTTCTAGCGCCTGCTTTAACGGTAGCTCTGCTTATCCTGACCCTAATACTGGCAAAAGGTGATATTTGCCCTGGTCAACGCGGACGTATCCACAAGTTGTTTCCAGCTATCGGAATTTTGTGGTTAGCAATCGCATCATTAAAAGTTGAGGCGTTTCTTGTGGTATTCGCGGTGTTTTACTTCTATTCCCAAGTTAAAACTGGCAAAACGCGAGAGAAAGGCCCTTTTTGGGTAGTGCATTTAGCCAATGGTTTCAGTATTGCGTTTGCGGGTATCATTGTTGCTCAACAGCCAAATTTAGCTCAGTCTCTTTCTCTAGTCTGTTCTGGCCTACTGCTAGGTACGGCTTTTGCTCACCTGCTTTTGACTATCGCGAGAACCCGCTTACAGGCGTTTCATCGTATTTTGCCTGTCTCTGGGGTGATCTTTTCAATGCTTCTTGCGGTGAGCTTTGTCGTAAATGCTTACCAGTGGGAACCAGAAATCGTGACTCAATACACGTCTGCTGTGGTTAGTTCATTGGTGATGCTGGTGGTCGGAATAGTTATCTGGAGTTGGCACATCATTCGTCATAGCACGCCAACCAAAGGTCAATTGACGATCGCTTTTCTTAGTTTAATGGTTACTAACGTCGGGTTGTTGCAACTCTATTGGCTGGCGTAATCTGCCACTTAGGTCACTTTCTATTTTACTAATTAAGGCTAGTCTTTAAAGGCTAGCTTTTTTTATGGAGTACGATTATGGATTTAAGTAACGTGAGCCGTTTTGATAGCATTATCTTATTGGGCATCGTTAATGAAAAGCTTCGCTTAGAATGTGATTCGTTCGAAGAGCTTGTTAGCATGTACGAAATGGATGTAGAAGGGGTCGTTGGCAAGCTAGATATGCTGGGCTATCAATATGATCCTTTAACCAATCAGTTTAAAGCGTATGAACGCTAACTCTAGTTCAGCGGTCAGTCGTAGCGAATCCAATGTATGAAATAAGGGAAAGTGAGTTGATTCGCTTTCCCTTATGATCCTCTATCCGCAGCACTTTTTGTATTTCTTGCCGCTGCCACACACGCATGGATCGTTTCTGCCGACCTTGAGCGCTTGCGTGGTGAGTGGGCGAGGCGGAATAGAATCGTCTAACTCGCCATCGATGTAATACCATTGATCGTCTTCAAAAATGAAGCGAGATCGTTCGGTAAGACAATATTCAAAGCCGTCCTCTTCAAGATAAGCTTCAAAAGACACGAAACCTTCATGCTCATTCGTTCCGCTCTCAGTACCGGTAACCTTGAGCTTGGTCCAATTGCTATTAATTGAATCAGCGATTGAACTGCGTTCGGCTTCGGCATCGCAGCTAGGGTGATAGGTGGCGACAACAAAGTCGACATTTTTTGTCTTATGAGCACTAAACCGAGCGCGCATAAGCTGTTCAGGCTTGTTCGCCTTGCGAACGTCTTGGTGTATTGGTAGGCAGCACGACTCAAACGGTGCATCGTTACCGCAATAGCATGATGTCATAAAAAATCCAAGTTAAGCGTGGGTGTGATATTCCGTTTCGATCGCTAATAGATCTTCGGTCCATTTGATGGCTTCATCGTAATACTTAGCTAACATCTCGTCATTAAGAGCAAGTTTATCTCTGCAGGCAATCACCGTCGTCCAGTCTGCCGCTTCATAAGCTTTCACCAAGGTTAAGAGTTTTCCAAGTGTGCCTCGTTTGGTCACAAGGGCACTTTTAACCAGATTATCAATTGGCATCTTTTGAACCAACTCTTCTAGAGGTTGATCGAATAACGAGTCAAGTAATGAGAACATGCCAGTCAGAAAACCCAATCCATCATCCAAGTTGGTGTTCATATCATTAAGCAATAATTCACAAAAACGGGCGCGCTGAATCGATAAGCTATATAAGCTGTCAGGCTTATCATCTTGCGTTGAAGTGATTGCGACTAACGAAATGAACTTTCTCAGGCGATCTTCGCCGAGATAGACCAGAGCTTGTTTAAATGACTTTATCTCTGCTCGTATCAGGTAAGAGGCGTTAACAAATGTGAGCAGCTTATATGAAAGCGTGACATCTAGAGAGATAAGTCGCTCAAGCTCATCGTAATTGATATTTGGGTTTGAAATCTCTTTACAAAGCTGAACTACAGTCAAAAAGGAAGGTTTGATCTGTTTTCTTCTTATCAGCTGAGGACGGCTAAAAAAGTAGCCCTGAAACTGGGTGAAACCAACTTGCTTTGCGAGTTCAAACTCTTCATAGGTTTCAACCTTTTCCGCAAGAAACACGATGTTTTGATCCTTGAGGCGCTCGATCAGAGTCTCAGCTTTCGACAAAGAATATTGGCGAATGTCGATCTTGATAATCGAAGTATACGGCAAGAATGGTAGCCATTCTTTACGTGGCACAAAGTCATCAAGTGCAATGGTATAGCCTGCTTTCGACATCTTCTTTATCGCGGCGAGGAGTTCCGCAGTGGGCTCGCAACTCTCTAAGATTTCGATCACCAAGTTATCTTTAGGGAATAGAGTAGGGACCAAATTCACTAAACTCTGGTACGGAAAGTTAACAAAACCTAGCTTATCACCAATAGTACTATAGTGAGTTGCAAGGAAGTGCTCAGAAAGGAGACGGTTTGTCGCCAGTTCTGGATCGATATCTGGAAAGGTATTGTTCGGCCCGTCTCTAAATAGCAACTCATAGCCAACAGTCTTCTGTTCGCTATTTAAAATGGGTTGCCGAGCAATGTAGGAGTATTTCAAATTTTGCATCGTGATCTCAAAAACGTTGGACTATCTTAACGTTTTATTGCAGTCCTTGACTAATTATATGTCGAATTTTCTGCGGTTTGGCTCATGCTTTAAGCAAAACGGCGTACTTCTAAATGTTGCGACTCTGGTGTACAAACCAAAACAGATCCTTGTTGGTACCAGTCACCAAGTACGATGCGTGTGTAAGGCTTATTATCAACCTCGAATTGGTGAATATTAGGTCGGTGTGTATGACCATGAATCATCAAGTCGGTTCCGCATTGTTTCATCAGTGTTTCCACTTCTGATTGAGTGACATCCATGATATCGAGCGATTTTTGCGCCTTTACATCACGAATATCGCCTTGGATTTTATTTACGATATGCTGTCTTGTAAAGAATGGAAGCCGATTAAATATCCACTGCAGCCAAGGCATATGAACCTTGGCTCTGAATGCTTGATACTTGTGATCTTCAGTGCATAACGTATCGCCGTGAAGGATCACGGTTTTGCGACCATAAAGATCGATCACGCTATGTTCATCGAGTAGTTTTATCCCTGTTTCTTTGCAAAAACGTCTGTTAAGCAAAAAATCACGATTTCCCTGGATGAAATAGCAGGAGACACCTGATTGAGTGAGAGTTTTGAATTCGGCTTTGATCGCTTGAGCAAAATCAGAGGGGTCATCATCGCCAATCCAAAATTCAAACAGATCGCCTAACACATAGAGTGCTTCTGCGTGAACTGCTTCTTCGCGCATAAACTTAACGAAACAATCCGTTATTTGGGGCTGAGAGGGAGAAAGATGAAGGTCGGAAATAAATAGTGTAGTCATAGTTGAGTTAGGGAGGGCAATGCCCTCCCTCGAACGATTATTCGTGAATCGTAGTACCAGTGATGATGACCTCTTCTAGTGGTACGTCTTGGTGCATACCCATCGAGCCTGTGCTCACGCCTTTGATCTTGTTGACGATGTCCATGCCCTCAACAACTTCACCAAATACACAGTAACCCCAACCATCTAGGCTTTCTGAGCGGAAGTCTAAGAAAGTGTTGTCGTTTACGTTGATGAAGAATTGAGAACTAGCAGAATGTGGTTCCATTGTACGAGCCATTGCTAAAGTGCCTACTTTGTTGCTCAGGCCATTGTTAGCTTCGTTTTTAATTGGCGCGCGAGTTGCCTTTTCTTTAAGGCCAGACGTCATGCCGCCACCTTGAATCATGAAACCATCGATAACACGGTGAAATAGTGTGTTGTCGTAAAAACCATCGCGGCAGTACTGAGCAAAGTTAGCACTCGTTTCTGGTGCTTTTTCTTCATTTAGCTGAATCTTAACGTCGCCGAAATTAGTATGAAGGGTGATCATGATGAATACCTATTCTGTGTTTTTATGTTAGAGACAACGATTCTAGCCTAACTGCTGTCACAAGCAAACGTCGAAATCCGGTTATCTGGCATTATTGAGCTCGTTTTTATGCTGACTCGATTGGAGTTAGCTCATTCTTCACGCAAAATGCAAGATTTATTCGCTTAATGACTCCATTATGACAAGGATTATGGTTATAATCGCCGTTACTTTTTAAACGTAATAATCCAGATAGAGATCATGTTAAAAATATACAACACACTGACGAGACAAAAAGAGGAATTCAAACCTATCCATGCGGGCAAAGTCGGCATGTATGTCTGTGGGGTCACTATTTACGATCTCTGTCATATCGGCCATGGTCGTACTTTTGTATCTTTCGATGTGGTTTCACGTTACCTTCGTTACGTTGGTTACGATTTGAAATTCGTGCGTAATATCACGGATATCGATGATAAAATTATCAAACGTGCTAACGAAAATGGTGAATCGTGCGAGTCGTTGACTGAACGCCTTATCGGTGAAATGCACGCGGACTTTGATGCGTTAAATATGAAGCGTCCAGATGTGGAGCCTCGCGCTACTGAATTCATTGCGGAAATCATTGAGCTGGTTGAAAAACTGATCGAACGCGGCTTTGCTTACGTTGCCGATAACGGTGACGTTATGTTTGAAGTATCGAAGTTCGATGAATACGGTAAGCTTTCAAAGCAAGATCTTGACCAGCTTCAAGCAGGTGCTCGTGTAGATGTTGAGAGTGCGAAGCGTAGCCCACTGGATTTCGTACTTTGGAAGATGTCTAAGCCAGGTGAACCTACGTGGGAGTCGCCATGGGGACCTGGACGCCCAGGTTGGCACATTGAATGCTCGGCAATGAACTCATCGATTCTAGGTAATCATTTTGACATTCATGGCGGTGGTTCAGACCTTCAATTCCCACACCATGAGAATGAAATTGCTCAATCTTGCTGCGCACACGACACTCAATATGTGAACACTTGGATGCACAGCGGTATGGTGATGGTTGATAAAGAGAAAATGTCTAAGTCTCTTGGCAACTTCTTTACGATTCGCGATGTATTGGATCATTACGATCCAGAAACGGTTCGCTATTTCTTAATGTCAGGTCACTACCGTAGTCAACTGAACTACAGTGAAGACAACTTAAATCAAGCTCGTTCAGCACTTGAGCGTCTATACACTTCACTTCGTGGTTTGGATTTAGATGCAGAACCAACGGGTGGCGAAGAGTACGTGACTCGCTTTACCGCAGCCATGAACGATGATTTCAACACACCTGAAGCGTACTCAGTGCTATTTGATATGGCACGTGAAATCAACCGTCTGAAAACGGTGGATTTAGGTCAGGCGAGCCAACTTGGTGCGCTAATGCGTGAATTGGCTGATGTTATCGGTATCCTTCATCAGGATCCAGAAGCTTTCTTGAAAGGTGATGCAGGCGATAACGATGAGGTGGCTGAAATTGAAGCTTTGATTAAGCTACGTAACGATTCTCGTGCATCTAAAGATTGGGCGAATGCTGACATGGCACGCGACAAGCTAACGGAAATGGGCATTGTTCTAGAAGATGGTCCTGAAGGCACTACGTGGCGTCGTAAGTAATTTCTCGTAGCCCTTGCATGCAAGGGCTTCTTTTTAAGTTTTGAATTTGGTGTATCACTTTGGCTCAGATGTACTTCTATTACTCAGCAATGAATGCGGGTAAGTCGACAACTCTCCTTCAGTCTTCTTTCAATTACCAAGAGCGAGGAATGAATCCTCTAATCTTCACTGCCGCACTTGATGATCGCTATGGCATTGGTAAGGTTAGCTCACGTATTGGGCTTCAGTCCGAAGCGCAGCTTTTCCAGCCAGACTCCAATTTGTTTGATGAAATCGCAACGCTGAATGCCGAGACTAAACGACACTGTATCCTCATTGATGAATGTCAGTTCTTGTCAAAGGAACAAGTTTATCAACTTACAGAAGTGGTTGATAAGCTGAATATTCCAGTTCTTTGCTACGGTTTGAGAACAGACTTCTTGGGTGAGTTATTTGAAGGCAGTAAACACCTACTGGCGTGGGCGGATAAATTAGTCGAGCTAAAGACAATTTGCCACTGTGGTCGTAAAGCCAATATGGTAATCCGAACCGATGAAGACGGTAAAGCTATCGCAGAAGGTGACCAAGTAGCGATTGGTGGTAATGATAAATATGTCTCAGTTTGCCGTCAGCATTATAAAGAAGCGCTGGGCAAGTAAAGCACATAATGAAAGTAAAAAAGGAAGCATAATGCTTCCTTTTTTAGTAGTGGACTATTCAGTAATCTATAGCGCATCAAGCGTATGATGGAATTTGAAGTGATAACCCAGACCTTGCAGTTTTTCACTAGAGATGGTTTTGTCTGGCTCTGAGTTCACTAAATTCAACGAGGTATCTAAACCTACCGAACGCAAGGCAGCACGATAAAAGGTCACTTTGTCGCAGGTCTCTGGTGTGGTGGCGTTTACCACGCTCGCATCCACATGTTCTAAACAAAAAATAATTGCGCCAACAGCGTCGTCAAGGTGCAGCATATTTGCGGATGCTTGATCACTCACAGTCTTGAGTTTCGAGGCAAATCGAGATGGATGACGATTTGGACCAAACAAACCACTGCAACGCACGATGACATAATCTAAAGTTGAGTTTCTAACGTGTTCTTCTGCAGTGAGCATAATAATAGACTTAGCGCTAAAGTCTTCTCTGCCTTTTGCTATCGGTAGCCTAGCCATATCTTCAGTCATGATTTCGGCTCGTTCTGGATAAACAGAGCTAGAGCTAATCATGATGATCTTTTCCACACCAATTCGTTTTGCCACTTGAACAAGCTGCGCCCATTGAGAAGCGTAAAGCGCACCGCCTCCTTGCCTAAAGCCTGGAGGAAAGCAGCCAATAATCACATTTATCTGCTTCTTGATGAGTTGATCTGTTAGTGTCAGCTCCTCTTCTTCTGAACGGATAGCATTCAGATCCAAGCAAAGGCTATCCACGCCAGCTTGGGAGATTTCAGCTACGCCTTCAACGCTGGTTCTTGTTGCTATAACCTTATAGCCTCGGCTTTGCAAAGCATGGGCCAGCGGTAGGCCAAGCCAACCTGCCCCTACGACGAGTATTTGCTTTTCTGTCATGTTATACATCCTCGAAACGGTGTCGAAGTAATTCTCGCAGTCGCTTATGACCGGCATCTTTACTCTTACTTGAGTGTTGGATTAGATCGATGTTGGTGATTGCGGATATCTTTTCAAATTCTATCGGAACCTGCACTAACTTACCTTGAGCAAGCGCTTCTTTTGCCATATAAGAAGGAGCATAGGTCCATCCAAATCCTGCAAGGCACCATTCTATAATCATAGCGTAGCTATCAGAGTACCAAACATCAGGACTAAGCACTTGATGAAAGCTACTCTTTTGAGAACTTCTCGAGCTGACGACAAGCTGTCGGTGCAAACTCAACATTTCAAGGTGGGGAGTGATAGTTTTAGCGAGCGGGTGCTCTGAAGACACAAAAATGTCGAACTCGAAATCCCCAACATGTTCAAAGTCTAATGAGAAGGGGATAACGTGCTCGCCATAGACTAAACCTGAGGTTGCTCTGCCTGATTGAACCATTTCTATAATATCGACACTGGAGGCAAGCAAACATTCCAATTGTAGAGAGGGGAACTCTTCCGAGAGTGTTTTGAGTATTGGAGTGATTCTTTCCAGTGGAATACCTTCATCTACTGCTAAAACGATAGGTTGTATCTCATCATGTCCTAGTGTGTCGACTAAATCCGCAAGTCGCTGGTGTTGGGTAATTGCTGCGCGAGCATAGGGAAGTAGTTTATTACCAGCATCGGTAAGAACTGGATAACGACCGCTTCGGTCAAAAACATCAACACCACAATCGATCTCAAGATTCATGATGTTCTGACTAACAGCAGATTGGACCTTGCCAAGCTTTCGTGCTGCAGCGGAAAAAGAACCGGTTTCAACCGTAGTAATAAATGCTTCTAATTGTTCGATACTAAACATATCAGGTTTCCTGATGTTATCTCGTTTCCGTCTTTCTAAAGCATAACGGATAATTACTTTATTGGTAAACGATGTTTCATATTTACAAGGTAACTTTATGAATAATAAAGAAAGAATGTTTCATGCCGTTCTGTTTGAGGCGTTAGCATTAGCTATCATAATTCCTATTGCATCTATAGCTACAAGTAGTAAATCAATGGAACTAATGGTTGTAGGTGTCGGTATGAGCTTATTCACCGTAGTATGGAACTATCTCTATAATGTATTGTTTGATAGATATATTCCTGGTGAGAGGAGCAAGCGTTCCTTGCTTTTGCGTATCGGTCATGCAGTAGGATTTGAAGCAGGGTTGATTGTCATGACCATACCGGCCATAGCATGGTTCTTGCAGGTTTCACTACTGACAGCCTTGATTATTGAGGCTGGTTTCCTAGTGTTCTTTTTCTTTTATACGACGGGATTTAACTGGGTGTATGACAGATGGCAACCCTATCGTCGACTTTTTGTAGCCTAAAAGGTAGGAGTATATTGCAGCGGCAATGAGGTGCCGCTGCTAGAGACATTTCACGTTAGCGCTAAGACGTTAAGACACGAAGAACTCTATCTGCGTGTTCTGCCACTTCAATTCCCTCATCCGTTAGGTAGCCACCGTCAGGTAGGGTACATAGTCCTTTGTCAAATAATCTTTGGACTGCTTCTTGCATCTCTTTACTTGCATCGTGATGGACCTTGATGCCTGTTGCCGCACTGCTTAAGTCAAATTGCAATAACAGGTTCATTTCAGAAAGATGCGTTGGAGTGAATTTCATAGATTTGCCTCTTGGTTGAGATTCTCCACTCAACATAGTGGGGATTGAATGAGTTGACAATCACACAGTTAATAAAGTGTTAGCTTGCGCCGCCTTCTAAAGGAAAACGGTAAATTTTTGTTATTAAGTGGATGAAATATAATCACTTAGGGCTCTATGTGATGTATTTTAGTGAGTAATTTGAATATAGTTCGTAGGTTATGGCCTGTCGATTCGATAGGACGATTTTTCTTGGTTCATATGATGAAACCAGGTTATTAGGAGAGTAGATGTCTACACGCAATTTGGCTGTTGTATTAATGTGTGTTTTGGGGCTTGCATCGTGTGCGAGTACCCCAACGGCTAATGAGTCCCATGCCAATTTGACGCCGGAAGAGGTTCGTCAAACAAGAAGTAGGGTATTTAGCGAGATTTCAGGCACCTATGCCGTATGGTCGAAGAAATTGGAAGGTGCGGATGCACTTCGAATTTATGCGCCAGAAAACTACCGCGATATGATGTCATCTTGGAAAAGTGCGCATGATCTATTCATAGAAATGCGTAAAGACCCGACGCAAGTCGATGCGAAGCATTCCGTCTTTTCTAGTGAGACGTATGCGGTTGGTTTCCGAGATCGCATTAATTCTGTGGAGTATAATTATAAGGCAATTCAAGGACTCAAAAAGCAAGCGGATGTCTTGCTCGCACCTGCGATGAGTCAAATGGCCTACCTTAATAAAATAGAAGCAGGCAAGTATTTCAGACATGCGATGAACAATTTAAATCGTGATTATCAGCGCTTGTTTGAGTATCTAGTCGTATCTGAAACTGAGCATGCTGAAAGCTATCAAGAGACATTCCTCAATAACGCTGTGGCACTTGAAGTTCGCGTTATTGATGCCATGTACGTCAAGCCATTGGAGCAGCGACTGTCAGATCTAAGTCGGTTAAAATACAATACATTGGCACCAGTGAGCTATGGCTATGTAGAGCAGGGGACCGCTGAATTGGCGAAGTATGTTGCCAAGTCACCACGAAGTTTTTCCGAGATAGAACATCAAGTCGATCAGATCAACTTTCAGTTCCGACGTCTCGAGGCGGTTGTCGCTGAAGTAAACAAGTTGATTAATGTCGAGAAATCTCAATTTGAACCCATGGTGCTAGAGGCTGAATCACGTTTGCACAAGATATCTTCGGTGGCAAAGGGTAACGATTATCGAGATCAATCTCTTACAGCACAGTCTGAACGTATTGCTCATGATGTTGAGCAATTGAGGAAGGCGGATCGTTCTGAAGCGCTACAGAAAGAAAATCAACTACTGAAACAGCAAATAGCTCTGTTACAAGAGCAAAATACCGAAGGACATTCAGAGGATACTCAAGTAGCACTAGACCGAGCCGAGCAGAATCAGGCAGACATTGAAGCCTTGAAGAAATTGGTGTCCGCACTTCAAGAGAAATCAGACAAATCTTAATGGCTTGTTTTAAAGTCTCGCATCTTTCAAACCAACGCCGCTTCATGCGGCGTTTTTTTATCAGTTATCTTTATTACCGATATTCAAGTTCAACATTTTCAATAGTGAAATATAAACACTTATTTTTGAAAATCGACGAGTGATCCTTGTCACATAAACCTTAATGCGGATTCATTTTCCACCTGTCAAGAAAAACGCGATTAAAGTGATAAATAGATCTTGCTTTATCTATTGATTGGAGCGATTATCCGCGCCCAGTTGACATGTAACCAAATATGTATAGAGCAAAATGGAAATGAATCAGTTTGATGCCTTACTGCCACCACAAATGGCAGAACGTGCGGCCGAGGCCGGTGTAGGTAAAGCAACAAAAGACCCAATGAAGTCTTTTCTTTTGGCGATTACTGCAGGTCTGCACATAGGTATCGCATTTATATTTTATACAACCATTACAACGGGTGCTGGTGATCTCCCTTGGGGTATCACTCGCTTTCTTGGTGGACTGGCGTTCAGTTTAGGTTTAGTACTGGTCATTATCACTGGTGGAGAACTCTTTACCAGTTCGGTACTGACGTTAGTTGCTCGTGCCAGTGGCAAGATTACATGGCGTTCATTGTTCAAGAACTGGTTCGTTGTTTATTTTGGCAATATGCTAGGGGCGCTACTTCTTGTTGGAATCATGCTTACAGCAAAACAATATATGTTTGATGCAGGGCAGGTGGGACTGAACACCATGCATATCGCTCAGCACAAACTGCATCATGGTTTCTGGCAAGCGGTTGCACTTGGTATTATGTGTAACGTACTGGTGTGCGTAGCTGTCTGGATGACATTCAGTGGTAGAACCTTAACTGACAAAATCATTGTGATGGTTTTGCCAGTGGCGATGTTTGTCTCTGCGGGCTTTGAGCACTGTATTGCGAACTTATTTCAAGTACCAATGGCGATCGGTATTAAGAACTTTGCGTCACCAGAGTTTTGGCAAATGATTGGCGCAAATCCTTCCGACTTTGCAGATTTGAATGTTGCTACGTTTGTCGTCAACAATTTAATTCCGGTAACACTGGGCAACATTATCGGCGGTGGTGTTTTCGTCGGTATGCTTTACTGGTTGATCTACCTAAGAGATTAAATAACGGACTCATTGTAGAAAAGCGCCTTTTGGCGCTTTTTTTGTGTCGGTCTAAATGGCTTTAAGATATAACCACTCTTTTGGTACTGCTGCCTTCCATAAAAAAGGGAATGTCAGCCATTATGTCCTTAAGCTCTTCAGGTTCGTGAATGAGCCAGTTTTTAGCCTCGTTATCTATACCGTCTTCAAAATCCATGTTATTCGGCATGGGTTCCTTCCTCTCTCGATAATACGAGCTGGGTTAAGCCACTGCCCGTGTGTGTTTCTATATAGTAGGAGTGACTGTTTAGAACACAAAATAACCAGAAGGTATGACAATAAGATGAAGAAATCTGATCCAGTATGATCAGCACACCATATGTAGTAGTGATAACCAATAATTATACTAAACTCAATAGCTTGGTTATCCACATAAGCTGTGGATAACTTGGTTTAAATTTGGTGAGTAACAATGAAAGTTGAAGATCTATTGAGGATCAATAAATCGAATTTTCGGCTTGCCGGCTTCGTTGAAACTTCGGCGTACTACTAAGTTAAGACTGATGGTTATTGAGATCGTCATCATTACAAAAATCGCAATCATAATGACAAGCTGATATTTGATCGCTATCAGCGGGCTAGCACCGCCTAAAATTTGACCAGTCATCATGCCAGGGAGAGAGACTAACCCGGTTGTCGCCATAGTCGCTAAAATAGGAGCTAAGGACTTCTGGAGTGCGACCTTAATAAAAGGCAGGGTCGCTAGAGGAATCGGTGCTCCTAACGCGATAGAGGCTTCATATTCGCTCCATCGGTTTTCTAGAGAGCCAAAAAAGTTTTGTAACGCGACGATATTGCCACTTAGGCTGTTTCCTAACAGCATACCCGCCAAAGGAATGACGTATTGAGCACTGTAAAATGGTTCTGGTTGGATGATGGCAATGCACAGTAATCCGACAATAGGAAATAGACCGACTACTAGACCAATGCTGACGAAGCCCATTAATGGATATTTAGGCAGCTTTGCTTTATTAACGATAGCGTTTGAGCCTACCACTATCATCACCGCTAACCATATAAGATTGATGACTAAACTATTTAAATAAAACAAGTATTCAAGGTAGAGGCCGACTAATGCCAGCTGTACCGTCATTCTCACCAAACCGATAATGGCATCGCGTCCAATGTTGATTTTGTAGTAGCTATTGATAGAAAACGGGATCAGCAGAGTGAGTGAAAACAAGAGTATTTGCCACCAACTTATATCGACGACTTGCTGCATATTGACCCTATTTAGTGGTGTTTGAGAGGCTAAATTCTACCGCAAACTGAATGCTTAACCACCTATTTTTAAATGAGAAAAGATACATTTCATTAACAAATGTGTTGTTTAAATCTAAAAATATCACGTCAAAAATCGAATTTCCGAGCTTACTCTAAAGGGTTAAAGTTGCAAAGTTGTAATGTGTTTTACATACTTATAACGATATTATTTTTTCATAACTGTTAACAAAATTACACATCGATTTTTAATTAAATACAACTCTGGATGAACTCAAAAAACGGTTGATTAATAAGGTATGAATGGTCGGAATTGATTGAACCACACGGTTAGTATGGTTTAGCATTTTCCAATAGAGATATTAAATAATTGAGTTGCAAACTAGTGCAATTCGCAAACTATACACGATACAAAATAGGCAAATGTATGAGTGATGTTAACAAAGTTGAGAGTGCTGAAAAGCATGGTATGGAGTGGAAATCATTTTTCTTCATCTGCGCCGTCTTCTTCCCTCTTTTGAGTGTAGCTATCGTAGGTGGTTACGGATTTATCGTTTGGATGCTTCAAATCTTCGTATTTGGTCCTCCTGGTGTACACGGCTAATTCCATAGCCCTTTATTCATTTACGATATTCAAGAGAGTTAGTCATGAAATCCTTTTTAATCAAACTTTGGCGTACTATCAGTCGCCCAGCAGTTCACATCAGCTTGGGTGTGTTGACTGCTGGTGGTTTTATCGCAGGTGTTATTTTCTGGGGTGGTTTTAACACTGCGCTAGAAGCAACAAACACAGAAGAATTCTGTATTAGTTGTCACACAATGCGTGACAACGTTTACGTAGAGCTGCAAGAAACCGTTCACTGGAAAAACCACTCTGGTGTTCGTGCTACTTGTCCAGACTGTCACGTTCCTCATAACTGGACGGACAAAATTGCACGTAAGATGCAGGCTTCTAAAGAAGTATTCGCGCAAGTATTTGGCGACCTAGATACACCAGAGAAATTCGAAGCGCGTCGTTTCGAACTTGCTCGCCACGAGTGGGATCGTTTCTCTGCCAACAAATCTTTAGAATGTAAAAACTGTCACAACTATGAGTCAATGGACTTTGAGCAAATGTCTCCAACGGCTCGTATCCAAATGAAATCAGCGGCTGAACGTGACCAAAGCTGCGTTGACTGTCACAAAGGTATTGCGCACAACTTGCCTAAAGATATGGCTAAAGCAAGCGGTATTGTGGGTGACCTAGAGCAAGTTGCAAATAGCACGTCTTACTCTAAAGGCGGTGAAGTGGTGTCCATTCGTCACTTACCTCTTTATACAGACGAAACGGGTACAACTGAAGCGGGTCTACTAAGCCCTGCAAGTAAAGTTGAAATCCTAGATGTGAAAGGTGACATGATTAAAGTTGAAATTGATGGCTGGCGTAAGGCGAAAGGCTTCGGTCGCGTTATTCAAGAAGACTTTGGTAAGAACATTTCTACCGCGATTCTAACTCGTGAAGTATCTCAGAGCAGTGACGTTCATGTCGGCGAGAAGAAAGAAGATGAGTTAACGGGTCTTCCTTGGGAGAAAGTTGCTGTGGATCTTTGGATGAAACAAGGTTCTATGGTGTCTGACTTCAATCCAATTTGGGATGCAGCTGGTGAAGCGTATCAAACCAACTGTTCTACATGTCACACACAACCGGATGTTGCGCACTTCAGTGCTAACGGTTGGGTAGGTATGCTAGACGGTATGATCGCATTCGTGAACTTCGACACAGATACAGAAGCGCTTGTTCTTAAGTATCTACAGAAGCACTCTTCAGATTATTCTGAAGGTCACCACTAATAGACGTCAATTGGAGTAATAAAATGGCAATTACAAGAAGAAGCTTCCTTAAAGGCGCAGCTGGCTCAAGTGCAGCAGCACTGATTGGACCAAGTTTGCTGGCTTCGGCGTCTGCAAGTGCAGCGGAAACTGATGGTACTTGGAAGACATCTGGTTCTCACTGGGGCGCGTTTCGCGCCCGTGTATGGGGCGGAAAAGTTCAAGAAATTAAACCGTTAGAACTTGATAAGTACCCAACTGACATGCTTAACGGCATTAAGGGTATTATTTACAGCCCATCACGTGTGCGTTACCCAATGGTTCGCCTTGATTGGTTGAAGAAGCACAAATATGCTGCTGAAACTCGTGGTAACAATCGTTTTGTACGTGTGACGTGGGATGAGGCACTTGACCTGTTCTACCGTGAACTAGAACGTGTACAGAAAGATTACGGTCCATGGGCACTGCACACAGGTCAAACAGGTTGGCGTCAAACAGGTCAGTTCCACAGCTGTACTAACCACATGATGCGTGCCATGGGCCTACACGGCTATTCTGTTAAGAAAGTGGGTGACTACTCAACTGGTGCAGGTCAGACAATCCTACCTTACGTGCTTGGCTCTACAGAAGTTTACGCACAGGGTACGTCTTGGGAACTGATCCTTGAGAATAGTGACAACATTATTCTTTGGGCTAACGATCCAGTGAAAAACCTGCAGGTAGGTTGGACTTGTGAAACACATGAGTCGTTTGCTTACCTAGAACAGCTTAAAGAAAAAGTAGCGAAGAAAGAGATCAATGTTATTTCTGTTGACCCAGTTAAAAACAAGACTCAACGCTATCTAGAAAACGAACACCTATATGTGAACCCGCAAACAGACGTGGCGTTCATGCTAGGTATGGCTCACACTCTTTATAACGAAGACTTGTATGATAAAAAGTTCATCGATACGTATTGCCTAGGTTTCGAAGACTTCATCAAGTACGTTCAGGGTGAGACCAAAGACAAGGTTGAGAAAACTCCAGAGTGGGCTGCAGACATCTGTGGTGTTCCTGCGGACAAGATTCGTGAGTTTGCACGTATGCTGGTTCAAGGGCGCACTCAAATCCTATTTGGTTGGTGTGTACAACGCCAAGAACATGGTGAGCAACCATACTGGATGGGTGCCGTACTTGCCTCAATGATCGGTCAAATCGGTCTGCCAGGCGGCGGTGTATCATACGGTCACCACTACTCAGGTATTGGCGTACCATCAACAGGCTTCGCAGCACCGGGTTCATTCCCATTGAATATCGACCAAGGTCAAAAGCCTAAGTACACCAACCAAGACTTCAACGGTTACAGCCGAGTTATTCCTGTAGCGCGTTGGGTAGACAGTCTTGTGGAGCCGGGTAAGAAGATTAATTCAAACGGTTCTGTTGTGACGCTACCAGATCTTAAGATGATGGTGTTTAGTGGTAACAACCCTTGGCATCACCATCAAGATCGCAACCGCATGAAGAAAGCGTTCCGTAACCTTCACACTGTTGTCGCTGTTGATTTTGCTTGGACGGCAACGTGTCGTTTCTCTGATATCGTATTACCTGCTTGTACTCAGTGGGAACGTAACGATATTGATGGTTATGGTGCATACTCTGGCCGTGGCCTAATCGCGATGCATAAGCTGGTCGACCCGCTATTCCAATCGAAGACAGACTTCGAGATCATGACTGAGCTTACTCGTCGTTGGGGTCGTTCAGACGATTACACTCGTGGTATGTCTGAAATGGAATGGGTTAAGTCGCTTTATAACAACTGTAAAGAGGCGAACAAAGGCAAGTTTGAATTACCAGAGTTTGAAGAGTTCTGGGAAAAAGGCTTCCTTGACTTCGGTACTGGTAAACCTTGGGTTCGCCACGCCGACTTCCGTGAAGATCCAGAGATCAATGCACTGGGTACGCCTTCAGGCTTTATCGAAATTACTAGCCGCACCATCGGCAACATGGGTTACGAATATTGCCAAGAGCACCCAATGTGGTTTGAAAAGTCTGAGCGTTCACATGGCGGTCCTGGTTCTGACAAGCACCCGTACTGGCTACAATCGTGCCACCCGGACAAGCGTCTTCACTCACAAATGTGTGAATCTGAAGAATTCCGCGCGACTTATGCTGTACAGGGGCGTGAGCCAATCTACATCAACCCTCAAGATGCGAAAGCAAAAGGCATTAAAGACGGTGATTTAGTTCGCGTATTCAATGACCGTGGTCAGCTTCTAGCGGGTGCTGTGGTTACTGATAGCTATGCACCTGGTGTGGTTCGTATTGAAGAGGGTGCTTGGTATGGTCCTCTAAACGAAAAAATCGGTGCGATCGATACCTATGGTGATCCAAATACGCTAACTCAAGATATTCCTTCTTCTGAGCTGGCACAGGCGACATCTGCAAATACTTGTCTTGTAAACTTCGAGAAGTTCACAGGCAAAGTGCCGCCAGTGACGTCGTTCGGTGGACCGATCGAAGTAGCTTAATTGCAATTGGTCTCCCATAGTTTTAACTAGTACACAAAACCCATCCATTAGGATGGGTTTTTTTTTACCTAACAATATACTTAATAAGCAACTTCCTAATTTATGGTCGAGGGTTCAATGACCGAATATATCCCTGTATCTCAAGAGCTTGATGCATTGGCTATCAATCCTGAAATTAAGGTAACCAAACAAGGCAAAGAGCTGCATTTTGAAAATGTTAGTCTTCATTTCTCTCCTTTGTCGTCCCGTACCGCATTAGTGCAGTTTGAAAATCAGATCGAATCTGGAGCGTACGTTCTTGGTGATGGTTTCCAAATGCTGTGCCAAACCGCAGGAAAACTTGATGGCTTTATCGATATAGGCCGATGCCCAGACAACAACAGTAGTTATCGAATATATCCTGAAGATGCGCCGCGCCGTTTCTACAATTATCTGGTTGTTGAGCAGTCTACTGGCTTTCACCTATATGGTTTTACCTCATGTCATCGCTTCGCCGGTTATTTTGAACTGCAACATACCGGTCATGGCGTAGACATTGTGGCCTTGATTGATGGTGAGGAAAGCTCTCCGCAGCATTGGGAAAACAACCAATTGGAATCGCTAACGGTCTTGCATGGCGATAGCCTAGAGTCGGTCTACAACGAATACGCTAACCTCATTTCAAATCATCATCCCACTAGAATTGGCGTCTCAGGTGACAGTCCCATCGGTTGGTGTTCTTGGTACGCATACTATGCCGATGTAACTAAGCAAAACGTGCTTGAAAACGTCGAAATCATGGCTGATAAGATGTTTGACTTGGAGTGGGTGCTGCTTGATGACGGTTACCAATCTTTTATGGGAGACTGGTTAACACCGTCGGAAAAATTTGAAGGTGGCGTAAAATCACTGATCAACAATATTCGTGAAAAAGGAAAAAAACCGGCCATATGGATGGCACCATTTATCGCTCAAGCGGAATCGGAAGTATTTAAAAATCACCCTGAATGGTTTCTAAAGCATGACAATGGTGAACTGCTTAAGGCGGAGGATATTACTTATGGAGGTTGGCGCTGTACGCCATGGTACATCCTTGATGCGTCACATCCAGAAGTTCAAGAGCACTTAACTCGTGTTGTTAAAACCATGAGAGAAGAGTGGGGTGTGGAGCTGTTCAAGCTGGATGCCAACTACTGGGGAACCTTAAAAGGTCAACGTTACCAGAAAGGTGTCACTGGTGTTGAAGCTTATCGCCTAGGTATGGCAGCAATAAACGAAGGTGCTGGCGACGCCTTAGTTCTGGGTTGCAACGCACCAATGTGGCCTTCACTTGGGTTGGTTGATGCAATGCGTGTTTCTGATGACGTAGAACGCGATCCACATCGATTTGAACAAATTGCCAAGGAGACGTTCTATCGTAGTTGGCAACATCAGAGGTTGTGGTTGATTGACCCAGATTGTGCCACGTTTACTTCACTACCTAATCAAGGCACCGATAGAGCCAGTTACGAATTCCATCGTAATGTTCTGTTGGCGAGTGGCGGGTTGTTGTTATCGGGAGACCCATTACCAGAACTCACACCATTTGCTGAGGAAACGCTCGCACGTTTGGTGTCACGCCAGCGACACTCGACCAATGCGTCAACATTTACATCACTATCGATGAATCACGCAACGTTGAAGCTGTCAGAAGATCGCAGAGTGCATTGTTTGTTCCACTATGACGATGATGTAACGGAGTACACCCTGACCGCTGAGTTACCTTGTGACTGGTTCGATTACTGGACGGGAGAGAAACTTAATAAAGAACCGGTTCAGATCCAAATTATCCCGGTTAATCGAGGCTTAGACAGTCGTGCAATCGTATCGGTCATGCACTTAATTAATTGACCAAGTTATAGTTCAAACAACCAGTAATACCCGTAGCCGACGATGATTGCGGGTATTGCCGAGTAAAATGTAGCGGCTAACGCAGCTTTAGGAGCGAGTGCAATTGCAGGAAACAGAGCATCCCCATCGTTAGAGATGGCATTCGAAATTTGTGCGGACATTGGCATCGCACCAGTAATATAAAGACTAGTTACCAAAATTTGCGGTCCGCAACCCGGTAGTAGACCAACCAGCATCCCTACAAGAGGCATATAAATGCCATAACCAGATAGCGCAGAACCTAAATCGATATGTGCAAAGTGGACACTTAGCTCAAAAAACAAAAATGCCACTATGACCCAAGCACTCACAAAATGAGTGTCTTGCGCTGCTTTTTGCATTGGGTGTGATGACGCGATTTTAGCGTCTTCCGCGACCGTGCTTTGATAGTCGTTGATTTCTTTGGTGAAGGCCCACAAAAACATCATTACCACGGCTAAGACCGCACCAGTCCACTCAATACTGTTGGCTGGCAAACCAAGTACTTGGTTTATGTCGACCTGAAATGACATAGCAAAGGCAACTATCAAAGCGGGCACAATAATCCACTTCCAGAATAGTCCTTGTAGATTGATCGCTGCTCTTTGAACCCCCGTTGATTCCTGTGTGGCTTTACATGTGCAATCGGTATTATCTGTGTTATTTACTTGTGAGACGCGTTTTGCCGAAGGATTAGCGGATTTCGGGCGCAGGAAATCGGCAGCGTGTATTTTGTTTACAATTAACCCTGAGATCATCCCGACAACGACACCCATCGCGACAAGGCCTAATCCCACGCTAGGTTTACTCGCTAGAATCAAGAATGCGGCATCACCCATTGTTGCCGTTAATACCGCGACGACGGAACCGAAGCCAACTCGACCGGAAACAAACTGCGTCGTAACAATTATCGCGCCACCACAGCCGGGTAGAGCCCCTAACAACGAAGAAAAGACAACTTGATGTGTTGGTGAGTGGTGATAAAGCTCGACGAGTCGGTTTTGACTAGATATCAGTTGAGATATTTGATGATAAACGACTAAGGTAAATACGACATAGCAGGAGACGGCCCAGAAAGCATCGGAAAGCGCATTTATTGTGACTTCTCTTGTAACACTAGAGGCGAGTAGGGCAGCCATAGCATTAGGTAATATTAGACGCTTATACTTTGGTGTGAACTGGTCGATAGTTAATCCATTCACGATAGCGAGGTTCTTTACCTGTTGCATACACTTTACCGATATCAAATGAGAATTATTATCATTATACATATATGAGAATAATTCTCAATGCTATTAATGTGGTTTTCTACGCGAAGAAATAGAACGAATCTGACATCAACCGATGACAAATTTAGAAATTCAGGTAAAGTAACGACCTTTGTGAGATGTAAAGCAGGCGCATGAGCCTGATGATCAGAATTAGTTAGGAAGCAAAATGATTTTAGTTGTCGGTCATAAAAACCCAGATAGTGATAGCATTTGTGGTGCACTCGTTGCAACAGAACTTCTAAAAGCTCGTGGTCTTGAAGCACAGCCAGTTCGCCAAGGTGAAATTAACCGTGAAACTCAACATATCCTTGCAACAGCAGGTGTTGACCAACCAGAACTTCGCACTAGCGTTGCTGGTGAAAAAGTATGGTTAGTTGATTATACCGATTTAGCTCAAGCACCAGATGATATCAATGAAGCTGAAATTCTAGGTATTGTTGACCACCACCGTTTAGGTGACGTCATGACCGTTAACCCTCTTGAAGCTTGGATTTGGCCTGTGGGTTGTACATGTACTATCTTGTTCAATCTATTCAAGATGGAAAACGCTGAGATCACTCGTCCTCTCGCTATCCTAATGATGTCTGCAATTTTGTCTGACACTGTAGGCTTCGCTTCACCAACGTGTACTCAAAAAGATAAAGATGCAGTAGCGGAACTAGCAGAGATCGCTGGTGTTGAAGATCTTGATGCATTTATCAAAGATCTTCTGATTGCAAAAACAAACATTGAGGGCCTGTCTGCTGCTGAGCTAGTAGAAAAAGACCTTAAAGCATACCCATTCAATGGTCGTGACGTGGTTGTTGGCCAAGTTGAACTTGCGACACTTGAGCAAGTAGATAGCATGATTGACGCGCTTGAAGCAGACTTAACTCGTCGTTGTGAAGAACAAGGTCTAGCGTTTGCAGCGGTAATGCTAACGGATATCACAACAGCACAAACTCGCCTAATCTACAAAGGTGAGTGGGCTGAGAAACTGGTTAAGCACGAAGAAAACGGCATGCTTATGATGGAGAATACACTAAGTCGTAAGAAGCAAGGTTGGCCTTGGCTTCAGAACGAGCTGGTGTAATTATTCACTAAGTTTGAAAAAAGCCCTAGTATCTAAGGTACTGGGGTTTTTTAATTTTCGAATCTACATAAAGGTGTTCAGTGATGGCATTAGAGCAACAGCAAATCGATGAAATCTCCAGCTATGACGAAGAGAAACGGCTGAAGTACAGTGTGAAGACTATGGTTCAAGAACGTCAGATTTGGATTCTGACCGATGAACATGGTTGTGTCATGTTAAACACGGAAGATGAAGATTGTGTTCCAGTTTGGCCGCACCAAGAACTAGCTGAGCAATGGGCTACAGGAGAGTGGGATCACTGCAAAGCAGAAGCAATCTCTCTAAATAAATGGCATAGCCGCTGGACCTATGGTTTGGAAGATGACGAATTGGCTGTGGTCGTGTTCCCAAATCAAAATGAAGAAGGGGTTATTTTATTCCCTGATGAGTTTGATTTCGAGCTAAAGAAGCAGGCGACTAAGCTTTCCAGAAAATAAGCTTTCCAGAAAGCAACTGAGTATTGAAATAGTAAATAGACATTGCATGACGTATTCATTTTCCTGAAGTTCAGGTAGACTCTTTGCCAGTTTTCTTACGGTAAGTTTCTGTCATGCAACGTTTCTTTCTATTAATCTTGGGCGTACTTATTAGCTCGCTGGCGTCTGCCTCTAATAAGGATAACTGGGATTTATTCAGCGATATTGGCGCCTATGGATTGGTTGGTTTAGCGGCGGGGTTACCAGCCTACCAAGAAGATTGGGAAGGTGTTTGGCAGGCAGGTTTGAGTATTGGCTCTGCCTCGGCTATCGGTTTGGTAGGAAAACATACGATCGATGCACCGAGACCGGACGGTAGCGATAACAAAAGCTTTCCATCAAACCATACGGCAAATGCATTTGCTTCTGCAACTACCTTACACATAAGGCATGGGTGGCAGGTCGGCTTACCCGCATATGGAGTCGCAACTTTAGTAGGCGTTGGCCGTGTACAAGCGGACAAACACTATTGGCGCGATGTTGCTGCGGGTGCGGCTATCGGTGTCTTTACTGGCTGGATGTTTACCGACAAGTTGGACCCAAATGTTCAACTGTTGCCGTGGGCTTCATCTCAGGGTGCCGGTATTTCTATGACCTATGTTTGGTAGTGATTTATGTCAGTACTCAATACTTAGCGTAAAACAAAAAGCTCAGCGTTTGCTGAGCTTTTTTAATGGATGGAAACCAACGATTAATCGCGCTTCCAAAGGATATGACAGAACTTATTCTCTGGATCACGGCTTACCAATAAGCGCGCGAACACATCATCAAGAACATCGTCTTCTTCGTTTACCAACCCAATACGCACTTCTGCGTAGGTTTCATCAACGTCGAATCCTACCTGTTCAGCCCAATCCAAACCTGTTTCTACAACCTCAGCAGCCCCACGGTCGTCGAACTGTGCGGTGAAAAGAATGACATCTGCAGGTTCAAGATTATCAGGGGCCATCTCTAGGAAGATGTCGTAGGCCGCTTCGATAACGTCATCGTATGAAATCAGTTCTGACATAACTTATGCTCTGTTCATGTATTTACGTTCTGCAGTGTTGATCACTACACGGTCACCTGTTGCGATGTACTCAGGTACTTGTACGGTTAGACCTGTTGACAGACGAGCTGGTTTTGTACGAGCAGATGCTGATGCGCCCTTGATTGACGGGTCAGTTTCTTCGATAACGAGCTCGACAGATGAAGGGAGTTCAAGACCCACAGCACTGCCGTTTACTAGAATAACTTGTACACCTTGAGTGTCTTCATTGATGAACAGTAGATCGTCTTCAATTTCGTTATGTTTGAACGTGAACTGGCTGTAATCTTCGTTATCCATAAAGATATACTCATCACCATCAACGTAAGAGAATGTCACGTTACGCTTGTTCATTTCAACGGTTTCTAGAGTATCATCAGACTTGAAACGCTCATCAACTCTTGAGCCTGTTGCCAAATCAGTACAACGCAATTTATAGATCTTTGCACCGCCACGACCGCCTGGAGTCGTTACTTCGATATCTTTGATTAGCAACGTTTTGCCATTTGACTCAATCGCAAAACCTTTTTTTAGCTCACTTGCCTTAGGCATGGGAATATTTCCTTCGTTTTTTGTTTAGACAGACAATTATACGTCCGAAGTCGGGCTTTGCTCAAGAAACATGTGATGCTGGCTATGATTCATTTGAGCATTGAATCTCGACATTTCGAAACGTAGAATAGTTCTATCCGCAGTACTCTAAATCGATATCGTGCATACTCCGAATTCACTTTCATCGCTGGTAGCTCAACCTCAATATGTTGATGTCGTCCAGGACCTATTAGCTTGTTTGAAAGCTGGGCTTAAAGACAATCTCCACAGCGTTTATATCTATGGTTCCGTGGCGCAGGGGCGAGCCATCCCTAGCATATCCAATCTGGATGTTGTTGTGGTTACTCATCAATCATTCAGTGACAGTCGAACGTCTCTTTTCAACAGTATTAATTGGCGCTTTCAAAAAGAGTTTCCCTTTGTGCGAGGTATCTCGATACGTACTGCGCTCGTAAAGCAAGTGGTATCACTTGATGCATTGTTTACGTGGGGTTTCTTACTTAAGCAGTGCTGTATTAATGTGTATGGTGAAAATTTGGCCGAGTGTTTTGGCGAGTATATTCCTAGCTGGGAAATTTCTAAGCAGTGGAATATGGATATTGCAGAGAGCTCTATCAATCTGCGTAGCGAAATTGCGCAAGCAACAACAAAAGACCAAATGCTAATGGCGCAGCGCCAGATGGCGAAGAAACTCTTACGTGCTGCTTATGGACTTGTTCTACATAAACACAAGAAGTGGATAGATGAACCCAAGGAGTGTGGTTTGCAATTCTTAAACTATTTTCCGGAGCGCCAGCAAACTGTTGAACGTCTTGGGATCTTGTTAGGTAATCGAGTCATTCCCAAACGTTCAGTGGTGGGTATCTTGGATGAATTTGGCACATGGATTGCTAATGAGTACAAGAAAACAGAATTCAAAATTGGCTAACTTTACTATTAGAAGAGCCCCATTTGAGGCGCACTCAAATCATCAAAGCTTTGACCAATAAAAGGTAATATAGCCTCAGCAATCGGCCGCAGTTGCTTATCAATGTAGTGTTGATAATCAATGGGTGAACGCTGATACTCAACCGGCTCGGGTCCATTTAAAGTAATGACATACTCTATTCTTCCCTTGTTTTGGTATTGCAATGGTCGTCCCAATTGTTGGTTGATGTCGTCTGCCATGCGAGCCGCTCGTACTTGAGGGGGAATATTCTTTTGATACTCATGCAGCTTTCTGCGCAGGCGCTTTTGATAGACTAATTGGTCATCAAACTCACCTCGTGAAGTGCTTTCCACAAATGAACGGACATAGTCAGATGGATCTTGGTTTTTGAACACCATCATATAGAGTTTTTGCTGAAACTGTTGCGCCAGTGCAGTCCAGTCGGTTCTGGCACTTTCCAATCCTTTGAAGATCAGTCGTTCCTTGTCACCATCTCCAATTAACCCTGCATAACGCTTTTTAGATCCGGTTTCGGAACCTCTTATTGTTGGCATTAGAAACTTCTGATAGTGGGTTTCATACTCCAATTCCAAAATGGACGTTAAGTTGTACTCGTTCTTGAGATGATCGGCCCACCACGTATTCAGATAGTCGATAAGTTGGTTACCAATATTATCCGCACTTTGAGCATCGAACTTACCATTCAATGAGACAAAGGTTGAATCGGTGTCACCATAAATAACTTGATATCCTTTTTCTTCAATCAAGCGTTTCGATGTTTTCATTATCTCATGGCCACGCATGGTAATTGAGGAGGCTAGACGAGTATCGAAAAATCGACAGCCTGATGAGCCCAAAACACCATAAAACGAGTTCATAATGATCTTGATGGCTTGAGAAAATGCTTTTTCATTGTTGGCTTTTGCGACATCGCGCGCTTTCCATAATTCTTCGATTAAATTTGGAAGAAAATGCTGCGTCCGATGGAATTGACCTCCTCTAAATCCTGCTACAGCTTGGTCGTCATTTTTACCAATTTCCAATTTCAAGCCTTCAATCAGTCCCATAGGATCGATCAAGAAGGAGCGAATAATGGATGGATAAAGGCTTTTAAAATCGAGCACAAGTACTGAATCATACAACCCTGGGATGGAGTCCATGACGTAACCGCCTGGACTTGCTACCCAGTTCTCAGGGTGCAAATTAGGTGCCGCGTAATGAGAGCGATGTAGACGAGGGAGATAAAGATTAGTGAAAGCTGCTACCGACCCGCCTACTCGGTCAAGCTCAACGCCTGTTAATTTGGTACGTTCAATGGCGAATTCTAGCAAGTGGGTGTGTGCAAAGATGCGGTTAACCAACACACAGTCTTGCAGGTTATACTTAGCGAGTGATGGCTTGTCTTGGCGGAACATGGTGTTAATTTCTGCCATTCGGTCATGCACGTTATGAATCGCTTTTCCTTCGCCTAACAGTTCTTGAGAAACCGACTCTAGAGACCAAGAGCGGAAACCGTAAGTGGCGGTTTTTAAGGTATCAATACCGTCTAACACCACACGTCCCGGAATAGTGATAAAGCTTTGCTGACTAGAAGGTAAGGTACGAAAGTATATATTCTGATCGCCTCGACCCAAACTGAGCTTCACATGGTTCAATTCTGCTCGTTTATTAAGTAACTTAAAATCAAAATCAATGACACTCCACCCTACGATGACATCGGGGTCGAACGTTTTAAACCAGTCATTTAACGCTACAAGTAAGGCTTTTTCATCGTTGACCCATTGAACTTGGGTCGCGCACGCCTGCGCTTCACCTACCATAATAACGCGACTATCCCTCGCGCTATCAAGGCCAATGGAATACAACTGGCCTTTCTCAGAGCACTCTATATCCAGAGAAACTACTTTTAATTCAGGCGTGTAGTCGTAGGCTTTGCACTTGGCATTAGTGATTCGAATGTACTGGTTGCAAGTGTTGGCATTGATCACTTCACAGTTACCAGTGACCGCTAAACTGCCTTGGATAAAACGCTCCATTAGAAAGCGATCTGCTAACTTAATATCTGCTTCAAGAACCAGAATGTCATTATTCAACAAGAGTTCGTGAAGCTTGCGCGCACCGGAAATTGATTGGCTGTAGACCGCGAAGAGGTCTTCACCCTCAAAACTTTTTAGTTCTACAGGCTTGAGGGCAATAGGAAGTCGAGCATCAGATGCTAAGTCATCGACCAGCTCTGCAAAATGTCGTGGCACGAAGAAAACTGGTTTCTGACCCTCAATTAGAATTTGGACGGGCCCATTCACAGTGGAAATCCACAACTCAATCTGTGGTCCTTGACGCGTGTCTCTTGATTGTCGGGTTAATAGAAACCCTTTATGGATGTCCAACTCAGTTTTTTCCTACCGGCATAATGGCTTTGCGTAAATTTTAAGCAAAATATCATTGGTTGATAATCACATGTAAGGAAGTAGTGTAACAAAGGCTTACCAACCGCGAAAATCTATGAATATGCGCTAAACTTTAGTAACGAACAGTATAAATTAGAATAGTGATTTATATCGAGTTTTTGTGATTTTTTGGCATATGATGTGTACTGGGTTTCATAGGTGAACATTGGGAAATAATCGTAGTAAAACGAGGAGTTACGTTTAAGCACTAGGATGAGTGACTAATTTGTAACCTAATGATTTTAAAGTTTTTATGATTGACGACGCTTCATCTTCATCGTAATGTGTTTGCCAAAGTTTGCGCTTGTGCACGATTTGTACGAGAGCAATTTAGTTTCAAATGAGGTAAGATAGCTAGCCATGCTGCTATCCACTAACCTCAAGTGGTCGCAGAGCCAATAGACAAGTGTGGAGATACAAGTTTGATTAATGTTTTCCTTGTAGATGATCACGAACTGGTTCGCACAGGGATACGACGTATTATCGAAGACGTCCGTGGAATGAATGTAGCAGGAGAAGCTGACAGTGGTGAAGAAGCCGTAAAATGGTGTCGTAGCAACCATGTTGACGTCATTTTAATGGACATGAATATGCCTGGTATTGGCGGTTTAGAAGCAACAAAGAAAATTCTACGCCACAATCCAGACATTAAGATCATCGTGTTAACTGTACATACGGAAAATCCGTTTCCGACGAAAGTAATGCAAGCGGGTGCCGCCGGGTACCTAACCAAAGGTGCAGCGCCTGATGAAATGGTCAACGCTATTCGACTCGTCAATAGTGGTCAGAGATACATTTCTCCTGAAATTGCTCAGCAAATGGCACTTAGCCAATTTTCATCAGCGTCTGAAAACCCGTTTAAAGACCTTTCTGAACGTGAACTTCAAATCATGATGATGATCACCAAAGGACAGAAGGTAACAGATATTTCAGAGCAACTGAGCTTGAGCCCGAAAACAGTTAATAGCTACCGATACAGACTTTTTAGTAAGCTGGATATCAATGGTGATGTTGAACTGACTCATTTAGCTATTCGACATGGAATGTTAGATACTGAGACATTGTAGTGTCGGAACACATTTTTGATTCAACATCATTTCTAAAGACTGTAACAAACCAACCCGGCGTCTACCGAATGTACGACGCCGAGTCGGTCGTTATTTATGTCGGTAAAGCCAAAGACCTCAAAAAACGCCTTACTAGCTATTTTCGCAAACGAGTCGATAGCGAAAAGACACGTGCCTTAGTCAGCAATATTGCGAAAATCGATGTAACTGTTACTCATACAGAAACCGAAGCACTGATCCTTGAGCACAATTATATTAAGCAGTACTTGCCCAAATATAATGTACTGCTGAGAGACGATAAGTCTTATCCCTATATTTTCTTATCTGGACACAAACATCCACGGCTCTCGATGCATCGAGGGGCACGTCGTAAGAAAGGGGAGTATTTCGGTCCTTACCCTGACTCTGGCGCTGTTAGGCAAACTCTTCACCTTCTTCAAAAGATCTTTCCGGTTCGTCAGTGTGAAGACTCGGTCTATGCTAACCGTAGCCGTCCATGCCTAATGTATCAAATCGGCCGTTGTGCTGGCCCGTGTGTCAGCAGCATTATCTCCGATGAAGAATATGCAGAATTGGTGGGATTGCTACGTCTCTTCCTGCAAGGCAAAGACAGTAACGTATTGCAAATGCTGGTGGAGAAAATGGATGAGGCAAGCCGTAATCTAAAATTCGAAGATGCGGCTAAATATCGTGACCAGATACAAGCGATTAGACGGGTTCAAGAGCAGCAGTTCGTCTCCGAAGACAGCGATGATGACATGGATGTGCTTGGTTTTGCTCAAGAGAAAGGTGTCGCTTGTGTCCATATTCTAATGATTCGCCAAGGCAAAGTACTCGGTAGCCGCAGTCATTTCCCTAAAATCCCAAGTAACACCGACCGAAAAGAAGTGTTTTATAGTTTCTTAAGCCAATACTATCTGAATCAAACAGAATCTAGAACCATCCCTACGCGAATCATCCTCAATGATGACCTTGTGGAGGATATCAGTACGTTAGGTGAAGCGCTGTCTGAAATTGCTGGAAGGAAAGTTATTTTCCACGTCAACCCGACGGGATCCCGTGGTCGTTACCTTAAACTATCAAACACCAACGCATTAACGGCAATTACCACCAAAATCAATCATAAGATGACAATCAACCAGCGCTTCAAAGCCCTTCAAGAAGAACTTGAGTTGGAGAGCATAACTCGCATGGAATGCTTCGATATCAGTCATACGATGGGTGAAAGTACGATTGCATCTTGCGTGGTGTTTAATCAAGAAGGGCCGTTAAAGCAAGAGTATCGTCGCTACAACATTACTGGTATTACTGGCGGTGACGATTACGCTGCTATGGGACAGGTGCTTGAACGTCGCTACTCTAAGCAAATCGACGTAGATAAAATTCCTGATGTTATTTTTATTGATGGTGGTAAAGGGCAACTCAACCGTGCGGTTGAAATCGTTTCTCAGTATTGGGGAGAGTGGCCTAAGCATCCATTACTAATTGGTATCGCTAAAGGGGTGACTCGTAAACCGGGACTAGAAACTTTAATTACCCCTGAGGGGCGTGAGTTTAACTTACCAAGTGACGCTCCAGCACTTCATCTAATTCAGCATATTCGAGACGAGAGTCATGATCATGCGATAGCAGGCCATCGAGCCAAACGTGCTAAAACAAGACGTACCAGTCCGTTAGAAGGGATTGAAGGAATCGGTCCTAAGCGTCGTCAAGCCTTGCTGAAGTACATGGGTGGTTTGCAAGAACTTAAGCGAGCCAGTGTAGAAGAAATCGCCAAAGTACCCGGAATTAGCAAATCTTTGGCAGAAAACATCTATCAAGCATTGAAACACTAGAGAAAATCCCGCAACATAAAGGCGCAGTAGAAAAGAGCCGATAATAATATGCGTTTAAACATACCTAACATTCTGTCTTTGTTGAGATTATTTCTCATCCCCGTATTCATTGTAGTTTTTTATCTCCCATACAGCTGGGCGCCGTTTGCTGCCGCAATGGTGTTTTGGGTGGCCGGTTTTACCGACTGGTTAGATGGGATGTTAGCAAGGAAGCTGGGTCAAACCTCTCGATTTGGCGCTTTCATCGACCCTGTCGCTGACAAAGTGTTAGTTGCTACTGCGTTGATTCTAATTACTGAACACTACCACAGCATTTGGGTAACTATTCCTGCTGTTACCATGATTGCACGTGAGATTATCATTTCTGCTTTGAGAGAGTGGATGGCTGAAATCGGCAAGCGCGCCAGTGTTGCTGTTTCATGGGTAGGCAAAGTTAAGACGCTGACACAGATGTTTGCTCTATGGGTACTTATCTGGCGCTATGACGATTGGATGGTATGGCTAGGCTTCGGTGCACTTTATGTTGCAACGGTATTAACCTACTGGTCAATGTTCCAATATCTAGCTGCTGCTAAAGATGATTTATTGAATGCAGATGATTAGAGATAATGAATAATAGAAGGCGAGCGATGAGCTCGCCTTTTTTGTCACTATTGAATGCTTTAATACTCGAAGAGAGGCACTTCGGTAAGTGATATCAGAGTTCTTAGGTTTTGTAGATATAAATACAACAACAAAGCAAAACAAGTTTTCTAGTGCTAAATGTGCATGTTTTTGCTAGAAAATTGAGCAAATTAGCGCTTTTTGGATGTTTCTTAGACAAACGATTCAAAATATAAAAAAACGTGTTGACTCATTTCTCTGATTGCGTAAAATGCCTCCCGTACTCAAGAGGAACTGCTTAAAGCAAAGCGATTAAGTTAGAGTCCAGAGTGACAAGACGGCGCCTTGGCAGAGTGGCTATGCAGCGGATTGCAAATCCGTGGACCTCGGTTCGACTCCGGGAGGCGCCTCCATTCTCTCTTAGAGAATATGCGACACTAGCTCAGTTGGTAGAGCGCAACCTTGCCAAGGTTGAGGTCACGAGTTCGAACCTCGTGTGTCGCTCCAAGTTTTAAAGATATGGCGAAAGCGGTATCTAGATGGTGTCTCCATCACAATGAATTTTGTGTGCCCTGGTGGTGGAATTGGTAGACACAAGGGATTTAAAATCCCTCGGCGTTCGCGCTGTGCCGGTTCAAGTCCGGCCCGGGGCACCATCTCAAATTAGTCTTAAAAGACAAATGCGACACTAGCTCAGTTGGTAGAGCGCAACCTTGCCAAGGTTGAGGTCACGAGTTCGAACCTCGTGTGTCGCTCCAAACAAGAAAGCCCAGCAACTATGCTGGGCTTTTTCGTTTTTCCTTTCTACTCTCTTTATCTTCTTGATTCTTTTTGTAATGATGTCTGTACTAAAGGCACTTCACTAGTGAAATGAGGCATCTATGTTTACGGGAATTATCCAATCTGTCGCGACAATCGACAAAATTACTGATCTTAACGGCATTCGTACCTTTGAAATCGATTTTGAATCTGGGTTTTGCGTCGATGTTGAAATTGGAGCCAGTATCGCTGTGGATGGGGTATGTTTAACGGTTACCGCAATTCAAAGTGAAACGCGTCTCTCTTTTGACGTCATGCTTCAGAGCCTGAACATCACCACATTGAGTGCATTTGAAGAAGGCCAGAGAATCAATGTGGAGCGTGCGGCAAAAGATGGCGCAGAGATTGGTGGTCATCCGCTTTCAGGACACGTGGACTTCAAAACGCCATTGGTTGCTATTCATCAACAAGAAGATAACTACCGTATACAATTTCAGTTGCCAAAAGAGTGGAAACCATACGTGTTCCCTAAAGGCTATATCGCTATCAACGGGGCAAGCTTGACGGTTTCAGAAGTAGATAAGCAAGAAGGGTGGTTTGATGTGTGGCTGATTCCAGAAACTCGCCGTATGACGACCTTTGAAGGCAAACTGGTGGGTGATGACGTTAATATAGAGATTGAGCGTGGCACTCAAGTTGTTGTTGATACCGTGCGCGATACAATTGCTGACACTTTAGGCCCACTGTTACCGATGTTTGAAAGATTCTTGGAACAAAATGGTGTTGACGTAGATACCATAGGCCAGGCGACCACCAAACGCCTAAGCGATCAAAAGGATAAGTAGCAAAATAAAATAACGCCGCCTCCCACGAGGCGGTTTTTTTATCTAACCAATTTCATATTTTTGGTAGTTGTTTCCATAAGTTAGACAAAACGTAACTGGAGAAAACGGTTGCGATGATAATGATTTCTATGTTACTTTCCCGCGCAATCTCGGAATGAATCTGGGGGAGACGCGTTGTGACCATTCAAGCTGATTGTGACACAACGTAGGGTAGGTACTGGTTATGCCAATAACCAGTAGACGGGATACTGATGCCTAGAAGGGCATGTTAATGGGAAACCCAACATTGAAACAGATTAACTCACACTCAAAAATCAGCTTTGTACTTCCAAACTGTGTATTGTGCTTAAACCGTAGTATCACAGAGCCTTGATTTCAAAACGCTAATACCTTTCTAAATGAAGCAGTTCATTTAGGCCTTTGTCACATCTGAAATACGGTGGGACTTGTTTTGCTATGCGCGTAGCGAGTGATTTCGCACGCCTAATCTAGGTTACAAAAATGAGTACAGCATTCGAATTTGATTCCAAAGAATTCGCGTCTTCAATTTCGGTACACGTTCCACACGTTGAAGGCACCTATGACCTGACACCTGATCAGGTTCTACTTGATCAAGCGGAGCACGAATCAGAAGTTCGTTCCTATCCACGTCGTCTGCCTATCGCCATCAAGCGTGCGTTTGGTGCTTTGGTGGAAGACACTCGTGGGCAAATCTTTCTTGATTGTCTTGCTGGAGCAGGCACGCTTGCGATGGGTTACAACCATCCTGAAATCAATCAAGCTCTCAAACAGCAGCTTGATTCAGGTTTACCGTACCAAACTCTTGATATTACGACAGAAGCGAAAGATCGTTTTATCAAACGAGTGAAAGCGTTTCTACCGCAAGAATTCGCTGACCAATCGGTGATTCAGTTTTGTGGCCCTTCGGGTGCCGACGCTGTTGAAGCCGCTATCAAATTGGCGAAGCAAACTACGGGTAGAAATACTATGTTTGCTTTCCGCGGTGCATATCATGGTATGACGAATGGCACCATGGGAATGATGGGTAACCTTGGCACCAAAGCGCGTCGTACTGGGCTGATGTCCGATGTTCACTTCATGCCATTTCCTTATAATCTTCGTTGTCCGTTTGGTCTTGGTGGCGATGCGGGCGCAAAACAGAGTATTCGTTATATCGAACGACTATTGAACGATGATGAAGCCGGTATCATGAAACCAGCTGCCATTATTGTTGAGCCAGTTCAAGGAGAAGGGGGCGTTATTCCTGCTCCGGCGTTTTGGCTGAAAGAATTACGCCGACTTTGTGATGAGCATGAGATCTTGCTCATTTTGGATGAAATCCAGTGCGGCGTAGGCAAAACAGGCTACCGTTTTGCATTTGAAGAAGCGGGGATTAGCCCAGATATTCTCTGTTTATCCAAAGCGATTGGCGGCGGCTTGCCGATGTCACTACTGGTATTTAACAAAAAAGTGGATACGTGGAACGCAGGTGAACACACGGGCACATTCCGCGGTAATCAACTGGCCATGGTTTCGGGCGAGAAAGCACTTGAGATCATCGAGCGCGACAATCTTGTTGAGCATGCCAGAGTCGCTGGAGAGTACTTACGTCTTGGCCTCAACAGAATAAAGCAACGTGTAAACTGTATTGCTGAGGTTCGCGGTAAAGGACTGATGCTGGGCGTCGAGATTGTCAAGCCAACGGGTGAACACAACAAGTTTGGTGAACCTGTTGCCGATGGTCAGCTTACCCTAGGCATACAGCGCGCCGCGCTAGAACGCGGTTTGATGGTTGAAAAAGGTGGGCGTGATGGTGCCGTTATTCGCTTTCTTCCACCACTAATCATCAGTTTCGAGCAGATCGATTTTGCATTACGCACCATTGAAGAGGCTATCGTTGTAGCTGGTGGCGGGCAAAAGTCACAGCAAGTTAACAAAGCAAAGTCGTGGAAAAAGTACTTCATCCATACGGGTGTGCAAGGTGCGACCGAATTTTCTCAGGTAATGAATCACACTACTCAAGCGATGAAAGAAGTGTTTGAGGGTGTCTCTAAACCGTATTCGGGGTTAGATCCAAAAGTGCTTGAATCGGCCATTAACAATGTCAATCTTGACGGTCGTCATCATGATCTACAACGTGTTGTTGATGAGACAGCAAGTTTGGTTGCAGAGCATTCAATATTCACTCAACACCCTAATTGTATTGCACATTTGCATACACCACCTTTAATGCCAGCTGTAGCTGCAGAGGCGATGATCGCGGCGTTGAATCAATCTATGGATTCTTGGGACCAAGCATCGGCGGCAACTTATGTTGAGCAGAAAGTACTGGATTGGCTTTGCGAGCGCTATGAGCTTGGTGCGTCAGCAGATGGTATTTTCACCAGTGGTGGCACACAGAGTAATTTAATGGGTCTTCTGTTGGCACGTGACCGAATTGCGGATGTGACGGATGGTCATTCTATCCAAAAGCAAGGTCTTCCGAGTTATGCCGATAGACTTCGTATTGTCTGTTCCGATAAGTCGCATTTTACGGTTCAAAAGTCAGCCTCGTTGTTAGGCTTGGGTGAAAAAGCCGTGCACTGCGTTGCAACCCACGACAACGGTACCATCAAAACGGATGCACTTATCACTGACTTACAAGCGATGAGAGCTGAAGGCTTGATACCTTTTGCTTTAGTCGGAACAGCAGGGACGACAGATCACGGCGCTATTGATGATCTAAACTCTCTCGCCACCATTGCTGCCGAAAACCAGCTTTGGTTCCACGTTGATGGTGCTTACGGTGGCGCCCTTATTCTAAGCAGTCACAAAAACAAGCTTAATGGTATTGAAAAAGCGGACTCTGTCAGCGTCGATTTCCATAAATTGTTCTATCAAACCATCAGTTGTGGCTCGTTGCTGGTAAAAGATCGCAGCAACTTTAAGTACCTGCTTCATCATGCGGATTACCTCAATCGAGAGCACGATGAGCTGCCAAACTTGGTCGATAAATCCATTGCTACAACCAAGCGTTTCGATGCTCTAAAAGTCTTCATGACGATGCAAAACGTTGGTCCACAGGCACTAGGTGATATGTATGACCATCTGATGGAACAAACGCAAGAGGTGGCCAAACTTGTTCAAGCGCATGAACGATTTGAGCTATTGGCACAGCCATCATTATCAACGGTCTTATTGCGCGTTATTAATCATGACGTCAACGATTTGAATGAGCTGAATAAAGCGATCCGTTTACAAGCACTAACACGTGGCGTTGCGGTGTTAGGGGAAACGGTAGTGAACGGTCAGTCAGCACTGAAGTTCACGATTCTAAACCCATGCTTAACGCTCTCAGATTTTGAGAGCCTACTGAATAACATTGATCAGTTAGCACTTGAGCTAGCTAACTCGTACTAACCGATAAACAGAATAAGGAAAGAAAATGGCAGTTTTACAGATTGGCGCTGGTGGTGTTGGTTGGGTAGTCGCTCACAAGGCGGCTCAGAATAACGATGTATTAGGTGATATTACGATTGCGTCACGCACCGTCGCGAAGTGTGAAAAAATCATTGAATCCATTAAAGGCAAAAACAACTTAAAAGACACGACTAAAAAGCTAGACGCTCGTGCCGTTGATGCGGACGATGTTGAAGCGCTGGTTGCCCTGATCAATGAAGTGAAGCCAGACCTAGTGATTAACGCGGGTCCTCCTTGGGTAAACATCACCATCATGGAAGCGTGTCTGCAAGCGAAAGTCTCTTATTTAGATACTTCTGTCGCTGTCGATCTATGCTCGGAAGGTCAGCAAGTTCCTCAAGCTTATGATTGGCAATGGGGTTTCCGTGACAAATTCAAAGAGGCAGGTATCACGGGTATTTTAGGCGCAGGTTTTGATCCTGGTGTTGTAAGCGTATTTGCAGCTTACGCAGTGAAGCATTTATTCGATGAAATCGACACCATCGATGTTATGGATGTCAATGCTGGCGACCACGGTAAAAAGTTTGCCACTAACTTTGATCCAGAAACCAACATGTTAGAAATTCAAGGTGACTCTTTCTATTGGGAAAACGGTGAATGGAAACAAGTTGAATGCCACACTCGTATGCTTGAGTTCGATTTCCCATTAGTCGGCAAACACAAAGTTTACTCAATGGCACATGATGAAGTTCGTTCTATGCAAGAGTTCATTCCTGCAAAGCGCATCGAGTTCTGGATGGGCTTTGGCGATAAATACTTGAACTATTTCAATTGCATGCGTGATATTGGTCTACTTAGCCCTGACCCTCTAACTCTACATGATGGCACTGTGGTTCAGCCACTACATGTGTTAAAAGCACTGCTTCCAGACCCAACTTCTTTGGCACCAGGTTACACAGGTAAAACTTGTATCGGGACTTGGGTTCAAGGTAAGAAAGACGGTAAAGAACGTTCTGTATTTATCTACAATAATGCAGACCATGAAGTGGCGTACGAAGATGTAGAGCATCAAGCCATTTCTTATACAACGGGTGTCCCAGCCATCACGGCGGCACTGCAATACTTCCGTGGTCAATGGGCAGACGCTGGAGTGTTCAATATGGAGCAATTAGACCCTGATCCGTTCCTAGAAACCATGCCTGAAATCGGTTTAGATTGGCATGTTCAAGAGCTGGAAGTCGGTGCTCCGGATATCAAGATTCTTAAATAAAGTGACAGACCCTAGGTAGCTATCTAGGGTCTTTAAACTTAGGTCTACAAAATGATTAAAAACGAACTCAAAACTCCATACTTCATGATTAATGAAGGCAAACTGATTGAGAACCTAGAGAAAGCAAAACACCTCAAAGAGGTCTCTGGCGTAAAGCTAGTGCTGGCGCTTAAGTGTTTCTCAACTTGGGGTGTGTTTGACATTATTAAACCATACTTAGATGGCTCAACCAGCAGTGGTCCATTTGAGGTAAAACTTGGTTACGAGACGTTTGGTGGTGAAACGCACGCATACAGTGTTGGTTATACCGAAGACGACGTACGCGAAGTGGCTGATATTTGTGACAAGATGATCTTCAACTCGCAGTCTCAATTAGCCGCTTATCGTCATATCGTTGAAGGCAAAGTGTCCATTGGTTTACGTCTTAATCCGGGGGTGAGCTATGCGGGACAGGACTTGGCCAACCCTGCTAGACCGTACTCTCGCCTTGGGGTGCAAGCCGATCATATCGACCCAACGATCTTCGATTCTATCGATGGTGTTATGTTTCACATGAACTGTGAAAATAAAGATGTGGATGTATTTATCGGTTTACTTGATGCTATTTCAGAGCGATTTGGTGCTCATCTAGATAAGCTCGATTGGGTTAGTATGGGGGGCGGCGTGTTCTTTACGTGGCCTGGTTATGATATCGATAAACTTGGTGCTGCATTGAGTGCGTTCTCGAAAAAGCATGGTGTGCAGCTCTACCTAGAGCCAGGTGAAGCGATCATAACTAAAACGACTGACCTTGTTGTTACCGTTGTGGACATTGTAGAAAATGAGAAAAAGACGGCGATTGTAAATTCTGCGACGGAAGCGCATCGTCTGGACACGCTCATATACGATGAACCTGCTTCGATTTTAGAAGCCAATTCAGAAGGTGATCATGAATACGTCATTGGCTCATGTTCATGTTTGGCTGGTGACCAATTCTGTGAGGCCAAGTTTGATGAGCCGTTAGAGGTGGGGCAACGACTGCATATTATGGATAGTGCTGGCTATACCATGGTGAAACTCAATTGGTTTAATGGTCTGAAGATGCCGTCAATCTACTGTGAGCGCTCAAGCGGTCAGATCGAAAAGCTTAATGAGTTTGGTTACGATGACTTTAAATGCTCATTGTCACGGTGGTCGATTAGCTAAGTTATTCTGACTAAGTTAACACTTGCCTGTGACACAAAAACACCCTACCTTTTAATAAGATAAAGCAGACTCAAAGGTCTGCTTTATTTTTCTCTTATTCCGATATTCTGAGAGTGCTACCCGTTATGAAAAACAGATTCGCCAAACTCCTCTGGGCTTCATCAGTGCTGTTATTGTCAGGTTGTGTGAGTTACAGCATCACTGAACAAGAAATGACGAATTATCTCAATGACAACCTACAACTCAACCAATCTATTGGTGTTGAAAACGTCATGTATGCCAAGCTTTCAGTCGATGATCTTCAGGTCAAAATTGGACGCTCTGACGCTGATCGTGTAGCGGTATTTGCCAACACCAAGGCTCAACTACAGTTGTTGGATGAACAAGATATTAACCTTGATTTGGATATAGAATTCAGTGCCATACCTAGATATGAACAAGAAAGTGGTGAGATTTTTCTACAATCACTCCGTCTAGAAAAAATTGACCAAGAAGGGCAGCTTCTAACACCAGAAATCAAGAAGCTGATAAAGCCCGCAGTAAGTATGATTGGTGCCGCTGTATCTACCTATCCTGTTTACAAACTCGATAGCAATACGGTTAAAGAGGCGCTACTGAAATCCTCTAATCCAGAAGTTGTGATTAAGAACAACCAGTTAGTAATAGAGTTTTTCGAATAGCTTCCGATAGCTCGTCAAATGATCACTCGTTAAACGACAATCAAATATGGCTGCGCTTTAACTTAGTTTAGGCGCAGTACTGTCTCTTACTTCGAGATGGTAGGGAATAAAGCTTACGTGGTCGGTCAAATCCAGATCGGGCTTTTCAATCAGCATATGCAGTAAATGTGCACTGGTTTTACCTGACTCCTCAAAGTCATAAACCAGCGAGGTAATCTTAGGGTTGTAATAACGAGACATATTACCACCACCAACGCCACACACGCTGACATCCTCTGGGACCTTAAAGCCATGTTCAAGTAAGTAGGTAATCGCACCAATAGCCATTTTATCGTTGGCAGCGAAAATAGCGTCTGGGCGCTGCATTCGCTCTTCATAAAGTTCCTGACAGGCGGTATAACCACTTTCTACAGAGAACTCACCATTGACCATCATATCGGCAGAAATGGGTAATCCATGCTTTTCTAAACTGTTTAAGTAACCTTGCTTTCGTTTCACACCCACAGATACGTCACTTTCAGATACACCGATAAGCGCAATATTACGATGTTGCGACGCTACAAGATAGTCAATGATCTCTTCCACCGCCGTCACTTCGTCGAACAGCACACAAGGTGTTCCATCGGTAGTGGATTGCCCCATAACAACAACGGGTTTGCCTACCTTTCTGATTTTTTCTTTGTGCTCACTCGTAATCGTAGTCGCGATTAGGATGATGCCATCGACTTGCTTTTCTGCAAATAAATCGAGAAATTCTAGCTCGCTTTTTATGCTGTGGTTGGTGTTACCTAAGATGATACTGTAGCCGTTATTGGCAAAGTATTGATCAATGCCAGCGATGTTGTCACCAGAGGAAGTGGCGTTTATTTTTGGAAGAATAACCCCGATAGTCTGACTGCGTTTTGAATGCAGTGCTTTGGCCAAGGCGTTGGGGCGATAGCCCGTTTCATCAAGCACTTTTTGAATGCGCTTTCGAACGGGCTCACTGACATAACCAGAACTGTTCAAGACACGGGAAACACTTGAAATTGAAGTTTCTGCTAACTTGGCTATTTCTTTAATTGTCGCCATTTCCCGTTATTCCTTTGGTCAGTAGTCGTATTTAATAAAGCGCTTGATTATACATGACTTTCCAGTTTCAAGTGTGATTTTTGACTGTTCGGCTTGCGGGAAAACGCGTGATGTAAACACGGCTTCACCATGATTGATGAAGACTTCAACAATAGACTGATCAAAGAAAATCTGCAGATTGAGGGATTGCTCACTGTCTACTTTGCACTGTCGTTTCCCCGGTAAATAGTCGGAGTTTGAACGATCTAAAGTGACTACGCCAGTCTCTGCTTGATAGTTTAATGCCAGCCAACGGTCACCTTCATCAGCTAACTTGATCGTGACATCATCAGTAATATGCTCGATATCAAGATTCAATTCAAAACAGTGGTTGCTGTCCAGAGATAAGTGATTCTGATTGGTAAGTTGCACCTCTTCAAACGAAGACATCGCACCGCGCAAAGATTCATGCTCGCGAGCGGGTTGTTGATACACCTTCCCATCAACGACGGAAAGCTCTCGCACTAAGGATAAAGCGTGAATCCAGTCATTGGTGACGCTAGGTTGTTCATCTTCCTCAGGAATACCAACCCAAGCACTCATCAGGCGGCGTCCATCATTGGACTCGGTGGTTTGCGGAGCATAAAACTCAAACCCATGATCAAGTGGCTCAAAGTCGCCGTGTGTATAGCACGTATTTAGGTAATCCATCTTACCTACAAAATAGCCATTATTATGGCGATTTTGGAAGCTTAATCCGTTGGGCTTAATTCCTTGTGGGCAACCTATCAAAACATCAGTGTTATCTAGGTGGAACAGATCTGGGCATTCGAACATATAACCAAAGTCGTGAAGTCCGTTGATCTGGTTGCCGGCAATTGGGCCGAGAAACGTCCAGTTAGAAGCATCTTTTGAGCTAAAAAGAAGCACCTGACCAAGTTCATCATTTGTCTGAGCACCAAGAACGCAATACCAAGTGCCATCGTGTTGCCAAATTTTAGGGTCGCGAAAGTGCGCCGTATATCCCTCAGGTTGTTTTGGGATAACCGGGCCTATTTTCTCGAAATGAATGTTGCGGTTATCAATAGATTTGGCGAGACATTGAGTAGTAAGACGAACACCGTCGTCGGTTTTTACATTTCCGGTATAGAAAAGATGAAGTCGATCATCCAATACGAACGCGCTGCCTGAGTAGCAGCCGTGGCGATCGTAGCTTTCGTCTGGGACTAATGCTTGACCTTGCAGTGTCCAGTTTACTAGATCCTGACTGGTGCTGTGTCCCCAATATTTTGCCCCGTGCTCACAAGCGTGTGGGTTCCATTGGAAAAACAGATGATACTGTCCATCGTATTCAATAAAGCCGTTTGGGTCATTAATCAGTCCGTACGGTGCAGTTAGGTGAAACCGTGGGCGCAAGTGGTCAGTGTTTGGTTGGTGCGACACTGAAGATTCGCTTTGTGAACACAGTTCTGTTGAAGTCATTGCTATTAATACACTCTGTAGTTGGACTTGTTGCTAACACTGAATTATTCAATGTTTTAAAACGAATCGTGGCGGTGACCCTAAGGTACACCGCCACGAGGGGAAGTTTACTTATCTAAAGCAACCGTCATCTTTGCTTCGTTGCGTGTTGGTTTTACTAGTAATTTAGTTAGCATTGCTGCGCTACCCATACCAATAACAATCATCACTAGGTACATACCAAGACCATTACCTAAGTAGGCAGGAATAGCTGGAATGAAAGTGACACCCATAACAGATGGTGCGATGTGCATGATGGTTGCGAATGCACCCGCAATGGCACCGCCGATGATACCTGATACAAATACACGGCTATTAGTTAGCGTCACACCAAACAGAAGTGGTTCAGTGATGCCGAAGAAACACGGTACGATTGAAGAGTAGTTAAGCGCTTTTTGTTTCTTATCTTTGATCGACATGGTGTAGGCAATCGCTGCGCCTGCTTGACCTGCCATTGATGCAGTAATCAGTGCATTTAATGGGTTGATCTTGATAGTCGATAGGAAGTTAAGCTCTACAACCATTAAGCTGTGGTGAAGACCCGTTACAGTTAGAACCTGTTGTAGACCGCCAAAGATTGCACCGCCGATGCCCATTGGTAAGTTAATAATTGATTCTGTAGAAACCATTACGCCATGTTCAACAATGTTGAATACCGGACCAATAATGAATAGACCTGCTAGCATGCCAATAGTGATCGTCAAAAATGGAGTAAAGATCAGCGAAACCACTGATGGCATCCATGAGTTAATCCAACGCTCTAGGTTAGCGCCCAAGATACCTACAATTAGAGCTGGAATTATGGTGCCTTGGAAGCCTTGAATCTTAAACATACCAATGCTCAGCATTTCTGCGTTACCGCTTGCCACATCCCATGCGTTTGGCAGCATCGGTGCGATAAGCATTAGACCCAGCACCATGCCGATAACAGGCGTACCACCAAAGCGTTTAAAGGCAGACCACACGACAAGCGCTGGTAGGAAGATGAATACCGTATCAGTTACAACTTGCGTCATAGTGAGTAGCTCAGGAGAGAACTCAAAGCCTAGCTGTTGGGCGAATCCGCGTAACCCCATGAACAGACCGGTCGCAACCAGCACGGGAATCAAAGGAATGAATACGTCTGCTAAAGAACGCAGGGCCTTTTGGAATGGGCTCATGTTTTCGTAAGCAGCGCCTTTCGCGCTCTCAAGTTCGCCATCTAGTTCTTGCTGGATAAGGGCGAAGACCTTGTTAACTAAGCCTGTGCCAAGGATGATTTGGTGTTGGCCCGATTGGAAGAAGTAACCAGCTACATTATCTGTTGATTTGATTTGGTCGACATCGATAAGTGCATCATCTTTTACAACAACACGAAGTCTTGTCGCGCAATGTTCTAGGGCTCGAATATTATTTTTTCCGCCGAGAGCCGCAAGCAAGCGGACCGCGATTTTCTTATTCATTTGTTCTATCCTGATACGTTTTAAGAAAAGGTTTTCACATAACATGAAAAGGTTTTCATGTTTCAATGTGGTAAGGTTTTCACATTTGCATCATTCGATCAACTTGATCAGTCGGATTAAGTATAGTTTTTATTTATGGTTTTGAAGTTTGTCACAATTGTTGAGCAGCTCAACGCAGCGTTTGTTATGTCGAATAAGCGCCAGAGTGCTATGCGTATTAATGAGCATCGTTGCTTTTGTTTTAGAGGACAATTGAAAGCATTGCTGTTGTTGGCGGGTCTATATGGCCAGTCTTCTTGATTGGAGGAGAGGCAAATGCAGCTGCGATTAACTCTTTTGGTCTTCATATTGTTGTCGTTTCCGATATCACTATTGGCGAAGGTGCTCAATGGATTCAACATAGACAATGCATCTGTGCCCTCACAATTCATTCAAAAAGGCGGGCCACCTAAAGATGGCATTCCGGCACTCAATCAGCCCGAGTTTATTAAAGGCAACGAGGCAAAATTTATGCATGCACAGGATATCGTATTGGGGTTGCAGGTTGGTGATGTGGTGAAGGCGTATCCTATTCGAATTCTCAACTGGCATGAAATCGTTAATGACCAATTCAGCGGAACACGTTACGTAGTCAGTTATTGTCCATTATGTGGCAGTGGAATGGCATTTCTTAGCCAGCCAACAGGGGAGCGTGAAGCTCTGGACTTTGGGGTTTCAGGTTTGTTATATAACTCAGACGTACTTATGTACGACCGCAAAACCGAATCGTTATGGTCACAAATTCATGGTGAGGCTATAGCTGGAGCATTAGTTGGCCGTAAACTCAAACAAGTGCCGCTTACACTTAGTCGTTGGTCGAATTGGCTAGCTCGTTACCCTGACTCGCTAGTTCTCTCCACCAACACAGGTTATCAACGCGATTACCAGAGAGATCCTTATGCAGGTTATGGAAAAAATGCTGCCATCTACTTTCCTGTAGCAAATCAAGCACCCAATGAGTATCACCCGAAAGAGATGGTATTAGGGTTTAAAGTGGAGCAGTCAACTATCGCGTTTCCATTTAGTGAGATATCTCAGTTAGCAACTCAGCAGCAAAGCTTTGAATTGGGCGGGGATCGCTATTATGTTCACTGGGATAGCAGCAACCAGTCAGCTTGGATAACTGATGAGAAGGGTGAAACCCAACCATCAACGTTATTATTTTGGTTCGCGTGGTACGCTTTTTATCCAGAGACCCAAGTCTATAAATGGCAATAGACAACAATACGTGTCGTGAGAACGTTGCGTTACGTTAACACGACACGAACGGTTACAGCTGTGACAAAAGTTAAGATAAAGCCGCTACGATCGCTTTTCCGACAGCGTGTGCGCTGGTTGGGTTTTGGCCTGTGATTACACGTTCGTCAACAATTACAAACTCTTGCCAAGGTTGTACTTTGCTGTACTGAGCAGCGGTGCGTGCCAGTGATTCCTCAAGTAAGAAAGGAATATCGCCGATAGTGCCGAAGTCGATTTCTTCTTCTCGTGTAAATCCAGTGACTGACTTCGATGCCAGTAATTTGTCGCCATTGCTCAGAGTAATAGGTAGAAGAGCTCCGGGGCCGTGACACACTGCTGCAATTACACCACCTTGCTCATAATGAGTAGCTGCAAGCGCAGCGAAATCCTCGTTACTTGATAGATCAGATAGCAATCCAAACCCTCCCGGGTAAAAAATAGCATCGTAATCATTGATATTGATTTGCGAGACAGGAATGGTGTTGTTAATACGATTCTGAAACGCCTCGTCCGTTAGGATTTCTGTATTGACACTGTCACCCTCGATGTCAGTACCGTAAAGTGGCGCTTTGCCACCTTTAATGGATGCGATGTCATAGTCATAACCTGCCGACTGGAGTTCACGTAAAGCGTGAGTGAGTTCTGGAGCGTAAGTTCCGTTTGCTTGGTCTGTCTCACCTAATGTTGCATGGTTAGTGACGGGAATAAGTACCTTTTTCATCGTTATGTCCTTCTGGCTGATTCGTTGTTGTAATTACCTTAGTTATACTAATTGCTAACTGATTTGGTGATAATATAGCTAAATGACAAAATATTATTGCTATATGACAAAGGTGAGATGTGGATAGCTTTGAAGGAATCAACGAGTTTGTAGCGGTAGCAGAAAGCCACGGTTTTTCTGCGGCAGCTAAGCAACTTGGTTGCAGCACAAGTCATGTGAGTCGACAGGTATCGCGTTTAGAAGAACGCTTGGGCGTCGCTTTGCTTGCCCGCTCCACTCGAATGGTGAATCTCACACAGGCGGGGCAGGTGTATTATCAGCAGTGCAAAGACTTAGTTATTGGACTTCAACAAGCTAACGAGCAGCTTAGTTCCGAGCAAATACAGCTAAATGGCACTTTAAGGGTGAGTGCCGCTGGTGCGTTTGCCGAAAACCACGTTGCTCCTGCATTGATGGAATTTGCGAAAGGGTACCCGGAACTAACGGTTGAGATGGATTTTGATACTCGAATGGTCAATTTCATCGAAGATGGTATCGATTTTGCGATTCGGTACGGCCGATTAAGTGATTCGGGATTAGTTGCCCGGAAGCTGGTGGACAGGCCAATGGCAGCCGCGGCCAGTCCTGAATATCTAGAACGATACGGAGTACCAACTCATCCTGATCAACTTCGACACCATAGTTGTATCATCGCGAATAATGACCATTGGGTATTTGAAGATAATGGCAAACCGATGGGGAGTATTCGAGTAGATGGACGTTGGCGCAGCAATAACTCCAGTGCTGTGGTCAATGCTTGTGAACAGGGGTTAGGCATTGTCTATATGCCAAAAAGCAGTTTTAGTGACGCTTTCCATAACGGGCGACTGGTTCCCGTCTTAATACCCTATTGGGGCAAAGGCTCTAGTAGTTGGATTGTTTATCAGAATCGACGGTTTTTGCCAATGAGGGCTCGTTTAGCGATAGACTACTTGGTTTCGCATTTCGCCAACTGGCAGGAGTGATGGAATCAGGTAGTACCCAGTTAAGGTCTCAAATGATAAACTGCGGGCAATTTCATTTGATATTGATAAAGGTAGTGAAATGAATCCAATAATTGCAATGCTAAAAGAGAACAACATCAGTGATGAGCAAATCAGTGAAATTTTTGAAGTACTGACACAGAACCCTCTTGCAGCAATGGCAACAATCAGCCAGCTTGGTTTGCCACAAGAGCAGCTTCAAGCGCTAATGGGTCAAGTTATGCAAAACCCTGCGTTGATCAAAGAAGCAGTTGAAGAGTTAGGACTTGATTTCGCAAAAGTTGAAGCAGCAAAAGAGCAACTTCAAAAGTAATCGTTTGAGATTCCTCGTCGCCGTTTCAGGGCCTGCAGGCTCTCAAATGGCGGCTTGACTTACAAAGCGCCCACAACATCCTTTTCCTTATCGATCCATTTCGCCAGCGTCATTGTCCATACTTAACAATACAAAATCTCAGTTGCTTCTGTGAAACGAAATTAATACCCTTTTAGGGTTATTTCTTACCCTTGTAGCCACTATGGACTCCATTAAATACTACGTATTGCAGCTCGAATCTCCGATTGTTTTTTATCCAAGCAAAAATAAGCTTGAAGTCGATGGTGCAGAACTGCATTTAGAACCATTGCAATCTCGTTTGTTGAAGTATTTTGTTGAAAACCAAGGGCAAGTCCTGACGACTCAACAAATCGCAGACAATGTTTGGCAGCGTAATCATGTGTCGGACAATTTGGTTCGCCAAGTGATTAGCTCATTAAGAGGCCAGCTTAAAGACAAAACGCGGCCTTACCGTACGATCAAAACTATCCCGAAGAAAGGGTACTTATTTGATCTTGAAGTGATTGCTCACATTGAAAAAGCACCACAAGTCGTCGCGGTTGAAGTCGATGATATTGAGGAGCCACAATTTTCGGAAAAAAGTGGGCGCAAAGGCGGTAACAACAAGCTTTGGGCTACCCTTGCTGGGTGTTTAGCGATATTGGCAATAGCGTCATGGATTGTCACTTATATTGTTGAAGAGAACACAGACATCGTGGCAGAAAATACCAATCCGCTTGGTACTGTGCCGGTTTATATCCATGATATTACTTCAGATTCGATGCAAGACTATCAACTGTCGGAAAGCGTTTACAATTATCTATTCTATGGCCTCAACTCGTCGCGAGCGTTAACCGGCTATCACTTTTCCCAGTTGTCTAAGGAGAGTAAAGCGGCATTAAAGCAACAGGGTATTGAGCTTAAAGGCTGGCTTAAAAAGAGCGGCGAGAGTGAGTTCTTACTTACTTTGATGATTCAGAACAACCAATTACCATCTAAGAATCAGCGTATTGAAAAATCTTTCAACAAAGAAGATTTTTTCACTGCTATTGGCGATGTAGTATTGGAAATTAAGGCGTTGGTAGAACCTAAAGAAGACGGGTATGAAGTGACCAGTCATCGTGTGAGTGCCATTAATAACTACGATGATTGGGAAGTGATTTCAGACGGTATTTCTCAGTTCTACTTAGGTGGCGGAAACGATGCCTTTGTAAAGCTCTCACCTATGCTAGAGAATATTCAGTCTCAAGGTCGCGGTAACTATTTAGTCAGTGCTTTACTCTCTTACTCAGCCTCCGTTGACTATTTGCAATCGGGTGATGCTCAGACACGCCTTGAGGGTCTTAAATTGGGACAAAAAGCGTTCGAACTTAACCCTCGTTGTGATATCGCGAACCTGACGTTAGGGCTTGCCTTGTTGTTAAACCAACGCGCTGACCAAGCCATTCCTTACCTTTTCTATGCTGCAGAGAGCACGCCAACTCCCATTGGCTACTACCTATTAAGTGTAGCTGACAAACAAGTTGGTAATCTAAAAGGTGCCGATTTTAACTACCAACACTATGTCGCGATGAAGAAAGAGAGTGGTGGGCAACTCTATGATTTAATTGAATCTTTACAAAAATCAAATTTAATTCAAACCTTGCCATAGTTCATAGGGCTACGGAGAATGGTTTATTTGAATTTACTTTGTAATTAACGCCGATTGCCTTGCATCAAGCGTCTTTAATAAAGACAAACTCATAATTGTTCTTGTGTTATTTATGCTAACAGGAACAAAAAATGTTAAAGAAGCTCGCCTTTCAAATCATTCCAGTGCAAATCTTTTTATTTGTATTCTGGTTTAAGAATGGCTTTATCGACAAGGTAATGGGCGTACTACTTGGGGCTGTCACTCCTGAGACGGCCTATGCGGGTGATACTTGGGCCGGATGGAAAGGCTATATTGTGGGGACATGGGATAAAAGTCAGGTTGGTCATGCTTTGTTAAGTCCAACATTCGACTTTATGTTTCCGATTCTGATTTTGTTGCAATGCCTACCTTTTATTCTCATTATTCGTTCGGTATTGAATCTAGAATTTATGACTGATAGAGAACGTCCTTGGTTGCTTTATTCGGCAATCGCCTCTCTTTTCGTCGCAGGTTGTATGGCATTTACTCAAACGATTTCGGGTGCTAGTGACGGTCAGTACCTATGGCAATTTATGGGCTTTAGTATGGTCGCAATTATGTATATCCGAAATGAGCAAAAGCGTTAAACTAATCGAATAATGATTTGATAAAGCAGTCAATGCACTGCGGTTTTGAACTCATGGCTTGCCATAACGAAACGTTAGGCAAGCCTTTGTTATTTTGTCAAACCGTTGCATTGGCTAGCGATCAACTCCTGCTTCGTCCTGAACAATGATGTCTTGCTCATGACTTGCTTGTATTAACCACGTTTTTATTGCGTCACTATTTAGCACTTTTTGTTGATACTGCTGCGCTAAAGGTGACAGTTCAATGCCATAGGTTCGGAAACGAAGTGCAACAGGAGCAAACATGGCGTCGGCAATGGACCAATCGCCAAATAACCATTGACCATCGTGTTTTAACATCTGCTCTGCCCATAAGGTGTTAATCCGTTGGATATCTTTTCTAGCTTCTGCAGAAAGTACGACCTGGCGCTTGGCTCGGCAGTTCATTGGTAATTCATTTCGTAGAGCCAAGAATCCAGAGTGCATTTCGCAGGCTACTGCTCTTGCCTTGGCTTTTCTCACGCTGTTATTTGGCCAGCAGCAACCATTGAGATATTGCTCATTCACATATTCTAATATCGCAAGAGAGTCCCAAACTGAGGTTTCGTCATCAATGAGCGTAGGAACCCTGGCTGTTGGCGTCAGCGTTTCAAGTGTTTGATAAAACTCGGTTGAAAACAGTTTGAGTTTTTCTACTTCGACCTCAAGCTGGTAATGCTCAAAGATAAGCCACGCACGTAATGACCAACTCGAGTAATTCTGATTTCCAATATACAGTTTCATATTTGCCTCCTTTGCCTGTTTGATTTTGATACTAATCAATGGTGAGATGAGTGACTAACGCAAAATTTGAATGTATTTCATCAATGAAATCGATGGATTGGGGGCGATATGGATATCGATGCGCTGAGAAGTCTTCTCGCTTTTTCCGAGACGGGGAGCTTTACGCGAGCAGCAAAACAAATAAACCGAACTCAATCTGCGTTTAGCGCGCAGATGAAAAAGTTAGAAGCCGAAACTGGGGCTGTATTGTTTGAGCGTGACGGCCGGAATATGGTGCTAAGTGAAGCTGGACTATCATTGAAGGCACATGCTGAACGCATACTCTCCTTACATGATACCGCCTTGCACCAGGTGAAACGCTATCAAAACAAGACTGCGTTGAGGCTTGGTTGCCCTGAAGACTACAATGACACTGTCCTACCGAAAGTGGTGGCGGCAATTAACGAAGTTGAACCTACTTGTTCAGTTCAAATATTCAGTCAGCCCAGCATTATGCTAAGAGAGTGGTTAGACGAGGGGAAGTTAGACGCAGCGATTGTGACGCGAGCACCTGACAGTGAAGAAGGTTATTGGTTAGAGTCAGACAAAGGCGTTTGGATTGCTGGGCATGATTTTGATACCGCCATCACCCCATTGCCGTTGGTACTGTTTCAAACCGACTGTAAGTACCACGCCGCGGCGTTGGATAGTTTAACCAAGCGTGGGATCGCTCATCGACTACTTGCTTGTTGCAATACTGCTTCAGCTCAGCGAGCATTAGTGGCTAAAGGAATGGGCGTCGGTGCGATGGGGCATCTAAGTACTAACAAAGACGTTAAGATATTAAACGGAATGCCACCACTCCCTAGTGTGGATATTGTACTGTTGACTGGCACTAATCCTCATCCAACGTTGGCGAACGTATTTATTAAACACCATTAAATGGTATTTTTCTTTGAGATCAAATGGTGTTGATATTCATTTATAAAATGGAATGCCTATCAATACGATAATTTGTCTTTCAATTAAATGGCAAATTATTTGTTTATATAAATGAGTGATTTAAAAACATTCCACCAAATGTCAGAGAATTGTCAATCCACTAACCATTAAGTAGTAGTGTTGATTTTTATCAACAGTTTCTAAAGGTTTCGTTAGTAACATTCGCTCGATGATGCATAACTATAATCGAGCATGTCTTTATGAATAATAAACTGAAGCAATTATTGACGCCGTCGCTGACGCGTAGAGGGTTCATAAAATCCTCTTCGGCCATCGGCGGTCTTGCTGCTGCAACCAGCGCCATTTCTCTTCCTTTTAAATCTGCCCAAGCGGAAAGCAAACCACAATCAAACGATGAAAAAGTGGTGTGGAGCGCTTGTACCGTAAACTGCGGCAGTCGATGCCCACTGCGTATGCATGTCGTTGACGGTGAAATAAAGTGGGTAGATGCAGATAATACCGGCAAAGATGATTACGCAAACAAAGATGTCCAGGTGCGCGCTTGCTTACGTGGGCGTTCTATGCGTCGTCGCGTGTACAATCCAGACCGCCTGAAGTACCCAATGAAGCGTATCGGTAAACGTGGCGAAGGCAAGTTTAAGCGTATTACTTGGGATGAAGCTTACACCGAGATCGTAAATAGCCTAGACCACATTAAGAAAGAGTATGGTAATGAAGCGATTTATCTTAACTATGGTACTGGCACATTAGGCGGTACGGTCACCAAGTCATGGCCTCCTGGTAGCACGTTAATCGCGCGTCTGATGAACCTAACGGGTGGTTATCTGAATCACTATGGCGATTATTCGACGGCTCAAATTGCCAAAGGCCTGAGTTATACTTATGGCGGTTGGGCGAACGGTAACTCTTTCTCAGATACCGAAAACAGTAAGCTCATTGTTCAGTTTGGCAATAACCCAGCCGAAACACGTATGTCTGGCGGTGGTTTGATTCATCACTTGATTGAAAGCAAAGAGAAATCCAACGCAAGAATGATCATGATTGATCCACGCTATAACGATACTGCGGCGGGTCGTGAAGATCAGTGGATTCCTATCAAACCGGGTACTGATGCAGCGTTCATAGCAGCAATGGCCCACGTGATGATCAAAGAAGACTTGGTCGACCAAGAGTTCTTAGATACCTACTGTGTTGGTTACGATGAGAAAACCCTGCCAGCATCTGCGCCAGCAAATAGTGATTACAAATCTTATATTTTAGGTTTGGGTGAAGATGGTATTGAGAAAACGCCAGAATGGGCGGCACCAATTACTGGTATTCCAGCGGATATCATTATCAAGACAGCTCGTGAGATTGGTTCAACTAAACCTTGTGCAATCTATCAAGGTTGGGGTCTTCAGCGTACGCAAAATGGTGAAATCGCGTCACGTGCGATTGCCATGCTAGCGCTCTTAACCGGTAACCTAGGCATTCATGGCGGTGGTTCTGGTGCTCGTGAATCGGATTATAACATTCCGTTTGTGCGCTTCCCAACCTTAGAAAACCCAGTGAAAACGTCGATCTCTATGTTCCTGTGGACTGATGCGATTGTTCGTGGTCCTGAGATGACTGCGACACGCGATGGTGTGCGTGGTAAAGACAAACTCGATGTGCCAATCAAGTTCATTTGGAACTATGCGGGCAACTGTGTCATTAACCAGCACTCAGATATCAACCGTACTCACGATATCCTTCAAGATGACAAAGCATGTGAAATGATTGTCGTGATCGATAACCACATGACGTCTTCAGCAAAGTACGCCGACATCATTTTGCCTGACCTCACTACGTCTGAGCAGGCAGATTTCTGTATGGATGGTAAAGCGGCAAACATGCCTTACTTTATCTTTGCTGACAAAGCGATCGAGCCTCAATTTGAAGCACGCAGCATCTATCAAATCTGTTCTGATTTGGCAGAGCGCATGGGTGTGGGTCAAGCATTTACCGAAGGTCGTGACCAAGAAGGTTGGCTGCGTCACTTATATGCTGAAACATTGAAGTTAGACCCGACATTGCCAGATTTCGAGACGGTACGTCAGCAAGGTATCGTCAAACGTAGCGACCCTAATGGTCACTATGTCGCTTACCAAGCTTTCCGTGCAGATCCGGTGAATAACCCGCTTAACACACCTTCAGGTAAAGTAGAGATCTACTCGGAAGAGTTAGCTCGTATTGCCGCTGAGTGGGAGCTGCCAGAAGGTGATGTGATTCATCCACTACCTATTTACGTGAGCACATCAGAAGGCTGGGATTCACCGAAACGCGATAAGTATCCATTACAGTTAACGGGCTTCCACTTTAAAGCACGTTGCCACTCAACTTACGGTAACGTCGATGTGTTGAAGCAGGCCGCACAACAAGAAATGTGGATCAACCCTGTAGATGCTGAACGTCGCGGAATTAACAATGGTGACCGAATTAAGATCTTCAACGACCGTGGTGAAGTTCGAATTAACGCTAAAGTCACGCCAAGAATGATGCCGGGAGTTGTGGCTCTCGGAGAGGGAGCATGGTATGCGCCAGACGGCAACAAGGTTGACCATAATGGTTCGATCAATGTTCTGACGTCTCAACACCCAAGCCCGTTGGCGAAAGGTAACCCTCAACACACTAACTTAGTTGAAGTTCAACTGGCAAATAAGGCGTAAGGACTAACTCATGAAACAATACGGTTTTTATATCGATTCGAGTAAGTGTACTGGTTGCAAAACCTGCCAGTTAGCTTGCAAAGACTTTAAGGATCTTGGTGTTGATCGCAGCTTCCGTCGAGTTTACGAATACGCTGGTGGTAACTGGATCGAAGATAACGGCACTTACCGTCAAGACGTGTTTGCCTATTACACCTCTATTGCATGCAACCACTGTGACGAACCGGCGTGTGCAAAAGTGTGTCCATCGGGTGCAATGCACAAACGTGAAGACGGCTTTGTGGTCGTGGATGAAAAGGTGTGTATTGGCTGTAAACACTGCGCTAACGCTTGCCCTTACGGTGCGCCACAGTACAGCAAAGAAAAGGGTCACATGACGAAATGTGACGGTTGTTTCGAGCGCGTAGCAGAAGGGTTTGAGCCAATCTGCGTCGGTTCTTGCCCACTTCGTGCGTTGGAGTTCGGCCCTATTACTGAGCTTCGTGCCAAGTATGGAACCAACGCTGACGTAGCGCCACTTCCATCATCAACGTTAACGAAACCAAATATCGTGATCAAACCAAATCGTCATGCGCGTCCAACGAATGACACCACTGGTCACCTAGCAAACCCTAAGGAGGTTTAACATGGGATGGCATGAATGGCCTCTGATTTTCTTTACTGTATTTGCTCAAACAGCAGTCGGTGCGTTTATCGTAATGGGCTTAATCACATTATTTGGTAAGGCGGATGCACACGTTAAGACAGCGATAACTCGCAATATGTTCTTTATTTGGGTTTTCATGGGACTTGGCTTTATGGCGTCAACCATGCACTTAGGTAGCCCAATGCGTGCAATCAATGCGTTAAACCAAATTGGAACATCTTGGTTATCGCGTGAGATCCTATTTGGTTCGATGTTCTTTGGCTTAGGTGGTTTATATTGGCTATTGTCTGTCATCAATAAAGGCAGTGAATCGATTCGTAAAGGGTTGATGGTAGCGGCGATGGTGATCGGCGTGGTCTTTATGGTCGCCATGACGAACGTCTACATCATTGATACGGTTCCAACTTGGGATACTCCGTTTACGGGTCAATCATTTACGCTTACGGCTGTCATTTGTGGCGTGATGCTGTCACTTATTTTGATGCGTGGCGCTAAGTTGGAATGTCCACGTTTAGGCAAAGTCACGGCGATTGTGGCAAGTGTAGCCGCAGTGACAATGGCAATGGTCACTATGTCAATGGTCGCCAACTTGCCTAATATTCATTCTGCGATTGTTGCAGCTAGTGAGTTAGTGCCAAATATGGCAGAGATTCAAAACTTACGTTTTGTTCTAGTGTTCGTTGGCCTAGCTGCATGGATGTGGGCGATGCGCTCTGAGTCTCGTTCTATGCCGATTGCCGTCATTGGCTTTGCGATGGTGTTAGTTGCGGAACTCATCGGACGCAGCGTGTTCTTTGGTCTGCACATGACAGCAGGCATGTAGCAAAGATAAGAGCAGGCTGACCGGCCTGCTCTCATTTATTGGTTCAACTTAGTCATTTTTGAAATTTGGTAAATTCATGTCAGAAAATCAATCTATCGATCTACTTAGTCTACAAACCATGGCAAAGGTATTCGGTTCGCTGTTTTATTTCCCGCTTACCGACAACAACAACCAGACCTTATTGACTGCGTTGCTACAAGATGAAAACTTAAAAGACAGTGATCTTCAGGCATGGTGTCATCAGGTTAAAGGAGAAAGCAACGAAGCACTAAATCAAGACTTCTTCTTACTTTTTGAAGGAGGAGAGGCGATGCTGGCACCACCGTGGGGCTCAGTCTATATGGATAGAGAAGAGGTGATTTTTGGTGATACCACAGTAGCGTACCGTCAGTTTCTTCGAGATCACGATATTGCCTTAGATACTGGGATGAGAGAGCCAGAAGATCAAGTTGGCTTAATGTTATTTGCAGTGAGTCAATTGGTTGAGCAAGAACACGACATTGAGTCGGTCAAGGCGCTGTTTTCACAGCACTTACTGACTTGGTGTTACCGTTATTTCGAGTTGGTTGAGAAGCATGCTTCAACTCAAAGCTACAAACAACTAGCTGCCTTGGTATCGCAATGGTGTGAAGCCGTTCAGGAGCTGTTAAATATTACGCCACTTGCCGTGAAACTGTATCGTTAGGGTTGGTAAGCGCTCATGACCAGAGATGAAAAATACTACAAAGCGTATATGGAGCACAAAACCATAAGTCGTCGTGGTCTTTTTCGCGCTTTGGCGAATGGCAGTACGCGGAATTCACCTGTAATGGCCAGTGATGACTCATTAGCTGCTAAGTTAGATTGTCAAGAAGTATCACGAACAATCCCTAGACCACCAAAAGCTGTTGATGAGTTGCTCTATCAACAGATTTGTAATGCTTGTGGAGATTGCGTCAAGGCTTGTCCTGAGCAGGTTATTGCTATTGAAGATGAACTGGCTCGGCTTGTACTTGATTATGGGTACTGTAGCCAATGTGGAGAATGTAGCCAAGTATGCCCAACAGGTGCATTGCATGGACAGGACAACGATACTGGTTTAATTCCGCAGTTCTCGGATGGATGTCAAAATGCACTGTTTAGTGATTGCCACTTATGCCAAGAAGCCTGCCCAAAACAGGCGATAAGTATCAAGTCGTACAGCCTACCGGAGTTGGATAAGAAAGCTTGTGATGGCTGCGGACGTTGTAAGCAGGGATGTCCTTTTTCCGCTATATCTATGGCGTTATCCATGCAGTAGCGAATACAAAAACAGCTCTATGTATTAACGAAGAGCTGTTTTTGATGGAGTTGAAGGTTAAGCTTTGATGATTCGAGCGCGGAAGTTTCGGCCCTTCATCTTGCCATTGGTAATCTTACCTAACGCTTGCTTAGCTATCGCTTTCTCGACAGCCACATAAGCACTCATTGGGAACATATTGATCTTACCAATTTGATTGCCGGAGAGTGTCTTATCACCGGTTAGCGCCCCTAAAATATCACCAGGGCGCAATTTTTGCTTCTTACCGCCTTGAATTTGAATCGTCACCATTTTTGCTTGAAATGGTTGGTTGCTTGACTTTGCAGGCAATTCGCTTGGTTCAATCGGCATATCCATGTACTCATCGATACGCGCTACACGATAGAACTCTTTCTCGCTATAGAAGCTAAAGGCTAAACCTTTATTACCGGCGCGCCCAGTACGACCAATGCGATGTACGTGTACTTCTGGGTCGCGAGACAGATCATAGTTGAATACTGCATCGAGGTTATCGACATCGAGACCACGAGCTGCAACATCCGTTGCCACTAAAATAGAAACACTTTTATTGGCGAACTGTACGAGTGCTTGGTCTCGATCTCTTTGCTCTAAATCACCGTGGATATCGATCACGCTAAAGCCACGATGATGCAGTTCATCCGCAACGTTCTGAACTTCTTTTTTAGTATTACAGAACACCACAGCAGACTCCGGTTGGTGAGTCAGAAGCAAGTTTTCAAGTGTATTATCACGTTCTTTGAGAGTGTTAGTTTGATAGAAGAACTGTTTGATGCTTGAGTGATCGTGCTTACTCTCGACCTTCACCACTTCTGGTTGCTTCATAACTCGAGCTGCAATGGTTTGGATTTGCTCAGGGAATGTAGCGCTGAAAAGCAGCGTTTGTCGCTCCTTTGGAGCTTGGTCGATAATAGCGTCTAAGGCATCTTTGAAACCCATATCTAGCATACGGTCCGCTTCATCAAGTACCAGAGTATTCAGTTCGCTTAGGTTGATACGACCTTTTTCTAGATGATCAAGGATGCGACCAGGCGTTCCCACTAGAATATGCGCACCGTGTTCCAGAGAACCAATTTGTGGTCCCATTGGCATACCGCCACACAGTGTTAGTACTTTGATATTGTGAATACCACGAGCTAGGGTGCGAATCTCTTTAGCAACTTGGTCCGCAAGCTCACGAGTTGGGCAGAGAACAAGAGACTGCACACGGAAGCGCTTTACTCTTAAGTTGCTAAGTACGCCGAGAGAGAAGGCTGCGGTTTTTCCTGAACCTGTTTTTCCTTGGCCGATAACGTCCTTACCCGCCAAAATCTTTGGTAGTGCCTCGGCTTGGATTGGCGTCATAGAAGCGTAACCAAGACTGTCTAATGTGCCGAGTAATTCAGATGGTAAGTTTAAGGTAGAAAAGGCTGGAGTGTTCAAGAGCTGTCCTCAGTCGGTATGCAGAGCGGGTATTATCAACATTCCCGCTCTAGATGCTACTTTTATCTACGCTTTTGTAGATTTAGTAGTGAGGATAGCAGCTGAAGATTATTTTGCCGTTGGTTGTGCTGTACTCATCCAATCGCGATATTCATTGGCGCCATCTTCACCTTCTGCTGGAGACCAAGGTGCGAAATCTTCTTGAGGAGTAGGGATGTATGCGCCTTCCTTGATTTCAAGGCCGACCGTGCCCGATTGCATACAAGCGTAACCATGCCAAGTGCCTGGTGGGATTTCGATAGCACGGTTAGTTTCTGGTGAGAGACTGTGACGCTCTGTGAGGTTGCCTTCATCATCAAAAATCAATAAATCCAGTTGCCCTTTAAGAACAAGGAATAATTCCCATTTGTGCTCTTCACTATGACGGTGAGGGCGCATGTAGGTTTCTGGCTCTGTAGAGATGAACAAACGTTGAACGCCAGCGTCCAATTGCTCGTGTAGGTTATGATGACTGCGTTTGCGTGGCGCTTCTTTTGCGTTTTGCGCAAATGTATCGAAGTCTTGGTTGCTGATGATTTTTAACATGACATTGTTCTTTGAAGTGTAAAGTGTCGATATTCTACCGCCTCGATAAAAAAGTTCAGTAACAAATTGCCGCCTTCGTCCGCTGTGGGATAAAGTTTAGAAAATTCTAGGTAAAAACCAGTTAGATTGTGATGGCAGTTCCAGAAATGTTTGAAAAAGCTGTACGATCTGATCAGAGTGGTATTATCGCATTGTTTAGGAAATAACCCGTAAGTAAGGTGGTACAGCAGTGGAAGCAGTCATCAGCCAACTCAAAAAAGACTTTTATGCACACCTTAAATCTGCCAATGGTGCGAGCTCGGGTGAGTCTTCCCAGACCATCTCTCTATTAACAAAAGAAGAGTTAGCGGAACTGGAAAATGTGTGGGTCCAACTCGCTGTATGGAAACAAAAACAAGCGTAAGACCTATCTTTTTATCGCCTAACTAAATGATTTTTATGGGCCTCGAGTATTGATACTCGGGGCTTTTTTAGTTTCTTATATATAGTAATTGTTATAATATAACAATTACTATATTGATCTTATTGTTGAAAAGTCGAGTACTAGCCCCCATAGTTCACTTTATGGAGAATAGAGCGATGGCTGAGATAAGTTCATTACTAGCCTCAGATAATCTAGTGAGAGAGACTATGGCGGAAGTACGTGCCAGAATACAATTAAAAGTCGGTTCCAGGAGTGATATAGACGCAGAGATGCTGTCGTTTCGTGGACTCAAGACAGATAAAGAACATGTAGCGATTATTTTTAAATCATCTGACAAGACCCAATCTTTACCTTTGGTAAGGATGCATTCAGAGTGTCTTACCGGTGATGTCTTCCACTCGTCACGTTGCGATTGTGGTGAGCAATTGGAAGAAACCATTCAGAAAATGGGCGAAGAAGGCGGCATCATCCTGTATCTACGCCAGGAAGGGCGAGGAATCGGTCTTTACAACAAACTAGACGCCTACAAGCTTCAGTCTGATGGTATGAATACGTATGAAGCCAATAACCATTTAGGGTTTGGCGATGACTTACGTGACTTTACTGAAGCCGCTCAAATGCTTAAAGCGCTGGACGTACACTCTATTCGTCTGGTCACTAACAATCCTAAGAAAGTGCGCGAGCTTCGCGAGCACGGCATCAATATTGAAGAAGTTGTGAATACGCACGCTCATATCAAAGATGGTAATGAAAACTACCTTAAAGCAAAGGTCTCTCACGGTAAGCACTACCTTAAGCTTTAGTCATTAATCTAGGTCACCAATCATAAAATTGTTAGTAAAATGATAGAAAAGCCTCACTTTTGTGAGGCTTTTTTGTATTTATTCTTGAAAATAAATTGTAACTGAGTATTATCGCACTTCGTAGTATAAATGATAATAATTCGCACTACTGATAACTATTAAGCTCAACAAGGATGCTTTTCATGAATGTAACAACCATGGTGAAGGGTGCAGTGGCAGCCTCTCTTGTAATGACTTCAAGCGCTGCATTTTCTGCAGTTACTAAAGACCAAGTGGTAGAACACTATGCTGATCTGGCTCACGCGGTATTCGCAGATGCACTAATTACAGCAAAAGATTTAGACACATCTATTAACACATTCTTGGCAAACCCTTCAGAGAAAGGTCTTGCCGATGTTCAACAAGCATGGCTGGCGTCTCGCGTACCTTATCAGCAAACGGAAGTATTCCGTTTTGGTAATGCTATCGTTGACGATTGGGAAGGACAGCTTAACGCATGGCCACTTGATGAAGGTCTTATCGACTATGTGAGTGCGGATTACCAATATGAGCTAGGTAATGAAGGTGCACAAGCGAACATTGTTGCTAACAAGAGCCTAAAAATCGGCGCGACAACTCTTGACGTTAAAGAAATTACACCTGAAGTCATTGCTAACCTTAATGAAGTTGGTGGCTCTGAAGCAAACGTAGCATCAGGTTATCATGCGATTGAGTTCTTACTGTGGGGACAAGACCTTAACGGAACCAACGCAGGTGCAGGTGAACGTCCTTATACTGACTATGTTGTCGGTGAAGGTTGTACTAACGGTAACTGTGAGCGTCGTGCGCAGTATCTTCAAGCTGCATCAAAACTGTTGATTCAAGATCTTCAATGGATGGAGAAACAATGGTCAGCTTCCGAGAAAGGCAACTACCGCTCTGAACTACTCGCTGACAAAGCTGACAACGGCATTCGTAAGATGCTATTTGGTATGGGTTCACTTTCTCTAGGTGAGCTTGCGGGTGAGCGCATGAAAGTGGCTCTAGAAGCCAACTCTACTGAAGATGAGCACGATTGTTTCTCTGATAACACGCATAACTCTCACTATTACAACGAGCAAGGTATCTATAACGTTTACACGGGCACTTACGTTCGCGTTGATGGAACGTTAGTTGACGGTCCAAGTATCGCTAACCTTGTTGAAGCAAAAGACAAAACAGCAGCGAAAGAGATTCAAAAGCAATTTGATCTTGCACGCGCGCAAGTTGGCAAACTTGTTACCTCGGCAGAAAAAGACAACCAACACTTTGACCAGTTGATCGCGTCTAATAATCCTCAAGGTAACAAACTAGTGAATGAGACCATTGTTGCACTTGTCGCGCAAACTGGTTCAATTGAGCGTGCCGCTGGCATCATCGGTATTGACAGCCTAAATCCAGATACTGCTGACCACGAATTCTAAGCACAATAACCATAATAAATAGGGGGCTACTGCCCCCTTTTGTCGATCTTTTTGTGAGCGCTGTATGTCAAGATCTTATCCTTTTTTAGCCACGCTACTATTTCTTTTTGTCGGCTCGGTGTTTGCCGGGTCTGAGTCTTCTCATCTGTCGGGCGGTAAAACCACAGTAAAAAAAGAGGGGCCTAACGCTTACTCAATGCCTGCAGCCAACTTGCCTATGTCAAAGCGACTAGATTTTAGCGTCGGTAACAGTTTTTTTAGAAACCCCTGGGTTCAAGCTCCCGCTTCCACAGATGCGAGGGATGGACTTGGACCACTATTTAATACCAATGGTTGTCAAAACTGTCATATTAAAGACGGTCGTGGTCATCCTCCTGAAGAAAATGACCAACATGCCGTATCTATGTTGGTTAGGTTGAGTATTCCTGCTGTGACTGCGCAGCAGAAAGCGGCCTATGAGCTTGACGGTGTAATACCTGAGCCGACGTATGGCGGTCAGTTGCAAGATTTTGCTTTGCCGAACATGCAGCCAGAAGGACAAATTGATATTACTTATGATGAGGTTGCGGTAAGTTTTAAAGATGGCACGGTCGTCATGTTACGCAAACCTAATCTCAAGATTGTTGAACTAGCCTACGGCGATATGCACCCCGACGTTTTAATGTCGGCACGAGTTGCTCCGCCAATGATTGGCTTAGGGTTGCTCGAATCGATTCCAGAGTCGACGATTTTAGCATTTGCTGAAGCGCAGAAAGCGGACAGCTCATCAGTAACAGGAAAGCCGAACTATGTAATGGATGTGCGCACCCAAAAGATGGCATTGGGGCGCTTTGGATGGAAAGCAGGCCAGCCTAATTTGATGCAGCAAAACGCGGCCGCTTTCAATGGTGACGTAGGCTTGACAAGTTCGCTGTTTCCGAATGAGAACTGTACCAGTAATCAGGACGTTTGTACGGCACAGCATAGTGGCGGAGACCCTGAGGTGAGCGACAAAATTCTCAACTTCGTCGAGTTCTATACTCAGCATTTAGCGGTGCCTCAACGACGTAATATCGACGACCCTTTGGTTGTCGCAGGTGAGAAGCTATTCAACAATGTTGGTTGCCAAAACTGCCATAGAACAGGCATTCAAACCGGTACACAAGAAGGGTTACCTGCCATTTCGAACCAGACGATTCACCCTTATACCGATATGCTATTACATGACATGGGAGAGGGACTATCAGACAATCGACCAGAATACGCAGCCTCAGGCCGTGAGTGGCGCACAGCACCGCTGTGGGGCATTGGTTACACGGAAGAAGTTAATGGTCACACCTACTTTCTTCATGATGGGCGAGCGAGAAATCTCACCGAAGCGATTTTATGGCACGGTGGCGAAGCAGAAGCCGCAAAACAAAACGTGTTAGCTTTATCTAGATCAGAACGTGATGCGCTATTGGCGTTTCTAAATTCACTGTAAGGAGAGCAACGTGAATTACAAACTTTCATCTATAGCGTTGAGCTTGCTTTTTTTAACGGCTTGTCAATCGAGTAGTGTGACCCAAGCCCCTGAGCCAGAAGCTACAACACACCTTAGCCAAGCAGTATATGAAGTTGAATTTGACTCTGCGTTGAAGTTCAAAACGGCAATGATGAACTTGCAATCGCAAACTGCACATTTTTGCCAAGAGGAATCGGACCTGACGCAGGTGTCTGCAGCATGGCAACAAGGAATGTCTCGTTGGATGTGGTTGCAAGGGCAAGAGCGAGGCCCTGCTATGGCACTGGAGCAGAATTGGAATGTTCAGTTTTGGCCAGATAAGAAGAACACCACCGGTAGGAAGATGTCGCAAGCGGTTAAAACCGACGCGTGGAGCATGGAGTCAGTACAGTTGCAAAGTGTCACCATTCAGGGACTAGGAGCAATTGAATGGCTGCTTTATGATGATGCTTCAACACTAGCAAAGGGCTCACGAGAGCATTGCTCATTGGCGACTGCCATTACCGCTTCTCTTACCGATCGCGCCGACACGATATTCATGGCATGGCAAACCAATCCATGGTCCTCTTTAGACAAAGAGGGGTGGGAGTCAGAATATCTGGCTTTGCTGTCTAACCAGCTGGATTACAGCATGAAAAAACTGTCTCGTCCGTTAGCAAAAATCGGTGCTCCGCGACCTTATTTCTCTGAGTCTTGGCGTTCGAAAACGTCGATGAGCAATTTAAAAACCAACGTAGAAGCTATGCAAGCACTCTATCTGGCGAAAGGAGAAGGGCTAGATAAGCTTTTGCGTGATGAAGGTCATGCACCTTTGGCGGATAGTATCGTTCACCAATTTGAAGATACGTTGGAAACTTGGCCGAGCGAAACCAGCCTATTTGTGCTTTTGCAATCTAAACAAGGCTATCGAACAGTGCTGTCGCAATTCAATAAGCTTGAACAAATTAAGTATCTTATCAATGAAGAGGCTGCGGTTCAGTTGGGAGTAGTAATAGGATTTAATGCGACTGATGGCGATTGATATTTCTAGACGCAACTTCACAAAGTTGGCAGGCATCACGGTGATGTCGCCTTCTTTGCTTACGGCTTGCGCTTCCACGACGAAAATGGCTCAGGAAGCTTTGATAGGCGGTTCGGTTCGCAACAAGGGTGACTACGAAGTTATTGTTTCTACCGAAAATGCTACTGCTATGCATCGACTGCCTTTACCAGACCGTGGCCATGGCATTGCTGTATCGCCGAATACTCATCACGCGGTGATGTTTGCTCGAAGGCCAGGTAGCTATGCCATGGTGTTTGACTATCGTGAAGGAGAAGTAAGAAAGCTCATTTTAGCGCCAAATAACCGACATTTTTACGGGCATGGCGTGTATTCAAATGATGGTCGATGGTTGTACGCTACAGAAGGGGAGCGGTCGAGCAGTCGCGGAATTATTGGCGTTTATGATGTTGCGAATGACTATAAAAAAATAGAAGAGTTTACCGGTTTCGGGTTAGGTCCTCATGAAGTGATCGTGATGGCAGACGATTCGTTAGTCGTTGGAGTCGGTGGCGTACATACCAATGGCAGGCAACCTAAAAATCTTGCAACCATGCAACCTAGCTTGAGTTATCTTTCTCCTCAAGGAAAGCTTCTAGAGCAAGCAACGCTTGGCGACCATCATAAGAGTATTCGCCACCTTGCTCATGATGGTGACACTACGGTGTTAACAGGTCAGCAATATCGGGGTGAAGCAGAGGAATACGTCCCACTCGTAGCCATTCATCAGCGAGGTTCGGTGATGGAAGAATTGGGTGGAGAGCCAGAGCAGTGGGCAAGATTTAATCATTATATTGCCAGTATTGCAGCGACAGAAACGCATATTCTAGCTACATCACCGAGAGGAAGCTGCTACGGTATTTGGGACAAGACAACACGTGAATTACTAGAAATTAATTCGCTCCCAGATGCTTCAGGAGTGGTAGTCAGGAATGGCGACTTTCATGTGAGTTCTGGTGCGGGGCAAGTAATCAAAATTAATCCACAATTGGACAAACAACGCTTTTATTCTGGAATTCAGTGGGATAATCACTGGAGTGCCATCACATAAATGAGACGGTAGCTGGTTTAGTATAAAATTGTCCGGTTGATAGTGTGATTTCTGCCATACTTAAGATCCTTGGTTGAAAGGAGGTTGGTAGATGCGAAACTGGCTACTCTCATTGTGTGTTGGTTTATTCTCTCTAGCTACAACCGGATTGACGGTTGCCGCGCCAGATCAGCTTGTCTCAAATTCGACCGAGCTCACCTCTTATTCTGTAAAACACATCAAGCCAATTCTTCAGCAAGACAATACAAAAGGCTCAACTGAGCTTATAGATAATACCCAAGACGCGCTTCTCTATCCCTCGTTAGTTGACTACTTATATTCCAGACTGGATGCTGAGCGTATATGGAGCGGCAATGAGCTTAACGCTCAGCTAAATCTGCAACTAGATATGATGAAGCTCGCTGGCTTTAGTCCGCTGTTCCAATCAAGAGTCGAACTCCTGCAACAGTATTATCAACAAGGGGAGATGGATCGTTATGATAGAGTGGCTTCGGATACTTTCTTACTTTATTTAAGCTATGTTGCAGCGTCTCAAGAACTTGGTAAAGAGTGGTATTTTACTACCGATTTAATTGAACCTCTTCCGCGTCCTTCAGCAACGGAAGTGGATCTGATGGTAAAAGCTTTCGAAGCACAAGATGCACTGGCTTACATCACCTCGTTTGCGTCGCCAATGTTACAGCAAGATGGATTCGAGAATGCCTACATCGACTTAGTGTCGAAATCGCAAATGACCAAAATAGAGTATCAGCAAGTTGGGCTCACGAGACTCGGTGATACGTTACCTCAAGAAGCATATTTAATTCTTATTGAAAGACTGTCCGAATCCAATGTCTTCATTACCGCTAGGGAAGACCGGTATTTCGACGAACTGCTCGACCTTGCTATTAGAGAATTCCAGACCATTTACGGGTTAAACGATGATGGCATTATAGGTCCCAATACCATCGAATGGTTGAACAAGTCCGCGTCCGATAAACTGCGTATATTGGCACTCAACTCGGAACGTTCTCGTTTGTGGCCACAACAGCGCGAAAACATCATTGTCGTCAATGTGCCGAATTTTCAGCTTGAATATTGGGATGAAGGAGAGGAACGATTTGAGTCTCGCGTAATTGTAGGTAGAGCGTCGCGTCAAACGCCTTTACTGGAAACTAAAATGGACTCGCTTATCCTAAATCCTACTTGGAATGTGCCTTGGAAAATTATGGTTAAAGACATCATTCCTAAAGTAAAACAGAATCCAACTTACCTATTTTCGCAACGAATTGAAATTTTAGAAGGTTGGAACAATCAGGCGCGTATCGACCCTACGATGATTGATTGGCAAGAGGTAAATGCGCGGCGCTTCCCGTATCGTATGCGTCAGCAAGCTGGGGAGTTAAACGCGCTTGGCCAGTACAAGTTCAACACACCCAACGCGCAAGCCATCTTTCTACACGATACACCCAGTAAGCATCTCTTTGATGAGAGTTTACGTGCATTCAGCTCTGGTTGTGTAAGAGTGGAACACGCTGACCAGTTCGCTCAAGTGCTGCTCGAAGCACAAGGGAAAACACTAGAAGATGTCGCAACGGATCGCCCAAATAAAGCGATAGCCCTTAAGCAGCGAATTCCGGTTCATATCATTTATCAAACCGCTTGGATGTCTGATGGGAAGGCACACTTCCGCGGCGACGTATACCAATACGATGCCAAACGAGAAAGTATGAACAGTGCGGCATTTTCAAAAAATTGACACAAATTTGAACAATCTAAAAAACGCTTTCTGCTCAAAGGTTAACCACTAATGGTTGCAAAAATAAGCGCTTTTCGCTCATCTCTGCATTTGAACTGGGCTTGAGAAACACGTATCTTGCGCCGCAATTCCGTAGTTTCCTTTCTTTGAGTAGTATGATCCAAACAAACATTTCTAGACGAGACGCCCTCAAACTTGCTTTGTGTGGTGCAACGGCGTCATTGGTGCCTTCATTATCTTTTGCAATGCCTTCTTCTGCACCAAGAACATTAGCAATGAATAACTTACACACAGGAGAGAGTTTAGACAGTTGTTACTTTGACGGTGCTAAGTATATTCAAGCTGAACTTGCTCGCCTCAATACACTTTGTCGTGATCATCGACGTAATGAAACCCATAGCATGGATAAGCGTTTGTTCGACCAGATATCAGAGATTCAGAGCCTATTAGGCGTTAAATCAGAGGTGTTGATCATTTCTGGCTATCGATCTCCTGAAACCAATGCTTCATTGCGTTCAGGCTCTAATGGAGTAGCGAAAAAAAGTCTTCATATGTTAGGCCAGGCTATCGACTTTAGATTAGATGGAGTAAAACTCAGTCATCTTCACGAGGCGGCGCTAACCATTAAGGCAGGTGGAGTTGGTTATTACCCAAGAAGCCAGTTCGTCCATATTGATACGGGCCCTGTGAGAAACTGGTAACACTTGTCATTCCGCTAGCGTGATGTCATAGTCCCGCTAATTGCAAAATTAATAGGGTTTATGATGAGTCTTCAATATCAAGTAGTGCCTGTCACTTCATTTGCGCAAAACTGTTCTATCGTTTGGTGTGACGAAACCATGAAAGGTGTGGTTGTTGATCCTGGCGGTGATGTAAAACAACTAGAGATGCTGATCAAAGAACTTGGAGTCCAAGTTGAACAGCTGGTACTCACCCATGGGCATTTAGATCACGTTGGCGGAACTGAGCCACTTGCAGAGGCGCTTGATGCCAACATTGTTGGTCCTCATAAAGCTGATAACTTTTGGTTACAAGGGTTAGAAAACCAGAGCCAAATGTTTGGTTTTCCGTTGACTAAAGCGTTTGAACCCAATCAATGGTTAGATGATGGTGATACTGTAGAGTTTGGTAATCAAACTCTTAACGTCATTCATACGCCGGGTCACACTCCAGGTCACGTAGTGCTGTTTAATGATGAATCAAAAGTCGCCTTTGTTGGTGATGTTCTCTTTAATGGTGGTATTGGACGCACAGATTTCCCTCAAGGTGACTACGCTACTTTGATTAACTCGATTAAGACAAAGTTGTGGCCGCTGGGTAATGACGTAACATTTGTACCGGGTCACGGCCCACAGTCTACCTTTGGTCATGAGAGAGCCTCCAATCCGTTTGTTGCCGATGAGATGCCGCTTTACTAACAGGCGCCTAAGAGAAGCGTACTGACAGTAAGCGATTAAAAGTAACGCTTCTCTAGGACAACTCTCTATCCGCCGCAGCTAAATAGCGGCGGGTAAGACCCACAAACTCGTCCGCAGACCTGTCTAAGTCGGCCTCGGCTACAAATACATCGAACCCATAAAACTCTCGCTGATAACGCATTCGATTTGCCAACATGGCGAGAAGTCCTCTGTACTCTTTTCCCTCATTGGTAACGTATGCCTCAGAGTCCAATACTATGTCTTCAAAATTAAGTGCTGGTGAGGTTTGCTGGGCACCCAAATAAAGCAATGCACGTTGGCTTAGCAAAAGGTCGGTGGCCACTCTAGGACAGATGGCATCTAAGTAAGGTTGATAGTGTTTAAGTCTGATTCCAATCCAAGGCAGTGGTTTATGCCAACCTTCTTGGTGATGTGTGCATACGCCGATTCGTTCAATATTACTCCATTTAACGACCCAGCCACCTTTGAATACGTGTTGCTGGAAATGAGTCGCTGTCAGTGTGAAGGTGACACGGCTTTTGATAAGCATAAAGTAAGCAAAGGTCATGACCGCAGCGACGAGCGTAATAAACACCAACGCTTGTTGCCAATTGGGTGACAGTAGAAGAAAACTAAAACAGGCCAACCCTCCGACCGCAGCGACCACTTTAATGGTCGGAGATTGCCAAGTGTAGTTATGATTGCTGAAATGTAGTGTATCCATAATGACGACTGTTTTTTAACCCTATCTGGTTCTTTATACCGATGAAGCGATAATAAAGTTTATTGTTTAAATAATAGCCATAAACGTCCTGGGTCTGCATTTTTGACGCCACTTTGTGTCAATCCTCTACAAAAGCTATCAAAATTTTGGTATAAAACGCGCTTCGAATTTTGACCACTGTCTTGGTGCAGTGAATTGGAGAGAAAACTAAATGAGACTTGCTCATAAGCGCAAAGTGCAATCTAAGTTGCAAAAGCGCGTTAAAGCGGTAGTTGCCAACACAGCAGCTGCAACAAAAACAGAAAAGCCTGTTGTAGCGAAAGCGCCTGTAGTTGAAACCGCAACTGCGACAAAAAAAGTTGATGTAGCCTTAACTCCTAAGCAGCAACAAGTGCTAGACATCGTTGCTAAAAATGCTGACGGTATCAATCCAAAAGGCATCGGCCTAGAAGCTGGCCAAGAAGAAGCGAAAGCAGCATCTTGGGCGACTGGCGCACTTAAGAAGCTTCTAGAAGAAGGCTTAGTGGCTAAAGAACAGCTTGCGGGCAATAAAGTGATCTATAAAGCGCTTTAAGCGTTCACTTTACCCATTCTCAAAAAGACCCCTTATTCAGGGGTCTTTTTGATCCAGAAGACTAAAATGCACTAATGTTAGCGACTGATGTCACAAAAGTAGCGATTGTGTAATTGGTGCCTGATAATAAATGCCTAAGTACTTTTACTATCTCCTTTCTAACCCTGCTCAATTAACTTATTGATTTATCGACATTAAGGTTTTTGTTGTAGTTATTTCTTACGTATTTCTACGTAATACCAAGGTCTGATAACGCTAATTAATGGTTTTATCACTGCGTGCTCTCACTAATACCCGTTATTCAGAATTGCATCCATAGTTGTGTGGAATGTGAAACTTGGAGTCGCGACAGTGACTTCAACAGGGAACCTACTCAAGGAACTGAATAATGAGTCTAATCAAGAAATCAGTAACACGTGTCATGAAGAGCACGGCGATTGTTGCAGCAACGTGTTTAGCGTTTGTTGCAGGTACCGCAAATGCAGCCGATAAAGTTTATCGTTTAAAGTTAGCCGAAACATGGGGGCCAAACTTCCCTATCTTTGGTGACGCAACGAAGAACATGGCGAAAATGGCAGAAGAAATGTCAAACGGTCGTTTACAAATTCGCATTGACTCTTCGAACAAGCACAAAGCGCCTTTCGGTGTGTTTGATATGGTTAAATCTGGTCAATATGACATGGGTCACTCAGCGTCGTATTACTGGAAAGGTAAAGTGCCAAATACCCTCTACTTTACGACAATGCCTTTTGGTATGACGGCACCAGAACAGTACGCTTGGTTCTATCACGGTGGTGGTATGGAACTAATGGAGAAAGTGTATGCACCGCATAACATGATGTCTTTCCCTGGTGGTAACACTGATGTTCAGATGGGCGGATGGTTCCAAAAAGAAATCAATAGTGTAGATGACCTACAAGGTCTGAAAATGCGTATCCCAGGTTTTGCCGGCGAAATCCTAGCAGAGGTTGGTGCTAAGCCAACAAACATCGCTTCAGGTGAGCTGTATACCTCTTTAGAACGTCGTACCATCGATGCACTTGAGTGGGTGGGACCATCACTAGACCTTCGTATGGGCTTCCACAAAATTGCGCCTTATTACTACACCGGTTGGCATGAGCCAGCAACAGAGCTGCAATTCCTAGTAAACAAACGTACTTGGAACAAACTTCCTGACGATTTGAAAGCAATTCTACAAATCGCTATGAAGACAGCTGCGTACGACATGTATATCCAATCGACTCATGAAAGTGGCAAAAACTGGGCAACTATCCAAACAGATTACCCAGATGTGAAAGTTAAAGACTTCCCACGTGAAGTAATGGATGCACTGCGTGATGCGAATGACAAGTTGCTAAAAGAGCACGCAGCTAAAGATGAGATGGCAAAAGAAATCCAAGCTTCTCAAGCCGCTTATCTACAACAAGTGCGCTCTTGGACTGATATTGCGTCTAAAGCTTACCTAAATAAGTTCGACAATTAATACCCCCTTTAAGTGGCGCGGCTCCTGCGCCACTTTTTCCCAAAAAATGGTCATACGCCCTTAACTAAAACAATGAACTAAATATGGCGGATAGGCGGAAAGTTGTATGCGTAGTTTAATTTACATTGAAAGACTGTTTAACAAGGTAGCGGATTTGCTAGGTTGGTTATCCAGTATTTTGTTTTTGCTCTTATTGGTGAATGTTGTTTATGACGTAGTGATGCGCTACGTATTTAATGATGTTTCTATCGCCTTCCAAGAAATGGAATGGCATTTGTTCTCAGCGGTTTTTTTACTAGGCGTCCCATACGCGATTAAGGCGGGTGGACATGTACGAGTAGACGTATTCTACGAGCGTTTATCTATCAAAGCTCAAGCCATCATCGACCTACTAGGCACTTTTGTTTTTCTTTTCCCATTTTGTTTATTGGTCGCTTGGTTTGGTATCGATTTTGCCAAAGAAAGTTACGCGCTAGGAGAAACCTCTGGTGACCCTGGTGGCTTACCTTATCGCTGGATCATCAAAGCGATGATTCCTCTTTCATTCTTCTTTATGGCGATTGCTGGTGTTGGCTTAGTTCTGCACTCATTGAACAAACTGTTCAATCCACACCTCATTTACGCTAAGTCTTCCGGCTCAAACGAATAAGGACATTCTCATGATCGGTATTGTGATGTTTTTTGTAGCCTTATTCGCGCTACTACTTGGCTTTCCTGTTGCTTTCACTTTTGGCGGTATCGCGCTGATCTTCGGTGTGTGGGCTGAAGGGATAGAAATGTTTGCGTTTATGCCATATCGCATACAGTCCATTATGGAAAATACGGTATTAATGGCTGTACCTCTGTTTGTTTTTATGGGGTTAGTTTTACAAAAGACTCGACTAGCTGAACAGCTTCTTGAGTCGATGGGTCGTCTGTTTGGTGGTGTTCGTGGTGGTATCGCTATTTCAACGGTACTCGTGGGTGCATTGCTTGCAGCATCAACGGGAGTTGTAGGGGCATCCGTCGTCGCCATGGGGCTTATCTCACTGCCAGTGATGCTAAAGTACAACTATGATAAAGGGTTGGCCTGCGGCACCATTTGTGCGTCAGGTACTCTAGGGCAAATTATCCCACCATCCATCGTGCTTATTCTTTTGGGTGACGTGTTAGGTGTTCCAGTAGGGGATTTATTCCAAGCTGCGTTATGGCCGGGCTTTGTCCTAGTTGGCGCTTATGTCGCTTACATACTCATTTATGCAAAGTTAAACCCAGAGAGTGCTCAACCGATTCCAAGAGATGAAACTATTTCACGCTCAGAGGAAGTAAAAACGGCGTTGAAAGCGATTATTCCGCCGTTAGCACTAATTGTTGTGGTATTAGGCTCTATCTTTGCCGGTATTGCGACGCCGACGGAGTCTGCTGCTCTCGGTGGAGCGGGTGCAATTGTTCTATCACTTATGTATCGCCAATTCAGTTGGGGCATGCTCTATGATGCGTCTAAAGAAACGGTGAAAGTGACGGCGATGGTATTTGCGATTCTGCTTGGTGCAACAGCGTTCTCAATGGCGTTTACTTACACCGGCGGTGATATGCTGGTAGAGGAATGGATGCTTGAACTGCCTGGTGAGAAATGGGGCTTCCTAATCATTACCATGGTAGTGATTTTGATTCTTGGTTTCTTTATCGACTTCGTAGAAATCTGTTTCATTATCGTACCGATGATTGCCCCTGTGGCAGAGCTAATGGGTATCAATATGACGTGGTTTGCTATTTTAATTGCGATGAACCTGCAAACATCGTTCTTAACCCCACCATTCGGTTTTAGCTTGTTTTATTTGAAAGGCGTAGCCCCTAATGGCGTGACCACAAGAGATATTTACCGAGGCGTAATGCCATTTATCGCGATACAAATAGTCGTCTTAGCGTCGATACTTATGTTCCCAGAATTTTATGGAATGTGATCGAAGCTGCGTTAGCTCGGCATAGTGGTTCATTTCTATTTTAGACATTGCTACTGTTTACAATAGGAAACAATAAGCTACATCCAATGCAGCTTAGAAAAAGGACTTCTATGCCGCTCAAAGCAAAACTTATCTTACTGACACTCATCCCACTTATCATTGTGACGGCGAGTGTTAGTTGGATAACTCTTCACCAAGCAAAAGCCCTCGGAGAAAATGAAATTAACATTTTCCGAGAGAGCCTTATTCGCTCAAAAGAATCTGCTCTTAAAGATAGCGTCGAAATGGCCTTTGATGCCATTGAGCAGGTCTATAACAACTCCTCATTAACTGAAACTGAAGCTCAAAGCCAGGTCAAAGAAACGCTCAATCGTCTACGTTATGGAACCGATGGCTACTTTTTTGCCTACGACAAAAACGGCACCAACCTTGTCCACCCAATTCTTCCGCAGCTTGTCGGTCGAAACTTGTTAAAACTTCAAGACCAAGATGGTGATTACCTGATTGAAGCTCTGTTGTTTCAAGCTCAATCAGGAGGGGGCTATCACCAGTACTTATGGCAAAAACCTTCTACTGGAGAAACGGTCACCAAACTTAGTTATGCAGCTTGGCTGGATAAGTGGGACTGGATGATAGGGACCGGGCTGTATATCGAAGATGTGGCGCAAGAAGTGGCAATATTAAGGGCCGCCATTGATAACAATATCGAGACCACGATATTTTCTATCGTGACAATTTTCGCAGTAACAGTAGCGGTGATTATTGTACTGACCTTAGCGGTTAATTGGCACGAACATAAATTAGCTGATAAAAATCTAAAAGAGCTCGCCCATAAAACGGTGATGTTTCAGGAGGATGAACGTAAGCATTTAGCCAGAGAGCTTCATGATGGGGTAAATCAATTGCTGGTGTCGAGTAAATGTCATCTTGAGTTGATGGACACGAGAAGCGTTGATGATCGTTCTATGGGGCACTTACAGCAATCTCAATCTTCATTGTCAGAAGCAATAATGGAAGTTCGTCGAATTTCCCATCACTTACGTCCTAGTGCTTTGGATGATATAGGTTTGGAAGCAGCGATTACCACTCTCTTGCAAGATTTTAAAACTTACTCCATGGCAAGTACTGAACTGGTTTTAGACTCCAATGCCTCGAAACTCAAATCTGAAGTGGCGACTACACTCTATAGAGTGGTTCAAGAGTCTCTTAATAATATCGAAAAGCATGCTCAGGCGACCAAGGTCACCGTGTTCTTGAAGCAATTTGGCGGTGTACTACAGTTGATCGTCACCGATGATGGAGTTGGATTTGATGTTGGAAATGCGATGAATAGCCGTGGGATTGGATTAAGAAACATGCGCGAACGAGTGGAATTCATCGGGGGAGAGTTCGAGCTGATTAGTGAATATGGAAAGGGAACAGAAATTACCGTGTTGTTAAAGGTAGAGGAGGCAGTGTAATGGATGCCAAGATCCGAGTCGTCATTGTCGATGATCATCAGGTTGTTCTTGAAGGTTTTATGGCTAGGCTAGAGCGGGAACCGGAAATCGATGTGGTTGCAACTGCAAGCAATGGTGTAGAAGCTATTGAGGTCGTCAAAAGCACTTTGCCGGATGTGGTTTTAATGGATGTAAGTATGCCGATAATGAACGGCATTGAGTCCACGCAAGTGCTTAAAGAAGAGCTTCCCAATATCCGAGTTCTAATGTTAACGATGCATGATAATCGTGAATACATTATGAAGGTAATGCAGGCAGGAGCGGTAGGTTACATGCTAAAGGAAATCTCCGCAGAGAAAATGGTGCAGGCAATTAAGACTGTGCATCAAGGGTCGACCTACTTTTGTGAGTCAGTCACCCAAACATTATTCTCTCAAGAGATTACCCCAGTCGTTGCAAAGTCCAACCCATTGAGTCGACGTGAAGAGTCTGTGCTCAAGCTAGTAGCTCAAGGTTGTAGTAGTAAGAAAATAGCTCAGATGTTAGACATCTCCTATCGAACTGTGGAGACTCATCGTCAAAACATCAAACATAAACTGGATCTACATTCGACGGCAGAGTTGGCAAAATACGCTCTAGAAAATGGTTTGTCGTAGGGTGCTTAAACGACTTGGTTTAATATGCTCCTAACGAGCATAAAATAGGCGTGAAGCTAGATTTAGCGAGGGTTTAGGTTGTTTAAGTGGACAAAAGCTGTGATCAATTGAGACTTTTACTAAAATCACGACGCATTCTGTTTCGCGTTCTGTTATAAAGAGCGCGCTAACTCTTTGAAAGACTGGATTGGAAATTGGAAAAACACGAAGAAGTATTGGTGGCGTTACGCCAGATTATCCGCGCGATTGACCTACACTCTAAAAAGCTTAAGAAAGAGTGCGGCTTGACGGGGCCTCAGCTTATTTTGATGAAAGCTATCAAAGATATGGGTGATGTGACAATTCGTGAACTTTCAAACTCAACCAATATCAGCCAAGCCACGGCAACGACGATCATAGACCGCCTTGAAGCTCAAGATTATGTCCAACGTATTCGGAGTCAGCAAGACAAACGCAAAGTGCACGCAACTTTGACTGAGAAGGGGGAGGAAGTATTAAAAGATTCTCCTTTACCACTTCAGGATAGTTTTGTTCAGAAATTTCAGCGTCTAGAAAGTTGGGAGCAAACTTTATTGCTGTCGTCGATCCAGCGTATTTCGTTGATGATGAATGCCGACGATATTGACGCGTCTCCGGTTCTACAACTCGATAGTAATATTTCAAAGAACTAGTATTTTATTGGAATAGTGGCCTCATCAATTTGGGGCCATATGTCTCTTCTATTTTGGCCCTTAAACTCCCGCCCACTCCGATTTAATTCGAGTTCTAATCGTTAATTGTCTCAGTTCCATTTGGTACGAATTGTCTGACTTTCCTAACATTTTGTGAAATTCCGCTTATAATTTGGTAAAATACAGCGTTTGCAAAGCAGATATCGTTAAGGGTCAGCTGTTCGTTGTAGTCCAGCATTCATAGTTTTGACCTAAAATGCTTTGAGTTGAAAGGAATGGGTCATAGAGAGGATTAATGACAAAGGGTATTGATAAGTACAGTATTGATAGTACTGACTACACTATTGGGCAAGATAATGTCCAGAAATGGGGGTTTGATGTTCACAACCCTGTTTTCGGGATTAGTGCGGGATTTATTGCACTACTTCTCTTACTAACCGTCATTGTTGACGCGGATACCGCAAAATCTGCTCTTGATGGTATCAAACTAGCAATCATTGATAAATTTGATTGGCTATTCATGTGGTCTGGGAACATATTTGTTGTTTTCTGCCTAGCATTGATAGTGTCTCCATACGGTAAAATCCGCCTTGGTGGTAAAGATGCGGTCGCGGATTATTCGTTTATGTCATGGCTTGCCATGTTGTTCGCTGCTGGTATGGGTATTGGCTTAATGTTCTGGAGTGTAGCTGAGCCCGTGGCTTACTTTACTGGCTGGTTTGAAACTCCACTAGGTGTAGAGCCAAACACTGCGGCGGCAAGAGAGCTTGCAATGGGTGCTACTATGTTCCATTGGGGTCTACACCCATGGGCAATCTATGGCGTTGTTGCTCTTTCACTTGCCTTTTTTGCCTACAACAAAGGTTTACCTTTGTCGATGCGTTCAATTTTCTATCCGATTCTTGGCGACAGAGCTTGGGGTTGGGCAGGTCACATCGTTGATATTCTTGCGGTATTGGCGACATTGTTCGGCTTAGCTACATCTCTTGGTTTAGGTGCGCAGCAAGCAGCGAGCGGTATTCATCACGTGTTTGGTGTTGAGTCAGGAATGACTTTGCAAATAGTCGTTATTGCGGTCGTAACATTATTAGCGGTTGTTTCCGTATTACGCGGTATTGATGGCGGTGTTAAGGTTATTAGTAATATCAACATGATCATCGCCTTCTTGTTGCTTATATTAGTTGCTTTTATTGGTTATGCCGTTACATTTGCCGCGATTCCTGAGACGTTGTTTGCGTATATTAAGAACATTATTCCACTAAGCAACCCTCATGGACGCGAAGATGAAGTATGGATGCACGGTTGGACTGTGTTCTACTGGGCGTGGTGGATTTCATGGTCCCCATTCGTAGGTATGTTTATCGCGCGTGTATCGAAAGGTCGTACTGTTCGCCAATTTATTACAGCAGTACTTATCGTACCTACCGCAGTGACCGTGGTGTGGATGTCAGTATTTGGTGGCATGGCTATTGATCAAGTGATTAATCAAGTTGGCTCACTGGGTACTAATGGTTTAGGTGATGTTCCATTGGCGATGTTTGAAATGTTCGATGAATTGCCTATGGGTACGATGCTCTCTATCGTTGCTGTTGTGCTTGTTTTGGTGTTCTTTATTACGTCGTCAGACTCAGGCTCTTTGGTAATCGATAGTATTACAGCGGGCGGTAAAGTCGATGCACCAGTTATTCAGCGCGTATTCTGGGCGTTTATGGAAGGTGCTATCGCAGTTGCGCTACTTTGGATTGGTGGTAATGAGGCGATTGCAGCACTGCAAGCCGGTGCGATTTCATCTGCATTACCGTTCACCATCATTTTGCTGATGATGTGTGTGAGCCTATTGCTTGGTATGAGAACTGAAAAATACTGATTGCAATCTGAGCAGATAAGAAAGAGCGGCTAATTAGCCGCTCTTTTTGTTTATCGATGTTCAAATTATGATTGCTATTAACGGCTTTCATAGAGTGTGTGAGCACTTTCAAGTGCATCGATATCGCTGGCGCTAATGAGGTGTCGTAGCGCCTCGAATTTTTCTTCACTCCATTGATAGATATTGAGTGTTAGCAAACGCTTTATGCTGTCGGCATCAAACCTATGCTTAATGACCTTTGCTGGGTTACCGCCAACAATGGAATAAGGCGCTACATCTTTCGTCACCACGCTATTCGCCGCAACTACTGCACCTTCACCAATAGACACTCCTGGCATGATCATCGCTCGCATACCAATCCATGCACCATCAGAAATAATGGTATCGCCTTTCGATTGATAAGCTTGTTCGACATTGTCTAAAAATGGATAGAGTGAAAACCAATCGAGTCGATGAGTGTGGTTGCCACCCATAAGTATTACTGCTTCCGCTCCGATACAGACATAATCGCCTATATATAGTTGGTCAATGTCCCATGGCGGCGACTTATGTCGAGTTTGCTCGTCGCCATGCAGGTAGCGGACGACAGACGACTCGAAACCATTGTCGTAAGCGTCGCTGTAATAACTATGCGTACCTTTAACGTGGATATTAGGGTTAGTCACAGTTTGATGGAGTAGTTCAAACCGAGTCCAATGTTTGGAGTTCATAGTGAACCTCTAAAATTAGCCAAAGTGAATGTTGAGAAATTCTCCCGAGTTTTTGAGTGCTGTCAGAAAAAAAGTCAACATTAGCTAATGAATGTGAGGTTGCTTCAAGTAGGCAATGGCCTCGACAACTGCATATTGTCTTTGGTAGATCTTTAACATGTCGAGCCCTAAAGAAATGGAGTGATCAGCCGATTATAGTGGAGTTGATTAAATCTCCAGCATAATACAAATAAAAACATTGTTTGTAAAATTAGTGGGGTCAATGAAATGTCACTACAAAATGCTTATAAGTCAATATATTGGCGCTCGATTTTGCTGCTGAATATGTATATTATTCGCACGCCACGTAGTGGTTAACAATAAAAATAACAACCAAAATCCGACAAAGACAGAATAATAAACTATGAACTTATCATTAAGACAAAAGCTTATTGCTGCCACACTCAGTGCGGTGGTGCTCATGGCGGTCGCGTTGACCATTCTTGCCGCTAATCAATTATCCTCGCAAACTAATGCTGCAATCAGTGCACGTGCGAACAACGTCTCATACGCTGCTGTAGAAGGCATTAAAAACTGGGTCGATATTCGCAAAACTATCGCCACTGCGTTCAACGGTTTTGTTGATCAAGAGGATAAAGTTCCATATTTACAGCAAGCTCGCATAGCGGGTGGCTTTGACGACATTTTCTTTGGCACTCCGGCTGGTGAAATGTTCCGCTCTCACCCTGAGCGTAATCGTGCTGATTATGATCCTCGTACCCGTCCTTGGTATCAAGAGGCTCAGGCTGCGAATAAACAGATTATCACTGAGGCCTATCAAGATGCCATTACCAACGCACTGTTGGTGACAATTGCAGAGCCAGTAAAACAGCATGGCCAACTTATGGGGGTCGTTGGGGCCGATGTTCTCATTGACCAATTAGTTAACGATGTAATCAGCTTAAACGTCGGTAATAATGCGACAGCAATGCTCATTGATCTGACTAATGGCACTTTCTTAGCGCACCCTAACAAATCGCTACTTCTAAAGCCTGTGACGGCATTGGGTCAGAGTTTTAATATCCAAACAATTCAGCAAAAAGCGTCCGATAACTCAATGCTGGAGCTTAAACTAAACGGTACTGAGAAGCTGATGTTCTTCTCGAAGGTTCCCGGAACAAACTGGGTGTTTGCGGTTGAACTTGATAAAGCGACAGAACTAGCGGGTCACAAAACGGCATTAACTCAACTGATTATTACCTCTCTGATTATTGTTATTCTGGTTGGTATTGTAGCGTCGTGGTTGATGAGTTTCTTAGTGAATGACCTCGCTCGCGTGTCAAAAGCATTGAAAGAGATTGCTTCTGGTGAAGGTGACCTAACTCAGCGTTTAGAACCGCGTAGTAAAGATGAAGTAGGGCAGTTGGCTAGAAACTTCAATACGTTCGTCAGCTATATGCATGAAACGGTCATGCACCTGAAAGATGTATCATTGGCTCTATCGGAGCAAGCTAAAGATACGGCAACGCATGCCCGAGTGCGTAGCCAGCGTATTCAAACACAGCAAGATGAAATCAACATGGTAGCGACAGCGATTAACGAGATGGCTGCGGCCACTCAAGAAATCGCAAGTAATGCCGACATGACAGCATCTAATTCGTCAGAAGCGGTTGGTGCGAGTAATCACGGTGCTGGCCAAGTTTCTCAAACTCAAGGCTCTATTCAAAATCTGGCGGCAGAAGTTCAAGTGGCGACGGGCGTAATTCAAGAGCTTGAGACGCACGGTAATAGCATCAATACCATTCTTTCGACTATTCAAGACATCGCTGAACAAACGAACTTGCTCGCTCTTAATGCAGCAATTGAAGCAGCGCGTGCAGGAGAGCAGGGTCGTGGGTTTGCGGTTGTAGCGGATGAGGTTCGTGTGCTTAGTCAGCGTACTCATGCGTCAACTCAAGAAATTCAAAGTACGATTGAAACCTTGCAAGCAACCACTGCAAAAGCGGTGGGTATTATGAACGATAGTCGAAAACTGGCTGACACTAGTGTTGACGATGCGAACTGTGCAGCAGCGAGCCTAACGCAAATTCATGCGGCTGTTGAACAAATCAGTGATATGGCTGCGCAAATAGCTACGGCAGCGGAAGAACAAGCGTCTGTGACCTCTGAAATCACTCGAAATACCCAAGGTATACGTGATGTGTCTGATGAGTTAGCTGAAGAAGCTCAGGAAGCTGCACAGCAAGCCGTTGACCTATCTAATTTATCTCAGAAACTAGAGAAAGAGATTGGTCGCTTTAAGATCTAATCTTATTTCCCCTCTGACCAAACGTGGTCAGAGGGGAATGCAAAGTTATAGCCAAATCTCGCTAATCGTATGTTTGCCTTCGAAATGATAAGCAAGCTGAGCTTGCAAAAGTTCTGCTGTCGCGATGGCATCGGTCAGCGCATGATGAGGTGGGTAATCAGGTAAACCATATCGACGTCGGCTTTGGCCAAGTCTCACAGAGTCTGCTCGTTTCCCTTTTAGTTTATTAATAATGCCTCCGGTCAGGCGCGATTGATAATCCGATTCGATTTGCATGGTATCGACAACCGGAAACTCAATGCCTTCTCCAATCATTCGCTTAAGCGCACTATTTAGAAAGCCTCTCTCAATGGGTCGATAATGGACAACGATAATTTTTCCCGCTAGCGCTGAAAGGACATCGCCCAATACTTCATCCAATGTTGGGGCATCAAGAATGTCGTTGTGCGTAATCCCGTGAATGACAACGGATTCTTCTTCAAGCTTAGCTTTGGGTCTGATGGTCCAATGCGCTGCTTGCTTGAGACGAATACGAGACGCGTTAAACGGCACTAAACCGATCGAGAGAATTCCGTCTTTGTCCGGATTTAGTCCAGTGGTTTCGAAATCCAATGCAACGAACTCTAACTCATTCAATGGAGTGTCTGCAGCAGGCAGTCCGGCAGAGTAAAATGCGCGTAGGCGCTCATCATTAACTCGTTCTGCCAAGGTCGCAAATTTGTTTGCCCATTGAACGGAAGGGGGCTGAAGTAATTTCTTAATCATTTGAACCTACTTTAACGCGTTATTTGCTTGGTAACGGAATTTGAGGAAATTTTGACCGTTACTTAAGATCTGGAACGCGTCTTTTAAGTTTCGACGCTCAAAGTCAGAAAGATTTTCAGGCTCGATATTGTTATCTGGTTCTATTCCTTGCTCTACGTCGATAGCTTGGTGGCTAATGCGTACCATAGAGATAAACTCAAGCGCGTCTTTGAGATCTCGGGCACGGCCTTTGGGTAATATTCCCGCTTCATGAATGTCGTCCAGTCGTTCAAATGAATTAGTAGAGCGAGAACCTACCGCCAACGCGTGTACTCGAATTAGGTCGACCAAAGGTGCAGTACCACGACGTTTGAGGTTGATGGAGTTGTTATGTTGACCATCTTTTTCCATCACAAAATCTTTAAAGAAACCGAGAGGTGGTTTTCGGTTTAAGGCATTTCGTGCTAAACAAGCAAGGAATCGGTTGTTACGACGGGCACGACGGACAATAAAGCTATTTAGTTGCTCGGCCCATTTCAATTTGCCGTACACACCATCGAGGTCAAAGAAGATCGATGCATTCAACAGGGCTTTCGGGTTAGGATCATCAATCCAATCAGAGAAACACGCTTCCCACTCTTTGCGAGTCATGCGCCATTCCGGATTGGTGGCCATGATGTCACCCGTGCAGTAACTGTACCCACAGTCCGCCAGAGCATCACAAATGAACTTAGCAAAGGCTTCGAAGTACTTCCCATGTTTCTTCTCATCGTAGCTGTCATCAAGAATAATGGCGTTATCCTGGTCTGTGACGACAAGTTGCTCGTCTCGTCCCATTGAGCCAAGTGCTAAGAAGCAGTAAGGGATAGGCGCGCTTCCGAGTTCTTCTTCTGCAAGTTCAATTATGCGCTGCTTAAAGCTTCGGCCAATGACCGACATGGCGGTTCCTACCATGTGAGCATTAGCATCTTCGTTAACTAAACGGACAAAGCTGTCTCCAACTTGTTCGGAGAGCGATTTAAGCTCTTCAACGGACTGTTGTTGAAAAATACTGCTCACCAGTAGTAGCGAGTTCTGCGATTCGTAACGGACGATATCGGTAGTTTCTATGATGCCGATAGGCTGTTTGTTTTTGAGTACCGGCAAGTGATGCACGTTATAACGAAGCATGGTAAGCATGGCTTCGTAAACATAAGCATTGTGGTCGAGAGAAATCACATCTGTAGACATCACGCTACCCACTTCATCTTGTGGGTCAAGGCTCTCTGCTAGCACACGAGTACATAGGTCCCGATCAGTGATTATGCCGAGGACCGGAGAAGTGTCTTCCTCATCATTGTCTACAATTTCTGGGTCAATGATCAGTAACGATGATACTTGTTCGTCCGCCATTAATCGTGCAGCGTTTTGGATGGTACTGGAACGCTCAATAGTTGGAGCGTCACGCGTTAGTAAAGTTCTTACTTTGGATGTGGTCAGGTCATTCTCATTGGTGTTGTTGGATACCGCTTGGCGTAGACGTACCGTATCCTCTACTTCTACAAAATCAGCAAATGAGTCGAAGCCGTCATAGAGCTCCTGGAAGATCTCGGCTGACAAACAGTAAACTAACGTGTCTTCGACAGCTTTTGCAGGAAAACGGACTTTGTTGTTGGTTAGCAGTCCCATCTGTCCAAATAGGTCTCCCTCATCTAGGCGATTGTAGAGCTCTCCTTTTCGACGGTAGATTTCAACCACACCACTGCGAACCATATAAAGGTCGTGAATATCATCACCAAAGTGGATGATGGGTGTATCTTGTCGGTAGTAAGCGATTTCCATATGTTGAGAGACATAAAGTACGGTCTCTTCTGGAAGTTCGTCAAAAGGAGGGTGGGAGGCTAGGAAGTTTTGAATTTCCAAGATTTCTGCGTCCATGTGCGGCCTTAGCTGTCGGTCAATGCTTTAATACTACACGCAGATACAAAAAAGGTCAGCCGAAGCTGACCTATTATTTATGCCTTATAGTTGCATTTGTTCAATGCTAACGTCTTGATTCTATGAGCTAGAGCTTATAGAACTGCGGCGATACCTTTACATAGCGGACCCATGTTTGACTTTGTCATACCAGCAACACTGATACGGCCAGAACCAACGATGTAAATACCGAACTCTTCTTTTAAGCGGTTAACTTGCTCTTTAGACAGGCCTGAGAAAGAGAACATGCCATTTTGGCGTTCGATAAAGCTGAAGTCTGCGTCTACGCCTTTGGCTTTAAGAGTCTCTACGAATAGTTCACGCATTTCTTGGATACGGTCGCGCATTTCTGCCACTTCTTGTTCCCATTCCGCGCGTAGAGCTTGGTCATTTAGAATGTGAGTTACTACTGCAGAACCGTGTGCTGGTGGGTTAGAGTAGATTGAACGGATGATGCTCTTAACTTGAGAGAAAGCCGTAGTTGCCACTTCTTCGGAAGTCGCAACCAATGTGAACGCACCAACACGCTCGTTATATAGACCAAAGTTCTTAGAGAAAGAGCTTGCCACTAGAATCTCTTTGTTGTGTTTAGCAAACGCACGTAGACCTTGAGCGTCTTCTTCTACACCTTTAGCAAAGCCTTGATAAGCAAAGTCAAATAATGGGATTAGGCCTTTCTCTGCAACAAGTTTAGCTAATTGGTCCCACTCATCGGCAGTAGGATCGATGCCTGTTGGGTTATGGCAGCAACCGTGTAGCAACACAATATCGCCAGCCGACGCTTGTTCAAGATCTGCAACCATGCCTGCAAAGTCTTTATCTTTAGTTTCAGCGTCGTAGTAACGATATTGCGCCGTTTCGATACCTGCAGCGCTAAATACGCCGTTATGGTTCGCCCAAGTAGGGTTACTGATCCAAATTTTCACTTCACCAAGCTGACGCTTGATGAACTCACCAGCAACACGAAGTGCGCCAGTACCACCTGGAGCTTGAGCTGTTTTGGCACGTTTTTCGGCAACGATCTCTGAATCAGTGCCGAAAAGCAGTTTTTGAACAGCTAGACCGTATTCAGCTGTCCCTTCAATCGTTAGATAAGATTTGGTTTTCTCAGTCTCCAGCAGTGCCGCTTCTGCTTTCTTAACAGTCGCTAGAACGGGAGTTTCACCTTGTTCATTCTTATAGATACCAACACCTAGGTTAATTTTCTCTGCGCGAGTGTCTTTTTTAAACTCTTCTGTAAGACCAAGGATTGGATCGGCGGGTGCTGCAACAACTTTTTCAAACATATTCTTCATCCATGTTAATTGAAGGGGCAATCAAAACGTTTGTTAACAAACGACAACAGCCTATTTATACCTTTCAAGGCTATAGGAGACAACCACATTAAAGAAGAAAACAGAAAATTATTTTGATTTGAAACAGAAAAGGACTCTAATTCATTATTTTGATGAGTTAAGTGGTCTAAGAGTTGAGGTTAAAGGAAGGGTAACTAACGTTAATGCTGGCTTTCATATAAAGAAGGTACACTTATTGTAGGAAATGTACCTTCTAACTCAGAAGTGATATCTAACTCTATTTATCTACTTTTATTTTCTCTGTTGGAACATCTACGTAGCTGGGTTCACACAGTTCTGTATATGAGATACCTAAAGTACTTTCTGCAATCTGATTCCAGTTGCCACTGAGATAACATGGTTGGCTAAAACATCTTCCCCAACCTTGGTTGATGTATGACTGACCAAAATAATGCATACCGTGTCTAGCAGATTCGCGACTCATAAAACCTCCTGTTAGGGCCACAATGTTCATATCTACTATATATATCCAAAGGTTTGATTTGGAAATTATTCGTAACCTTTATTGATAACATGACATCATATTGATAATCGATAATTTGTGGTGGAAAGAATATTTTGGAGGGGTGGATGGGTAAAGCCTGAATGCAGATTATAGCGACTTGCAATGAAAAGAACGTGTACTTGGATGAGGCCGAGGAGAACTAACATACCGAGTGATATACTTTCATCGATATGTTAGCTGCTTAAGAAGTCGAATTAGTCATCATGACCTTTAAGTTCATGTTCCGATTCAACAGCTTGAGTTTCTAGATCTGGATTTTGCGTTAGCTTGTCTTTTAGCCATTCGTTGAGATGTTTAACAATAGCGGTTGTTGCATGCTCTTTTGTTGCGCTTTCATTGTCATCCACTTCTAGCGCTTGTTTTGGGTGCAATCCGGTTTCATCTTCGGCAACATGTAGCCAATCAGGATGCCAGTAATATGGTTGACCACTTGAAGCTTGCCATTTATGAACGCCGTCTGATTCACCATAGTATTCAATGTCTTTTACTGTAAATTTTCCCATCATGAGACCTCGTTCTATATAAAGTTTACACTCTAAATGTAGTGCTAATAGAATGAATTACCAACTGAATATTCGATTCGAATTTGCAAATTAAGCATTCAGTTATCCGCTCTTGAATTGGCATATGATGAAACAAAAAAGACCACCATAAGCGGTGGTCTTTAAATTGGATTCTATCTCTGCTCGTAAGAGCAAAATGAGTAAGAATTAGAAGTTCGCGCTGCGAGGTGCACGTGGGAACGGAATAACATCGCGGATGTTTGCCATGCCAGTCACGTAAGATACTAGACGTTCAAAGCCTAGACCAAATCCTGAGTGAGGTACTGTGCCATAACGGCGAAGATCGCGGTACCAGCTCATGTGCTCAGGGTCGATACCCATTTCTACCATACGCTTGTCTAGAAGTTCTAGACGTTCTTCACGTTGAGAACCACCGATGATTTCACCAATGCCCGGTGCCAGTACGTCCATAGCCGCTACTGTTTTACCGTCATCGTTCATACGCATGTAGAACGCTTTGATGTCTTTCGGGTAATTCTTAACAACAACTGGTGCGTTGAAGTGCTCTTCCGCTAGGTAGCGCTCATGCTCAGAAGACATATCGATACCCCATTCAACAGGGAACTCGAACTCTTTACCTGAATCAAGCAGGATTTGAATTGCGTCAGTGTAGTCTACCTGCGCGAAGTCAGATTCTACAAACTTCTCTAAACGAGTAATTGCTTCTTTGTTGATGCGTTGAGCAAAGAACTCAAGATCATCACGACGTTCTTCCAATACCGCTTTGAACACATATTTCAGCATGTCTTCAGCCAGTTTCGCTGCGTCATCAAGGTCTGCAAACGCGACTTCAGGCTCAACCATCCAGAATTCCGCTAGGTGACGGCTAGTATTTGAGTTTTCAGCACGGAAAGTTGGGCCGAATGTGTACACTTTGCTTAAAGCACAAGCATATGCTTCAGCGTTAAGTTGACCAGATACCGTCAGGAATGTTTCTTTACCGAAGAAATCTTCGTTGAAGTCTACATCGCCTTGCTCTGTCAATGGCAGGTTAGCCATATCTAGCGTAGAAACGCGGAACATCTCACCGGCACCTTCTGCATCAGAAGCCGTGATAAGTGGTGCAGACATCCAGAAATAGCCTTGCTCGTGATAAAAGCGATGGATAGCTTGAGATAGGCAGTTACGTACACGCGCAACAGCACCAATAACATTGGTACGTGGACGCAGGTGAGCAACTTCACGCAGATACTCGATTGAGTGACGTGTTTTCGCCATCGGATAAGTATCAGCATCTTCAACCCAACCAACAACCTTAACGTCTGTCGCTGCAAGTTCGAAGTCTTGACCTTTTGCTGGAGACTCTACGATGGTACCTGTTACTTCAACAGAACAGCCTGTTGTTAGCTTCAGTACTTCATTCTCGTAATTATTAAGATTATTAGGGACCACGGCCTGAATCGGGTCGAAACAAGAGCCGTCGTAGATGGCAAGGAAAGAGATTCCAGCTTTGGAATCACGACGTGAACGGATCCAGCCGCGTACAGTGACTTCACTGTCAACAGCTAGCTTACCGCTTAGTACGTCAGTTACAGGCGCGTAAGTCATGTTATTAATCTTCTCCATGGAGGTAACAATACAACCCAATGACTTTGGCTAACATTTAGCCAATTCATTGGGTTGCTACTAAATTTCTTTTCAAAGGGACATATTACCTGTCAATTTTTACGGTTCAACCTTTATTGTGGTTATTCAGCATAAATTGATTCAGTAACGTATCGAGTTGGTGGGAGAGTTGCTGCAAATCCATGCTAATTTGGTGAGTTTGAGTCGCCGAGTCCGAGGCTTCATTGGCATGCTCACTAATTACGACGGTTTTTTGACCAACGTTTTCGCTGGTTTCTCGGTTAGCTTGTATTTGCTCTTGCACTTGACTAGCGATGTCAGTCGTAGCCTCAATTTGAGATACAACGGTCTGCATTTTATCTGCCAGTGCTTGAACCTCATCCGCTCTTTGGTGAGCTGTTTCGGAGACGTTTCGAACCGCTTGAACAGAATGGCTACTGCCTTGTTGGAATTTGGCAATGATATCTTCAATATCATTAGTCGCTTGCGTGGTTCTGCTAGCAAGAGAGCGAACTTCATCTGCTACAACCGCAAAACCACGCCCTTGCTCCCCAGCTCGCGCAGCTTCAATAGCAGCGTTGAGTGCAAGCAAGTTTGTTTGGTCTGCGATACCTTTGATTGTCGACAGAATTGCTGAGACTTGCTCTGTCTGTTCATTAAGCTCAGAGATATGAGTGGAGACTTGAGTAATGTCTTGTACCAACGACTCGATATCATTACTTGCAGATTGAGCTTCGGTGCTGCTCGCCTTTGTCAGTTCACACGTCTCTTGCATCAACTGCGATGCACGTTCGGTTGCGTCACTGACTGTAGCCTGTTGCTGTTTCAGCATCTGCATGTTGGATTCTACTGCTGCGGTTTCGTCAAGCTGACGTTTTGCGACAGACTCGTTGCTTTCCGCAATGTCTGTTAGTTTGTCGGCATTTGCGCTGACGGTTTGCGCTGTAGTTTGTACTTTAGTCAGGCTGTCTGAGACTGTGTCCAGAAATGCATTGATGTCATTGGTTAAATCACCGACTTCATCATTTTGTCTTTGCGATAATCTAATGGAGAGATCCTTGCTGCCACTAACACGAGTCATAAATTTGGACGTGGTCTGCACGGGTCCAACAATAAACCGACGAGCAATAAAGATCGTTGCTAAGTAACCAAGAAACGCGATGGCGGCCATAATAGCGACAGCAATAGCGGTTCGCTTATTAATGAATCCATTGACTTGATTCAAGTTGTATTCGATGCGAATGGCACCCAATACTTCGCCTTCTTCTGTCATGTGGCAGGTAATGCAATTAGTACCTCGATAGTTGGTGCTTGCCTCCATTGGTAGGGCAACGACTAGGCCGCTTCCCCAATCTGCTTGGAACGGCTCTATAACCGTTTCGCCATTGAGGGCACGTTTATCGATGTCATCGACCGCCACTTGGTTTTCTAAACCTTGTCCATATAGCTTGGAAACAGCATCTCCTCTAAGAACACGAACGTTTTCAATATTCTCCTGAGCTAGTGCTTTATTTCTCAGCGTTTCCTTTTGAGCCATGGTACCTGTGAGCATCATCATGTTTAAGCTATCGAAATAGTTACTTGCTTTGTCATGAAGTTGTTCACTGAGGACTGAATAGATGAGATCCCTTTGTTGGTTATATTGATAAGTTGTCGAAATAATAACCACTGTTCCAAAGACCAATATAAGCGCTATTAAAAGTTTATTTGTAATTGTTAGACGCATAGTTTTTATTGTTAATGATATGGGCTGACAGAGTGAATATTAAGTTAACTTACCGGTGCTCTGGAAGGCATTTATTGGTAAAACCTCGAAAAGCTCATGGTTTTTTATGCAACTAATCTTGGAATTGAGAAATGAGACAAATATAAGTTGAGTTGGTATTTGTTGGTATGAGTTTAAATCGACGATGAAATACAAGGTGTGGATGAGTGGTGGTTTGTACCCTAAGTTTAATTATCGGTTGATCAAATCTTAATGAGCTTCTGACTAAATGTTGACAGTCTTTCCGTTAGGCAGGAGTAAAACATCATGAAATGTAACTAGTTGTAAATTAATTATGACCGAACAAAATCTCGAAAACACAACGTCTAGAGGCAATGTTAAAGGTAAAGAGTGTCGACTTAGAATAGGTCTAATTGCCATTCTGATTACGTTGTCTGGCTACTATTTGTGGGTTTTATATTTAGCGGCAACACCTAATGTAACGGTGGGCTATCAAACGTATTACATTGATAAAGCCACGCTTTTTTGGGGCAAGGATAATAACAACTTAGTGCTGCCATTGTCAGGGATTATTGAGCCCGGAGAGCAGTCCCCATTTATTAGTCGTGAAGGCTGGAACTACGACTTACACACCGAGCTTGAGCGTAATAAAAATGAAGGTAGGAGACTGGTTCATTCTGGCGGTGTGTATTTTAACTTTGACCAAAACCCAACTCGTTCCGTGTATGTAAAAATTGATCTAGCGAAAAGCATTACTGAGCCCGTTTACGTTTCCATCGATGGTGAACATAAGACACGATTGGAGCCTATCGGTCAGCTGTCTCTTGCAGCTACATTGCCCGCAGCAAATATCGATGCGGCGCGTCCCATCCAATATATGCAATTTGAAACTCCGGCGAGTCTAACGGTCACCAAAATAACGATTAAGGACGGGGCTGATGAAAAGTAGCAACGAGTTTAGTTTATCCATATTAGTTCCTGTGTTTAATGAAGAAGAGTCGATCATACCGTTTATTGATGCGCTGGATAATGCCCTCAATGGAATGCGTCATCAATTAGATATTGTTTTCGTCAATGATGGTAGCTCTGATAGAACTCGCACGGTTATTGAAGAATTGATAGGCAAAGATAAACGGGTCACTTTAGTGAATTTGGCCCGAAATTTCGGTAAAGAAGCGGCGATGACAGCAGGTCTTGATCATGTTAGAGGTGATGCGTGTGTCATTATGGACGTTGACCTTCAAGACCCTCCTGAACTCATATTAGAGTTTGTTAAAGAGTGGCAGACAGGTGAGTGGGACACTGTTTATGGCGTGCGCGAAGATAGAAGCAAAGACACGTGGATGAAACGAGTCTCTGCTGGTGGCTTTTATCGAGTCTTCAACTGGCTCGCATCAGAAACAACCTTGCCGGAAAATGCAGGTGACTTTCGTTTGATTGATCGAGTAGTGATAGAGGCGATGCGTCAACTACCGGAGAGAAATCGCTTTATGAAAGGCTTATTGGCTTGGGGGGCATTTCGTTCTAAAGGGATTACTTTTAAGCGTCCTGAAAGACATGTTGGTGAAACCAAATTTAATTACTGGAAGTTGTGGAATTTTGCAGTAGACGGTTTACTGAGTTTTACTGCATGGCCGTTGCGAATATGGGGATTTGTAGGGTGTGTGATTTCTCTACTCGCTTTTCTGTTTATGCTAAAGATAGTGATTGGCGCAACCTTCTTTGATATTAAGACTCCGGGATATGCCTCGACTATTAGTGTTGTACTTTTCTTAGGTGGCATTCAGTTGATCTCGCTTGGCATTATCGGCGGCTATATCAGCAGAATGTATCGTGAAATGAAACAGAGACCAATTTACCTTGTAGAAGGAATATATGGTCAATATGACAAGAGAAATAACCCAGAACAACCCCCTCTATCCGGGACACAGCAAGTCGAGAAAGTGAGTTCAGTCCATGCATAATCCAAACTCTTCAATAATGTTAACCAAAGACCAATGGATAACACTCTTGCTGGCAGTGATCACTAGTCGTATCGTTTTTGCCGCTTTTGGTTTAATAGGAACGTACTCATTCAACCCTGAAGCGATCAAGGACATCGATATTTGGCATCAAATGTGTCGCTTTGACTGTGTATGGTTTAGGCGAATAGCGGAAGATGGTTACGCGCTAGTGCCTAGCTATATGAGGCAAAGCAACGGAGCTAACTGGGCGTTTATGCCCATGTCCCCTTATCTCGCGAAAACAGTGAATTACGTCGTTAATAACATCAACCTGTCATTGGTCTTAGTGTCTAATGTGACCCTCATTGCTGGCACTGCTGCTTTAGTGATGGCATTGAAACAGATGAAACTCAGCAATAATGCGCAAGATACGGCAATATGGTTAATGTGCTTCTCGCCTTATACGGTTTATTCATTAGCGGGCTATTCTGAGCCGCTGTATATTGCCTTGGTAGCAGGACTCTTCATTGCTTGTTATCGCCAGAATTGGGTATTGGTCGCTGTACTAGGGATGTTAGCTGCAGTGACGCGAAATCTAGGTGTGATGTTAGTATTCTCTGTACTCATTATTGGCATCCAGCACTATGGGCTAAGTAGTTTTTATCGATTTAAAACTCGCGGTTTGGCGGTTATTGCGGCTATTTGGGTCATCCCATTAGGTTTCTTTACTTACATGGCTTATTTGTACTTCCATATGGGAGATGCATTGGCATTCGGTCATATTCAAGTGGCGTGGGGCAGAACCTTTAGTAATCCATTTGTTTGGTTGGAATATGGATTTGAAAGAGGTGGTCCAAAGCTCTATCTCACCATTGTTTCTTTACTTGGCTTCGCACTTAACGGCTATCTAATCTACAAAAAGCGTTATGCTGAAGCGCTATTTATGTTTATCAACTTAGTGATACCTTTATCATCGGGTGTCAATGCGATGCCACGTTATATCTTTGGTTTGTATCCTACTTATCTGGCGATTATCTTGTTGCTTGAATCTTACCCAAGAGCAAAAATGCCAGTACTGTTGTGCGGTGCAGCCATGTCGACATTTATATCTATCGGGTTTTTCTCGTCGTCGTTCTTTACGGTATAGCTTGAGATAGAGCTCGGTTTTCAGTAGGATTGCGTGTCATTTTTTAACAGAGATATCCTATGAAAACTGAGTTGTATAAAGAGTTCATGTTCGAAGCTGCACATCATCTTCCGCATGTGCCAGAGGGCCACAAGTGCGGTCGTCTGCATGGACACTCTTTTTTAGTGCGTCTCTATGTTGAAGGTGAAGTCGATCCGCATACTGGTTGGGTAGTCGATTTTGCAGAGATCAAAGCAGCATTCAAACCAATTTACGATCGTTTAGACCACTACTACTTGAACGATATTGAGGGACTAGAGAACCCTACCAGTGAAGTACTGGCCAAATGGATTTGGGGGCAGCTTAAGCCTAACCTACCGCTATTAAGTAAAGTAGAGATCAAAGAAACGTGTACTGCAGGTTGTATCTACAAAGGCGAATAAACCGCTAGCTGCTAAACGTTACTATGACCATAAAAAAACCGAAGCTCAGGCTTCGGTTTTTTGTTATTGGAATTTACCTATTAGCAAACAACCTTGATTGCCAAACCGCCTTGAGAGGTTTCACGGTATTTAGCATTCATGTCTTTACCCGTTTCAAGCATAGTTTCGATAACTTTATCCAATGACACACGAGGTGCAGAAGCACGACGAAGCGCCATTCGAGTCGAGTTAATTGCCTTAACCGCAGCAATACCATTACGTTCAATACATGGTACTTGAACTTGTCCTGCAACAGGGTCACAAGTTAGACCGAGGTTGTGTTCCATTGCGATTTCAGCTGCCATACAAACTTGCTCAGGGCTTCCACCCATAAGTTCAGCAAGACCTGCCGCCGCCATAGAACATGCAACACCAACTTCACCCTGACAACCTACCTCGGCACCAGAAATCGATGCATTTTGCTTGTACAGTCCACCGATTGCGCCCGACGCAGCAAAGTAGCGGATGTAGTCTTTTTCAGTCACGGTTTGGATAAACTTGTCGTAGTAAGCAAGTACCGCTGGAATGATGCCACAAGCACCATTGGTTGGAGCGGTAACAACGCGACCACCTGCTGCGTTTTCTTCGTTTACAGCAAAAGCAAACATGTTCACCCAGTCAACTACCGACATCGGGTCAGTTGTGGTTTTTTCTGATGTGATCAATTGTTGGCGAAGTGCTGCTGCACGACGTGGAACACGCAGTGGACCAGGCAGAATGCCTTCAGTGCTCATGCCGCGTTCCATACACTCACGCATTGTTTTCCAAATATTAGCGAAGTACGTACGAGTCTCTTCATCTGAGTGTACAGCGTGCTCATTAGCCATAACCAGTGTGCTGATTGATAGGCCATTTTCTTTACACAGTTCTACCAGTTCTTCTGCTGAGTTGAACTCATAAGGAGCTTTTAATGCTGATACTTCTTCTTTTCCGAAGTGCTCTTCATCAACAATAAAGCCGCCGCCAATAGAGTAGTAAGTTTTTGAATACGCTTTTTCGTCATCGATCCAAGCGTGGATCTGCATGCCGTTTTCGTGAAGCTCTAAATTAGTGGAGTGGAAATTCATGCCGCCGTCACGAGGAAATGAAACGGTGTGACAGTGCATGCCAACTGGAAGACGCTCTGTTTCTTCAACACGGGCAATGAAACTTGGGATTGAGTCGATGTCGACTTTTTCTGGTGAGTTACCAGCCAAACCCATAATGATTGCGATATCTGTGTGGTGACCTTTCCCTGTCAGTGATAGTGATCCATAAACATCTACAGTGATCTTGGTGATGTCTCTTAGCTTACCCATTGAACGCAGGTCGTCGATGAACTCTTTACCAGCTTTCATCGGGCCTACGGTGTGAGAGCTTGAAGGTCCAACACCAATTTTGTAGATATCAAAAACACTGATCATACTGATTTACCTCTAGAAAAGCCCCCAAAGTACATGGAGGCTTATATTATCGTTATTGTTTAACCGAGATGTTCAACTGACGAAGTCAATTAAAAAGCGCCGTAGATTACAGAAGTAATCGCTGCAATACCACAGATTGCTGTAAAGATTTGTACAGGTGCTGAAGTTTGGAACTTAGCCATAGCCGGAACTTTCTTCATTGCATATACAGGCATTAGGAATAGGATTGCCGCAATCATTGGCGCACCCATTGTTTCAATCATGCCTAGGATGCTTGGGTTGATGATAGAAACAATCCAAGTAGTAATAACGATGAATAGTAGAGATGCTTTCTCGATCTTAGAAACTGGTGCTTTAGAACGAGACTTACCTAGACCTACAAGACCTTCGTGTGCACCTAGGAAGTGACCAAAGTAGCTTGAAGTGATTGCGGCGAACGCAACAACAGGGCCAAGGATAGAAATCAGTGGAGATTCGTGAACGTTAGCTAAGTAAGAAAGAACAGAGATGTTTTGCTCTTGTGCAATCGCTAGTTGCTCTGGAGATAGAGATAGAACAACAGAGAATACGAAGAACATTACAAAACCCATTAGCATCATCGCTGCACCGCCAGTGATCATGTCAGTCTTCTTAACCGCATCTTCACCGTATACACGACGCTGTTCTTTAGAGAACTGGCTAATAATTGGGCTGTGGTTGAAAGAGAAAACAATGATTGGAATCGCTAGCCAGATAACTGCTGGCATTGAACCCCAGTCAGGGCTAACGCTCATCATTGAAGTATTCCAATCTGGGATTAGGTATACAGATAGAGCAAGTAGGATGAATACTAGTGGGTAAACCATCGCGGAAGTCGCTTTCAGCATAAGCTCTTTCCCGAATACTACACCACAAGTCATCGCTGCAATCAGACAGCCTGAAAGCAACCAGCGTGGGATAGATTCCATACCCATTTGGTTCACTAGGAATGAATCAACTGTGTTTGTGATACCTACACCGTAGATTAGAACGATTGGATAGATAGCGAAGAAGTATGCAAAAGTGATGAGGTTCGCACCAGTTTTACCAAAGTGTTCTTCTACTGTGTCGGTAATATCCGCTTCTGGGTTCTTAGCAGAAAGAACGAAGCGAGCTAAGCTTTTGTGTGCAAACCAAGTCATTGGTGCTGCAATTAGGGCTAGGATAACTAATGGCCAAAAGCCGCCAGCACCTGCTTTAATTGGAAGGAAAAGTACACCAGCACCAACCGCCGTACCGAATAGAGAAAGAGCCCAGGTGAAATCCTTATAGGTCCACTTAGACGAAGAACGGCTCGTTGCCGTAGTAGTTGTGGTAGTCATAGTTTGTTACTCATTTTGGGAACAGGAAATAAGTCGTGGGCATTTTGCATGCTTTTCTCACGTGAAAATTAGATCTAGGTCATGATTTGTAGCGGGATATTGATACTAATGATGGATTCGTTATTTGGGTCACGTTTTTTACGTGCCAGAGATTAGATTGACTATTGCGATGCATTAGTAAAACTAATGAAAAATAACGCAATCGATTGGCTGGTGTTGGTGGTCTGTTAACTAAGTTGCAGCTGTGTTTGTAAACTTTCAATAATTTGTGCGGTCACGCCCCAAATGAAGTGCTCTTTATATGGAATAGAGAGAACGCGGTGTGGTTTTCCACGTACAGTAAATTGCAATGCTGACATGTTTTCTGGATGAGCGAGAAACTCAAGTGGTACCTCAAATAGAAAGTCCACTTCATTAGCATCTATCGAAGGGCGGTAATTACTATCCACAAATGCAAGAACAGGTGTAACGTTAAATTGGGTAACGGTGACCAGACGAGGAAGATGGCCAATGACGGATACTTCATCATAGCGTAAGCCTATTTCCTCTTCAGCCTCGCGAAGAGCAGTGAAGGTTGCGTCTAGGTCATCTTCTTCAACTTTTCCTCCGGGAAAACTAATTTGTCCCGGATGATGCTTCAAATGGCTAGCGCGTTTCGTCAATATGACATGCAGACACTGATTTCTTTCAACTAAACCAATAAGAACGCTCGCTTCCCTGAGCGCTGATTTATCAAGATGTTCCGTCCTTGATTTAGAACCATCATGATAGTCTGCTAACTGATGTAACTGGAATCGTTCTAAAAACTCGTGCTTAGTCATTGGTGCCTTACTGTTTAGTTACACGGCGGAAGCGAGATATTCATTGATTTGCCCCTTGATAACATCGAGCTCTTGAACAACAAACTGAATATCTTCGCTGTTAGGAGCATCACTGTTTCTGGTTGAACCTTCTATAGCTTCGAGTTTTTCGACGGCCTTAGTCTCACCAAAGCTGGCTAGTATGCCTTTTAATGAATGGGCGGTAATAAATAGCTCACTCCAGTTTTGTTCGTTGAACAAGGCTTGGATTTTTTCCGCACCATCCTCGTGTTCTTCCATAAATGCCATGAATACCGCAGCGATGATATCGTCGTCATTATCCATGTAGCCGCGCAATACCTCAAAATCTATCATTGTAGCGTCCCTGTTGTTGTAAAGAGTGAATAAGTAGTGTTCCTAAGTAGATTACCTACCAACTTCAGATAGTTACCAAAATAGTATAGTTCATAGAAAATTAAAATCTGCAGAAACACACGATCTAAACTTGAACGACCATGAAACTAAATTTCTAATACTTTTATACTATTTTTAAGAGAATTTAGCTTATTCGATAGGACTAAATTTTGATGCATAGCATAAACGCGTCTATGCTTATTCGTGCGACTTAGATCACACCAATAATAATTAATTGGCTAGGAGTAGCGCCATACAAAGGAGCTAATGATGAGCACAAGGACAGAAAGGCTTAACAAACAGTATGAAGAGCGTGGTACAGATTTCTATTCAAAGTATATCCATGACGTCGTGGGTATCGACTTGCTATCGCCCGAGCAAGAGTATCATTATGCGACGTTAGCACGCCGGGGTGATAAGGCTGCTCGAGACGTATTAATCGAATCTAACTTACGATTGGTAGTAAAAATCGCCAGAAATTATACGAAGAGAGGGTTGAGTAATCACACGATTCTTGATCTCATCGAAGAAGGGAATTTGGGACTTATTAAAGCGATTGACAAATTCGAACCAGAAAAAGGTTTTCGCTTTAGCACTTACGCAGTTTGGTGGATTCGTGAAAGCATCGAGTCTTCACTAATGAACACGGGACGAACCGTTCGCCTGCCAGTTCATGTTATTAAAGAAATAAACCGATTATCGAAGCAAACTAACGAGATTATTGCTGATCTTCAACGCCCGCCATCTGTTAAGGAAATCGCTGAAAAAACCGCGAAATCTCAAGCTCAAATCAGTGATTTGATCCACATGAGTGGCTTTATTGAGTCGAGTTCATCTGTTGATACTATTGATAAAGAATTTCAAAGTTTAGAAACTTGTAAGTCAGAGGCTATCCCAGAGCCATACGATATATGTCACAACGAGAAGTTATTGCAGAGTCTAGAAAGTGTGGTCTTGTCTCTTCCAGAAAAATACCGTGACATTGTGATTCATCGGTTTGGTTTGTTTGGCAAAGAAGTGCTAACACTGGACAATCTGGGAGAAATGTTTGGGCTATCGAAAGAGCGAGTACGTCAGCTTCAACAGGAAGGGATCAGCAAGTTGCAAAACAAACTTAAATTTGACGGTTGGATCAACTAACCAGGCGAAGTGAGTTAGTGAACTTTTAAGACGTTTTCTACTTGTTCCAGCAGAAGCATTAATCGATCTTTTGAGCTCGATGGCTTCATAGCTGTCATAAGACGTTTGAACGCGGCTCTGTAAACTCGGTTTTTGATAACCAGTAATAGAGTCGCTTCTAATTTCCGTAATCGTGTTGCACTGTCCTCAGCGTCAATCGAAAGTTCGTCAATTTTGTTGGATGAACTCAGTTTGTGTTTTTCAAAACAGGGTACATACCCTGATAAATACCACGCTTCAACCATCTCTCTAACTTCAATTTCCTCAAGTGGAACCTCATTCTCAGTGAAAGTCACTTGATCAGGAAGCGATTGATTATATTCCGTGTCGAATATGTCATTTACATATTTATACATACGTATCTACGGTAGCAGTATGGCTAACGTCCGCTATCTATTGATAATATTAAATATAAGCTAACAGGATGAAAATTAAAAGTAATTGTATTAGTTGCATATCTATTCGTGTGACTCTAATCCAATATGCTTTGTTAGCAAATATTCCAAATATGCTTTCTCGATAGACCCGCGTCGCCATATTGTTGCGACACGCTTTGCAGCAAAATAGTAGGCTTTGTGTTTTAGCAGAGTATTCAAAGTACAGCTAAGCCGTGAGAAGTTATCTGCATGTGTCCAGAAATCCATTTTGATATCTGCAGCGGTTTGAAAAGGAGATAGCCCTGTTTCCATCCAGCAACGTAAAATCTCTCTTATTTCAAGTTCTTCTTCCGGAATATCGCCGCTAACGAGGTTAACTTTAAGGGGAGGTGATATTCGATATCGTTCATCGTATACGTCATCTACATACACATATCGCATGACTCGCTCCTTGCTCCTAAATCTAGTCAACAAGCTAGGAGGGAATCTGAAGTATTCAACTTTAAATTCTCAGCTAAGGTTAACTTGATTTCATATTCCTATTGCCTAGTTTACTTCTGTACACGTTGTTGGCAGATAACTATAAGAAGTGAGAGGCGAATGCTTTCTACCACACATGACGAAAATAAAACATTTTGGTCGGAAGATCTCTCGGAGATTACGTCGGTAATTTCCAAAGGCGAGTTCTGGCGTAATGTGCTGTGTTGTGAGGATAAGTTAATCACAGTTCAACCTCCGTCGATTGATTATGTTAACCAAATCTTGCTGTTGATCCGTGATGTTCAGTTTAACGGTCTACCTGCAGCTGTGCCCATTGCACTTGAAACAACAACCGAAGATCTGTTTATTGTTAAGTTCGAAATCTATCTGATTTTGGACAACAAAGTGAAAGGTAGTGTTGAACTACTGTCACAATCACAGGCTCAGATTAGTGTGTTCTCAATGATTGAACATCTGCTTGATGATCCACATCGTGGTGTTTTAGTGACTAATCATGAACATAATGTGTTATTCACCAACAACCGCTTGTGCTACGAACATAATGTATCGCCCATTAGTGTGTTGGGTAGAAACATTTCTGACATACAATTGCTCCAAAGTGATAGTAGTCATATGGAAGTGTTTAAAAGTATGATTTCTCAGGCTTCACGTTGGCAGGGCGCTGTTATCACGAGAGCTCGCGATTCCCATGCTCGTCTTGAGACGATCAGTGTGAAAAAGATCGAGTTGTCAGACGGCAAGCATATCTTTGTGTACATTTTTTTTGGCGATAATTTTACAGAGAAGAGCACGGATAAATCAGCGCATATCAATTTTAAGCAGGAGACAGCGCAGGATGAAGCCTCTTTTAGAAAAAGTGCCAGTGAGTTATCCAAAAAGAACGGAAAATATATTGTTATCAGCTTCAAGCCGCACTTTTATAGTGAGTTAGAAAAAGAGTCACGTGGCAAAGTCCTTGCTGCACTAAAGTCATCACATGACAAATCCAGCTTTGGGTATTTGGGGCGCAACACGTTCATTGCACTTGTCAAAATTCGACAAAGTGACGTCGAAGATCTGGCGACTATCAATCTATGCATCAAGCAGTTTTTCAAGGGCATGAGAAAATACCTCGATGACCATTTGGTTAATGATATAGCCGACGGTCAGGTTGGTGTTGCACTTCATGGATTCAATGGCTGTGGTATTGATGAAGTTATCTCTCAGTCGGTACAAGCTATGTTCGTTCATGACTCAAGCGGCAGTAGCGTCAATTTTTACGATGAAAAGCTAGTTCAAGGCAATATACGCAGAAAGCGCTTAGAACAGCTTTTGATAGATGCAATACGAAATAAAGCTATCGACGTCAACTTCCAACCAATTGTCGATACGCATACGGGGGAAATAGTAAAGCTTGAGGCGCTTTGCCGATTCCGTTTTCAAGATATGTCGTACACGGTTCAAGAAATGATCCACCTAGCAGAAGAACTCAAACTCATTTCTGCACTGGATCTAATGGTCGCTGAAAGAGCCATTGAGGAGTTTGTTAGCATAAACTCAGGTGTCTCTAAAAAACTATCGTTGTCACTTAATTGCTCAATTGCTGAATCGGGTCAACCTTCGATTCATCTCCTGGATTTATTCGAACTTATTAAACGGTCTCCAGTCGACAATGATGCGGTGACAATTGAAATAACAGAAACGGCCTATTTCGAAAATAATGTGAACAATGCCAACCTGTTAGAGAAAATTCGCTCTGCTGGTATTAAGATTGCGGTTGATGATTTTGGTACCGGTAGTTCGTCCTTTTCTTATTTTAACGACTTCCATTTTGATGAGCTAAAAATCGATCGTAAGTTCATTACCAATATCAATGAGGTTAAACAGAAATATTTTGCCGTAAATATGCTTCGGCAGCTTTCTCACGACTTGAATATTAAAGTCGTCGCTGAAGGGGTAGAGAAAGTCTCTGAGTTGGAAACGCTAAAGTCTATTGATGTCGATTATATCCAAGGCTATTTCTTTTATCGTCCATTGTCCTCTAGTCAGGTTCGTGAAGTTCTTAAGTATGCTTCTGACGCTAAGCGACATTGATTTTATTCAGACGGGTAGAGTATGTGATGAGTGTAGATAGCTATCGACATCAAATCGTTGAATTTCAGTCTGGCTTACTCGTGTTTTCGAGAGATTACCTAATAACTCATATTGAAAAACTCAACGGAATAACACCGGAGCAAGTTCTTTGTGACAGTGGTGTAGGTATCTTTAGAGACTATGGAAATGGTGTCTATGCTTACTTACCGAACAAAGAGTTTGGAGGAACACTGGAGCTCCGCTGCTTGATCGAAGGTGTGCCATTGCGAGTGCAATGTAATCTTCTATCGGTGCCTCACATCGTGGTTCCCGAACAATTTCAATTAGCGCAATCCAAGAGCAGTCCAATTGGTTATTCAGTCCTTTCGGACGGAACCATAGCTATCAGCCGAAGTGCTCTTGTCAAATTTGTGAATAAGAGCGCGGGTCATTCAGATGCCTCGATACAAGGAAGTGAGTTCCAAGTTAGGTCAGTAATGACTGCCACAGCAAATTATCAAAGTAAACTGACGAAAGAGTTTTGTTTTATTTCTCCACCGTATACACATTCCAACAATAGTTTTCAGCCCCTGTCTTGTGAATTGTTAGTTGAGGCGCTCAATCTTCACAGCGAGCAGAGTTTGGACTTAGTTCTGCGTTTTGATTTTACTTTGTTGAAGGACCTAATAGTAAAGACAGAGAACGGTATGTGTTCACGAAAAGCACTTGAACAAAAAGATCTTGTTGGTTCTCCTACACAGTTTGCAAGTCCGATAGTGTATGTTGATGCTGTTTATTCATTTTCAAATCAGAGCTTTTTACGTCGTTTGCCGAATGGTTCTTTCAGTCAACCCAAAACTGAGTCGGAAGGATATATTTACTTATTGTCTGATGCGGTTGACTACATTGCCACTGGAATTTTCATGCCACACATGCAAGCGGCACCGATTCAGACCAGCCTTAAAGCGTCGAACAAGTGGTGTGATATCGAAGTAAATAAAAAAGATCTTATTTCCAACTCGGTTAGCCGGCAATGTGCAAAATCTATTCACCAATTAGCGTTCGAGCATTCTGATTTAGTTCAAGTAAAATCAGAAAGCGAGGGTGACCTAACCTTGTCGTCTGTTAATCGTAGCAAAGGACTCGGAAAACTCTCTTTGTCAGGTGATGATGGAGAAAGTAGTGAAGGCTATTTAACTTTCGATCTGGTCTTTATGCCTAACTTGATTTTCGATAACTGTATTCAAACTAAAAGCGGCAACTATTGGGAAGTTTCGACTCGCGAGATTAAAGCACTGCTGAGCCGAAGAGTTCGCAAGCGTATCGCACATATTGATGTTAATTGCAGTGATGGGTTAGTGACTGCCAACAACATTAATACATTTACGTTATGGTCTGTGAACTGCCAAGCACAAACACAACTGAACTTAACCTTGAGTTTTGATGATGGAACATTGGGCTTTTCATCAATAACCATTTAACTAGGTTATTGATTGTGAACACGTATTAACTTGGATTTAGTGTGAATATTGTTCTAGAACTTAACTAAGAGGATTAATTATTCATCGAGCCTACCAATGATTAGGTTCAATATCGAAAAGAGAGTACCTCAACTCTCAATCTTGGGGAGATTGGCTATGAAAGGAATCATTTTTACCGAGTTTATGGAGCTCGTTGAAGAAAAGTTCGGCTTAGAAGTATTGGACGAAGTTCTTGAAATGTCAGGGGATGAAGGTATCTATACAGCTGTTGGGAGTTACGATCATAGAGACCTTGTGAAGCTAATTGTTAACCTTAGTAAGAAAACCGATATTGCGCCTGATACATTGCAGCAAGTGTTTGGTCAGACCGTGTTTAAAGCACTACTGGCATCTATTCCGGACAGTGCCAGTATTGGCCAAAGCACATCTACATTTCAGTTCATTCGCCACGTAGAAGATTACATTCATGTTGAGGTGAAAAAACTCTACGCGGATGCAGAACCTCCTAAATTTCATTTCATTAGTGAGACAGAAACAGAAATGGTCATGGACTATCAGAGCGCTCGCTGTATGTCTAACGTATGCTTGGGGTTAATAGAAGGGTGCGCAACCCACTTTGGGGAAACCGTAGATGTCAAAATGAGTCCTCAAACAGAAGACGGAAGCGTGGTCAGGTTTAGCTTATCTTTAGTGTGAATTGACTATGACGAGTAGTGCGGCGATTGAAAGGAAACTCAAGCGTGAAATAGCGGCCAGAAAGGCGGCTGAGAGTTTACTCGAAGCTAAAAGCTTAGAATTGTTTAATGCCAATCAACAATTAGAAGTGGCTCTAAAACAAGTAGAGCAGCGCTCAGAGGCTAGCTTTAAACGGCTGGAGTTTCAGCAGCATATTGAGCGAATTCTAATTCAGTTTGGAAGAACCTTTTTACGTAGCAACCTTGATGATGTACTACTTGCGGATTTAGTCAAACAATTAACGGATGCTGCTGAGGGCATCTCTTATAGTATTGAGTTGACTGAAAACCTTATACCTACCCTTAAACATAATCTTTTCAACTCAACTAAGGTAATAAATGAAGCCAGCACGTCTCCGGCCTTACAAGCTTCTATACCAATTCAAGTCGAACAGAAAAACGTTGGGAAATTGGAGGTTAACCTTGTTGGTGAAGATTTTGACTTGGCCTTTATTGAAAGCCAAATGTCATTAGTTTGTGAACTGTTGTCGAGCTCCATAACACGCCAGTTAATCAACTTAAGACTTGTTAAATCGAAAGAGCGCGCAGAAGCGTCGGAACGTTCGACTCGTGAGTTTCTGGCAATGATCAATCATGAATTGAGGACTCCTTTAAATGGATTACTAGGGAGCGTTGAGTTGTTGGCAGATACTGATCTGAAAGGTGCTCAACAAGAGCTTCACAGTAATTTAAGTCAATCTGGTCAACTACTTAGGTCGATTATTAATGACCTCTTGGATTTCAGTAAGATTGATGCAGGAATGTTAGAGTTAATCGAATCAACATTCAAATGGACCAACCTTCAATCAACGTTGTGCAGTATTTTTGAGCACAAAGCGGCGGAGAAGCAAATTGGATTTACAATTTGCGCTGACGGCTTCTCTAACAAGAACTTCAAAGGCGATTTAGAACGTATCACACAAATTTTCGTCAACCTTATTGGTAATGCAATTAAATTCACCGATGAAGGAAGTGTTAAAGTTACGCTAACCTCGCAGGAAGGTGGGATTGGCTTTTCAGTAACAGACACGGGAATTGGTATCAGTCAGACGGCTCAGAAGAAACTGTTTCAACCGTTTATTCAAGCAGACAGGTCTAGTTCACGTAACTACGAGGGAACAGGGCTCGGATTAGCCATCTGTAAAAGACTTGTCGAGCTAATGGGTGGCTCAATTTCGTTAACCAGTGAGTTAGGGCAGGGTACAACGTTTTATGGTTTTTTACCGTTGCAGGTTGAAGATGTTGACGATAACGAACGGATAAAACAGAACCTTGATACTGTGGTACAGGATTTTTCTGCCCTTAAGATTCTGGTCGTTGACGATATCAAAATGAATCAGGTCGTGATTACCAAAATGCTGAGCAAAGTCGGTATCACACCTGATCTTGCTGTTAATGGCCTTGAAGCGGTTGAACATGCGACCAATCAGCAATACGACATCATATTTATGGATTGTAGAATGCCAGTGATGGATGGATTTGAAGCAACGAAACGACTACGAGACGCAAGTTACGCCAAACCCATCGTGGCGCTAACCGCAGGCACAACACGAGAAGAACGACAAACTTGTTATGATGTGGGTATGGACGACATCCTATCCAAACCTTATACCGCAAAAGACTTGACCCTCACACTCTCTAAATGGGGGCCAAGCTCTGGTTTAGATGCGCTCTGACTAGAGGTTGCCAAGGGTTGGCAAAATTCTACCTAATTTATCGAAGGTTTCTTGATACTCTGCATCACATTCGCTATCGGCGACGATACCGCCACCGGCCCAAGCATAGATTTTACCTTGTTTTGCGATGAGTGTTCGAATGGTAATGCTGGTGTCCATAACGCCATGAGCACTGATGTAGCCAATGCTACCGCAATATACACTGCGAGTGTGAGGTTCTAGTTCCTCAATGATTTCCATGGCTCGTATTTTAGGTGCGCCAGTTATTGAACCTCCGGGGAAACAAGCTCTAAGAAGGTCTGTAGCGCAGTATTCTGGAGCTAACTCGCCAGTTACCGTGCTTACCAAGTGATGAACTGCAGGGAAGCTTTCGATATCAAAAAGCTTAGGCACTTTAACACTGCCTGGAGTTGCTACTCGTCCGATATCATTGCGGAGCAAATCCACAATCATCAAATTTTCTGCCTGATCTTTGGTCGCTGCTTTTAGCTCTTCTGCGTACGCTTTATCTTGTTCCACATCGACTGATCTTGGTCGAGTACCTTTAATTGGTTTGGTTTCAATACAGTTTTGATGAAGCTGTAAGAAACGCTCAGGGGAAACACTGATTATCGCGCTATCGTTGGTTCGGATAAAGGCACTAAACGGTGCTTGATTCTGGTTGTCCAATAGATTAAATGCCTGCCACTCACTACCAGTATATTGAGCTTGATGTCGTTGCGCTAAGTTAATCTGATAGCAGTCTCCTGCAGAGAGATAGTCTTGCACCGAAAGAAATTTGTCTTGGTATTGTTGTTTGGTCATGTTGGACTGCCAATTCGACACCAACGTAAACGGATCTTCTTGAGGGGAGACCTTACGTTCTAACCATTGCTTATGAAATTCAGGGTTGTTACCTACGATGGCAGCTCGCTGTTCTTGATGGTCAACGACTAATGCCCAATCATAAATACCGATAGACATATCGGCGGCTTGGATGTCGTTTTCTGCTTTTATTGGCAAACGTTCCACTCTGCGTCCTAGATCGTATGCGAAGTAACCAACCGCACCTCCAATGAATGGCCAGTTGGTAGAATCTTTCCTGAAACCAACTAAGTTCTCTATCAAATCATTAACGATGGCAAATGGATCTTGGTCACTTTCTGACACTTCGTCTCCAACTATAACTTTGGTGATAGCACCAAACGTTTCGACGGTTGCGACTGGTTGAGAGACCAAAATATCAAATCGGCTGTTCTCATGACTGGCGTCTGACGATTTCAGTAGCATCGACCAAGGAAGTTGCTCAATCTCAGCAAACTTGTCTCGGGCTAGGTCTTGGTAATAAGGAAGGTCAACGAATTGAATAGATAGTCTTTCTTTTGTGTTCATTTGCTTAAATTGTGACAGAAACGTTGTCGCACTCATGGCGCATAGTGGAAAGCAAGAGTATCATATTTTCACAATAAAAAGTCGGACAATTATCCCTGAAAATACTGCGGGTTAAGGCGTGGTACAGGTTCAAAGAAAGTTCGTAATTCTGGAAGCTAAAATTATAAAGAGGTATTCAATGGCGGTTATTCGTAAAGAAGATGTGATCAGTAGTGTTGCTGATGCATTGCAATACATCTCGTATTACCATCCCCTCGACTTTGTTCAAGCCCTAGATAAAGCTTATCAAAAGGAAGAAAGCCAAGCGGCAAAAGATGCCATCGCGCAAATTCTCATTAACTCGCGCATGTCCGCAGAAGGTCATCGACCAATTTGCCAAGATACAGGTATCGTTACCTGCTTTGTGAACATTGGTATGAATGTCCAATGGGACTCTGATCTAACTGTTCAAGAGATGATCGATGAAGGCGTTCGTCAAGGTTATACCAACCCTGACAATCCGTTGCGTGCATCTGTGCTAAAAGATCCAGCAGGTAAGCGTATTAACACCAAAGACAATACGCCAGCTGTGGTTCATATCAATATGGTGCCAGGGGATAAAGTTGAAATTCAAATCGCAGCGAAAGGCGGCGGTTCTGAAAACAAAACCAAAATGGTCATGCTTAATCCATCTGACGACATCGCAGAATGGGTAGAGAAAACCTTACCTACTATGGGGGCAGGTTGGTGTCCACCAGGTATGTTGGGTATAGGTATTGGCGGTACGGCTGAGAAAGCGGCAGTACTTGCAAAAGAATCTTTGATGGAGCATATCGATATTCAAGAGCTTATCGAACGTGGTCCTTCTAATGCAGAAGAAGAGCTTCGCCTTGATATCTTTAACCGTGTCAACAAACTGGGCATTGGTGCTCAGGGTTTGGGCGGCTTAACGACCGTCGTCGATGTTAAAATCAAAACCGCACCAACTCACGCAGCTTCTAAGCCTGTGTGTATGATTCCAAACTGTGCGGCAACCCGTCACGTTCACTTCACTCTCGATGGAACCGGCCCAGCAGAGCTTACGCCACCAAAATTGGAAGAGTGGCCAGATATTACATGGGAAGCTGGCGAAAATACTCGTCGAGTGAATCTTGACACTATCACTAAACAAGACGTTCAAGAGTGGAAAACAGGTGAGACTCTATTGCTCTCTGGGAAAATTCTGACAGGTCGTGATGCAGCGCACAAACGTATTCAAGGGATGTTGGAGAGTGGTGAAGGTTTGCCAAAAGGTGTCGACTTTAAAGGCAAATTTATCTACTACGTCGGTCCAGTAGACGCCGTTGGCGATGAAGCAGTAGGACCGGCTGGCCCAACAACATCAACTCGTATGGATAAATTTACTGACATGATGCTGTCTGAAACTGGACTAACTGGCATGATTGGTAAAGCGGAGCGTGGTCCTGCGGCGATTGAGTCTATTAAAGAGCACAAGGCTGTGTACTTAATGGCTGTCGGCGGTGCGGCATATTTGGTAGCTAAGGCGATTAAGAAAGCCAAAGTGGTTGCGTTTGAAGACTTAGGTATGGAAGCTATTTACGAGTTTGAAGTTGAAGATATGCCTGTGACTGTCGCGGTAGATTCAAGCGGAGCGAATGCTCACAAAATTGGTCCAGATACGTGGAAAGTTAAGATAGCGGAAGCAGAAAAAGTTTCTTAATCCGCTTAGAAAAAGTGGGTGTGTGAACGCATACTCACTTTTTTTTATCTATAATTCAGGCGTATACTAAAAAACATACTAGAAAAAGAACCAAGGAGAGAGCAACAATGCCTCGATTCATACAAATATTACAAATTGCGTTATTGCTAGTAGTGGGATTTTTCGTTGGCTACGATTTAATACTGCACGGTATCAGCATCTTTAATGAAAAATACGTCACCATGGCTTGTGTGCTGACGGTTCTGTTGGAAATCGCACTGTTCGTCATTTATAAGTTAATTGAAGACGATTAGGACGCTCTCAAAGTTTCACGTAAACCCCTGAATATTTTCAGGGGTTTTTTGTTCATGTTTCGTTAATCTCGTATAGTGCAAACTTATCCCATTAGTTTTATTGGAGTACGTTAAATGAGCCGAATTGGTCAAGAAGTATCTGATCTTCTGCATCGTAGTATGGACTCTCATGTTCGAATTGCCGTGACGGGTTTGTCGCGAGCAGGTAAAACGGCGTTCATCACTTCACTGGTTAATCAACTGTTGCATACCTCTACGCACGAGAATTTACCTCTGTTGGACTGTGCTAGAGATGGACGATTGATCGGCGCCAAGCGTGTCCCGCAGTCTAACTTAATGGTTCCACGTTTTGCTTATGATGACGCGATGAGTCAACTGCATGCAATGCCACCAAGTTGGCCTGAGCCTACGCGCGATGTAAGTGAAATACGATTAGCGGTTAAGTATAAGCCAGCAAAAGGGGCGAAACGTTTAATCAGCAAAACGTCGACTCTGTATATTGATGTCATTGATTATCCGGGAGAGTGGTTACTCGATTTACCACTACTCGATTTGACCTTTGAGCAGTGGAGTGAGTTGCAGTTTGAGAATCTAACGGGCATTCGCCGCGAATGTGCCCAAGACTGGCTGACTAAACTTGAGCAGTTTGATGCCACTGGAGAAGAAAACGAAAAGCAAATAGCCGACATTTCCGAGAGCTTTACTCAATATCTGTATGCCTGCAAGGAGCGTGGATTACATTGGGTGCAACCAGGGCGCTTTGTTCTTCCGGGTGAATTAAAAGGCGCACCAGTACTGCAGTTTTTCCCTTGTCAGGCTCCGTCAGACAAAGTCACGAAAACGAGCGGCTATGCGATGCTCAAGCGCCGCTATGAAGAGTATCAAACCAAAGTAGTGAAGCAATTCTACAAGAATCACTTTGCGACATTTGATCGTCAGATTGTGCTAGTGGATTGTTTACAGCCACTAATGGCAGGCTCAGAAGCGTTTCATGATATGAAAGATGCGCTGCAACAAATTATGAAGAGTTTCCGTTATGGACAATCTAGCTTACTACGTCGCTTGTTCTCTTCACGAATAGATAAAATTCTGTTTGCCGCCACAAAGGCTGATCATGTCACACCAGATCAGCACAACAACTTAGTGAGCTTGTTACAGCAAATGGTACATCCAGCGTGGCAAGATACTGCGTTCGAAAATATAGAAATGAGCTGCATGAGCGTCGCTTCCATCAGAGCGACCGAAGCAGGATTTGTAGGTAAAGGAAATGAGAGCAGTGCTGCGCTAAGAGGAACGACCTTGGATAATGAAACCATGACCTTGTATCCCGGTGATGTGCCAGCCCGCCTCCCAAAGGCTGAGTATTGGAAAAACAATCAGTTTGAGTTTACCTCATTTAGACCGCTTGAAACGGCGGTTGACGAACCTTGTGGGCATATTCGACTTGATAAAGCACTGCAGTATTTGATTGGAGATAAACTTCGATGAGTGATATCAAAGGTAGAAAAGTCTTCACTGAGGATACTTCCGAAATAGAATCTTCAGTGGATATAAACAGCCAAAAGCTGTTTGAACCAGAACAGGCGTTCATACCTGTTGAACATGAAGCAAATGATCAACAGGACGAGCTAGAGCTTGAAAGAGTAGTCAAAGGAAGCAGCAAAAAAGGCTGGATTGCCACTACTTTATTAACGGCATTTGCAGGCTTAGTTGGTTGGCAAGCGATAGATAACGTCGTGACTGCTGCCAATACCGGAGACTGGTTGTCTTTAGGTTGGTCAGGCTTGATTACCGCAGTAGCGGCAATGGGTATTGGGGCGTTTGGTAAGGAGCTGTATAAGCTTCGCAAACTGAAAGACCACTTTTCGGTTCAAGAACAGGCCGAAGCACTGATTGCCAACGATGGAGTGGGGCAGGGTGAGAAGTTCTGTCAAAAGCTAGCTGATGAGGCGGGGATACAACCTGAAAACCCTTCGTTTGACCGCTGGAAGAACAGTATTCACAGTGCGCATAGTGATGCTGAAGTGCTAAATATGTACCAGTCCATGGTACTGAAAGAGCAGGATAAGCAAGCACTGGCCGCAGTGTCGAAGTTATCGGGGGAAGCGGCAATTTTGGTGGCTCTGAGTCCATTGGCTATTGCTGACATGCTTCTCATCGCATGGCGTAATTTCCGAATGATCGACAAATTATCAGAGGTTTACGGCGTAGAGTTAGGTTACTGGTCAAGACTTAAGTTGTTCAAACTCGTATTAATGAACATTGCATTAGCGGGTGCCAGTGAACTTGCCATTGAATCAAGTGCGGATATATTGTCGATGAACTTGGCAGAAAAACTTTCAGCCCGAGCTGGACAAGGTCTTGGTGTGGGGCTGCTAACAGCTCGTTTGGGTTTGAAAACGATCAGTCTAATGCGACCAATCCCGTTTCCAAATGAGGAGCGTCCAAAACTGGGTTCAATTCGTAAGTCTGTATTGGAAAGTTTGAAGAGCAAGCTTGGTTAAGCGTTTGTTCATTTGAATCAACTAAAATAGTAACGGCAGTTCTTGTCACGAGAACTGCCGTTATTCGTCTTAAAACTCTAAACCCAATTCTCGAAGTACATTCTCCGCTTGTTGTGCGTCGCTGAACTGAATGGCATGCAGTCCACATTGCACTGCGCCGTCGACGTTGTATGGCATGTCATCCAAAAATACGGTCTCTTTCGCGATAAGATTGTTGCTGTTGAGTAGCGACTGATAAATGTCAGCAGAGGGTTTGAGTACACCCAACTCAGCCGATACGGTAGCAGCTTCGAATAGTGGCCAGAAGTCATAACGATGCTTTAAGTGCTCGACAATTTCATGGACGTTGTCCGTTAATGCATAAATGTTATAGCTGGCTTGTTTCAGGCGCTTAATGAGATCGACCGTACCAAAAATCTGAATTTGGGTTTCTTTGATGTAGTAGAAGAGTCTCTCACACTCAGCCTCAGATAGCCCCAATGCAGTTTGATATTCTTCTTGTGCTTGATGTTCGGTCAATAGACCCTTGTTAAGAGCCATCCAAATATCATGTTGAAAAATAGCTTTAGCCTTTTGCTCTGCTTCATGAGCACTATACCCAAATGTTAGTCGAACGATCTCAACGGGAGACCAGCGAACAATCACGTTGCCAACGTCGAAGACCACGTTGCGAATTTTACTTGTGTTCAATTTGATACCTCGTAGTAGGGACAATGTATCCATGAAAAGAACCGCCATCTAGTTATAGCTGCTTGGTTTTTTCTATCAAAAAATCAATCAATACACGGACACGTTTAGCCTTTTGTGTGTTTTTATGAAAGTAGACATAAAGTCCAGAATATGGGTACCAATAGTCTTCTAAAATTGGTACCAGTTGCTTTTGGGCGATATGTGATTGAATCATAGGTTCGACAAGTCTGCCTATTCCCAAACCTTTTATGGCAGCATCTACCATTAAGTTCGTGTCATTAACAACCATGGAGGTAGGCATCTCCACCGAAAGCATCTCTCCCTGTTTGTTTAGCAATAGAGGCGCAATTTTGTTTGATGAGATGAATCGATACTGTATCAGCTTGTGATGTTTCAAATCATCTGGGCATGATGGTTGTCCATAGTGTTCTATATAGGCAGGGGACGCAAAAAAGGCTTCTTTCATAGAAGTCGTAAGTGGTCTAGCGACCATGCCTTCTTCCACTTTATCACCAAAGCGGATGCCAAGATCAAAGTTCTCGTTAAGTATGTCGATTGTGGCGTCAGAAACTGAAATTTCTAGTTGTATATGAGGGTATTGCTGACAGAATTCCGCGTAAATGGGCTCGATTAAATACTGATAGACAAAGCGTGGCATGGTGACGCGAACCGTGCCAGTGGGTTCTCGGCTTAAATCGCTGACACTTTCGAAAGCCAAACTCAACTCGGAAATAGAATGCAAGGTGCGTTCATGCAGTAATCTACCTGCTTCAGTGACTTCAATGCGTCGTGTTGTACGTGTAAACAACGGTAGACCTAATTCTTGCTCTAAAGCTTTCAACGCATTGCTGACTGAAGGAGGTGCCATTTCGAGCTTTTGAGCCGCTCTGGTAATGCTACCTTCCTGAACGATCGTATTAAATACAATCAGTTGGTTGAATATTGTTCCGTTCATGATTAGGACCTAATACTATTATTAGCTTTAAGCTAATAATTATTTAGCTAAAAGTCATCTAAAAATTATCAATGATACTAATTACACTACTCACATGTTAAGTCAGTAACCGATGAGAAAGTCATTATGAGCCAGGTTTTAGTTATTTCAGGTCATCCAAATTTGGACGCGTCAAATACCAATAAAGTTATTTTGAACCAATTAAGTGATCATTTTGATGACATTGAAGTGCGTCAACTAGACCGTTTATACCCTAACTATCAGATCGATGTAGAGGCAGAGCAAGCGGCTTTAGTGAAAGCTGACGTTGTTGTACTGCAGTTTCCGTTCTACTGGTACTCCATTCCTGCATTGCTGAAAAAATGGATTGATGATGTATTCAGCTATAACTTTGCTTATGGCGCTAAAGGCGACAAGTTAAAAGGCAAAGATTTGGTGCTATCGTTCACAATCGGTGGTCCTGAGGAGTCTTATACCCCGCTTGGCTATAACCATTTCTCAATTGAAGAGTTGTTAAAACCTTTAGAGCAAACCGCTTATCTTGCAGGAATGAATTACGTTAAGCCAATTTACACTCATAGCATGGTTTACATTGCAGGCGTGTACAACAAACTGGAGGAGGTAGAAACTCGTGCTAGGAGTCATGCTGACCGCTTGCAAACGAGGATTGAAGACCTTATTCAATCACCAGAAAACCGTATTAGTAAGTTTGTGACTCAATGGTTCGCCCAGTTTGATGAACTTCCTGAGTCGACTGATGACTTTACGCGTTATTTAAGCATGGATATCAAATGGTCAGCGCCAGAAGGAACATTTTCAGGTCATGATGGGTTTAGAGATTGGTATTCTATCGTTAAGCGCACCTTTAAACCGGATTGTCATCATCAAATCGAGCAAATAGAAGTGCGTAGAGAAGACAATAATTACGCAGTCGAACTCAGAATACGCTTACTTGCAGACACCTATCCCGAGTCAACGCTACGTGGTGAAAGCATTAACTTGCTGGTTAACGAAGTTTGGAAAGTAAGCTTGGATGACACCAGAATCACAATTCATGATTATCATGTCGATCCAGTGAGTTAATATAAAAACAATCCAAGTGGAGCAAGGGAAGCTTATCTTAACCCTTGCTCTCTTAGGCGTTTGTACAATGTATTGCGACTGACATTAAGCGCCTTTGCAGTTGCCGAAATATTCCTTCCACATTCCTCATAGATATCAAGCCACTCTTGATTGTTTGATACTTGCTCTGTGACCTGTTCAACCAAATTTGGGGCGGCTGATAAGTCTGATGCGGTAGCGCCCAATATAGGTTGAATCGGCGCACTTTCATAAGGTTTGAAGTCATTTATGAAGTCATCAGGTAAGTGTTCTGAGGTGATGGTTTCATCGCCCGCCATGGCGGCTGCAATTTGAATCACGCTAACCATTTGTCTGATATTGCCAGGCCAAGGGTGTTGTTTGAACATCGCCAATACTTCCACGCTTAGATTTGGTACCTCGTTGCCGTATGCGTATTTTCTTAGAATGAATCGGATCAGAGCCTCTTTATCCGTTCGTTCCCTCAAAGCAGGGAGCGTGATGTTAAGACCTGTTACTCGATAATAGAGATCTTGGCGAAACGTACCGCGCTCTACGTCAGCTTTTAGGTTCCGGTTGGTTGCGGAAACTAACTTAAAATCAACTGGGTAAGAGGTTGTGGAACCAAGTGGCGTCACCTTGCGCTCTTGCAGTACTCGAAGCAGTCGAGCTTGAACATTTATCGGCATGTCGCCAAGTTCATCGAGAAACAGTGTTCCTTTATCGGCTTTTCTAATTAATCCCACATAGCCTTTAGTATGAGCACCGGTAAATGCCCCTTTCTCGTATCCAAACAGCTCGGATTCAACCAGTTCAGAAGGAATAGCGGCACAGTTTACTGCAATGAGTGGGGCGTGACTGCGTCTACTTGATTGGTGCAGTGCGTTAACAAAAACTTCTTTACCCACCCCGGTTTCGCCATGGATCAAAATGGGTATATCGGTATCAAGAATTCGACTTGCTTGATTAATCGCTTTCGCCAATCTTGGGTCACCGGTATTCAACTGTTCTAAATCAAGTGGTCTGTCCGTAGGCGCAGCTATATCTGTGGTTTGTGGTGCCAACCTAAAATCGAGTTGACGACCTTTTGGAATCGTTGGAGGTATGGTCAAGCCAAAATAATTAGACTGGCTGCGAGAAGTTAGAGGAAATGGCGTAAAAGGAGGGTGCGATAGCACTTGCTCCATCTTTACATCGAACAATTGTTCCAAACGCTGCAGCGCAAGATTCTGACCAAGTACCACTTCAGCGCGACGGTTTGCTGAAACAATAATGCCTTCATCGTTAAACACCAACAATGAAGACCATTGACTGTCAATGTTTTCAGGAGAAGTATTGAACCAAAATAGGTGATGGGTCGCTTGAAATCGACTAGCTATTAATTGGTTCTCAATGGCCTGTGACATCAGTTTTACCATACCAAGTGTATGAGAAGAGGGCATATAAGCGTCACTAGATATCGACAAAACGCCCGTCATTCTTCTGTCTGCATCAAACAAAGGTGCTGCGGAACCTGCCATAAATCGGTTTGAACTAAGAAAGTGTTCATCGTGAAAAACTTGCACAATGGAGCCCGTCTCTAAAGCCGTGCCTATGGCGTTCGTGCCAATTAACTGTTCCTTCCATTGCACGCCATTTTGAAAGACTTGTGGTTGATGTTGGGTAAAAAAACGTTGTTCTCCCCAGCTATTCAAGACCTGGCCTTTAGTATTTGCCAAGGTAATGAGGCAGTTACTGTTTGCCAATAAACTGTCGTAAAACGGCAACACTTTTTGTTGTGTAGTTTCTATTAAACCGGAGTGCTCTTCTGTTGTTCTCGCCAGTGAGGAGCCTGTCTCCATCTCTATAATGGGAGCACTGCTGTGTGACAACCCAGCTTCTCTACATCGTTGCCAAGAGTTTTTAATGATCGTGCTGTGTTTACTGTTCATTTCTACGACCAGCCAAATTAGAGTCAAAATACTAAAAGCGCGTTTGCGAACAAAGATTGTTCACCAATTGCTCAATAAACATATCACTGCTCTGAACAGTTTGAACACATTTAGTTAACAAATGTTACTTGGATCATAAAACGTTTTTGTAGGATAAGTGCTTTCTTTATATGGGTTTAGCGTTTAAAACTATGCTCATTCAATAGTTTATCGCATGCATTGTAATTAAATTGTTACAATTTTCGCAAGTTGGCATGACTCTAGCAATCATGAGCAATATCGAAAACGACATTGTTCGAGATGAAAGGAGTTTTTAGTGTCATTAACACTTGAGCAGGTAAGCAAAGTAGTCGACGGCGAGCATCACATATCCGACGTGAACCTCACCTTTGAAGCAGGATCGTTTAACGTTTTGCTTGGGCGAACACTCGCAGGTAAAACCTCATTGATGAGATTGATAGCAGGTTTGGATAAACCTACATCAGGACGAATTCTGGTTAACGGCGTTGATGTAACAGGGGTTTCGGTAAGAGAGCGAAACATCTCGATGGTTTACCAGCAATTTATCAATTATCCCAATCTAACGGTATTTGAAAACGTCGCTTCTCCACTGCGACTTGCTGGTACACCTGAAAAAGAAATCATCGAGCGTGTGCACGCAACAGCAGACATGCTTCGCATTACTGAACATCTAAAAAAGCACCCATTAGAGCTCTCTGGTGGTCAGCAGCAAAGAACCGCAATGGCAAGAGCACTAGTCAAAGATGCTGAAATTATTTTGTTCGACGAGCCTCTCGTGAACTTAGACTACAAGCTTCGCGAGGAACTGCGTCAGGAAATGCGTGAGTTGTTCAAAACACGTCACACGATCGCTATCTACGCCACTACAGAGCCTAACGAAGCGCTAGCCCTTGGCGGAACGACAACCATTCTCCATGAAGGAAAGGTCATTCAGTCAGGCCCGACCGCAGAGGTGTATCACACACCAGATTGCGTGACCTCAGCCACTCTGTTTAGTGAGCCTCCTATTAACTTATTAAAAGGTGACGTTACTGAAAGTGAAGTCACCTTTGATCAAAGTGCTCACTTCCCGCTTAACCAGTCGTTAAGCAAGCTTGAAAAGGGTAGCTACAAGTTTGGTATTCGACCTAGTCATCTTAGCTTGTTACCGAAAAACGACGACGATGTTGAACTGACGGTTCAAGTGGAAGTCGCCGAAATTAGTGGCTCAGAGACATTTCTTCATGTTCGTAATGCGCATTTTGAGTTGGTGCTTCACTTGGCTGGCGTTCACAGCTATGAAGTGGACGAAACCATCAAAATCTACATTCCAATCCACAAATTCTATGTATTCGGTATGGACGAAAAACTGATTCATGCTCCGATTAATGATGTGAGAGGTTAGTCAGTCATGGTCCAAATTACACTCAATTCACTGGCTCATACTTATGACAAACAGCCAAGCGAGTCGTCGCTGTATGCCATTAAAGAAATGAACCACGTTTGGAAACAAGGTGGAGCATACGCGTTATTAGGTCCATCGGGCTGCGGAAAATCGACACTACTCAACATTATTTCTGGGCTCATGAGTCCTTCGCAAGGTGAAGTGCTTTTCGATGACATGAAAGTGAATGAACTGCGCCCTCAGGATAGAAATATTGCTCAGGTTTTCCAGTTTCCGGTGATATACGACACTATGACGGTGTACGACAACTTAGCGTTTCCGCTGCGAAATATGAAGGTACACAAAGCTAAAATTCATTCTAAAGTGACGGAAATTGCCGAAATTCTCGAGCTGACCGCCGTGCTGAACAAAAAAGCAAAACACCTTACTGCGGATGAAAAGCAAAAGGTGTCGATGGGAAGAGGGCTGGTTCGTGATGATGTCTCGGCGATTCTATTTGACGAACCACTAACGGTTATCGACCCGCAGCTGAAGTGGAAACTAAGACGCAAGCTTAAGCAGATCCACCAACAGTTCAATATCACCATGATTTATGTGACCCATGACCAACTGGAAGCGTCGACGTTCGCAGATGAAATTGCGGTTATGTACAACGGGCAAATTGTGCAATTCGGTACACCAAGAGAGCTATTCGAAACCCCAAATCACACCTTTGTCGGTTACTTCATTGGCAGTCCTGGAATGAATCTAATGGAAGTGACACCAACTGAGGTTGGAGTGCGATTTGATGATGTCGATGTGCCGTTGTCGTCAAGTTATCGAGACGCTATTGCAAAGGCATCGAGTAACAATATCAAGATTGGAATAAGACCGGAATTTGTTCATGTATGGGAGAAAGAGAACCCTTCTGCTTTAAAAGCGCAGGTATTGCATGTTGAAGATTTGGGTACTTACAAAATTCTTACTTTAAAGCTGGGTGAACAGCACATCAAAGCACGCCTTCAAGAAGACCAACATGTACCGAAAAGTGTCGCGTACATCAGCTTTCCAGAGCAATGGACAATGCTCTATGTCGATGAATTCTTAGTTAATGTAGGAGGCCACTAATGGACAAGGCAGTCAACAACAAGGCATGGTTTCTAGTTCTTCCGGTTTTCGCCTTGGTGGCCTTCAGTGCCATCGTGCCATTGATGACGGTAGTGAACTACTCGCTACAAGATATCTTTGACGCTAATACCGCCTACTTCGTTGGAACGGAGTGGTATCGAGAAACGTTAAATGATGAACGACTACACGGAGCGTTGCTGCGTCAGTTTGGATTTACGTTTACGGTGCTGATGATTGAAGTTCCCCTTGGGATTATTGTGGCACTCACCATGCCAACCAAAGGCAAGTGGTCGGTGTTTTGCCTAATCGTATTGGCTATTCCATTGCTTATCCCACTTAACGTCGTGGGTACTATCTGGCAGATCTTTGGTCGTGCGGACATTGGCTTATTTGGTTGGGCTCTAAACGGGCTTGGCGTTGATTATAACTATGCAGGTAATCCGGTCGATGCTTGGTTGACTGTGATTCTGATGGATGTATGGCACTGGACGTCACTCATCGCCTTGCTGTGTTATTCAGGTCTGCGCGCTATTCCGGATGCCTACTATCAAGCGGCCAATATTGATCGCGCCTCTACATGGTCAATCATCCGTTACATTCAGCTTCCAAAGTTGAAGAGTGTGTTATTGATTGGCGTGTTAGTGCGCTTCATGGACAGCTTTATGATTTACACCGAACCCTTTGTGCTTACGGGAGGGGGGCCAGGTAACTCAACCACGTTCTTAAGCCAAACCTTAACCAAGATGGCCATCGGACAATTTGATATTGGTCCTGCTGCGGCTTTCTCCATCATTTACTTCTTGATCATATTACTCGTCAGTTGGGTGTTCTATACCGCGATGACGCACGGTGAGAATAAATAAAGGGATTTAACCATGACGAAGTCAAAATACACACGCTATACCCAAATTGTAGGCTTAGCACTTTATATCATCTGCTTGATGTTGCCGATTTATTGGTTGCTCAATATGTCGTTTAAAGAAAACCAAGAGATATTGGGAAGCCTAAGCTTCTGGCCCGAGAACTGGACATTTAAGAACTATCAGACCATTTTCTCCGACCCAAGTTGGTATATGGGATACGTCAATTCCATCATCTATGTGGTCATGAATATGTGTATTACGTTAGCAGTGGCACTGCCTGCAGCGTACGCCTTTTCACGCTACAAATTTGTCGGCGATAAACACTTGTTTTTCTGGCTGCTGACCAACCGAATGTCACCGCCTGCAGTGTTTCTGTTGCCGTTCTTCCAGTTGTATTCATCAGTAGGCCTGTTCGACACCCATATTGCGGTCGCGCTTGCTCACTGCTTGTTTAACGTACCGTTGGCGGTATGGATCCTTGAAGGCTTTATGTCAGGTGTTCCAAGGGAAATCGATGAAACCGCCTATATCGATGGTTACAGCTTTCCAAAGTTCTTTATGAAGATATTTCTGCCAATGATCCGCTCAGGTATTGGTGTGACGGCGTTCTTCTGCTTCATGTTCAGCTGGGTTGAGTTGCTGCTTGCTCGAACACTTACATCAGTTGATGCTAAGCCTATTTCTGCGGTGATGACGCGAACCGTCAGTGCCTCGGGAATAGATTGGGGCGTGTTAGCTGCGGCTGGGGTACTGACTATCGTACCGGGCATTCTTGTCATTTGGTTTGTTCGCAACCACGTTGCGAAAGGTTTTGCACTGGGTCGAGTTTAAGGAGACACATTATGGCTTGGATGGCATGGACGACTCCGTCTGCACTGTTTTTTATTGGCATCGCACTGATTTTGTTAACGATGACCATTGCTGAAATTAAAGCGCCATGTATTGAGCGCAAAGGGTTTCTCCCAATCAGTACAACACGGGGAGACCGACTGTTTATTGGCTTGCTGAGTTCAGCCTATATACACCTTGGGTTTGTGGGACTAACGGAGCTCTCTATTTGGGTGCCGTTTGCGATTTCCACGGTTTGGATTTTGACCGTTTTAAAATGGGGGTAATAACAACTTTCACCGATAAGTGCCTAACCATGCTCAACATGTTGTATTTGGCTTCAATGCCATAGGGCTCGCTTAGGTGTGACTAATAACGTACGAAACAAAACACTCATAATTGGAGTAAAACAATAATGAAAAAGGATATGAAGAAGTCTTATCTTACCCGCTGCGTTGCTTTATCTATTGCATTCGCAGCACTCTCGCCAAACGCGTTTGCCGATATGGACGCGGCTAAAAAGTGGATGAGTGAAGAGTTCACTCCGACGACGTTGACCGCTGATGAGCAAGCGAAAGAGATGCAGTGGTTTATTGATGCTGCCAAACCTTTCAAAGGCATGGAAATCAACGTTGCTTCGGAAACCATCACTACCCACGAATATGAAGCAAAAGTTCTTGCTAAAGCGTTCTATGAGATAACCGGCATCAAAGTGAATCACGATTTGATTCAAGAAGGTGACGTGGTAGAAAAGCTGCAAACGCAAATGCAGACAGGTCGCAATATCTATGATGGCTATATCAATGACTCAGACTTGATCGGTACCCACATTCGATACGGAAAAGTGGTACCAATCTCTGACTTTATTGAAGGTGACGGTAAGAGTGTGACTAACCCATATTTGGATCTTCCCGACTTCATTGGCTTGGATTTCACCACAGGTCCTGACGGTAAGATTTACCAGCTGCCAGATCAGCAGTTTGCGAACCTATATTGGTTCCGTGCAGACTGGTTTGAGCGCGACGATCTTAAAGCCAAGTTTAAGAAGGAATACGGTTACGAGCTAGGAGTGCCACTTAACTGGTCTGCATACGAAGACATTGCAGAATTCTTTAGTGAGAAGGTGAAAATGATCGATGGCGAACGTGTCTACGGTCATATGGACTACGGCAAAAAAGACCCATCACTAGGTTGGCGTTTCACTGACTCGTGGTTCTCCATGGCTGGTGCGGGTGATAAAGGGATTCCTAATGGTTTACCAGTTGATGAGTGGGGGATTCGTGTAGAAGGCTGTAGCCCTGTCGGTTCCGATGTAGCTCGCGGCGGTGCGACAAATGGTCCAGCGGCGGTGTATGCGACCACCAAGTATGTGGATTGGCTAAAACAATATGCGCCACCTGAAGCTCAAGGGATGACGTTTGGCGAAGCAGGTCCGGTTCCCGCACAAGGTTCTATCGCGCAGCAGATCTTTTGGTATACCGCGTTTACTGCTGACATGACCAAGCCAGGGCTACCTGTGGTTAATGAAGATGGCACACCGAAATGGCGTATGGCTCCATCACCTCGTGGCCCATACTGGGAAGATGGCATGAAGCTTGGTTATCAAGATGCGGGCTCGTGGACATTCCTAAACAGTACGCCAGTGGATCGTCGTCAAGCCGCTTGGTTGTATGCTCAGTTTGTCGTGTCTAAGTCTGTGAGCTTGAAGAAAACACTGGTTGGTTTGACGCCAATTCGTGAGTCAGACATTAACTCTCAAGCGATGACAGATGCTGCTCCTAAGCTGGGTGGTTTGGTTGAGTTCTACCGCAGTGATGCACGTAAACAGTGGACCCCAACTGGTACCAACGTGCCAGACTATCCAAAACTTGCACAGCTATGGTGGCAATATGTTTCTGAAGCGGCAAGTGGAGAAAAAACACCACAAGAAGCTCTGGACGGCCTAGCAGCAGCTCAAGACAAAGTGCTTAAGCGTCTAGAAAGAAGTGGTGCTCAGGGTGATTGTGGTCCAAAACTGAATCCTAAGAAGGATCCAGAATATTGGTTATCACAACCAGGAGCACCTAAAGCTAAGCTCGCTAATGAGAAACCTCAAGGCAAGACTATCGCTTACAAAGACTTAATCGCGCAGTAATATCGTTAAGTTGTTCATCAAAAAAGGCGACCTCTGGTCGCCTTTATTTGTTTACTTGCACATTTATTCACAAGGCGGAGCCAAATGAATTAGCGCCAATCCACCTTGCGAGGTTTCACGGTACTTCTTATTCATATCTTTGCCTGTCTGATACATAGTATCGATGACTTTATCTAAAGAGATGAGACACTTACTGGTTCGCTTAAGCGCCATGCGCGAAGCATTGATTGCCTTCATTGCACCCATGGCATTGCGTTCGATACAAGGGACTTGAACCAAACCGCCGATAGGGTCGCAGGTCATACCGAGTGAGTGCTCCATGGCAATCTCTGCCGCGATACACATTTGCTCGTTACTACCACCTCGTAGTGCGGTTAGGCCAGCCGCTGCCATGGATGATGATACGCCTACCTCACCTTGACAGCCCACTTCAGCACCGGAAATGGAGGCGTTGGTTTTGTAGAGGATACCGATGGCTCCGGAAACCGCTAAAAAGTCTTTGAGCTGTTTGGTATCAAGCTCTTTAATAAAACGATGGTAGTACATTAATACGGCTGGAATAACGCCCGCAGCTCCGTTTGTTGGAGAGGTGACCACTTGACCGCCCGCAGCATTCTCTTCACTTACGGCAAAGGCAAACAAGTTGATCCAATCCATAATTTCCATCGGATCATTTTCGATGGCGGCATTTGCTTCCAGCTTTTTCAGTAGATTAGGAGCACGACGGGTGACGTTTAGACCGCCATCCAAGATACCTTCAGTTTCAAAACCGCGCTCCATACAACGTAACATGACTCGCCAAATCTGCTCGGCTTTATCATTGATTTCTTCAAGATCTTTGAACGCCAATTCATTGCGAAGTACCATACCACCGAGGCTCATACCGTGTTCTTCTGCTAGCTCTAACATTTCGTCAGCGCTGCTAAACGGGAATTCGACACTGACGTCTTCTTCGTCTTTACCGTTTTGCAATTCATATTCTGTGGCAATAAAGCCACCGCCGATGGAATAGTAAGTCTCAAAGCCAATGCGTTCACCTTGTTTATCGAATGCAGAAATGGTCATGCCGTTTTCGTGTAAAGGCAGATTGTCTTCATGAAACAGCATGTCTGTTTCGTAGTTAAACGGAATATGGTGAGTGCCTGAGAGAGGTAACACACCATCTTCGATAGCATTTCTCATCGCTTGATTTGCGCTCGAAATCTTAATAGTGTCAGGTTTGTTGCCCAATAAGCCTAAAATAGTGGCACGATCAGTGTGGTGACCGATGCCTGTCAGTGAGAGTGAGCCGTATAAATCAACTTGAACTCGAACCACATTTTCTAGTGAGTCTGCGATCAACTTAGTGAACTGATAGCCAGCAATCATTGGACCATTAGTGTGAGAACTAGATGGGCCGACGCCAACCTTATAAATGTCGAAGATGGACAACATAACCTATTACCTTATTACAGCAGTACTGAACCAAGCCAGTCGGGGATATATATACAAATGACCACTGTGAACGCAGCGAAGGCAAATAGCCCGTAATGACTGGCTTTCGGTTTAGCGATCAAGTGCTTCTGTTTATGAATAAAGTCTAGCTGCTCGGGCGTTACTTCGCCCCATTTATAGCTAGCGGTCAATCCTACGACCAAAAATACCAATGTCCCTATTGGTGCAAACCACGGCCACGCGATGTTCATTCCTTTAGCAGCAAACACTACAACCATGCTAACAATACTTCCGAGAATAATGCCTTTTTCGTTGGCTTTCTTAGACGCTATTCCTAACACAAAAGAGCCTAGACGAATACCTACAAAAATTGAGGTCAGACTAGCGATCGTCTTTAATACGGATTCGTTGGATACCGCCAAAATTGCCGGTACGACCACCGAAGCTGCTGCAACTAAACTCATCTTTCTCGCGGTACTTTCATAATGAGCATCTTCAGCATCGGTTTTAATAAAGCGCTTATAAATATCAAATGTCGCTACGGTTGCCATTGAGTTGTAGGTTGAATCCAGTGTCGACATCGCTGCAGCTGCTAATGCTGAAATGATCAAACCGATAATAATTGGATTGGTGTGGTTGAACACAAAATCTAAGATGACTTCATTTTGGTTATCAAATACTTGACCATCGTAGAACAAGTTAAGAAGCACACCTAAAATGGAGAACAGTAGATAGATAAAAAACGCCCCGTAACCGCAAAGCAGCATCGACTTTTGGGCTGAATTAATGCACTTGGTTGCAAGAGTGCGCTGGATTATCAGTTGATTGGTGCCGTAGACGCTGAGATGTAGAAAGGCAACCGCGACTAGCCCTGCCCAAAGTGTAGTATCGACACTTGGATCCATACTCAGGTTAATGACGTTGAGCATCTCAGGTGTCGATTTCACGCCGCTATCTATGTCGAAAATTAAAATAAAGAAAATAGCGATAGTACCAATAACTAGGATCAGCGACTGAAGCATGTCTGTCCATATGACCGTCGAGATACCGCCCGCATAGGTGTAGATAGCGGTAAATACGCTTATACACAAAATCGCTTGGGTAATGGTGATGGGTAAAACCTGGACCAAAATCAATGACACCGCATACAAAATCACACCTGCAGAGATACATTGCACCACAAGAAAAACGATTGAGTTGATGGTTCTGGCATAGATACCAAAACGCATTTCTAGATACTCATAGATAGAAGTCAGTTTGAGCTTGTAGAAGATAGGAACGAAAAACACCACGGTAAAAAAGATCACCAAAGGGTAGTTGAGGTGGATCGCCATCGCTTCCATCCCTGTTCCATAGACCCAACCTGGCATTCCAATGAAGGTCATTGCACTTATATAAGTCGCGAGAATGGAAACTCCCGCAGTAAACCAACCGAATTGACGTCCACCTGTCGAAAAGTCTCCACCCGTTTTCAGCTTCTTATTTACTAAGTAGCTGATAAATATGGTTGCTGTAATGTATAGGGCGATTACAACGAGGCTTGAGTACGTAACCATTATTGATTGTTCCAAAACATATTTTGCTTCAAATTCGAGTGGATTCTATCGTCATTGTAGGCGAATGATACAGTTCTGAGTCAATAAATGTGAGATTTATCGACTAAATTGACTATAAATACATCGAAGTGGCGAATTTTGCACGTTTGCGTGATCGTTGTCACCAAAATTTGCATAATGGGTGCGTATTCATTGGTTTTTGATATGGATCACGGATCTTTAAACCACAAAAAAAGTAAGATTCATCTCGCAGAACGGGGGCAGTCAAATAAAGTTTAGAAACACTGTGCTCGCCATTAAAAATACTATACCTAATTAAAATAAGGGTTTAACGGCTATGACCGCTAAAAAACACATGAGCGAAGTTCCAATGATCCAAAGGGTGGCTGCCTACTTAGCTATCTTGGTTGGTTACTTCTTTTACTGTTATAACTTTGTAATTATTGACTACGTACGCCCCTATATCGTTGAAGCGTACGACGGAATTAGCTTGTCGGATACGGCTCAGTTCTATACATGGCAGTCAGTTGGTGCCCTGATTGGTGCATTAAGCTGTGCTTGGTTCGCAACCAAGTTTGGTAAAAAGAACACCTTGATTGCTATTACGGCACTAAACGGTGGCGCAACCATCATCAATATGATGTTTACCGACTACGCAACATGGGCTGCAATGCGTTTCATCATCGGTCTATCGTTGGGTGGCTACTTCACGGTTGCTGTTTCATTGATGATTGGTCTATTCACTCCAACAGTGCGCGGTAAGTTGACTGCCTTTGCATCTTCTATGTTCTCTGTCGCTTTGATGGTAATGGGTGCGTATGCGGCATTTATCACAAGCATCGATGCTCCATGGCAAAGCCTCATGTGGGTTGGCGGTGTGCCACCACTAGCGGCAGCTGTGTTAATGATCTTCGTTCTACCAAGTGATAAGAAAGTGATTGCTTATGGTGAAGAAGAGCAAGCGAAGGCTGAGGCTTCAGCAGACTCTAACGTGACAGCGAAGAAAGGTTCTTGGGGCGAGATGCTAAGTAAGCCTTACCGCACTATCACAATTACCTGTTTGCTACTTGCCGGCCTAAACTTCTACGGTTTCCAATTCTTTGGTGGTTTCGTAACGACTTATCTACGTGAAGTGCGCATGTTTGATGGTGCAACAATCGGTCTTATCTTCTCTATCTCAGCATTTGGCTCGCTATTCGGTGCTTGGTTCTGGGGTTGGGCAGCAGATAAGTACGGTCGTAAGGTGAACGCATTTGGTTTTATCCTAGCCGGTATCATGGTGTCAATCTTCTTCATCGCACCGGGTGACAAGGTCATTGGCGGCCTGAACATGCTTGCTATTCTTGGCTTGATTTATAACTTCGGTCTGTCTTCATCAGCAGTATGGGGTGGTTACTTCTCAGAGCTATTCCCAGCACACCTTCGCAGCTACGGTGCAGCATTGTTCCACGGCGGTCGTATCCTAGGTATGTGGGCACCAATGGTACTTATCTTTATCCAAGAGCGTACCGACCTTCAAACGGCAATGTGGGGTTCACCAATCGTATGGATCATCGCAGGTCTTCTATGGCTAACATTGCCTGAGACATTAAAAGGCGGCGTGTTCCATAAAGAGAAGAAAGTAGAAAAAGCGAGCGCTTAATCAAAGAGCCTAGTCTTTAACGAATTTAGTCGACGGGTAAATTCTCTCCGGTATCTGAAGATACCTGTCGACGACCTAACTTAATTACGAGTCCTGTTCCAACAATGACTCATCATTAATAAGAGAGATGATTATGTCTAAATATCAAGAAGCAAAACGCGTTGTACGTGATTACTTCGACGCAATGGAAAACGCAACGCACGAAAACGTTGCTGAAGTACTAAAAGCTCACACTTCAAAAGATTACCTATGGCGTGGTGTTTACCCATTCCGTGAGCAAGAAGGTGCGGAAGCTGCTGCAGAAGTTTTCTGGGCTCCTTTGATGAAATCTATGACTCGCATGCAACGTCGCCAAGATATTTTTATCGGCGGTGAGAACGAAGTAACGTCAGGTGAAATCTGGGTTATGAGCATGGGTCACTTCATGGGTCTATTCGATGCTGAATACCTAGGTATGCGTCCAACAGGCAAAATCATGAACATCCGTTACGCTGAATTCAACTGCGTAGAGAACGGTAAAATTACTAAAACAGGTCTTTTCCTAGACCTACTAGGTGTAATGGATCAAGCGGGTTGCTACCCACTTCCACCATCAACTGGCAAGCACTTTACTTACCCAGGTCCACGTAACCATGACGGTCTTCTATTCGAAGACGCTGCGCCAGAAGAGGGAGTTGCAACACTAGCACTAGTGAACAAGATGGTTGACGATTTATCGGCACTTAACGACAGCGGTGCTATGGGGTGCCCACCAGAAGTACTAGCGAAGAGCTGGTCTGAAGATATGATCTGGTACGGTCCATGTGGTATCGGCGCGTCTTACACAATTCCTCGTTACCAACAGCAGCACCAACTGCCGTTCCGTAACAACCTAAAAGACAAGAAGTTTAACGGCCACGTATGTCGTTTCGCAGAAGGCAGTTTCTCTTGCTTCTTCGGTTGGCCAAACCTATCAAACACGCCAATCGGTGGTTTCCTAGGTATGACTGGCGGTGAAGTTCGTGCGGACATGCAAGTCGTTGACGTTTACTACCGTGACGGCGACAAGCTATCTGAGAACTGGGTACTGATCGACCTACCTTACTGGCTAAAACAGCAAGGTCTAGACGTGTTCGAGCGTACTTCAAGCATCCTTAACCCTTCTCTATAAGAGCAATACATACGGCTTGAGCGTCCTCTCAACCTCAAGCCTGCTCCCAACCGATGCCACAGGGTGTGGCATCGTTTTTCCTGATTATTATTTTTAACGGGCTGTTAGGCACGGAGGCTTTCTATTGCCTGTAAAGTAGGAAGCAAATGAAAAAGTCTGTATTAAGTGTACTAGTGGTAACTGCACTTACTTCTGCCTCTGCAATGGCCGCACACACTTTTACCAATGAAAATGGTGACTCTTTAACTATTGATGGTCGTTTTGAAGTTCGCTACCAAAACAAGGCACGTAATTTTGATGACAACGCTGGTGAGTATGAAGCTCGTACTGATGAGTTCAACAGCGGTAGCTCTCGTTTCGGTTTTAAAGGCGTTAAGCAACTTGAAAATGGTTGGCAAGGCTTTGGTCACGCAGAGTGGGGGTATAACTCTTCTTCGACTGCTAACGACATCTACAGTCGTCTTCTATACGCAGGTATAGAGCACGAAAAATGGGGTAAAATCGCTGCAGGTACTAAGCAGTGGAGTACTTTCTATGATGTGGCTTGGTACACCGACTTAGGTCGTACCTATGGTTCACGTGGTACTGGTTATTACAACCTAGCTGATTGGGGTATTGCATCAGGCACGGGTCGTGCAGAAAACTCCATCACTTATCGCAACAACTTGGGTGGAGACTGGAAATACGGCTTTACTTACCAAACAACACGTAACGATGTTGCTCTATCTGGCAATGCAACAGCAACATTGAAAAACGGTATGGGCGCTTCTACCTCTTACTCTTTTGAAAATGGTCTAACGCTTGGTTTGGCTTATCACCAGAATGAACTTACTGATATCAAGAATGCGTCAAACATCAATGATGGGGACATTCAACGTATCGCGTTGCTTGGTGCGAACTATTCACTAGGCGGTTTCTATGTTGGTGCGACATACAGCGAAGGCTCAAACTGGGAAGTAAACGACAACGCTGAGTTTTATGATTCGCGTGGCGCAGAACTTTACACCTACTACCACTTTGAAAATGGTCTTCGCCCAACCCTTAACGTTAACTATCTGACTAGCACAGATGACAATGGTAGTGGCTACGAGCGTCAAACCATCATTCCAGGTCTAGAATATCACTTTACAAAGAATACCTTCCTTCTTTGGGCTGAATACCAGTTTGACCAAGGTAATGATCAATACGTTCAAGACCACTATGATAACCGCGATAACCAATTCTCTGCGGGTATTCGTTACTACTTCTAGTGGTTTGTTCCCGCAACCTTCAGTAATTTGGGAACAGGTAATTGCCGGAGGTTGATGGGTACAACCCATTTTATATGGTATCTAAGCACTAAAGCCTTACATTTAAACGATGTAAGGCTTTTCTATTTATGCATACGTACCAATTTATGCTACATTTAGCGCAACTGGCTAGATGAATTAAACAAAATAAATGAATATTCCAAAACAGACGGTCACGTCAAAAGATGTCGCTAAACTTGCAGGGGTCTCACAATCGACGGTATCTCGCGTCTTTGTTGAGGGAAGCTCTGTTTCAGAGAAGACCAAACAAAAGGTGTTTGAGGCAGCAAAAGCGCTCAACTACCGCCCCAATGCGTTCGCACGAAGTCTTACGACTAATCAGTCTAAACTTATCGGTCTAGTCTTCCCAGATGCGGATTATCCCATCCACATGAAAACGCTGCAGCTCATCAGTAGCGAGCTGCAAAAAATTGGTTACTCAGCAGTGCTAATACCGTGGCAAGTTGATGGTGAGAATCAACACTCGATTCCTAATATTTTCCAATATCGAGTAGACGGCGTCATTGCCGCATCCGCTACGTTCAACACAGCGCTTTATGAAGAGTGTGAAGAGTTTAATATTCCTATCGTGCAATACGCCCGTGTCGTCGAGGGAACTAAGAGTAGTTATGTGATTAGTGATAACTACTCTGCAGGGCAAATCGCCGCACAGCGCTTTGCGGATAGCAAGTTGTCTGACGTCGTTTATCTAACGGGTGAAGTTCCTACTTTTACGAACCAAGAGCGTGTCAATGGTTTTTGCGATGAGTTTAAATCGCTGACAGGTAAGAATCCAAAAGTCGTTGAAGCCAACTACGATTATGGTGGCGCTCTAGAAGAGATCCGTGCATTGCTGAAGAGTGGGGCAAAGCCACAAGGTGTGTTCTGCGCGACAGACAACCTTGCCATGGCTTTTATGGACATCGCCCGTTTTGAGTTTGATTTGAAGATCCCGGAAGATGTTCAGGTGATTGGTTTTGATGATATTCCACAGGCTACTTGGCTAAGCTATGAGCTGTCGACCTTCCGCCAAGATTTTACACGTCTTGCGAGAGAGTCAGTAAAAATCATTTCAAATCAAATCAAAGAAAAGGACTCAAGTTTGGTTCGCTTGATGGTTCCAGTACGCTTTATTGAGCGAAATAGCACTAACTAACCTCTAATATCTTTAAACTGACTATAATAGTCGTGGTCAGACCTTATCATTTGAGTGAATTTGCCTATCCTTTGGATAGGCAAAACTTATTTTCTTTTTCTCTAGCACGCTGTTAACATTGCGTCCGCTAAACAATTGCCCCCATTGTCTAAGGAAAAAAGATGGTAATACCTGAAAACAGCAGCATCGTGATTTTTGGTGCTTCAGGCGACCTTACTTATCGTAAGTTGATCCCTGCACTTTACCATTTGTATGCTAGCGACCAGCTACCTAAATCTTTCGCAATTCTTGGTGTAAGCCGCACTCAATACAGCGACGAATCATACCGAGAAAAGCTAAAACACTCCCTTCAGGAGATGGAAAAAACAGAACCTGAAAAACTAGAAGCCTTCTGTAATCATCTTCACTATCAAGCCATTGATACTTCTGATACTCAAGACTACGCGAAACTGGCAACCCGCCTTGATGATGTTGCTGACCAATATGGTTTCGAGCAACGTAATACGCTTTTCTATTTGGCGACACCGCCAAGCCTTTATAGCATTATTCCTGCAAGTCTTGCTGCTCACGGTCTCAATGATGAAGCTGATGGCTGGAAGCGTTTGATCATCGAAAAACCATTTGGTTATGACCTAGCGTCTGCGCGCCAATTGGACAAAGAAATTCACGAGCATTTCCAAGAGCATCAAATCTATCGTATCGACCATTATCTGGGTAAAGAAACGGTACAAAACCTATTGGTTTTACGTTTCTCAAATGCCATGTTCGAGCCACTTTGGAATCACCAGTATGTCGACTATGTTGAGATCACAGGTGCCGAGTTCCTTGGTGTGGAGGAGCGCGGTGGCTACTATGATGGTTCTGGCGCGGTACGTGATATGTTCCAAAACCACTTATTGCAAGTGTTAGCAATGGTCGGTATGGAATCTCCAGCTCAAATTAACGCTGACGCTATTCGTAACGAAGTAGTTAAAGTGCTGCAGTGTTTGCGTCCTCTTTCTGATGAAGACCTGCGTAACAACCTTGTACTCGGGCAGTACACAGAATCTAACGTACGTGGTCAATTCCTACCAGGCTATCGCAACGAACATGGTGTTGCTGACGACTCTCGCACAGAGACTTACGTTGGCTTGAAAATGTTTATCGACAACTGGCGTTGGAACGGTGTTCCTTTTTATGTTCGTACAGGTAAACGATTGCCGACACGTGTGACAGAGGTAGTGATTCACTTTAAACAAACGCCGCACCCAGTGTTTGGTAAAGATGCGCCAGAGAATAAGCTGATCATCCGTATTCAACCGGATGAGGGCATTCAAATGAGCTTTGGTTTGAAAGAACCAGGTGCTGGTTTCAATGCAAAAGAAGTAAAAATGAATTTCCATTACGCATCACTGCAAGAGACACAGATGCTTACAGCTTATGAGCGTCTATTACTTGATGCACTTAATGGTGATGCTACGCTGTTCGCACGTAGCGATGCAGTTGAGGCATGTTGGGAATTTGTTCAACCAATTCTGGACTACAAGCAAGATCCGCAATCCCTGTTTGGTTATGCGTGTGGTACTTGGGGTCCACAAGAGTCAGATCAGCTACTACATAATGATGGTCGCGCGTGGCGCTTCCCATGTAAAAACCTGACTGATACCGATTACTGCGAACTGTAATCACAAATAATGTCGAGCTAGGAGAGCTGCACAACTTGGCTCGACGAAAAGATTTCAAAGCAGCAAGTTAAGTTGCCGAATTGATGGAGAGAACAATGAAAGGTGATATTGGTGTAATTGGTCTGGCGGTAATGGGTCAGAACCTTATCCTAAACATGAATGACCACGGCTTTAAAGTAGTGGCTCACAACCGTACTGCTGCAAAAGTTGACGAGTTTCTGGAAGGTCCAGCAAAAGGCACGAACATTGTTGGTGCATACTCGCTAGAAGAACTCGTTGAGAAGCTAGAAACGCCACGCAAAGTGATGCTAATGGTACGTGCTGGTGATGTTGTAGATAAGTTCATCGAAGCGCTAGTACCACTACTAGACAAAGGCGACATCATCATTGATGGCGGTAACACAAACTACCCAGACACAAACCGTCGCGTTGCTGAGCTACGTGAAAAAGGTATCCACTTTATCGGTACTGGCGTTTCTGGTGGTGAAGAAGGCGCTCGTTTCGGACCTTCAATCATGCCAGGCGGCGCAGTTGAAGCTTGGGAAGCAGTTAAGCCTATCTTCCAAGGTATCTCTGCGAAAACTGATGCTGGCGAGCCTTGCTGTGATTGGGTTGGTAACGATGGTGCAGGTCACTTCGTTAAGATGGTTCACAACGGCATCGAATACGGCGACATGCAGTTGATTACTGAAGCGTACCAGTTCATGAAAGACGGTCTAGGTATGTCTGCAGATGAAATGCAGGCTGTATTTGCAGATTGGAACAAGACAGAACTAGACAGCTACCTAGTAGAAATCACCGCTGATATTCTTGGTTACAAAGATGAAGACGGTGAGCCACTAGTAGAGAAGATCCTTGATACTGCTGGCCAAAAAGGTACGGGTAAATGGACAGGTATCAACGCACTTGACCTTGGTATTCCTCTAACGCTTATCTCTGAGTCTGTATTCTCTCGTTGTCTATCTGCTCTTAAAGACCAACGTGTTGAAGCTGAATCTCTATTCGGCAAGACTATTACTCCAGTAGAAGGCGATAAGCAAGAGTGGGTTGATGCACTGCGCCAAGCACTACTTGCATCTAAGATCATTTCTTACGCTCAAGGTTTCATGCTAATGCGTGAAGCGTCAAACGAGAACGGTTGGGATCTAAACTACGGTAACGTAGCATTAATGTGGCGTGGTGGTTGTATCATCCGTTCTGCATTCCTAGGTAATATTCGTGATGCTTACGAAGCGAACCCAGATATCGCATTCCTAGGCTCAGATGATTATTTCAAAAACATCCTGCAAAGCAGCCTAGCGGCATGGCGTAAAGTAGCAGCGAAATCTCTAGAAGCGGGCATCCCAATGCCATGTACGATTTCAGCGCTATCTTTCCTAGACGGTTACACAACAGCACGTCTACCAGCTAACCTGCTTCAAGCTCAACGTGACTACTTTGGTGCTCACACTTATGAGCGCACTGACCGTCCACGTGGTGAGTTCTTCCACACAAACTGGACTGGTACAGGTGGTAACACGGCTTCAACGACTTACGACGTGTAATTCGTTTGTGAAATGACAAAGGCCTCGCTAATTAGCGAGGCCTTTTTGTTTGGTGTGAATTAGAGTGATGTCGGCTCTGGTTTAATGCCAAAGAATAGGGCATAGAATAGAGGAATCACCACCAAGGTTAAGATGGTAGCAAACAGCAAACCAAACATGATGGTTACCGCCATACTCTTGAAGAAAGGATCAACGAGCAGCGGAGCAACACCAAAGATGGTAGTGAGCGCGCCGAGTAGAACCGGTCGTGCACGACTGGTTGCCGCGTCAATAATCGCTTGGTAAGGCTGTTTACCTTGTAAGATCTCCACATCGGCTTGATCTACCAACACAATCGCATTTTTCACCATCATACCTATTAAGCTCAAGAACCCTAGGATTGCCATAAACTCAAACGGAGTTTGGAATGCAATCAGGCCAACGGTCACACCGACGACAGCCAATGGCGCTGTTAACCAAATCACGAGAGGCTGACGTATCGCGTTGAACATAAATATGACCGACAAAATCATCGCAGCAAACCCGTAAGGTGCAGAAATGACAAGACCTTCATTGGCATCTTTAGACGCTTTATATTCACCGTACCAAATCAACTCATAACCCGGTGGCAATTCGATGGTTTCTATTTTTGTACGAATCTGATTGAACGCATCAGAGGTCAAGACGCCCGGAGCTGGGTCCGCTTGAACCAAAATAGTAGGTACTCTATCGATACGGCGCAAAATCGCATCCTGCCATACCAAGTCCACCGAATCGACCAACTGACTGACCGCAATGAAACCATTTACGTTTGAGGCATAAACCTCAGTATTCTCAACGGCTCGCTGGTGGTCACGTTCTGATTCTGGAGAGCGAACCACAATAGGAATTAGATCGTTCCCTTCACGGTACACACCCACATTGCGGCCACTTAGCGTCTGAGCAATCGCTTGGTTAATTTCTTGAGTTGTCAAGCCAAAACGTTGCGCTTTTTCTGCTGAATAAATCGGACTCAACACCGGCACTTGCTGGCGCCAGTCGTCTTGAATCGCGATGAGGTTTCCGTCTTCAAGCATAATCGCCTTTGCCTGTTCGGCTAAAGAACGGAGTACCTGACTATTGGGCCCCTTAAATCCAGCTTCGATTTTCTTACCGCCCCCGCGGCCCAACATAAACTTCCAAACCTTAATCGAAGCGTCTGGGTATTTAGCAGACAGCTCGTCTTGCAGCTCACCAATTAATGGCGCGATTTTTCTATAGTCGTCAACATCGATTAATAACTGCCCATAGCTACCGTTACGTGGCTCAGGGGAGTAGGTCAACATAAAGCGTAAACCGCCACCGCCAATGAAGCTGGTGATATTGGTCACACCGCTTTTCGCTTTCACATCGTGTTCAATATTAGCGACCACACGTTCTGTGCGTGAGATATCCGAACCTTGTGGTAGATATACATCGACAACAAATTGCGGGCGCTGTGAATCCGGCATAAAACCCGGAGGCACATATTTGAGGCTATATATCGCTACCACCATTATTGCTAGCAACATACCAAGACTCATCCAACGATGGCTTAGTACCCAATTAAGTGCCGCTTTGTAGGTCGTCATAATGCGGCCGGGCTTAGCACCTTTTTTACTCGCTTCGGCTTTTAAAAAGTCGAAACACAGCATTGGCGTCACTGTCACAGCGAATACCCAACTCAATAGCATGGAATACAAGATAACCCAAAACAGTGACCCAGCGTATTCACCCATATCTGAAGGAGATAAGCCAATAGCACTAAACGCACAGATACCAACGACAGTGCCTCCTAGCAGTGGCCATTTTGTTGCATCGACCACTTCAGAGACGATCGTTTCTTTATCTTGCTCTGGATTGTTTTGCAGTCGTACCAAGATGCCGTCAGTAACCACAATGGCATTATCGACAAGCATACCTAGAGCAATAATCAGCGCTCCGAGAGAGATACGTTGCATGGCAATGTCATCGATAAACATGATGCAAAGCGTACCCGAAACCGTCAGCAATAGGACAAAGCCGATAATTACGCCGGAGCGCAGCCCCATGAAGACCAACAACACGACAAATACGATGACCACTGCAGCGATAAGGTTGTCGATGAAGTTTGCTACCGATGCGCGCACTGAATCAGACTGCATCGAGATCGTGTGCAGCTCCATACCAATCGGTCGCTGGCTATCAAGCTCTAGTAGCCTTGCTTTAACCGCGTCGCCCATTTCAACGACGTTGCCGCCATTGACGTTAGAAATACCAAATCCGACAGCACGCTGACCGTTATAGCGCATAAGCATACTCGACGGTTCTTGATAGCCTCGAGTCACTGTTGCGATGTCGCCAAGTTGCATGACAGCATTATTTTGCCCAATGCCCACTTGAAGATTGCGCAAGTCATCAAACGAATGAATGTTTGAGCGTGGAATCACTGGGATGCGCATGTCTTTCGTATCGATAGCTCCGGCAACAGTGACTAAATTCTGCTTCTGCAGTACTTGAAACACTTGCTCGGCAGAGAGGCCAAATTTAGCCAGGCGTTCACCTGAAACTTCAACAAAAATGGTCTCTTGTCGCTCAGCTAAGGTTGCGGTTTTTGCAACCCCAGGAACCAGCACGAGCTCACGTCGCAGTTGATCGACATAGTCTTGTAGCTGTTTGTCGGTGTAGCCTTCCCCAGTGACTGCAAAGAATAGAGCATACACGTCTGAGAAGTCATCATTAACCATGGACGCCCCTGCTCCTGGAGGCAGCAAGCGTTGTACGTCGCTAACTTTTCGTCTCAGTTTGTCCCAGACTTGCTGTAGCTCGGCGCTGCTATTAGCGAACTCAAGTTTAATCTCAACGGTCACTTCAGACATGCCTTGTTTTGAGACGGACTTGACTTCCTTCAGTTCCTGTAAGGTTTGTACTGCACCTTCAATCACATCCGTAACTTCGTCGGAAACTTCCTGAGCGGTCGCGCCAGGGTAGGAAGTATTAATCACCGCCTGACGAATGATGAACTCAGGATCTTCAAAGCGACCTAACTTTAGGTAGCTAATGTATCCACCTAGCAACGTCAGAGCGATTAACACCCAAACACTGGTGCGTTTAGCGATGGTGTAACGAACAATGTTCATTGTTGAACCTCTTGACTGCCATTGCCGACAGACAGCACTGGGCGTACTTCCATACCTTCATGCAAGCTAGAAACACCCGCGATGACCACTGACTCACCCACTGTCAGCCCCTGGCTGATTTCCAATCGATCTTGGCTAAGTGCGCCCACTTGAACATAACGACGAGTGATAAGGTTATTGTCGTTCACCAACCACACGAATTGTCTACCTTGGTTATCAGGAACAACAGAGGTGACAGGCAGCGTAATGTATTGGCTTCCTGAGACAACGTGATCGTCAACGGGTCTCACTTTTGCGGTCATACCCGGTAGTAAGCGAAACCCTTTCAAATCATCAAACCGCAAAACCACAGCGTAGCTCTGACTGATAGGGTCAGCTTGAGTAGCGTGGGTCCCTAAGCTTAGATCGAACACTTGTGAGGGGATGGCGGTAATTTCAGCGATGGCTTTGGTACTTTTAAGTCCTGACATCATCACGTTGTCAGGAATATGAATGACCACCTCCATCGTGTCGAGGTCATGTAATGTAAATATGGCCTCATTCGCCTGGATCTGCATGTGGTTGTCGACCCATTTGCGTCCGATTACGCCATCAAAAGGAGCTTCAACTTTGGTGTATTCCACCTGACGAAGCGCTTCATCACGGCGATTTTGTGCCAAGTTGTAGCGGGTCGTTAGCTCATCAAGACTACTCTTAGAAATGGCGTTGCTTTTCTCATAAATAGTCAGAGCTCTTTTGTACTCAGCGGCCAAGTTATCCAATTCTAATTCGGCAGAAGCTAATGCTATTTCTGCGTCTTTTGAATCCAATGTTGCGAGTAATTGACCACGTACAACTCGATCGCCTTCTTCAACCAGTATGTCAGTGAGTCGACCGTTGATACGAAAAGATAAATCTGCACGTTCAGCAGCTCGAACTACACCGTTAAAACTCAGATGATCGTTTTTGTGTGCTGAGACTGATTCAACAAGAGCAGGGCGAACGACAGCCGTCGTTTCGACTGTTTTTGATTGAGAGTTGCAGCCCGTTAAAAGTAATCCTGTTAGAGAGATACCAAAAAGCCATGCCATTGCTTTTGGCTTATTACGAAAAGTGGCAGTGCGCGTATCGTTCACGTTGTGCTCCAAAAAGAAGATAGATAAAAGAGTTCATCAATATAGAGGTAAACTCATGGGTTTATTTTTTGGATTCTATTTGAGGTTTTTTAAAAAGTAAACCTTAAAGTTTACCTGCGATAATTGATTTGTTAGACTCGGTATCAATGAATAGGAGATAACGAATGACTCGCTCAGAACAAAAGCGAAAAGCAATCCTTGATGCAGCAAAAAAAGAGTTTATCGACAACGGTTTTTCAGCTGCGAACATGAATAACGTTTGTACGTCAGCAGAAGTTTCTAAACGAACGTTATATCGACACTTTGAGAGTAAAGAAGTTTTGTTTGAAGCAGTGTTGGCGATCGTACAAGATGGTATCGAGAGAGCGGGGCATTACCCCTACAACGGCGACAGCAGTTTGCATCAACAGTTGATGGCGATTACGGTCAATGAGGTCAATATTTCTTATGATGTTTACGGTATTGCTTTTTCGCGCACCATCATTATGGAGTTTTTCCGTCAGCCAGACTTAGCTAAGAATATCAGTCAACGAATCTATGAAACACGTGCTGTTACTCGTTGGTTCGAGCAAGCGATTGCTGATGGTAAATTGTGTGCTAAAGATGCTCAGACTATTACAAGCTTTTACCTCAGTGTTCTGCAAGGTCTACTGTTTTGGCCGCAAGTGTTAGATTTGGCGTCTAAACCGGATGAAACAGTTCTCCAAGAAAAAATTGAGCTCATTGTTGTTTCAGTACTAAAAACATTTGCACCTGAAAGTTAATCGGCAACACTTGAAAACTTAAATACCTCTAAAACTATATAGTTTTAGAGGTGGCGCACACTTTGTGATTCTGAGTTATAGTAAGTTTTAACTTTGACTCTTGCTGGATAAGAGTGTCCACCGAATATATTCAAGGAAAAACTATGTCTCTTTCTATTCCAACTCTTGGCGCTGGTACTTTTCGTTTAAAAGGCGACGATGCTTATAAGTCTGTTGAAATGGCATTAAATGCTGGCTATCGCCACATTGATACCGCTCAGATTTATGGCAATGAAAAAGAAGTGGGGCAAGCGATAGCAGATTCCGGAATTCCTCGTCAGGAGCTTTATATAACCACCAAAATCTGGATGGATAAACTGGGAAAAGACTCATTTATACCGAGCTTACAAGAGAGCTTAAAAGACCTTCAAGTAGACTATGTGGATTTACTTCTTATTCATTGGCCTCTTAAAGATGAAGCAGTATCAATGGAAGAGTACCTTAAAGAACTTAAACAAGCTCAAGATAGTGGACTCGCTCGTCATATTGGCGTATCTAATTTCACTGTTGCTCAAATGAAACAGGCAATCGAAATCTTGGGCGATAACGTGCTTTATACCAACCAAGTTGAAGTTCATCCTTACCTTCAGAATCAACCAGTAGTGGAGTATTGCCGTCAACAAAATATGATTGTGACTGGTTACATGCCATTTGCGTATGGGGATGTACTTAAAGATGGTTCAATAAAACATATTGCCGACAAACATCGAGCGACGCCTGCTCAAATCGTATTGGCTTGGATGGCGAAATGTGGATTTGTGACTATTCCATCATCGACTAAGCAAGCGAACATCGAAAGTAATTTAGCGTATGTTCACGTTAAATTAGACGATGAAGATATGGAGAGTATCTCGAAACTGGATAGAGGGCATCGATTAGCCAATCCAGACTTCGCTCCTGAGTGGGACTAAGTTTCGAATGGGTGAAACAAACGTCAGGGTAAGCCCTGACGTTTTTCGTTTAACGCGCTTACTTTTTCTTCATCATATTTGCTAAGTCTGCAAACGGATTATGCGTAGCGGCCTGATGGTTATCTTCTCCTGGTTTTACTTCGCTACCGTATAAATCGTGCTCAGTATATTTTGAGTGCTCATGATCATGGCAGTACAAACATAGAAGTTCCCAATTACTTCCGTCATCTGGGTTATTCGTGTGGTCATGATCTTTGTGATGGACCGTTAGCTCTCTCAGGTTTGAATAGACAAACTCCCTAGCGCAGCTTCCACATACCCACGGATAAAGCTTAAGGGCTTTCTCACGGTAATCGCTCTCTTTTCGTGCGTAGGCTGCACTGGTTCCAAAGTAGTCTGAAGACATATCGATCCTTTCATCGTATTAACCGAAACAACTAATGCTGAATGTACCACAACAAAAGTGGGTTCTAACTTGATTTCGGTAGCGTTTATCGCAATGTGTGAAACCCTGAATAAATGCGAGTGAACGTTGTAAACCAGCACGCAGCCCCGAAGACGAACGCAATGGTAGCAAAATGTTCAGGTAATAAGCATAAAAGAACAAAGCAACCGATGGTCTCGGTGCCTTCGGTAAGGCCACTCATATAGTACAAAGATTTATGACGATAAACTGGATTCTCAATACCGCGTTTACCTGCCATCACAGCGAATGCCAAAAAGCTAGTTCCCGTGCCGATAAAAGAGAAAATCAAAAAAGCGCCAGCAATGGCATTCTGCTCCGGGTTGGCAATAACAAAACCAAACGGTATCAGTGAGTAGAATAAGAAATCCAAGCTTATATCTAAAAAACCTCCGGCATCTGAAATCCCTTGAATACGTGCTAGAGCACCATCAAGACCGTCGCAAATTCGGTTTAACAAAATAAACATCAGGGCGATGGAATAATGCTCAAACGCTAAAGCAGGAAAAGCAAGGCAACCCAAAGCGAAGCCAAATAGTGTAGTTTGATTGGCTGTTATCCCTAATCGGTTAAGCACACGTGCCGATTGAGATAACGGCCAGCGAATAACTTTGATACTAATGCTGTCTAACATGCTGCACTCTCCCAAGGCCATTTAAGGACTTGGCTGCCATCCGGAATATCATCCTCATCATGTGTGACCATTAAAGCGGGAATATTGGCACTGCGAAGCTGTTCCACAACCCAATCTCTGAACTGAACCCGCAGCTCTTTATCGAGTTTACTGAATGGCTCATCAAGTAGGGCGGCCTTTGGTTCAGCGAGCAGCATTCGTGTTAAGCTGATACGGGCACGTTGTCCTCCGGATAATTGCTCTGGGTAATGATTAGCCACACCATTGAGTTGAATACTAGCAAGAGCGTTCATTGCATGTTCTTGTCGTTCAGCTCCTTTAATTCGATTAGGCAAGGCGAAGGCAAGGTTCTCCCATACATTGAGATGAGGAAACAGCAGGTCATCTTGAAACAAAATTCCGACTTTTCTCTTGTGTGGTTCTAGCATGTCGATACGTTTGTCTTCGAGTAGAACTTGTCCTTGGTAGACAAACTCTGACGACAGATGACCCGCAACGACGTCAAGCAGCGTGGATTTTCCACAACCACTTGGGCCCATTAGCGTCAATATTTCGCCCTGTTTTACGTTGAAACTGCAGTCAGAAAACAGCACCTCGCCTTCCTTCTTACGGATGGTGAGGTTTGCCAGCGATAGTGTCATTAAATAAAAGTCCTTTGATCTTGATTCGTCGATAACGAGAGTGAATGCGATTAACCAATACGGCAACAGAGAAAAATAGTAGTGGTAAGAAAGCCTGGAAGAGTGCATAGATGGCGGTGACTCTGCGATCGAATCCACTCGATAAGGCTACCGCTTCGGTTGTAATAGTGGCAACTCGACCTGCTCCTAATACCAGCGTAGGTAAGTATTGAGCAAGGCTCACACTAATGCCTACCGCCCATGCAAATACCATTGCAGGGAAAAGAAGCGGCAATTTGACATGCAGCCAAGTATGAATAGGGCTCTTCCCAAGGCTCAGTGATACCTGGGTAAACTTACTATTGAAGCCGCGCCATGGTCCATCTAGTGCAAGGAAGACAAACGGGAAGGCGAAGAATACATGTGACCAACAAACCCAAAGCAAATAACTCGAGTCACTAAGCAATAGCGTGGTAACTTGCAATCCAAACAGGATACTTAATTGCGGCAATAGCATGGGAATCGCAATGACGTAACCTGGTATATGTAAGCGATATTTATTGCGATACTCATGTCCTACAACAGCAAGTATGAGAGCAATCGTTGCCGAGATAAGCCCGATGGTCAAGCTCTGTGCCATCACTTCAAAAATACCGTCCCATTCGTACTCCCAGAAACGCAATGTATAGCGGCTTGGTAAGACGTCCGGAAAACGCCAACGCTGCGCAAATGTCCAAATAACCGTCAGCGGTATCATGGCGGCAACAATGGATACAAGTACGGTGAATATTGGTTTGCCAGGAATGCGCAGCGATGTACGACCTGAATATTGCCATTGATTGCAAATGGCAACGACGAGATGCTCGATGAGACGAGCGATACCAATCAAGATTGAAGCAATAGCAAATAGCACAACAGCACCAGCACTGGCGCGGGGAAGCAAGCTCAGGTCGGGGTCATTGAACCATTGCCAAACTAAGACAGCGAAGGTTGGTGGGTTAGTTGGTCCGATAATTAAAGCAACGTCGACGACAGATAAACTGTAGGCAATCACTGCGAGCATCGGGAATCGAATTTTAGTAAACCATTGTGGCAGTATGATCTTCCACCAAGCTGCACTTTCAGTGTATCCGAGTGATGTAGCGATACGCAGTGACTCACTGACTCTAAGTTGTCGTAGTATTGGGATGCTCATCAGCAGTATAAACGGTACTTCCTTGAGGGCTAGCATCAACGTCAAGCCAACGCCATAAGGGTCCTTGACTAGCCAAGCTGAACTGGCAGAGTTTCCGCTTAGATCCATTCCCAAAAGGTCAACTAAGGCTCTCGCGCCAAATCCGGTAGGAGAAAACAGAAAAGCAAAACCAATAGCAAAGGCGACGTGAGGCAGAGCAAGTAAAGGAGATAGCGATAGTTCGATTCGTTTCCACCAACTACTGTTCCAACAAGAGGCAATAATGGCAAAGGATAAGAAGCAGGCGAGATAGCTGCTCAGTATTGCGGAGCTAAACGTCAGCAAAATAGAAGTTTCTACGCCTTGCCATGCAAAGACCTGATTGAATCCGGCTAAATCAAAATGATGTAGACCTAAAGGGGGGATATAACCCAAAGAGGATATCACCACCCCAAGTAAACCAGGTACTGTAGGGAAAATGCAGACAACGACTAAACAGACGTACAACAGTCTAAGCATAATCTTATTATCTCGTAAGCCGTTAGCTGCCGTAGCGCTTGAGCCACTCTTGCTCAAGGGCGCTCTGCCAGCTTGGGTGAGGTTCGGCGACAGACTTAAATTGTTGAGTTTTCGCTGCACTGCCAGTGAGATATTGCTTGCTGAGTACCGAAGGGTCACCCCAAATTGCGATATCACCTTTTCGCGATTGTGCTTCTGGACTCAGTAGGAAGTTAATAGCGACTAGAGCCCCTGCTTTAGCATTAGCATTCCAAGGGATTGCAAGAAAATGAATGTTGGACAATGCACCACTATCCATTGCATACACGGTAGTGGTATCGCTAAGGTTACCATTCGCTTGAGCAGAGTAGACAGCGTTTGGATTGAAAGTAATAGCTAGATCAAGCTGACCATCGTCTAGTAATTGGATTGTTTCAGCGGTTCCGGCAGGGAATTGCTTACCAGCCCGCCATGCAACCTTATGAAACTCATCCAGATAATCCCAAAGCGGCTTGGTGACGCCTTGAAAGTCAGCTTCTGAAACGGGTTTTGCTAACGCAGGATCGTTATCTGTAAGCTCAATTAACAGAGACTTCAAGAAGCTAGTACCATGAAACTCTGGCGGTTTTGGGTAGCTTAACTTATTCGGAAACGCTTTAGCGTAGTTGAGCATCTCCATATAAGACGTCGGTGGGTTATTGAGAGTTTGTGTATCGTGAATAAACACGAGTTGACCCACTCCCCAAGGTGCTTCAAGCCCTTCCGTTGGTTCTGAGAAGTCGCTGTCAACGGGAAGCGATTTATCGACGTATTGCCAGTTCGGAAGGTTGGATACAAAAGGTCCATAAAGTAGGGCGTTGTCCTTCATGGATTTGAAGTTCTCACCATTAATCCACACCATATCGACACTGCCACCGTCATTTTTTCCTGCTGCTTTTTCAGCGAGTAAACGAGAGCCAGTTTCGGCGATGTCGGTGACTTTTACGTGATTAAAGTTAACGCCATATTGGTCTTTTAGTTCTTTACCTGCCCATTGGAGGTAACGGTTAATTTCTTGGCTACCTCCCCATGCGTGGAAGTATACTGTTTGTCCATTGGCTTGTTCTAATACCGAATTCCATTGAGTCGTGTCGAGTGTTTCGCTAGAGACGTCGAGTGTTTCGCTAGAGACAACGGTTGACCAAGAAGAGACCGTCATTGCGAGAGTGGAAAGCACTGCAGATTTGAACATCTTATTATTCATTATGTTATCCATTTTATACTGTTTGTGGCGAACCTTGCCCTGTTGTTAACAATTGATACTAAAGGTTGAGACACGATAATCAATAGTCTTGAGGCTATCTATTGAGGTCGTCCAAAAAATATCGGTTCAAAGCACTAGACCGCTAGACAAGATATTAAATTTCAAGATGTTGATATTTAATTTGTCAGTAATAGAAGTGGGTAAATCAATAGAAATAGAAAAGGAAGGGAGATTCACATCCGTGTGACAATATTATCGGAAAATACGAGTGATCGTGCTTAGTTAACAAGACCGTTTCGAACCAATCCTCGTCTTACACTAGAACACAACTTTCCAAACCTTCTGAGTTCTTCAAAGTTGGGTGTAATTCCACGTGATAATGCCGATTCCCAGTAGCTTACTTCGGTCTCTACTAATTCCATTAACTTTTTAGGACAGCCGATACAAGAATTATCAGGACCACAAACAAACGTATCCTCGGAGTAAAGAGGTAATTGTTTCTTAACGTCGGAAATGAGTTGCAGAGTAGCATCAGTAAGACTAGGTTTGGAGGTCATTGGCAAAGTACTTGTGGTTTAACTGGGGAGAATAATAAGCCAGTCACTCACGCGATAGAATGCCACTTTATAGGTAGATAAAACGCCTGTACGACAATGTCTCATTTTTGAGTAATTGATTAATAACACCATTCTATCGGGCAAGATTAAGCATATTCTGTTTAAGTTTTGGCTATAGTTTCTGAACAATAATCAAAAGACAGTCAGCATTGGTGATACATATTTTAATGTTCTGGGCTGTGTACAGTAGTGACATGTTGGCTAGCTTTCACGTGTTACGACTATAGAAAAGCGGGGATGGTATGGATAAAAATTCCGCTCAAATGGACAACTCTATTCGTCGGCTATTCGATATAACGCCGATACCAACAGCGATTAGCTTACCAACAGGTAAGTTGGAATATACTAATGCTGCTTTGCGTAAACTGCTCGGCTATTCGGAAGCCGAGTTAATGTCTGACAGTGTTGTTATTACTCACCCGGACGACCTTGCGCTAAATAAGCGGATAAGGGCGCAACTTCTTGAAAACCCAACTGACTCCGTTCAAACCCATAAACGGTATATTCACAAAGACGGCCATTCAATATTAGCTCTACTCAATATGTCTGCTGAATGTGATGATGAAGGAAATATTACCCGTTTAGTTTCGCAAATAATTGATTTGTCTGGGCCAAGACAATCTCAAGCCGCTGAATTATTACTTGACCAACTAGTGCGTAAATCACATGACGCGATTTATGTCGTCGATATGGAATTTGGTCAGATCTTGAACTGCAACGAACTTGGTTATCAACGTCTAGGCTACACCAAAGAGGAGCTGTTACGTCTAACTGTGCCAGATATCAACCCTTTGTTTAATAGAGAAATAACTTGGAAAGACCACGTTGAAAAAATGAAACAAGCTCAAAATCGTTTCGTCGAAGCAACGCACAAACGTAAAGATGGAGTTGAGATCCCTATCGAGGCTAACATCAGTATGGTGGAGTTTAATGGTGAGAACTATTTTTTGGCTATCGTCCGTGATATTTCTGAACGAAAGGCTAGAGAGCAACTCGTCATAGAAAAGCAGAACCTTGATCCTTTGACGAGTCTTCCCAACCGCCGCCTTCTAGACGTGAAACTTCAAGAAATGATCTGCCATTGCTGGAATCGTTCAGAGAAAATCGCGTTTATGTTTCTAGATATCGACAATTTTAAGGTGATCAACGATACCTATGGTCACGTGATAGGAGACGAAATATTGGTAGCGCTTGCCGAGAGATTGCAGGATTTCACTAGACAAACGGACGTGGTATCAAGATTAGGTGGAGATGAGTTCTTGGTCGTATTACCTGGACTTAATAGTCGAGAACATGTTCTAAGTATCGCTAATCATCTATTGCAAGTCTCATCTCACCCCATCGATGTTCATAATGGTGATAAGGTAACGCCAGAGCTCAGTATAGGTACCACACTGTGTTTAAGTGGACATATTGACATTCAGCAAGCAATACATATCGCTGATACTGCAATGTATGAAGCTAAGAAAACTCAAGGTTCCTCTAGCTACTTTATTGATTATAAAAAGAAAAGCCTAATGTAAATTTGCTGAGTTAAGGCCGTTAGCGACTGAAACACCATTCTGTCTCCCTAAACGCGTTTATTTAGGACCACTCTCAAACTCGTCCCACATCCCAGAGTGTCATACTTTGATGGTCAAATTCATTATTACAAATCTGTATAAGTTAATATGAATTTAGCTGGATTATCATAATAAATCGTTCCAATACAATGTCGCCATTCTGTTTGATGTCAGGCGTTGGGTTTGCGCAAACAATTGGTTTTAGAGCGCAATCTAGATTGGTTGTACAGTTATTGGAGCATACGATGTCAAAAGTCGTGGTAGTAGGCGGCGGTGCAGCCGGCCTTGAATTAGTTACTCGTTTAGGAAGAAGTTTTGGCCGTGTAGGTCAACACGAGGTCGTACTGGTGGAGTCCGCTAGTCACCATTATTGGAAGCCGCGTTTACATGAAATTGCTTCTGGTACTTTTGATTCGGAGCTTGATGCGGTGAGCTATTTACAACATAGCTATTGCAATCAATATCAATACGTTCAGGCATCGATGAAATCGCTAAATCGAGGTCAAAAGACCATTGAGATTCAAGATCAACAAGGTATGGTCTCTGAGTTGGCTTACGATTATTTGGTGATCGCCGTTGGTGCGGTGAGTAATGATTTCAAAACAGAAGGTGTTAGTGAACACTGCTTATTTTTAGACTCCGCTTTGCAAGCACAACAAGCATGGGATCAGATAAATCCATTGTTACGTACGCAAGGTGAGCAAAGAATCTCGATCGTCGGTGCTGGAGCAACCGGTGTGGAACTGGCGGCCGAATTGGCAAAAGTCAGTCAGAAACTGACACGTTATCGCCATGACATGAATCTCACCATTACTCTGATTGAAGCGTCAAGTCGAGTCTTGCCTGCTGGCCCAGGATGCATGTCAGAGAAAGTGCGTAAGGCCTTGGTAAGAAATGGTGTCGAAGTGAAAACGGAGACCCGCATTAAACGTGCCGACGCGGGTAAATTGGTGACTGATAGCGGTGAGGTTATTAACGCTAACTTGCAGCTATGGGCGGCTGGTATCAAGTGTGCACCATGGCTGGCAACGCTTGATGGTCTAGAAACCAACGCGCTAAATCAATTAAAAGTAGACGCTAATCTAGTCACCACTCTTGATGATGCCATTTTCGTGATTGGCGATAGCGCGGAATGTCCTCAGCCCAACGGCAGTTTTGTCCCGCCTCGCGCACAGGCAGCTAATCAAGCTGCAGGACATTTAGCGAATCAGATCAAACGACTGCTGAAAGGCAAAACCATTAAGCCGTTTATTTTCAAAGACGGTGGGATGGTTATCGCGGTGGGCCACAACTACGCGGTGGGTACTTTGATGAACAATAAACTGATTTTACGTGGGCGATTAGTTCGCAATCTCTACGATACTATTTTCAGACTTCACCAGCGTATCTTATTTGGGTGGGGTCGAGTCACGGCATTGGTGGTTCTGAAGCGACTAAAAAGTGCTTTGAATCCATTTTATAGAAACAACATCTCTTAATTGTTACTAGCACCAAGGTTCAAAGATGAGAAGGCCAATGAGCCTTCTCGTTACTCGTTTCATCGTTTATGGATATCACCATCATGTGGGCAAAACTGCGTCTTTCTCTACCACTGCAATTGTTGTTTGCTGCGTTTCTCGCTTGGAGTATAGCGACCTTTCTACCGTTACCTAATAACCTGACTCAGACGAGTTGGTATCAGCTGATTATGTTAGGTAAAGTCACCTATATTGGCTTGTTAAAAATGGTTGTAGGTATCGTGGTTATGCTGTCGCTACTACAAGGCATTACGAGTATAGGCTCGACGGTCAAACTGAAGAGCATCGGACGCCACACACTACTGTTTTATACTTCCACAACACTTCTAGCGGTCAGCTTAGGTCTTGGTGCTTCGCTATTGTTACCAGCATGGCAACCGCTCATTAGTCATGTGCCTTTAGAAAGTCATGTCCAACTCATTGACACAGAGTCCACAACGGGGGGCGCCATTGTGGAAAAGCTACTGAATATGGCGTTGGTGAACCCTGTAGCAGCTTTAGCTCAAGGGAATCTGCTAGCAATTGTAACATTCTCATTTTTACTAGGTATTGCATTGCTGGTTTCGTTGCCAGAGAAACACAGTATCTTTGAGTCCTTGTCTGGACTGAACAAAGCCGTCAATACGGTAGTCAGTGGTATCATTAAATTGGCACCAATCGCTGTATTTTCCATCGTGTTTGAGTTTACCACCAACGGCAACAGTGGCTTGTTTCATCAACTGATCTTATTTGCTTTACTCGTGTTCTTATTGACGGTGTTCCACGGTGCAGTTGTTCTGCCAGCAATCGCCAAGTTGGTGACGGGAATCAGTTATAGAACTCTGTTTAAAGCGATCTATGCACCGATGGCGATGGCATTTGCGACGTCATCCAGTTCGGCTACGTTACCACTCTCGATGCAAGTAGCAGAACAAGAGCTTAAAGTATCACAAAGCACGAGCAGTATGGTGTTACCGTTAGGCGCAGTTATGAATATGGATGGAACGGCTTTATTTGAGGGCGTTGCGGCAATCTTCTTAGCACAATTGTTCGGTGTTGATTTAACCACCACGGGCTTGGTGATGATCTTTATTATGGCGATGATTTCATCAATTGGGGCACCCGGTATGCCTTCTGGTTCTATGTCTGGGATGCAGATGGTTTTATTGGCGGCGGGAATCCCGCTCGAAGCAATAGCCATTCTGCTCATTATAGAACGTCCCCTTGATACTTTCAGAACGGCAGTAAATGTAGAGGGTGATTTGATTGCATCACTGGTCGTGGAAAAGTGGCATCAAGCAGATGATGTTAAGGGGGTACGTTCACCTGAAGCGATGTAAAGAAGGGGGGACCGAGCATACTTAATAACATCGGTGCATGACCCAACAGGGCAAACGGCGGCGATTAGATAGGTTTCAGATGGCGCATTGTTACAAAGTATGTACTCAATAATCATAAACTCGATGTTTGAACTTTGATAGAGATGTTTTTGTGTTGCTTTTTACCGTATTACTGACATACCAAAATAAGTAGGTGGCTATAAAACAATATAGTAAACGTGAGGTGAGTAAAGGAGAGAGTTGCGTAAAGTAGGCGATAATTGTAGCGAGCAATACCCCGAAGAGTGATTTCGAGATGCCGTAATAAATCTTACAAAAATTCTGAGCTAACTTGCGAATATTATTCTAGTTTGTGGGTAGGGGGAAAGAAATCTTTCTGCTCCGTGTTGATGCCGATGTTTCAAATGACGAGTTGTAGTCAAGATTCCCTAAATCGGTGGTTCAACGGAGTGCTCACAGAATAAGGAGTCCGTGAGATGAATAAAACTATGTCACTGCTGTTTGCGTCTTTAGCCTTGAGTTCATCGGTGTCTGTCGCGGCGTTGGTGACACCAAACCCACCCACTCTTAATGCCAAAGGCTACGTGCTCATGGACTATCAGTCTGGAGCTATACTCGTGGGAGGCAACCAAGATGCCGCTTTAGCACCTGCTAGTTTAACAAAATTGATGACTGCCTATGTAGTTGGCAAAGAAATCGAAAATGGCCGTACTTCTTGGGATAGTAAAGTAGCGGTCAGTGAGAACGCGTGGTCAGTTAAATTTCCAGATTCTTCCAAAATGTTCATTAAGCCGGGTGACAACGTCACGGTCGCAGACTTGTTGCGTGGTTTGATTGTTCAATCAGGAAATGATGCCGCGGTCGCACTTGCTGAACATGTAGCCGGAACGGAAAGTGGTTTCGTTGCCTTGATGAATCAGTGGGCAGTGAACTTGGGTATGAACAATACTCAGTTCATTAATGCACATGGCTTAGACGGGCAAGGTATTCACACTACGCCAAACGATATGGCAATATTGATGAGAAAGATCATCGAAGATGTGCCAGAGGTTTATGAAATATACTCAGAAAAACGCTTTGTTTGGGCGGATATTAAGCAATACAACCGCAATCGACTGCTATGGGATAACTCTCTTAATGTCGACGGTGGAAAAACTGGATATACCTCAGATGCAGGGTACAGCCTAGTCAGTTCAGCGACACAAGGACAGATGCGTCTGATTTCCGTAGTCATGGGGACACCAAGTACTCAAACTCGCGTGGAAGCATCAAGACAACTTCTCAATTACGGTTTCCGTTTTTATGAAACAGACCAACTTGCCGTAGCGGACGAAAGTGAAGCGACGATTAGAGTTTGGAAAGGGAAAAACGCCAATATTGACGTGGGGTTTGATCATGATGTTTATGCGACTTACCTTCGCGGTAACAGCCGTGGAGTGACAAAGGAAACCGAAATCTACGCACCGTTGGTTGCTCCCGTGAAACAAGGAGATATCATTGGTAATGTCACTTGGAGTGTTGGTAATGATGAAATTGCCTCAGAGCCTCTGATTGCCATGTCTAATGTAGAGCAAGGCTCTATTTTTAAACGAGCATGGGACTCAGTTGTTCTTTGGTTTAAGTCGTTGTTCTCTGATACAAAAGGACTTTGGGAGAGTTAATTCTTTGGGATTAGTTTGAACACAAGTGCCGGTACTTACTCTTTGAATAGGTAGGTACCGGAATGAAATAGGTAGGCAAATAGGTCATTGCTGCCTAAAAAGGGGTTTCCTCAACTTCGGCAAATCCTGGAATCACATACGGAGCTTTCATGTAAGTACACCCCATCCATTTGCTCCCGACCTTTTGGCCTCCAATAACCGTCGCTCCAGCTATCATTGGTGGTAGCAACCCGTTAGGTAGAAGTGATTCTGCTCCAATATACTGTGGCATTGGGTCAGGCGCCATTGTCATCCCTGTATGCATTTGAGCTGGCACAATAACTTTTAGCATCAGTTTTCCCATAGAAGCTCCTAGAATCGTTACTTGATAAGTCATAATGACAATAATGTCACTATGGCGTCTTGTTTAGGATAAGAGAGAAAACACGACTTTTCCTGTCAACTGAGAGAAATGTGAAGTAAACGGGAACAATAAGTTGAAGCCGTGCAATGCACTAGTTGTTACATTGCACGGCTATTTTATTGCTGAGCGTCTAAATTAAGAATGGTGATCGCGTTGGCGACGCTAGTCGCTAGTATGTCTACCGCTCCTGTACGCAAAGCTCCAACAATTGACAGTGGTTTACTGCTTTCTGCAGCAATAGCGATTACCTGTGGGATTTTTTGGTAGTCAGCGATGGTTAGTCCGATTACACGGTTACTCATTTTGGTATCTTGGACGTTGCCTTTAATATCGTAAAAATCATAACCGCCGACTTCACCGACTACACCTTGCTGGATTCGTGCTTCGACCATTTCCTGAACTGAAAACCAGCCTAGGTTCACCATATAGCTACTTTCATTCAAGTCACCAATTCCGACTAATGCCACATCGGCTTTTTTTGCGATGTCCATTGTTTGCTGAACGGTTTCGTCTTCAAGCAAGGCTCTACGAAGATCGGGGTTGCGAACATAAGCAGGAGCGTACAAGGTTTCACTAACGCCACCAAAAGTTTTTGCAAAGCGCCGCGAGATATGGTCCGCATTGAGCATGCCACCACGGGGATGAATACCTCCAATACTAGAAACGAATGTACATTTTTTCGGATTAACGACGCCGATATGCTCAGATACAGACGAGACGTTACGTCCTTGACCGATTGAGACAATCATGCCGTCCTTTAACGTTGAGGAAAGGTAGGTAGAAACGACACCGGCTAATAGTGCGCGTTGCTCATCTTCGGTCGGTTGATCTAGTGCTATTAAAGCTCGCTTTAAACCAAAGCGTTCTTTGAGCTGCTCCTCGAGCTTAGCGCCAAAAACAGGATGGTACTTGACTTTGATTTCGACAATGCCTTGATCTCTAGCACGTTTGAGTAAGCGTCCTATTTTGACACGTGACAGACCAAAACGTTTTGATATTTCTTCTTGTGTTGCACCATCTTGATAATAGGCTACGGCAATCTCAGTCAGAAGGTTAGTTTCTTCTGTTTGTTCTATGTTGGTTAAGTCCATTCTGTTCCTTTAAAGGCGTATCACTGCAAGCAATAGATTGCTAAGCAATAAGCTTAAGTAGTTCTTTATTGGTTTTATTTAGGTCGTGATTAGACTTTATCATTCTAATCGTTCTGTTGTGACCTTGTATAAGTAAGGTTTCAGTTGTGAGGTACGACCCATGTTTTTGAACACCATCAAGGAGGTCACCTTTGGTAATACCCGTTGCGCAGAACACAATGTTATCGGTTTTCACCATGTCGTTGAGCGATAAGATAACATTTTCACTTACCCCCATCTCCTGACAGCGTTGGCGCTCTGATTTGGCATGTTTGATATTGGCTAAGGTTTCGCCTTTGACTACATCACGCGTTAATAATCGAGCCTGCATGTCTCCATCTAATGCACGTATTACCGCTGCTGTTACAACACCTTCAGGTGCTCCACCAATACAGTACATCATATCAACATCACTTTCTGGCATGCATGTGAGTAGGGAAGCGGCGACATCCCCATCTGGGAAAGCATAGACTCTGACACCCATCGATTGCATAGTGTGAATGATGGCATCGTGTCTCGGTTTTGCGAGCGTTGCGACAACAATATCTTGTACTGGTTTATTGAGTTTCTTAGCGACAGCGAGAATGTTCTCTTCAATAGGGAGTGTTAAATCTAACGCACCTTTCGCCTCTGGGCCGACAACTAATTTTTCCATATACATGTCGGGAGCTTGAAGCAATGTACCTTTTTCAGCGGCAGCTAACACCGCGAGGGCATTCGATTGTCCCATAGCCGTCATTCGTGTGCCTTCAATAGGGTCTACAGCAATGTCAATAGCAGCTCCGCCTTTTCCTAACTGTTCACCAATATACAGCATGGGAGCATCGTCGATTTCTCCTTCCCCAATGACAATAGTCGCGTCGACATGTGACTCGTTAAGTTGATGTCGCATTGCAGCTACCGCTGCGTCGTCTGCTTTGTTCTTATCTCCACGCCCAAGCCATTTGTATCCAGCTAGTGCTGCTGATTCAGTTACTTGAGAAAGCGTTAAACCTAATTCGTTATGCATTTTGGCAAGTCCTTTTGTTATAGGTGTTGTTCATATGTTCAGTCAATATAACATCTGAACAATGCATTTAGAATGTTCGCGTTCTCATTTCTTTGTTTGTGTGAACAAACTATCAAACTGGGTGTTTTACAGTTATAGAGTAGAGCTTATGCTCTACTAAGCAAGTGGTGATAATTTTGCTAATTGATTTTAAGTTATTGAATAATTTAAAGATAAATTCTCTTCAAGATCTAAGGTATGTTCTGTTTTATAAAAGCTACAGGCATTTATTAAATTGGAATTTAGGCTAGGTTGATCACGATAATGTTAATAAATTGTATTGTTTTGGTGACTGATATCTCATTTGAAAGATGTTCATCTGTAACTTTTAGGAATAAAAGTTCAATATCATTTGCAATCTCGATGGACAAATGAACATAAGGATAGCGACATGATTGCAATTGGATGTGATGACGCAGCAGTAGATTTGAAGGAGTGCTTGAAAGCTCATTTAGCTGCGAAAGGTATTGAGTATGTCGACTACGGAATCGACCCAGAGAACGCATCACTATATCCGGATATTGCCAAAGAAGTCAGCTTAGCAGTGAGTGCTGGAAAGCATGAACGCGGCATCATTCTTTGTGGTACCGGAATCGGTGTATCTATTGTGGCAAATAAAGTACCAGGTATTAGAGCTGCACTTTGCCACGATACGTTTTCTGCTGAGCGAGCTCGTAAGAGCAACGACGCGCAAATTATCACAATGGGTTCTCGCGTGATCGGTTCTGAGCTCGCAAAAGCGATATTAGATACATGGTTAGATTCAGAGTTTTCTGACGGACCCTCGACCCCTAAGGTAAATAGAATTAAGGAGATAGAGAAAGAATTTATCGGATAACCCTCCCTCAATGTTTAATGGAATAACGTGGAAACTAAAATGAAAAAAACAACACTTACTTTTACTGCACTCGCTGTGTCTGCTGTTCTTTCTTCAGCGGCATTTGCCAAAGACCTAAAAGTGGCGACTAGCGCGCAGGTAGGTTCACTTCAATACAACACGACACAATATTTTACTGAAGTGGCAAACGAAGAATTCAAAAAACAAGGTATTGACTACAACCTTAAGTTCTTTGGTGCAGCTCAATTAGGTAAAGATAAAGATGTGCAGCAGAAGTTGAAGCTTGGCACAGTAGACTTGGCTCTACTCACTTCAACACTACCAACGCATGTATCAGAAATGGCGTTGTTTGAACTACCATTTTTAGTCTCAGATCGTGACCATGTCGCTAAGATCGAGGAGCAAGTATTCTGGCCATATATCGCGCCGGCTGCTGAAAAGAAAGGTTATAAAGTCATCGGTTTTTGGGAAAACGGCTTTAGAAACATCACTAATGCGCAGCGCCCGGTTAACACACCAGAAGATCTTGATGGTTTGAAAATTCGCACACCAAACAGTTCATGGCGCGTGAAGATGTTCAAAAACTGGGGGGCTAACCCAACGCCTATGAGCTTCAGTGAGGTATTCATTGGTCTACAAACTGGTGTTATCGATGGGCAAGAAAACCCGTATACCAACATCTATGCAGCGAAATTACATGAAGTGCAAGGCTACTTGAGTGTGACAAACCACGTGTACACACCAGCATACCTAACTGCAGGTGCACGCCACTATGGGAAATTCCCTGATGAAGTTCGAGCAGTGCTTGAAGACTCTGCTAAGCAAGCACAGCAGTGGGGTTATCAAGAAGCCGCGAAGCTAGAAGGCGAACTGAAAGATAAGCTGGTTGCTGGCGGTATGAAGCTTAACGTAGCGAACCGTCAAGCCTTCGTAGATGCAAGCCAACCTATCTACGACGATTTTGTGAAAAACGTAAACAACGGCGAAGTCATGCTAAATAAAGCAATGGCAACAGCTAACTAAGAAGTTCCTTGGCTGCACCTTGGGTGCAGCCACTCATGTGTTTTTCGCGAGGGTTTATGATGTCTTTTCTAGCTGTGTTAAATAGAGTTTCTAGCGTTCTAGAAAAAGTGTTGATCGCTATTTCAATGACGATCTTACTCGCACTCAGCACCATTATCATTGTTGCGGTTTTTTCACGCTTTAGTGGTGCTTCTCTTTATTGGTACGACGAAGTCTCCGCTATTTTGTTGGCTTGGTTGACCTTCTATGGTTCAGCGCTTTGTGCAATCAAACGATCTCATATGGGCTTTGGCGGTTTAGTGGCGAGCATGACGTTGCCATTACGTAAAGCGCTGTTCTTATTTAGTGAACTGGTGGTGATTGGATTCTTTGCAGTGATTGCTTGGGCCAGTTACTACATTTTGGAGATTTTTGGAGAAGAGACATTAACGAGTCTCGACTTTATTACACTTTCCTTTGCTCAATCCGCGTTACCTATTGGAGCGGTGCTGTTTATCGTGGCACAAATCTGCTCATTGCCAAAAGCATGGAACTTACTCTGTGATGGTTCAACGCAAGAAGACGAAGAAATAAAAGAAGCAATTCGTGATGCCAAAAAGGATATGTCAGAAGCAATGGAGGCTGTGAAATGAGTGCGTTAGTCGTTTTGTTTTGTTTGATCGCTTTAGTAATGATTAATGTACCAATTGGTGTTGCTATCGGAGCGGTTGCTATTGTTGGGATGGTCGCGACGTCAGGCATTGACGCAATTTACAACGCTGCGCTGGCAATGTTTGAGGGTGGCTCTAAATTCACGCTACTGTCTATTCCATTATTTGTCTTCGCTGGTGCACTAATGAACACCGGTGGTATTTCTCTTCGATTGATCAATTTCGTTAACGCTATTGTAGGCTTCGTTCGCGGCGGCCTATCTATGGTAAATGTTGGTGTCTCGATGATTTTTGCTGAGATTTCTGGCTCGGCAGTGGCCGACGTTGCCGCGCTAGGTTCTATCTTGATTCCAGCGATGAAAAAACGTGGTTATTCAGGAAGCTTCTCTGCGGCGGTCACATCGTCTTCAGCTTCTTTAGCGGTGATCATTCCACCATCGTTACCAATGATTATTTACGGTGCGATGGCAGATGTGTCGATTTCACAGCTGTTTGTGGCAGGCATCGTGTCGGGTCTCCTAGGCGCAGCTGGCATGTTTGGAGTGTGTTACTACTACGCGGTCAAATACAACTTGCCAAGAGAAGAGTCGTTTAGCCTTCGTAAGCTTTGGGTAGCATTTAAAGATGCATTTTGGGCGCTAACGCTGCCGTTCGCTATTCTTGGTGGCATCCTTTCAGGCTTTATGACCGCGACCGAAGCAGCGGGCATCGCGGTGTTACTAGCGTTAGTAATCAGTATCTTTATCTACCGTGAGATGGATCTAAAGCTGTTCTATAAAGCGATGATGGAAGGGGTGACAGGTACATCAGTAGTTATGCTTCTTGTCGCAACCTCGGCAGTACTAGGTCTGTTCCTAACCGAGCAAGAAGTACCACAACAAATGGCAGCTGGCATCTTAAGTATCTCTGAAAACAAGTACGTTGTTCTCATGATGCTTAACGTGATGCTTTTAATTGTTGGTGTATTCCTGCACGGCGCTGCGGCCATCATTCTAACTGTACCTATCGTACTCCCACTGATTCATGAATTAGGTATCGACCCAATCCACTTCGGAATTATGCTGGCATTGAACATCTCTATCGGTCAGCAAACGCCGCCCGTGGCAAGTGTACTTATCACGGCCTGCTCTATTGCGAAACGAGACATTTGGCAGGTAACAAAAGTCAACGCACTGTTCATTGGAGTACTGTTCTTTGTACTGCTACTGGCAACGTATGTACCCGCGCTCTCTGTAGGTTTTGTGGACTTCATTTATAAATAACTTTCAAGGAATTAAAACATGACTAAACCGACTATTGCTCTTGTATTAGGTGACCCTTCCGGAATTGGCCCTGAAGTTGCGGTTAAGGTGCTCGCTGACGAGGCAAACAGACAGCAAGCCAATATTCTTATCATTGCTGATGAATACGAACTTCGCAAAGGCATGGATATTGCGCAGGTGACATTTGATTACGATGTGGTGGATTCATTCGAGCAAGCCAATTTTGTCGACAATAAGCCTGTTCTACTGAAATTTAGCAGCTCTCATGCCGAGCCTATTGAGTACGGTAAAGCCACGGCGCAAGGCGGAACTTATGTGCTTGAAACACTCAAGATAGCGGTTGATTTAACCCTAGCCCATAAAACCCACGGTATTTGCTTTGCGCCTTTGAATAAGCAGGCGATGAGCATGGCAGGTTTGGCTCACCGTGATGAACTGTCGTGGTTTGCAGAGCTAACTGGGTATCAAGGATTTGGTTGTGAAGTCAACGTTGTTGACGACATTTGGGCTGGTCGCGTTACCTCTCATATTCCATTCAAGAATGTTGTCGATAACCTCACGGTTGATTCGGTTTTGGAAACCATTGAGCTGATGGACAAAACATTGCGATCTGCAGGTTTTGAGTCGCCACGAATTGCCGTTCAAGCTCTTAACCCACACGGTGGGGAAGGTGGACTGTTCGGTGATGAGGAAATTACCACTATTACACCGGCAATTGAAAAAGCGAAGCAAAAAGGCATCGAAGCATTCGGGCCATTCCCTGGTGACACGACTATGTGGGTTGTAGAGAAAGAATCGATGAATTCGATTGTTTCTATGTACCACGACCAAGGCGCGACAGCGCTGAAAATGATGGGCTTTGATCGCGGTGTAACAGTTCAGGGAGGAATCCCAATTCCAATCGCAACCGCTAACCACGGCTCTGCCTTTGATATTTACGGCAAGAATGTTGCCTCAACGCCTGCAATGGAAAATGCGCTGAAGCTGACCACAAGAATGGCGACTAGTTATCAACTAAAACAACAATAAATCAAATGGTGAACCCCATGAGAAAGCCAAAAAAACTGATTAATGATCCAATGGCGGTGGCAAGAGAGCAATTTGATGGTCTCTTAGTTGCGATGAATGGCAAGCTGGAAGGCTTACCGGGTATTACCGCAGCAATGCGTACCGAATTTCCTCAGGATAAAGTCGCTATCGTGACAGGTGGTGGTGCAGGTCACGAGCCATTATTTGCAGGCTACGTCGGCAAGGGGCTCGCGGATGCCGCGGCTCTGGGCGATATTTTCGCCGCTCCTGCTCCTAACGTGATTTTGCAGACGACTGAAGCGGTCAACAATGGCAAAGGCGTGATTTACATTTACGGTAACTATGCGGGCGACAATATGAATTTCGATATTGCTGCCGAACTTGCGGACGATGATGACATCAAAACTCACACCATTCGTGTTTGGGATGATGTGGCTTCTGCACCGCTAGAAAAAATCGAAGAAAGACGCGGTACAGCGGGTGATTTATACGTGCTAAAAATCGCGGGTGCAGCGTCTGAAAAATACGATGACTTTGACCAAATTGTGGCAGTGACTGAACGCGCTCGCGACTACACCCGCTCAATTGGCGTGGCATTGTCGGCGGGCTCAGTACCACAAACCAATACCTTTAACTTTGAACTGCCAGATGATGAGCTAGAAATTGGTATGGGGTTGCATGGTGAACCGGGCGTATCCCGCGAGAAAATGACCTCTGCTGACGAAGTCGTCACCCGTCTCATTAATGATCTGTGCACTGATCTTCCGTATCAATCTGGCGATGAAGTGTGTCTTTTGGTTAATAACCTAGGCGCATCGACTTATATGGAACTTCTTATTGCTACCAAGCAAGCGCATGCGCTTCTGGCAGAGCGCGGCATCACTGTTCATGACACGTTAGTCGGTAACTACTGTACGTCTCAGGAAATGTCTGGCTACTCAATTACTTTATTAAAACTGGATGATGAGCTGAAAGCGCTCTACGACCTACCTTGTGAATCATTTGCTTTGAGGAAATAACAATGGATGTATTAACAGCGAAAAACATGATGGCTTATGTGGCAAAGAACATGGTCGATAGCGAACCTATGCTGACTAAGTATGATCAAGCGATTGGTGATGGTGACCACGGCATAGGTATGGAGCGAGGCTTTCTAGCCGTTCAGACGCTGCTGACGGACGAATTTCAACCAGAAGATGTCAGTAAGCTGATGCTGAAAATTGGCTCTACTATGATGGCTACCATGGGCGGGGCTTCTGGGGCGATCTTTGGTACCTTGTTCCGTAGCGGTGCTAAGTCCATCAAAGGTGCAGAGCAACTAGATACCGAAACACTGGCGACATTCTTAGCCGGCGGCTTGCAAGGTGTTTATGACCGTGGTGGTGCAAAACCAGGGGACAAGACGATGATTGATGCCCTAGTAGCAGCTGTTGAAGCATCTGAAAAACTTTCTGGTGACTTGACGAAAAACCTACCTGCAATTGCTGCTGCCTCCAAGCAAGGTGTTGAAGCAACTAAAGATATGATTGCCACAACTGGTAAAGCGAAAACTCTTGGCGAGCGTTCACTGGGTCATCCAGACCCAGGCGCGGTTTCTATGTCTCTTATCTTACAGTTCATGTCTGAGTATGCGTGCGAGCAGGTTCCAGCATGAAGAAAATCTGGGTCGGCACAAGCTGGAAAATGAACAAAGACGCTGCCTCGGCAGAGTCATGGGCAGCGGCAGTGGAACAGGCGGTCGAACGGTCAGATGGCCGAATTCAACCTTTTGTTATTCCGCCATTCCCTTACCTTTCTCAAATGGCACAAACGATAAATGCAGATGCGATCAAACTTGGCGCACAGAATATGTGCTGGCAAGACAGCGGAGCATTTACCGGTGAAGTGTCACCATTGATGCTGAAAGATTGTGGTGTCTCTATTGTGGAGATCGGTCATTCTGAGCGACGCGCCATGTTTGGCGAGACGGACAAAACCGTCAATCTTAAAGTACTCGCGGCTTTAAAGCATGGCCTAACGCCACTGGTTTGTGTCGGTGACACCGCAGAGGAAAAGATGTGGGGCGTATCAGTAGAGTCTGTTGTGCGTCAGGTTAAAATTGCGTTGTATGACGTTCCTCTAGATAAAGTAGCCAACGTTGTTCTTGCTTATGAGCCTGTATGGGCAATTGGGGAAGGAGGCACTCCGGCAACCAAAGAAGAAGCCGAAAAGGTACATTGCGCAATCCGTGATGCACTGGTGGAGTGCTATGGTCAAGAGGTCGCGGATAATGTGGTACTTCTATACGGTGGCAGCGTCAATCTAACTAATGCCTCAGAGCTACTAGACCAAGCCAATATTGATGGCGTGTTTGTTGGTCGTACGGCATGGAATGCCGAAGGCTACGTTGAACTGCTCAGTATTGCCAATAGCAAGTTGGAGCACTAACTATGGAGCAAGTGAAGTTACTATCACTCATTGTGTTTGGACTGTTAGTCGCCAAAACGTTACCAATCATGACGAAAAGTCGCATTGATTGGAGTAGAAATGTGGCTTTCAGTTATCTCACGCCTTGTTTGTTCTTTACTTCACTTGTTCAGGCTGACCTCTCTCAACTTCCTTCACCAAAGCTACTAGCTACTTATGGTTTGGGATTGGGAGGTTTATTTTTCGCCGTCCGTTTTTGGCTCTCCGTCAAAGGCAATGACACTGCTGCGGCGGCGACGATCAAATCGATTTCTGCGCTGTACCCTAACGCCGTTGGTATTGGGGGGCCATTGGTGTTCTCACTGTATGGTCCAGAAGCTGAATTGATCTTGATGGGAATTATCGTGACCAATTTGGTCGTGGTGTTGCCCATGGTCAACATACTTATGATTCGTTCGGGGGAGCCGGGTTTCTACTCTTATAAAAAAGTCGTGACCGACCCGATTCTACTCGCAATTGCCACAGGGTTATTGATTAATGTATGGGGCATTACTCTTTATCCGGCAGTTGTTGATGGCCTCGCGCTCATTGGCTGGGCCGCTCTTCCGGTTATTTTATTTATTCTTGGTGCAAGCCTAAGTTGCTATCCGTTCCGCTCATTAATGCAAGAGAAAGTGTTACTTCTTCTTACTGTGAAAATCGTCGTATTTCCACTAACAATGCTGCTCTTCGCAAGCTTGGTATTTGAACTTTCTCAAATTGAAGTTCAAGTCCTGGTGATTCTAGCCAGTCTACCAACGGGTATTAACGTGTACTTATTGTCTGAGCGATACCAGGTGGCAAAAGAAGCAACGGCGAGCGTGATACTGTTCACCACTATGCTCTCGTTGGTGTCGCTAGTGACATGGGAAAAGGTGCTCCAAGTAACATAATTAAGGGATTAATGTGATGGGAATATTAGATAGATTAGCCATCAATACGGCGATTTTTGATGGACATGATTTAAAAACGTCGTTGAAAACAATCAGTCAATTGGGCTTAGGTAAAGTCGAATTTGCCTTCAACCAAGGCTATGTTGGTCAACTTGATAGTGACATGTTCTCCGAGAGCCATGCTCAATACTTATTGTCTCTTTTAGAGAAAGAGCAACTTAAATCAGATGCGCTGGGCTGTACCATGAATTTGGCGGCACCGAGTGCGATAGATGACTTTATGATGAGAATCGATTTTGCTCATCATCTAGGAGTGACTTACCTTAATACCTGTACTGGTCCCATTGCCGATCGTGCAACCATTATCACCAATCTTAAAGTGTTATCGGAATACGCCAAAGACAAGGGCTGTGTCATCTGCATTGAGAATGGTGGTGATCATAACTTTAATGCGTTTGCGACGGCTCACGATGGTGTTCGAATGCTTTCAGAAGTTAATCATGATGCGTTAGCGCTAAATTTCGATCCGGGTAACTCAGTCTCTCTTGTACCCAATTTAAGCCCGAGTGAAGAAGCTAAGATGGCGTTGCCTTTCTGTCAGCATTTCCACATTAAAGATGTGCAAATTCATGATGACAAGTTTACGTTCCCAGCGCTAGGGCAGGGGGTAATTAACTTTGAGCCAATTATCCAGACGCTTGCTAACCGTCAACTGCCATTCAGTATTGAAAAGCCCCTGCGTATGTATCGACGCAAAGACACCTTCCCAATTCGTGGGCGCTCGCCAGAAAGTATGGAAAACATTGTAGCAGCACTACAATCTAGCGTGTCCTACATTCAACAACTTGCCGAACAATAACATAGGTTTTCTTATGCCAATTAGCTGTATCAAAGATGTCATTGAAGACTATAAACAAGGAAAAATGGTCATCCTAATGGATGATGAAGATCGTGAAAATGAAGGCGATATTATGATGGCGGCTGAGTGTATCTCAGCCCAAGATATCAACTTTATGGCAACCCATGGTCGAGGGCTGATTTGTCTCACATTAACGCAGCAGCGTTGCCAAGAGTTAAATTTGTTCCCTATGGTTCAAAATCCTACTGAGCCTTGGGCAACCGCGTTTACCGTATCGATTGAAGCAGCGCAAGGTGTCACGACTGGTATTTCTGCTGAGGACCGAGCAGTGACTGTGCAGGCTGCTGTTGCCAAAGGTGCGCAACCTCAAGACTTAGTACAACCGGGGCATATTTTCCCGTTGGCGGCCAAAGATGGCGGGGTGTTGGTTCGCGCTGGGCATACAGAGGCAGGCTGCGATTTAGCGAGATTAGCTGGTCACGAGCCAGCTTCAGTTATCGTTGAAATCCTCAATGACGACGGCACGATGGCTCGACGTCCGCAATTGGAAGTGTTTGCTGAAAAGCACGGCATTAAACTAGGGACGATTGCCGATCTTATCGAATACCGAAACGCGACAGAAACGACCATTAAACGCGTTGCAAGCTGTCAGATCCCGACAGAATTTGGTGAGTTCTCAATGGTGACTTATAAAGATACCGTGGATAACCAAATTCATCACGCCATGGTGAAGGGGAGTATTGATGAGCAGCCGACTAACGTTCGAGTTCATGTGAAAGACACTTTCCAAGATGTGCTGTTCTCTACTCGCGAATCTCAATCATCATGGACACTAAACAAAGCCATGGCCACCATTGCTGATCGAGGAGGGGTATTGGTGATCCTAGAAGGGCAGGATAGTACCGAGTCGCAGATAGCAAAAGTAAAACGTTATCAGGCGTTAGACCAAGGGGAAAACTACCCACAAAGCAAGAAAACCAGCTCATCACGACAGGTAGGAGTTGGTTCCCAGATCCTTGCTGACCTCGGTGTCTCCAAGATGAATCTCCTGTCTTCGGCAGACAAAAAATACCACTCGCTGTCTGGCTTTGGTCTGGAGGTTGTGGATTATATTGAACCCATTTAATCGTTAACCATGACACTAATAATCAAAAAGCAGCTTTCGGCTGCTTTTTTGCTTGTTGGTTTAGAGCAGTTAGATTGGCAGAACCATCTTATGGCTTTCAAAAAGGGACTTCTATAGAATGGCGACAAACTTAACCTAGGATGCGCTAAAAGCGGATGAATAGTAGTCTCAAATACATTGCGGGGTATCCGCAAAACCTTATTGAACAAGTATCTTCACTAATAGAAAGCGGACGTTTTGTCACGTGGTTTGAAAAGCGTTATCCCGAACGTCATCAAATCCAAAGTGAAAAAGCCTTATTCGACTACACCATGGATATCAAGCAGCGCTACATGAAAAAAACAGCGCCGATTTCAAAAGTCATTTGGGACAACAAAATTCACTTGATAAATAACGCGCTTGGTTTGCACACCTATGTGTCCCGCTCTCATGGCGGCAAGCTAAAATCTAAGAACGAAATTCGCATTGCTAGCGTGTTTAAGCATGCGCCGGAGCCGTTGTTGCGGATGCTAGTGGTGCACGAACTTGCTCATATCAAAGAAAAAGAGCACGACAAATCGTTTTACCAATTATGCTGTCATATGGAGCCTGACTATCACCAGTTAGAGTTCGATGCGCGCCTATTTATGATCTATCAGGAACTTAAGCATGAAGCCCGACAACAATAAACGTGCTCAGAGCAAATCGGGTCACACTAAGAAGAACAAAAAGGTGAGCTCAGAAACCACGCTAGTTAAGCGTCATGCTGAGGGTCTTCACAAAGACAATTTACACCATGGACGCTACGATTTTGTAGAGCTCACGCAGGCACTCCCTGAACTGAAGGACTATGTTATCAGCAATCCTAAAGGGGAGGCGACGATTATGTTCTCTGATCCTGCTTCGGTTAAGCTCCTCAATCGCGCTCTGCTCAAGGCCTACTATGGTATAAACTTTTGGGACATTCCTGAGAGTTACTTGTGTCCTCCTATCCCCGGCAGAGCAGATTATGTACATCGACTTAATGAGTGGCTGCAATATGACTTAATGCGAGAGCAGTCTGAGAAAGCTCGTCTTAAGGTTAAAGCGCTTGATATTGGCACTGGCGCAAACTGCATCTATCCGATTGTTGGTGCGACGCGTCATCACTGGAATTGGATAGGGTCGGATATCGACCCTGTCTCGGTGAGTTGTGCCAAAGAAATCGTCAATAATAACGACAAACTGGCGCGGAAAATTGAGATTCGTCATCAGCAAAACAGCAATCATATCTTTGCTGGTGTGATTGCTCCTGATGATTTCTTCGTCGCGACCACTTGCAATCCGCCTTTCCATAAATCGATGGAAGACGCGCAAAAAGGCACAGAGCGAAAAAACAACAATCTCTCGAAAAACCAAAAGTCGCGTGGTCAGTCCGGTGCAACCAAGTTGAATGGGAAGCTCAATTTTGGCGGACAAAATGCAGAACTGTGGTGTCCCGGAGGAGAGGAAGCATTTGTCCTCAATATGGCTCAGGAAAGTAAAGACTTTGCATCACAAGTGATTTGGTTTAGCACCTTACTGTCCAAAAAAGACAATATCCGCCCACTTAGAAAGCGTCTAGAAAAACTAGGTGTCTCTGAAATTGTGATTCAAGAAATGGCACAAGGGCAGAAGAAAAGTCGTTTCTTGGCATGGACGTTCATGTCGGCAGAAGAAAGACAAGATAGGGTCAAAGCACTACTTTAATACGTTAACTTGCTCAAGCAGCGCTTGGTACTTGTTGACTAACATCCAGTTCTCCGATTTTCGCTCAAGCTCGATTAATAACACGAGGTTGTTTCGCTGATAACCATAACGTTGGCTAAAGTCGAGCAATCTCAATCGAGCTTGATGCAATTGGTCCTGTTCTATTTCTAACGCCGCTAATTGCAAACTAGAGATTGGACGCAGCGGTTGGTGTTCAACTGACTTGCTGAAATAGTATTTGGCTTGATGACTTTTTCGCGCTTTTAGAGCGCATAACCCCGCATTTTCATAGGTTTCGGCGACAGCATAATAATTAGGCTTGTCGATCGCTTGATTAAATAAGACATCAGCCCTTTGAAATTCCCCTTGCTTACACAAAAAAGTACCATAGTTATTGTAAACCTTGCCGTTGTTTGGATGTTCATCAAGTGTTTTCTTGTATAGCTCTGCCGCTCTATCAACTTCTCCGACTACATCGAGATAGTACGCTAAAGACAAACTGCTTTTGTAGTAGTGGGGTGCATATTTCATGGCTTTTTCTAAGCTTTGACGTGCTTTGGAATACTGTTCAAGTTTGACGTAGTTAAGACCCAAAGCAATACGTGTATCAGCCATATCTATGGGGCTGTGTTGAGCATTGCTATTATCCTCATGAACGGTAACACAACCACTTAATGTCATCGATGCGAGCATTACGATATGAGTATGGATTTTCATAGTTCTGTCCCAAATTCCTAAATGTCATACTGTGATTTTGTTTCGATCATCATAAGTAGATGCCGGAACTAACGTAGGAAAACGGGGTAACTGTGCGAGCGAATCGTCAAAACTCAATGATGGTTGTGAAGTGCGTGCAAATCATTTTGCTTATAAAGTAGCCATTTAAGATAGAATAATGACTCTAATCTATATCTATTGTGTGAACTTCGTTAGAGTACTCGAGACAAAATAAATAGGTGTAATAGCAATGAGCACAAATAACAAACCTTGGTTAAAGACGTACCCCGATGATGTTCCTGAGTTTGTCGATATCGACCAATACACCAACATCAATGAGATGTTCGTTAAGCCGTTCGAGCAATTCGCGGACAACACAGCGTTTGTCAACATGGGACATTCACTCACGTATCGCGATTTAAACGAGAAAAGTGATGCCTTTGCTGCCTATCTTCAGAACGAACTTAGGGCGAAAAAGGGCGATAGAATTGCTCTGATGATGCCGAACTTACTGCAATATCCGATCACCATTCTTGGTGCATTGAAGGCAGGACTTGTTGTGGTTAACGTCAACCCACTTTATACGCCAAGAGAACTTGAGCATCAGTTGCGTGACTCGGGTGCAACGATCATTGTGGCAGTGACTAACTTTGGCAACAGCTTACAACAGGTGGTTGCTAAGACCAGCATCAAGCATGTCATCTTGACGAGCATTGGTGATGAACTTGCACCACATAAACGAACGCTAGTGAATTTTGTGGTTAAGTACGTGAAAAAAATGGTGCCTAAGTACCATTTGCCAGGGGCGATTTCATTGAGACGTGCGCTTACTGACGGTAAACGTATGGACTTTAACCCTCCTGTGATTGAAAGCAGTGACCTTGCTTATCTGCAGTACACTGGCGGCACCACAGGTCTTGCGAAAGGCGCAATGCTAACCCACAGAAACATCATTGCGAACGTGCTGCAAGTCTATGGCCATTTCGGTCCTAGAACCTCGAAAGACAAAGAGCGTGCGGTAACTCCTTTACCGCTTTACCACATCTTTGCCAATTCAGTCAGTATGATGTTGATGATGTACATGGGTGGTAGCAATCTTTTGATCACGAATCCTCGTGATTTGAATAGTTTTGTCAATGACTTAAGTAAATATCCGTTCACGATGATATTTGGTCTTAATACGTTATTTGCTGCATTGAACAATCACGCCAAATTTAGAGAGTTGGATTTCTCCAATGCTGAGTTCACCATTGCTGGTGGCATGGCTACTCAAAAACACATCGCAGACGAATGGCAAAAGATTACAGGGATGCCAATCATTGAAGGCTACGGTTTGACGGAATGCTCGCCTGTAGTCGCAGGTGGTGTTCATACGCAGCAGTCCTACGTGCCTGCGGTAGGAGTGCCCTTGCCAAGTACCGAACTGCGTATCGTAGATGAAAACGGTCAGCCACTGGGTGTAAATGAAGTCGGAGAGATTCAAATCCGTGGTGACCAAGTAATGAAAGGCTATTGGAAGCAAGAAGCGGAAACCAACGCTATCTTAACCAAAGATGGCTGGTTGTATTCGGGCGATATTGGTCGTATGGACGAAGACGGTATCTTTTATATCGAAGACCGTAAGAAAGATATGATTTTGGTTTCTGGATTCAATGTGTTCCCAACGGAAATTGAAGAGGTAGCGACGCTACACTCGAAAATTGTTGAGGCTGCAGCGGTAGGCGTGCCTGATGATGTAGCTGGGGAACGCGTCAAGTTAATCGTAGTGACTAGTGGTCCAGTTACCGTTGATGACATTAAAAAGCACTGTCGTCAACACCTCACAGGATACAAGATCCCTAAAGTAATTGAGTTTAGAGATGAGCTGCCAAAAACCAACGTAGGTAAAATTTTACGTCGAGTTCTACGTGATGAATAAGATCGGACAGCTCACGCAATAGTCGGATAAAATTGGCGCTCTGCATATTCATAAGCCACACTTTTAGTGTGGCTTTGTTTATTAGGAGGCAGCGATGAAAAACGAACTGGACCCCGGAAAAGTACTTCAAGCCTACGACAACATAATGGAACATGGCGCTGATACAGAGTTTGGCAAGATCTATGGCGGTGTTGAAGCGTTCTCAGATTATGATGGTTATAACGTGTATATGAGAGGTAATGGTGTAGAGCTGAAAGTGGGCTTTCACAATACCTATCATTTGGAATACGACCAAGAACACTTGCGTGATAGCTTTTTGAAAAAAGTAGCGTTATTGGCGAAGTAAAATCGTAGGAAAGCAGATGATATCTCCCCAATAGCTGGGGAGATAGGTAGATATTGCCGCAATAGGATTTAGAAAGTAGGTCGCAAGACTGCCTTACTCGTCTGTGGTAAACGCATCTGCACTGAAGTGTTCCAAATCGTAAGGCGTTTGCTGGTATACACAGTAGTTGAGCCAGTTGGCAAACAATAAGTGCCCATGACTTCGCCAGCTCGCAATAGGTTTATTATCAGGGTTGTTGTTCGGATAATAATTGACCGGAATTGCGGGCTCCATACCTTCACCAAGGTCACGGACATACTCGCCGTGTAGAGTGTGTGAGTCGTACTCAGGGTGACCTGTCACAAATACATTTCGTTTGTCCTTGGTTGCCGCAAGGTAGACACCTGCTACATCTGAGGTCGCTAGGATATCTAGATCCGTATGTGACTCCAGATACTCGGGCGAGAAATCCGCATAGCGCGAATGGGGGGCAAGGAAAGAATCATCAAAACCACGCAGTAGCGGGTGGTATTGATGCTGAATAGTATGGTGGTAAACACCGGACAATTTCTCTTTGCGAGTTCTTTTCGGCAGGTCGAATAACAGCTTCAGTCCCGCTTGAGCCGCCCAGCACACATACAAGGTAGAGGTCACGTGCTTGTTGGCCCAATTCATAATGGTTTGCAGATGTTCCCAGTAAATCACGTCTTCAAATTGAACTAGACCGAGTGGTGCTCCGGTAATAATAAGTCCATCGAAGTTACGATCTTTGATCGTTTCAAACTGACGGTAGAAGGTATCTAGGTGTTCCGTTGGTGTGTTCTTGCTTGGTCTGTCATCAATGCGCAGCAGCTCGACATCAACTTGTAGTGGACTATTCGAAAGCAATCTTAGGAACTGGGTTTCCGTTTCAATTTTCTTTGGCATCAAATTGAGGATCAGTACTTTGAGTGGTCGAATTTCCTGCGTGGCAGCACGCGTCTCCGACATCACGAAGATATTTTCGTTTCTCAATACGTTGGATGCAGGCAGTTGATCGGGAATCTTAATTGGCACAGCTTTCTCCCTAAGCTAATGTTTGGTCATCTGGACGTCTATACATCTAAAGTTAACGCAAACGTTTTTGCTTGTCGATAGTTAATTTTAGTTCAATTCGAGTATGACCAACGAATCAAACCGTGTACTGAGCCTGAAATTGGGTACAATGCTTGGTTCTATATGTTTGAAGGTACCAGCAATTGAAATTGACGCTAATCCGTGGCTTACCTGGCTCAGGAAAAACAACGTTAGCAAAGACATATGATGCACAACATTTCGAAGCCGACATGTATTTTGTTAATGTTCACGGAGACTACTGCTATGATCCTGACTTGATTGAACAAGCACATTTGTGGTGCCAGAAGCAGGTCGAACTGGCTCTTGCCAAAGGTGAGAATGTAGTAGTGGCAAATACCTTCGTGCGACGTTGGGAAATGAAGGCGTATAAAACGCTAGCGCAGCAATTCAATGCGGATTTGGAAATTATCGTTTGTAACGGTAAATACCAAAATATCCATGGAGTTAGTGATGCTGTCATTGCTAAAATGCGTGCTCGCTGGCAAGACTGAACGCATGAAATGTAGCGCAGTGTCGTGATAATGATGTATCAAATAACGCTGATCAAATTAAAGGCTCAATGGGACAATGGCTAAACGTTCACCCGTCATCGAAATGACGTCTTATGGTATTTATTCCACTTGGGATTCCGGCTCTAAAGAGCTGCCTAAAATTCAAGATTTCACCACCATAGTGCCAGCCGATGAGCACATTGAATTTGGCTTTATTGTTAATATCAAAAAGGCCAAAGGGGAGCGCGTTCGATACTGTATTTACCATCCTGGCATCCTTGGTAAGAAAGGGCAGGTGTTGGAACCTTTTGATGGTGAAGAGCATATCGGCAGTAATGATTGGGACTTCTATCTGGGGGACACCATTCAGCTGTTTCACCCTATCGATGGCTTTGAAAGCAATCTAGGGGAGTGGCGCATGGTACTTGAAATGCAAGGACGTGTGGTTGCGGAGAAGAAGTTCAAAGTAACAGCAAGAGATGAAGGTCAGTTTTGGAAAAATCGCGGCTTTTAATATCAGTTCGTCTTAATAGCTTCGTCCATCGAGTTGAGGATAAAGCACAGGTTATCGCAAGCGCTTCCCAATCCGGATGCACGCTCAAACGCATCCGCCGCTCACGCAATTGGCTCGTTACTGGTCGCAAAGAACAACTGGCGTCGTTCGCATTAGATGCCAGAGTAGGTTGGATATCGGTTGCGATAGAGAAAGTGTTATCGGAGTATAAGTCACCCATTCAACAAGTATTAGAGCGAAACCCTGAAGTAACCATTGCAGAATTGATGCATGAGTCGGGTTGTACTTTAGTGGAAGCTCGTGCAGCCATTGATGAATATGAGGGGCTATAAAAAACGCTGCATTCCACAGGTGTGAAATGCAGCGCTAAGTTCTATTGCTAGATTTAAGCCGTTACGTAGCCAATAACGAAGTCAGTGATTTTCACCATATCGTCAATAGCGATGTACTCTTCAGTAGTATGAACTTTTGCCATACCAGTAGAAAGGTTTACAGTTGTTAGACCTTTACCGTTGAAGTTGTTCGCGTCACTACCACCACCAGTATGTTTTGTGTTGGCTTCGATGCCGTTTGCTTCAAAGACTTGTTTAACCTTCAGAACGTGTGCGTCGTCTTCTGCGATAACAAAAGCGTCGTAGGCACGTGTTGATTCGATCTCGACTTCTGCACCGAATTTCTCAGCCGACGCTTGGAAAGTATCAACCATATGCTTAACTTGAGCGGTTAGCTTGTCGCTGTTTAGTGAACGTGCTTCGGCAACCACAGTTAGCTCTGGCATTACGATGTTAGTTGCTTGGCCACCGTTAACAGAACCGATGTTTGCTGTAGTTTCTGAATCGATGCGAAGCAGCTTCATGTTTGCGATAGCATCTGCGGCAACCATTGCTGCGCTGATGCCTTCTTCGGGAGCTAGACCTGCGTGAGCTGGGCGACCTTTGATTTTAGCAACAATTTTTTGTTGGCCCGGAGCACCCGTTACGATGGTTCCGATTGGGCCACCAGTATCAAGTACTATCGCGTTGTTTGATTGGATGTAGGACATATCGAAGTGTTCCGAACCGAACAGGCCACCTTCTTCGTGAACGGTGAAAGCGACTTCGATAGTTTTATGTTCACGGTTTTGCTCTTTAAGGCAACGTACCGCTTCCATTACTGCTGCAATACCAGACTTGTCGTCTCCACCAAGAATCGTATCGCCCTTTGAGCGAATAATACCGTCTTCAATGATTGGCTCGATGCCAATACCTGGAGTTACTGTGTCCATGTGAGCACTGAATACAATGCTACCGTCAAGCGTACCTTCAAGGCGACCATATACATTAAACCCATTGGTATACTGTTCTGGTACAGGAAGTTTGCTTACGGCGAAACCTAGCTCACCCAGCTGTTCAGCAATAGCTTCAGCAATGGCTTTTTCATTGCCAGATTCGCTGTCGATTTTAACAAGATCAAAGAAGTGGTTAACAAGGCGGTCGGTATTTACTAGTGTCATAGGATTACTTCACGTTATGAAACAGGGACACTCACTTTACACCCTATGTTTACGTGCTAGACCTGAGGTAAATCAAAAAAAGTGCCGCATTTTAGGTAAATCGACTGACATCAAGGCTGTTTGTGCTTAGAAAATTGGTAACAAGCTGCAACAGTGGTGGAAATGATAAGAAAACTACCCAACCATTGAAGGTTTGTAAGTTGCTCTTGCAAGAAAATTGCCGCGAAAATCAACCCAAATAGTGGCTCTGTGCCCATCAAAAGTGATGCTTGACTTGCGTGAAGAAACTTGACGGCGTAGTTCTGCAGGAAAAACGCCATAAGGGTACAACCTAAAGCAAGGTATATTAAGCAACTCGAGGTGACCCAATCAAGTTGCATCATAGTTGTTGTAAACTGGGTAGCCGACCCTTCTTTGAACATTAATAACAAGCTTACGACAGTAACAACCGAGAGTTGAATAAAAGTAATCAGTTCGGTATTCAACTCGTGTCCCGTGAAGGCTTTTCGGCAGGTAACAACCATGATCGCTCTGAGTACGGCTGCGATTAGAACTAATGCGACTCCCAAATTGAAGGTAAAGTCCTGTTGAGTCACGTTGGAAAGCAAAGCGACACCTACCACCCCTATAAAACAGTATCCTACCAAGCCTTTAGGCAATGAAACCTTAAGCCATACCTTTTCCAAGAATGGAGTGAACAGGATACAGAGACTGATGAGGACAGCAACTTGTCCTGCTTGAGCGAGCATCACAGCCCATGTTTCGGTAATGAATATGCAGCTCAAGATAGCACCAGTAAGTAATCCTACTTTTAAATAGCCAATTGCGTTGTTAGTAAATTCAATGAAGAGCTTTTTCTTATATAGGATTACGACTAGTACGGCACAGCTTAAAGCGAAACGGGCGAACAATAGTTGTGGGACACTAAGTGTTTGAAGAACCTGTTTTGACGTTCCGTAACTGGTACCCCAGACGATTGATACCGCGAGTAACCCTATAACCGCCCAATTCACTGTGAAACTTTGTGCGTAATTCCTATCCATTTGTAATTGCTCTTAAATATTTTTTGTGAATAATTCTATCGATATGCTAACTTATGAATAACAAAGTGATAATACTTCCGAAATGCATAGGACTTATGACTGATGGACACAAATAAACTCATGGCACTTTTGCCGGATATTGCTGCGTTTGTGACAGTTGTTGAAGCTGGGAGCTTCACCGCCGCCTCGCAGAGGTTGGGTATGACGCCATCAGGAGTAAGCCGCCAAATAAGTCGACTTGAGGCTGCGCTTAATGCTGATCTACTTGAACGAACAACGAGAAAACAGGTAACAACGGACACTGGCAAGGTAGTGTACGAGTTCAGTAAGAAAATCATGGAGTCTGCTTCTGATATCGCCAATATTGCCAGTCAGGAAGGGGGAGAAGCCCAAGGCGAACTAAGGATTTCAGCTCCCAAAGCTTTCAGTCGCCACATTTTAGAGCCATTAATGCTGCCGTTTCTCGATTTGTACCCGAAGGTAAAACTTCGCCTATTGGTTAGTGATGAGTTCGTTGACCCTTTTGGTCACAACCTAGATATCGTTTTCGAGCTGACACACTTCCCAAGAGAAAATTTGGTAGCAAAAACACTTGGTGAAATCAAAGCCGTGCTGTGTGCGAGCAAATCGTACCTTCAAGAGCATGGTATTCCGTTCCATCCAAATAACTTATTGAATCACAATTGCTTATTTCTCAATGAACAACCAAACGATAATGTATGGCTTTTCAACAAGGATGGAGAAAACGTTAAAGTTCAAGTTGACGGCCGTTACTCAGTTAACCACTCCGAGATGCGGTTAAATGCAGTGAAAAGTGGAATTGGTATTGGTATCTTCCCAGAATTTGTGGTGGAAAAAGCTTTGAGAGAAGGTGACGTCTTACAGGTGTTACCGGAATGGCATATTAATTCTCGGTATCAAGGGGAAATAGTGATGCAATTTCCCCAGTCAAAGTTCATGCCCGCCCGAAGACGAGCATTTATTGACTATATGGTTGCGTCAATGAAGCCCACTAAAGTAAGTTCATAAATCGCTGCGGGTAGTCACTGAAAATTGCATCAACTTGTTGTAAATGCTTAAAAGATTTCGGGTTATTAACGGTATAGCACCAGATCTGTAAGCCACGCTCTCGCAACGTTCTAATGTGCTTTTGGGTAAGCCAACGATAATTGAGATGGCAGCTGAATGCCTCTACCTCATCAATAGTTTTTAAAAGACGGTTATTAAGCCGGTTACCTAGCACACCTAGGCGCACGCCAAGTTTTGCTTGATACAGTGCAAGCATTACCTCACGACTAAAACTTGAGATAAGCAACTGATTTCGGTCTATCTCACAGGCATTGAGCCGTTCTGCAAGTAGAGCAACGACGTGCTCCGCATCATGTTTATCAACCTTGACCTCAATATTGATGCTCAGCTGGTTAGTCTGACAGTAATTGAGTAATTCATCGAAGCTCATCAGTCGCTCACCAGCAAACTGTGGTGCTTTCCATGACCCAAAGTCGAACTGACTAAGTTGTTCGAATGTTAATTCATCGATTCTGCCAGTGCCATTACTGCATCGGTTAATAGTGTGGTCGTGACAAACCACTAGTATGTCATCTTTAGTCGGTTGAACATCCACTTCAACCCAGGTGAGGCCCGCTCTTTTTGCTGCTTGAATACTTGCTAGGGTGTTTTCTGGATGGGTTCCAGCAACACCGCGATGACCCGCAATTAATGTGCTCATAAATATTCCTAGACACTTATCAATTCAACATAGATGAATGATGTTTATGTTGCAAAAATGTTACCTGAAGGCTATCTTGGTGAAAAGACATCAGACCAGTCAGTGAAAGATGAAGATTCATCAAATTAAAGGATATATACAACAAATCTATTTGGTTGAGTACCCAGATAAATTGCTCTTGTTAGACGGTGCAAGCCGAGCTGACGTGGGCACTATACTGCGTTTTATCACCGATGATTTACAGAGGCAAGTTTCTGATTTAAAAGTTATCGTCGTGACCCATATGCACCCAGACCACGCTGGAGCTGCTCATCGGCTCAAAGCTATTACAGGAGCTAAAATTGTCTCTGCGGCGAAAGAGCGTGATTGGTATTCCGGGATAGATGGCTTTTTGATGCATGTTACAGACTTAGTGTTGGCTTGGTATATGGCGAAGCGGTTAGGGCAACCTAGAAAAAACCTATGGTACAACAAGGCATTAAATGCGGATTACCAACTGATTGATGGTGATACTGTACCGTTATTTGCTGACTGGCAAATACTTGACACGCCGGGTCACACAGACCGAGATATCTCGGTCTATAACCCTAATGAGTCGATTGTTTATGTTGCGGACTTAATGGTGCAAGTGAAGCAGCATCTCATCGCACCATTTCCTATATTTCATCCAAATCAATATCGAAGATCAGTGGAGAAAGTGTACAACTTAAACGCTGAGCAGATTCTGTTGGCGCACCGAGGCCCTGTGGTTTTTGATGAGCGTGCAAAAGAGCATATTCTTGACACCGCGCCAATGAGACCAGTGACTCATTGGCGGGTAACGAAAATCAAACTTAAAGGGATGTTTAAGTCCGTGCTGACTGCGCGTTAATTTTGCTTAGGCTTATCGTGTTTAGGGAAGATAAGCGCCGATGTGTCGAATCCGGCTTCATAAGCGATTTTCAAATACTGGTCTAACTTTGCTTCCTTGATGGTAGGTGTTCTCGATAAAATCCAAAAGTAATCGGAATTGTAGCCACTGACTAGTGCAGCAGAATAATCTGGTTCTAAATAATAGACTACATAGCTTCCATAAAAAGGTCCGAAGAAAGACACTTTAAGGTGCGCGATATCGGGTGACGAGACAAATTTTGCTTTGCCTTCCGCTTCCGACCATTCCTGCTCTTTCGTGTCCCAACCACGATTTAGCACTTTTACAGAGCCATCGTCATTCAATGAGTAGGTAGCGGACACATTGTCTAGCCCCCGCTCGAAGCTATGGTCCAGTCGAGCCACCTCATACCATCTGCCAAGATAGCGGTCGAGATCGAAACCTGTAACGGGCTGTACTTTGTCGGGAATGCCAGTACAACCGAGTAACAACAGTGGTAAGCTCACCACAAAATAGCGAAGAATTGTTTTTATCAAGGTAGACTCCTTTTAATACCTAACTGACTCTTTCTAAATAGAATATACGACAAAAATCAGAGTTCAGCTTACAATGATTGCATCTATATCCTATTGCGAATACTCTGGAAACGAACATGTTCATTAATTCTAGGTATTACTGCGTCAATGTTTGAGATATTCATTGTATTAGCGTTACTGGTGGGGTTGTTCCTTGTTGCTCAGAAATACTTTGTAAAGCAGGAAGACACAAGATCGTATCAGTACAAAGTGAAGGGACCAATTCTCTCTTCGGCACAAACAGCTTTCTATAATGCATTAAAAGAAGCTGTAGGGGAGCATGGTGTCATCTTAACTAAGGTCAGCATGGCTAATGTAGTGACTCCTCAGAACATTAGTAATAAGAAGCAATGGTTCATTGCTAATAACGTGATTGCCAAAAGCTACTTCGATTTTGTTATTTGCGATCCGAGAACGATGCAACCCAGAGTCGTGATCGAGTACGACAACGGTCAAAAGTTGGATAAAGGCAAAGTTGAACGTCAAAAGCTGATTATGCAAGTGTGTAAATCTGCAAATATCCCACTCATAGGTGCATCTGTTAAGTTGAGCTACCAAGTCAGTAAGATAAGACGTTTGCTTGCTGCACATATTGATCTTATTGAACCCGAAAAAGAAGTCCGTTTCTGTAAACGCTGTGGTAGCCCTATGACGATAAAGACGGCAACGCAGGGTGATTTCAAAGGACGACGTTTCTTTACTTGTAGTCGTCAACCATTGTGCCAATACACCGAAAACTACAACGTCGTTTTCGATGATGAGGAATAAATACGTAGTACCATTAGGTTCAACAAACTGATGTAATTCACATTTTTACTGGTTAAAAGCATAAAAAAGAGTCGAATTGATGGCTTCTAAGCCAAACGATACCAAAAACACAAAAATCTACTTGCACAGCTTGGTATCTCTCGTTAATATCCATCTCGTTCCAAAGACGATGGGTCCGTAGCTCAGTTGGTTAGAGTACTACCTTGACATGGTAGGGGTCGGCGATTCGAGTTCGCCCGGACCCACCATCCTCACTTTGAATCACGATTCAAAGGGAACACAAAATTTGGGTCCGTAGCTCAGTTGGTTAGAGTACTACCTTGACATGGTAGGGGTCGGCGATTCGAGTTCGCCCGGACCCACCAAATTTTCGAAAGCCCGCTTCTCTGAAGCGGGCTTTTTCGTATGTAAAAAACTCATGTTCCAAATAGTAACTGTTTTAAGCCTAACCGTGATTTATTTGTTATCCCCAAGATAGATAACCATAATTCACATAACTTAGATACTCTTCAAATAACTAACTATGCCGTTCTTTTTTGGCAAAGTTCCCCTTCAAAAACGCTGAGAAGTACGGCTCGCCCTCAATGATCTTTAGTTTTTACATGACACCATGTGGTTATATATATCCAAATATGAACATTATATTTACCAGAATACATAGTTCTTATGGTGAATGTGGACTATTTTTAATTTTTCTTAGGCTATTAACTGTTAATTATTCAGCATTCCATACGGAAGTTTTTATTTCTCTATGACGTAATATTACTTATTCCGACACTCCATTACCTTTTGTTCTAACATTGGTTTAAATTGAGCTGCTATTGATTTTAATGTTATTAGTGTGGTGGTGTAATGTGATCTGTGTTTATTTTTAACTCGCACTTTGTTCCTGCCCTAAAATAGAATTCTTGCTCTAAATAATAATAATCATTAAACGTCATGTCAGTTGGTCTGTTTGTTAGCATTTTCGCTTACGGGGGAGTAACTAATGGAATGTCTTAAAAGTCTTGAATGTTTTAACTGTATTCGAATTAAGAATATTGAGTACCGGTTTGATCTTCAATTAGAGAAGAGAAAGAACAAAGTAATAGACCGAAAAAGCAATCGAGTATGGAGTGAGACATGTTTAAGAATGCTTTGCTGCTTAAACCAAACACCTCAAGGTGTGGTTCTATCGAAAAATGAGATTGTTGATTTTGTTTGGGACGGAGAACCAATAAGCGAAAGTAGTTTGCTCCAATTGGTGTACTGCACGAGAAGGAATCTGGCAGATAAAAATATAAGGATTATAAGCATACGGGGCGTAGGCTACGCACTCGTAGAAGGGGAGAACGCCATTTATGTGTGTGCAAATTGACAGATTTATTAAAGGAATCAAGCATAGCAGCGCAAATTACCAGTACAAAATGCAAGGTATATATAGTGCAAGTGAGCAATGTATAGGGTATGAGGTTCTAATTGACCAAATAAGAAGTCGAGAAACTTTGCTTGGCCCCAATGTTCATAGTGACTTAACGTTTTCATCATCAGCTAATTATTTGCTAGAACGAATAAAAGTCGCCGTTGAGAATGGTAGGTTTGAATGTGATTGGTCTGGGAAGTATATCTTTCTCAACATAGAGCGAAGCAATCTATGTGATATTACCTTGTTAGCGAGACTTATTGAGTTAAATAGCTATCTATTAGAAAAACAAATTGGGCTAGTTGTGGAAATGACTGAACGAAACGTGTGTGGCAGATGCGTACGAATCATAGAGGGGCTTACTCTGCTAAAACAGAATGGCATAGTGACGGCAGCGGATGATTACGATATTTACAAGTCGGACTTTCGTGCTAATGAATTGGATATGAACTTATACGAGTTCATCAAAATTCAATCTCCCAGTTCGGCAAGAGAAGTGGATATGCTTGAAACCTTCGCACAGGTAAGGCCGGAAAAAATAATCATGGAACATGTTGAGTCTACGTCGATATTCAAAATGTTAGTTGGCTTAAATCGATTCTTTTGGGGATATCAAGGCTACTGCTTTGACAAAGGTACCCCAATCTATATTTAGCTGAGGGTTTAATTTTGACTGATATTGAGAAGTATGCAGAGACCGCTTCAAAGTTAGAGAGACAGCGTCAATTTAATGAAGCATCTATTTACTGGAAGAAGGCCGTAGAGCAAGCCACTGCCCGTCAGGATAAAGCGTGGTATCAAATAAGGTACCGTTTTTGTGCCAAGCAAAGGGAAAAATTATGAGTTCTTTCGTTGAACAGCATACTGAAACGATTACTGCTTCTTTGCAGGAGTTTGGGTTCACTGAAGTTCAGCGTGGGAGTGATGACTCTAACTTCTTTATTATAGGAAAACTTAAATATGTAAATATCTGTATATCTTGCAACTTGATAAGTAAGAGTTACGAGTGCGATATCCTAGCTAACAATGGCTATCACAACCTTGTATCAGATATTCCAACGATGGTTTTTTCGATTGATGCGCCATTGGAGGTAAATGTACTTGGTGCCATCAGGGTGGCTCATATCCAAGAGAGAGCCTTGGCGAAGTATGTACAGACGCGTGCTAAGTTCAGTGCTATTAACCAGCTAAAGAGGTTAAAAGAACAAAACCAAATAGGTTAACCTTAGAGTTTTGAAAGCTCGTGAGGCGTAAATTGCTTTACGAGTTTTGCTACATTATATTTTTCAGAAGTAAATGAAATTAACTCTATCCGTATATTTCATCTGGGTATCGAATTTATGGTTACAGTCGGTTAAAACTTAACGTTGAAATAACATGACTCCATTCCTTTAATTCGAAATAATCGTTCTGAAAATACTGAACATTCGAGAAATATTATCTAGAAGATTTTACGCTCTCGGGCTAAGCAAGAGCGCTTTGATGTAGTGACCTCAACTGACAAGTAGCTAAGTGTCATTCTTTCACGATAGCCTGTCAGTAATGAACTGTTGTACTTTACGAAATGAAAGAACGCGGCGATTCAGTCATCCGCGTTCTTTCATAATGCAATATGTTAAGCGTCTTCTGGTACTAAATTAGGAAGCTGCCAATCTCCGCCTAGTGATTTAAAGACTCCTACTGTCACTTGTGCAGTCTGCAACCTTGCCGCTAGTAATCTATCTTCCATAATACGCTGCTGGCGTTGTGCATCGAGCAATGCAAGATGGTTGATAAGGCCTGCTTTGTACAATGATTGTGCTTTACTTAATGCGTTGTCAGAGGCGTTTAGTGCTTCTTGAATCCGTTGCTCATTTTGCTGGCTTCGCCCATACGCAAACAGCATAGAGTCGACCTCGGTGATTGCAGTGTTGACCGAGTGTTCGTAGCCAAGTACTGCTGCGTCAAAGCGTGCTTCGTTCAACTCAACCAGTGCTTCGCCTCTTCCTCCATCAAACACGTTCCAGCTCACGCCAACCGCACCAGCCCACCCAACAGAGTCAGAATCAAATAAATCATCAAAGCTGCTTGCCGATACTCCCGGAGTTCCAGTTAGGAAAAACTTGGGGTAACGATTGGCAATGCTAGCTGCGACTTCTTCGTTTAACGCGGCCATTTCACGTTCAGCAATGCGTATATCTGGGCGACGTTTTAGAAGATCAGATGGCAGGCCAACGGGGATAACACCTTCTAGACTTGGCAGACCAGCACTGCTAGCAAGGCGAATATCGACTTGAGTAAGAGGTTCACCTAATAGAGTTGCCATCCGTTGTTTATGAACTTGTTGGGCGATTTCCAGTTGTGGAATAACCGACTCAGTTGCAGCCAGCATAGTTTGAGCTTGTGCTAAGTCGAGTTCAGAGCCATAGCCACTTTTTACCAGTTTCTTTACTAGCTCTAATGTCTTAGTTTGGTCGGCCAAGTTTGCGTCAATCAACGCCATTCTCTCTTGAGCGCCACGATACTGTAGGTAGTTGTGCACCAAGTCTGCGGTAATTAGGGTATTGAGCCCACTGCGGTAGATTTCTGCTTGTTCAACACGAATCTTGGCGGCGTTCGACTGTCTTTCGATACGCCCAAACAGATCCATTTCCCAACCTATGCTAGCGCCAGCAAACACGCCATCATGCTGATTATTTAGCAAGGTTGTGGAGTCTAAAGGTGTGCCAGTTGGCAGCGAGTCTCCGATAGGGTTTAATGCTGGACCTAATAGGGAATCATTCTTACTCAACTGATAGTTAAAGTAGCCCGCCCCAATGTTAACAGTAGGGACTTTAAAAGAGCTCACTACAGATTGATAACTGTTGGCCATTTTTATCCGCTCGGCTGCCATTTTAAGCGGGATATTTTGACGCTGCACATCTTGTACCATTTGATTTAGTGAGTCGTCGTTAAAGCTTGTCCACCAGTAATCGTTCTCAGCTTGTTGCTTGTTACTACCATATAAGTAAGTGTTTGATAGAGTCATCGTTGGTTCTGTGTAATCAGGCCCAACAGCACAGCCCGCTAATGTTATCGCGAGAGTCAAAGGAGCAAGTTTTATCGCCTTAAGTAGGCATTTACGTGAGTGATGCGTTTTCATGTTTTATGCCTTTTGTTCTGACGCGACGATAGTGCCGTGTGTCGATGATTTTGCTGTTGTTGGTGTCTCTTTGTAGGCCAAGCGATAAAGAGCTGGCATAACAAATAGTGACAACACCGTTGCGGCTGCCAGTCCACCAATAATGGTTGCGGCCATTTGATCAAATAACAGGTCACTGAGCAGTGGGATCATCCCCAAGGCCGTGGTCAATGCGCCCATAGATATAGCCATCGTACGATTAATCGTCGCTGACTTAATGGCTTCGGAAAGTCCCAAACCGTTCTGCCTTTCTAGTTCAATTTGATCCATGAGCACGATGCCATTTTTAATAATCATACCCATGAGCGTTACGGCACCGATGAGCGCCATGAAACCAAATGGCTTATCAAAAGCAAGTAGGGCAAAGGTGGCACCTGTTGCTGCTAATGGAATCGTAGAAAGAATAATCACAGGCTGTTTAAAGCCATTAAACATCGCGACGAGGATAATCACCATGATGAGCAGTGCTTTAGGCAGCTGCTTCAAAATGTCTGACACTGCTTTGTGTTCGTCGTAATACTCGCCACCCCACGTCATTGTGTAGCCAGGTGGCAACTCAATTGCTTCAATCTGGTCTTTAATGGCATTTCTAACTCTCGCAGGAGTGCTGGTACGTTCAACCCCCGCCTGAGCTGTGATGGTTTTCACGCGGTCACGACGCCAAATCATGCTCTCTTCGGCTTTTAACTCGAAGCCATCCACAACTTGCCCTAGTGGAACACTGTGCAATCCAAGAATGGACTTAACGGGTAATGTCTCTAGTGATGCCATGGTTTGTTCAGAACCACGAAGCTGAATGGTAATTAACTCATCATTGAGGTTCATTTGACCAAGTGGCATGCCATCCGAGGCGCGCTTCATGGCAAAGGCGATATCGGTTCGATTGATGCCTGCACGGCGCGCTTTATCTTGGTTAATAATTGGAGTCAGTACCTTACTTTGTTGGCGCCAATCGTCTCGTACGTACTTCGCTTCAGGGTGCTGGGCCATAATGGCTTTAGCTTGATTAGCGAGTTGGTGTAGTACAGCTTCATCTGGACCAGAGAAGCGAGCTTCGACCGCGTATTTATCAGCGGTGGCAAGCTTCAAGGCTCGGAATCGAGGCTCCGCATTAGGAAACTGCTCCTCTACCCAAGCATCACCACGTGCAACAAGTGCAGATATTGATTGGTAATCTTTGGTGTTAATTAGTATTTGACCGTAAGCTGGGTCAAACGGTTCTGGTTCAACCGTCACAGAGAATCGAGGAACGCTACTACCAATTGCTGTGGCGATGCTCTCCACTTCTGGTTGCTGTAACAGCCAGGATTCCATTTTCCTCATGTCTATTGAGGTTTGTTCTACTTTGGCTCCATTAGGTAGCCAATAGTCGAAGAATACAATTGGGCGATCTGATTGTGGGATAAAGTTAATAGCAATGTACGGAACAGCCATTGCGGTAACCGCAATTAATGGAATCAATGCTGCTAGCGCTTTTTTGGGATTATCGACTGTCCAGTTTACGCATTGTTTGTAGCGAGCCATTTTGTCTTCGCTGCTTTCTGAATTAGGTTTGATGAACAGCCAACACATGAGAGTGGTGAATGTCATAGCAACAAGCCAAGAGAGTATGAGTGAAGACGCTATGATATAAAATACTGAGCCTGCGAATTCGGCAGCGTCCGTTTTCGAGAATAGAACTGGACTTGCTCCCATGATGGCGATAAGAGTCGCACCCAATAAAGGAACACCAGTTTCCTTAACAGAGTCTAACGCCGCTTGTGTTCGCTCAACACCTTTATTTAACTTTGCGATCATCATGTCAGTGATAACGATGGCGTTATCTACTAGCATCCCAAGTGCTAAGATAAACGTACCTAGGGATACTCGGTGTAAATCTATATCGTTGATGTTCATATAGATAAGCGTTAACAGTATCGTCAGAAGAAGACTGCCGCCAACAATTGTTGCACTCTTAAAACCCATGAAGATCAGTAGCACCACAAAGACGATCGCCACACTTTCTAACAGGTTGCCGACAAAGTTGTCGATAGCTTTTTGTACTTCGTCAGGTTGAAATGCAATAGTCGAGATATCAACCCCAAGAGGCAAGCTCGCTTGGTAGTCATTGATAATATCTTGGATCGTATCGCCTAACGACACGACATTAATCCCCGGGACTGGACTTACTGCCAATGTGACCGAAGCTTGTCCGTTGTAGCGGTTTTCTGTAAGTGCTGGTGTTTGATAGCCCATGGTGACATCTGCAACGTCACCGAGTCGAATAAGCCCAGTGCCAAACTCACTGACCCCGCCTTTAATTACGAGATTACGAATATCGGCTAGAGATTGAAATTCACTACCTTGGTGGATTCGAATACGTTCTGAACCAGCATCGAATTTACCCGTTTCGAAGGTGGTATTGGTACTATTAAGTTGATTCCAAACTTGAGCTACAGACAAGCCATACTGAGCAAGGCGTTCATCGGGAAGGTCGATATAGACCACACGTGGTTGGACACCGTGTAATTCAATTTTCTTAATGCCTTTTATGGTTTTTAAACGACGTTGGAGTTCTTCTGAATAACGACGAAGTTCTTCCGGCTGAGCATCGTTGCTATGAATGGCAAACAACATGCCATAGACTTCGGAAAACTCATCTTGCACTAGGCTGATTTGCGCTGTAGCAGGGAGCTGCAGTTTTACATCTTGTACCTTACTGCGAAGTATGTCCCATTGCTGAGGTAAGTCTTGGGAGTTCAGACTTTCTTTAAGGTCTACGAATACCATGGACATGCCTGGGCGAGACAGTGATCGTAACCGATTTAGTTCCCCCATTTCTTGCAGCTTGGTTTCGACCGTATCGGTCACCTGTTTCTCGACCTGTTCAGCCGATGCTCCTGGATATAAGGTAACGACAACCGCGGTTTTTACGGTAAAGCTTGGGTCTTCTAGCTTACCAAGATCAAAATAAGAATAGATGCCAGCGATGATACTAAGCGTGATAAAAAACAACAGAAACGTTTTTTGTCGAATGGCGAATTCGGCGAGTTTAATCATGTTCTATGTCCTATAGATCCCTAAGTACAAGTTTGTCTGCTACATCACCATCTTTTAAATAGAAAGATCCGCTCACTACTACGTAGTCGTCGCCTTTCACATTTCCAGAGATACAAGCTTGATAAGCATCTAAAGATCTCAGTTCAACGGGTGTCGAGACCACCTCGTTATTGCGTACCACATTGATATGTAGTTCCTCTTTCTCTCCCACTAGCGCCGAGTAGGGAATACAGAATGAATCTTTAGCCACCGTTGTTTTTGATGACACCGTAACGGACTTGCCCGAGAAGAGATGTTGGTTTGCATTGTCCAATGTGTAGGTAACGGTATAGGTCTGTTTGATCAGATGAGGAAGTGGAGCTATCTCGGTGACATACCCTTTGATAGGAGTGTCTGATTGATACCAGCTAATAGAACCTGAATCGTTGATACTAAACTGGTCGATCATATTTTCTGGCACATCAATCTCAACGTCCAATGCGGAGTTATCTTGCATGGTTGCTACGGCAATACCGGGTAGAACCTGCTCATGGGCATCAAATTCTACGCTGGCGATAATACCGTCAAAAGGTGCGACCAACTGTGTATAGCCTAATGTGTCTTTGGCTCTCTGAATGTTTTTATTGACGACTTTCACTGCTGAAAGGCTACGTTCATAACCACTCGTGGCACGGTCTAAATTTACACTGGCAATCGCATTGTCAGCGATTGCTTGCTTAACCCGTTTTAACTCGGCTTTTGCTAGTTTGTGAGCTGACTTTGCTTCAAGCATCTTTGCTTCTAGTTCTTCGAGTGCTACTTGATAGTCATGAGGATCTAAGCGAGCAATTACGTCACCCTTTCTAACGCTATCGCCAGCTTGTACGTGAACTTCGCTCAGCGTACCGGGAACTCGAAATGCCAAGTTAGCGCTATCATGAGCACGGACTACACCACTAAAATGCTTGGTTGAATTATCTTCTAAGCTATTGAGTCTGATGACCTGTAAAGTGGTTTGTTTTGGTTCAGGTTGCTCTAGCACCTTGGCTTGATTGCATCCAAGCAACGCGATGGACGTTGCGATGCAGAGTGTGATTGTGTTTATTGTTTTCATAATAGATAGCTCCGTAATAATGGAGCTATCTTAATATTGAACAGTGTTCAAATAAGCCGTCTCTGATGAGACTTACTGTCATAAAAATTATGACAATTGATTGAGGCGCGGTATTTCTGAAGAGAGGTGCTCGATGAGCACTTTACTGGCTTTATTCAATGTTTTTGGCTGAGGGTAGAGTAGCCAACCATCTTCTTTTATGGCTGTTTCTTGAGGTAGCAAAGGCACGAGCGTTCCTTGTTTTAGCTCTCGTTGTATCATCATTGTCGGTAAGAAACTAATACCTCGACCCCTTATGGTCGCGCCTTTAATAAAGCCGACACTGTTGGCGATTAAACTTGCTTTGACAGAAGCGGTACCTGAATCAAAGTGCCACTGGCTGTCGATATCACCACTAGGCCAGCGAAAACAAATACACTTATGTTGGTCAAGTTCGTCTAACGACTCTAGAGCTCCAAACTCTTCAACATACTCAGGTGAAGCGACTAATGCTCGGCGATATTGAATCACTTTTCGGGCAACAATATCAGAGTCGAATATGGTTCCGCCGTGAATAGCGATATCTAAACCCTGCTGAAAAATCTCATTGAATCCGTTACTGATACTGCGGATGTCGAGTTGAATCTCAGGGTATTTGTCATGAAATTCGAACAAGATAGGCTGCAGAAGGTCATAAGTCTCGGGTAGGACTCCGAGCTTAATTTTCCCTGTAAGCATATCTCTAGAACTGGACAGTGATTGTTGAGCACGGTCGAACAACTCTATGGCTTGGGTAATTTCGTCAAAATAGGTGCTACCACTGTTTGTCAGCGATAGGTTGCGGGTTGTCCGGTGAAATAATTGCGACCCTACTGCCTTTTCGAGTTCATTGATTCGTCGACTGACATTGGCTCTAGGCAGATCAAGTGCATTGGCCGCGGCAGTAAAACTGCCTAGTTCTACTACTTTTGTGAACAGTTTTAGGTCTGCAATTTTCATATCAGAATCGTAGTGCTAAAAAGACGGAATTTTCGAGCGTATGATAGTAATTAAAAGATGAACAACATGGTCTAAAAAGGACTGATTGCCTCATTAGCTAGCGTGATATGAATAGATTGGTATGGAATATTGAAGAGGAAGGGTAGGTTGGTAGTATGCATTGACTGTATCGTTCGAGTTTGCCAGTTGCATACTACCTTTGTTGTTTTAGATAATACTTTCTAGACGAGAGAGTTATTTAGCCAGAGGCATAATTTCGAAACCTTGCTTAAAGCTATCTAGCGAACTAGCCAAATCTTTGAGCGTGTTCGCATCACCTTCAACTTGAGCTTTGTTGGACTTAATCAACTCATCAAGCGTAGTTTGACCTAACACCACCTTGGTCAAATCGGATTTGTTGATGCGTAGGGTGGTATCGGTATCTTTCACTATTTCATCGACTTCAAGGCTTGCCATATTGGCGTTAGACACTTCAACGTAATAGGTTTCTTGAACGTCAGGATGAACCACATTCATATTGAATTCTAAACCTAGTGTTTCCGCTTTAGGAGCATTGAGGCGCACGGCGATGAAATCTAGGAAACTCGAAGTTGGTGTGTTGGCGATAACATCCGCCGATGCTACTTTAGTTCCTTCACCGATTTGGTTGGTACGAAGCTCAACCGCAGCTTGTAAGTAGCTATTACGCCACGCCATGGTTTCTGACTGATAGCCTTGCTGCTCAAAGCTGTCAGCTAACAACTCGCGTGCTTGTTTGTTATCGGGATTACACATGACAACATCATTGAGCAGTTGAGAGGCTTGTTGATACTCGCCCGCCGCAAAATGTTCTTGGCCGACTTTCATGAAGGTATCGATACCAGCAGCGTTAACATAGGTACATGACTTATCAACTGTAGTCAGTGGATTGGTGTTAACTGGGTTCATGTCGTAATAACCCAAATACATGTTCACAACAGCACGTGCATTATGCGAGTAGGAGCCGTGGTAACCTCTTGAAGCCCAGTTGTTTTGCTGCGTTTTCGGAATGATCTTGTCAATTTCACGCCCAACATCATTAATGGTGACACCGTGGTTAGCAAGGCGCAGCGACTGGTTATGGACAAATCCATAGTTATCGCGCTGAAGGGTAATGTAGTCGGAAATTTCGTTCCCTTTATCATTCCACACCGGAGCAGAGTGAGCCGCGTGAATACTGTCGACTAATCCAGAGTCTACAAATCGCATTTTCAGCTCTGTCAGGTACTTAGTCCAGATTAACGAGTCACGGACTTTAGCACCGCGGAAGGTATAGATATTGTGTTGGCCGTCATAGGTCAGTTCTGCAGTATGCAGTGTGCGGTATTCTGGGATGTAATGAACAATCTCTGCGGGTGCTTCTGCTCCTGGCATATTGATAAAGTGGAACTCTAGCCCACCAATATCAACGGTCTCTTCTCTTTCTTCAATGTACTGAGTTGGCGCTACGAGCGTAACATTACCTTTTGATAAGCCCATGCCCAGTGCATTATCAACAATACCAGTGACATCGTTACCCAACTCTGAACCGTATTGATAAGCAGAACGACGTCCCATTGCGTTGCCCGCTAATACATTCTCGTCCGCCATTTCACGGATGAAATCTACCGGTGCGATAATAGGAGCACCTTCTACAAAGTCACCTGACTCGTAGATACCACGCGAGCCGCCGAAGTGGTCAACGTGCGTATGCGAGTAAATCATACCTACGATGTTATGCTTGCCGTTGATTTTTGGAAGATGCTTTTTCGCAAACTCCCAACCTGCTAGTGCGGTTTCAGCCGTTACCATAGGGTCGTGAATTATGTAGCCTGTTTTTGCTTTGTAGATAGTCATGTTTGAAAGGTCTGCACCACGAATCTGATACACACCTTCAGTGACTTGATACAGACCGCCTGACGTAAAGTTCATCTGTGCTTGTCGCCAGATCGAAGGGTTAACCGAGGCCGGGATTTCATCATCATCTAAGTGAGCCATGCGGTTTTTTAGCTCTCCTGCACGATGGTCACCAAACTCGGCTATTAGACCTCGCTTAGAACGATCAAACGCGGTGGTATCTTTCCATGGAAGTGTTTTGGCGAGCGCATTGTTGGCTTCGATAGTGTGTGAAGTTGCTGGTTTACCTTGGTAAGTCTCTACTGACTCGTAATCTGCAAATGCATGTGCAGAAACGATAGATAATACGGAAACAGCTAGAATGGATTTTTTCATAATGGCCTCATTATTTGTGGGCTTTTAGTGTCTGAGGCGCATTGTAGATAGCGAGCTAAGGACCAACAATGCAGTGGGAGCGATAGCTGATATCACAACGATAAATATCAGTATGTCTATTTGTGACAGAATAGTGATGTCAGGTGGGACTAATGGTTATGGGAAACAAGAGAGTGTATGAGGACTAAAAACAACAAACCTCCACTCAATGAACTGAGCGGAGGTTAATAGCGACTAACTGTATGTATGACGCGTAGAACGTCTACTTATATTTCTTAAAAATAATCGATGTATTGATACCACCAAAAGCAAAGTTATTGCTCATGATGTATTCAGCGTCGATATTGCGTCCTTCGCCGGTGATGTAATCTAATGCACCACATTCTTTATCAAGGCTGTTCAGGTTTAACGTTGGGCTAAACCAGCCAGAGTTCATCATCTCTAAACTAAGCCAGGCTTCAATAGCACCACAAGCCCCTAAGGTATGACCAAAATAGCTCTTAAGAGAACTGATAGGAATGTTGCCAAAGACATTGGCTGTTGCGTTACTTTCTGCGATATCACCACGCTCTGTAGCGGTTCCATGGGCAGAAACGTAGCCGATCTTATCGGCGGTGATACCGGCATCTCGTAACGCCATCTCCATACAGATTTGCATGGTCTCCATTTGAGGCTGTGTTACATGTGCAGCATCGCAGTTACTGGCAAAACCGATGATCTCGGCGTAAATAGTCGCACCCCTAGCAACGGCGTGTTCGTAATCTTCAAGGATCAATGTGCCAGCACCTTCGCCAATAACTAAGCCGTCTCTGCTTGAGTCGTAAGGACTCGGCGTGGACTTTGGATCATTGTTTTTTAAACTGGTGGCAAATAGCGTATCGAAGACGGCAGATTCCGTTGGGCAGAGCTCTTCTCCACCGCCTGCAACCATCACCGTTTGATAGCCATGTTTGACGGCTTCAAAAGCATAGCCAATCGCCTGACTTCCTGATGTACAAGCACTACTGGTAGGAATGACGCGACCTTTAAGGCCGAAGAAGAGGCCAACATTAACCGCGGTAGTGTGGGGCATCATCTGAACATAAGTAGTTGCGGTGATGGCCTTAGTACTCTTTTCATTGAGCATCACACCAAATGCACCAATGGCATCGGTACTTCCAGTAGAAGAACCGTAAGCAATACCAGTTTGCCCGTTGGTTAGAACGTCGTTGCCTATAAGCCCTGATTGCAGTAATGCATTTTCAGTAGCAACAGTAGCGAGCTTAGAAACACGCCCCATACCGCGCACTTGCTTACGTTTATAATGCTTTGGCAGTTCGAACTGATCAATTGGTGCGGCTAATTTAGTATTCAACCCGTCATATTGCTCGTAACTCGGCATATATTGAGTGGCGTTTTCACAGGCGCGAAGCTTCGGCTCGACCGCCGCCCAGTCGTTGCCAAAAGCGGTAACGCCAGACATTCCTGTCACAACAACACGGCGACTCATACTAGGCCTCCGTTGACAGAGATAACTTGGCGGGTGACATAAGAGGCAATATCAGACATCAGATAGCTTACCAGACCAGCCACTTCTTCAGGCTCACCCATTCTTCGGAGTGGAATTTGTGGCATCGCGTGCTCTTTCACGTGTTCGTCCACCATTCCAGTGTCAATCAAACCAGGTGCTACGCAGTTCACAGTGATTTTGCGCTTTGCCAGTTCTAGAGCAAGCGATTTTGTCGCGCCAATGACGCCAGCTTTTGCAGCGCTGTAGTTCGTTTGCCCGCGGTTACCCATGATTCCTGATACCGATGCAAGAGTGACGATTCTGCCGCCTTTGCGTTTTTGAACCATTGGCATTACACAAGGGTGAAGTACGTTATAAAAACTGTCTAGGTTAGTGTGAATAACCCCGTCCCATTCTTGTTCCGTCATTGCCGGAAAAGCGGTATCTCTAGTAATTCCCGCGTTGTTGACCACGCCGTAGTACGCACCATGCTCTTCAATATCTGCCTCAATTTGCTCACGACATTGCGCACGATTGCTGATATCAAACTGAATCAAGCGACCATTGCCGCCGTTCGCTTCGATGGTTGATAGCGTTGCTTGAGCGCCTTGTTTATCGCCCATGTAATGCACGGCGACGGTAAAACCATCATTAGCGAGTTGTATAGCAATGGCTTTACCAATACCTTTACTGGCACCAGTGACTAAAACTTGTCGGCTCATTGGGAGTTCCTATTTTTCATTTCTTCTAATTTTTGTTCAGATGGCACGTAAACATTGAGTTGGCATGAAGCAAGTTGAACTCCATCAAGCTCAAGTCGGGCAGAAAATACCGCCATTCCACTATCTTCAATCACTTTCTCTGCATAGACATCGAGAGTTTGTCCCTGCTCAAAACGGTCACAATCAACCTGGTAACGTCGGCTACCTAATAGAAAACCGATGGGAGGTGTCTCACCTTTTTGTTTGGCATGAAACCCTGACCAAGCAGCGATAGATTGTGCCATGAACTCGATACCGACGTATGCGGGAGTGGTCTTAGATTCGTTATCAAAAAACAATTGGTGCTCACCAATATCCACTTGGCAGTGCACAGACTCTTCTTGTACATCAATCAAACGGTCCACCAAAATCATCGGTGCATCATGAGGAAGCAGTTCGGCGATGTCTGGAAAATTAGTCATTCCATTCTCCAAAAATAAGACTGATGTTGTTGCCGCCAAAGGCAAATGAGTTACTCAATATTGCTTTTCCATTGAGTTTGAGGTCAGTCTCCACAAGGCTAACGTCGATGTCGGGTGCTTTGTTTTTGCAGGATTGCTTAGGCAAAGACAAATCCGATTTGAGTATGTGGTAAGCAATCGCTGCTTCTGTTGCACTGGCTGCACCAAGTGTATGGCCCGTGAATGGCTTGGTAGAGCTGACTGGCACGTTAGTACCGAAAACACGAGAAATGGCTTTGCTTTCCATACTATCGTTTAATGGTGTCGCGGTTCCATGGGCATTAATATAGCCAATATCTGCAGGGCTTAATTGAGCATCTGCTAGGGCTTTTTGCATTGCTTCTTCCGCACCACGACCTTCCGGGTGAGGCGCTGAGATATGATGGGCGTCAGAACTGTCACCAGCCCCTAGCAAAGCGATTGGCTTGTTATCGGTGTCTAATGGTTGATGACCAAGCAGCATAAAGGCGGCGGACTCACCAATATTGATTCCATCTCGATCTGCATCGAATGGACGACAAAGCGTATTGGATAGCGCTTCTAAGCTATTGAATCCGTTCAGTGTTAGTGCACATAGCGTATCTGCGCCGCCTACAATAACCGCATCTACCAGCCCTGACTTGAGTAGCCGTTTCGCTGTGATGAATACACGCCCACTGGAAGAGCAGGCTGTTGAAATCGCATAACAAGGACCTTTGATGCCAAAGTACTTAGCAATAAAGTCACTACAGTTACCCAGCTCTTGTTTGGTGTAATGATATTCTTTTGGAAATTGGCCTGTAGCCAATATTTCAGTGTAAGCCACCTCACCGTCGGAAATCCCAGATGTACTGGTCCCTACAATGACGGCGACGCGCTCTGAACCATAATGATTAATGGCGGCTCGCACATTGTCTTCTATTTGTTGCAATGCAGAAAGCGCCAATCGATTGTTTCTTGAATCGTAGCGGCTAAGCTTGGCGGGAAGCTCAGGTAGTGCTTCTTTAACGCGTCCTACGACAGTCTCTTTTCCCGAATTCAACAATCCATGGTCGCGTTCCATATGGTTGCAATAACCTTGAGACAAGCTCCGTCTTACACCTTCAGGTGTATGTCCTAGAGCTGAGTGGAACCCGCAATCTTGGATGAAAATGGGTATTGGGGGAATGCTTTGCTTCATACCTATCTATTATTTACTGCCGTTGAGTTGAAAGTTGAGCGTTTGGATTACGATTGAGTACCCCAATTGTTGGTGCTCAAAGTAAATTTTACCACGAAGTGGATCTGGGTTGCTGTAACGGATTGTGATTACCGTAGCCCCAGTCTCATCGATGAGCTGACGTTGTTGCGTGGAATCTTTGATTCGCCAACCTATTGCGCTAAGTGAGGCTTCCCAAGCGCTCTTTGGCCAGAGCGTCATCATGAGATTAAACAAAATTTGCTCCGGCTCAGGAAGTGTATTCTCCAAGCCGTTCAGTACGTTCGCCTCGATATCGTTATTCTGATAACTCAGAGACATAATGCGTGTTCCCCAAGAAGAGAACCCCGCGAGTACAAGTTTGTCTTTATCCACTTGCAACTGCACTGGCAGCTGTGAGGACTCTGGTCCCTTTGGAGTTTGCCAGGTCGCACTGATCAGTTGACTAGCGCTGAGCTGATACCCTAGTTGAGCTGGAGTCGGCAGTTCAACCGATGTATTTGGGTTTAATTGCACTTGTGTAGAGGCATCTTGTGGTTGTAAAGCACAACCTGTCGTCACTAGGAGAAAGAGCGTTGCGATCAGCATACCGATACGTTGCTTTAGCCTATTAATAATCTTTATCGGTGTGTGAGCCAGAGTAGGAGAAAAGGTTAAGGTCATTTCATTTCCTTATTATCAACAATGGCTAAAGGCGAGAGCAGCCAAGCCACGAAAATACCGACTAATACGGTAATTCCGAAGCTGTGAATAGCGTGTGTTTGACTCAAAGACAGCAAACCGAATGACAATAATGTCGTGATAGCAGAAAGCGTGATCGCTAGTAAGGTGCTTTGGCATCGCTGTTGTTCAGCAAAAAACAAGGTGTAATCGATGCCAATACCAATGATTAGAATCAGTGCCAGTAGGTTAAACAGGTTTAATTCTCCACCAGACAACACTGTCACAGCCAATCCTGCAACACATGCGATGAGTGAGGGTAGAAGGATTCGTATGCTGTGAGTCGGACCATAGCGCCACACTAAAACGGCGGCTATAGTTGCAATGGCAAAACCCAGCAACTCCATAATCTTGACTCGGTATTGAGCAAAAAGATCAGACACTTCTTCTGCCTTGTTCAGGTAGGTGATGTTGTTATGCTGGTGGGCTAGCTGTTTAATACTTTCAGCGCTAGACACATCTTTTAGTAAAATCACTGAGGCGACTTTACCTTCGATATCGCCGAGATATAAGAAACGAACTGGCTCAGATACCGCCTGTTTAAGGTAGTCAGTTAACGTGATCAATTGAGGCTGTTTCGCCATGGGCGGCAACTGACTTATTTGCAGCGCCGCTTTTAGTGGTTCGGCTTGATCTGCGTATAAATTCTGAATTAACTCAAAATCTTGTGCCTGTCTTTGCTGCGAAGGAAGGTAGCGGCTTAGACTTTGGTAACCGGTAATCACGTGATTGTCTTGCCACGAGTCCAATTGCGGCTCTAGCGATTCTAAAGTTTGCATTAGCGCTTCGTTGTTTTGAGCGGTAATCACTAACATCTGCTGAGAGGATTGCATTCCGGTTAAACCAGAAATAGTAGATTCTTGCTGTTTTAAGTCCGCTGGCATCGCCTGCAACTGATGGATGTCATCGTTATAGCGTACTTTGGTGACAGCGATAGCGCTTAGCAGCAAAACAACCAGAGGTAGGCCCAACCAGACACTTCGATTCTGCCAATAGCCAAGCCACAGCTGACTCAACTTCTGACCCGGCAGAGCACGCGGCTGACTTGGTGTTTTTGCTAAGATTGGGTACCACGCGACTACAGTGACATAGGCCGAGATCAGTCCAATTGCCGAGAACAATGCCAACTGTTGTAAGCCGGGGAAAGGGGCAATTAATAAACCTAGGTAACCAATTAGACTAGTGAGTAGCCCAAAAGTGATCGCTACAAAAATATGTTGCAACCCTTTAAGGCTGTTCCAATTATTACCCGCTGCTAAACGGTCAGTAAGAAAGTGAAAGGCATAATCAATAGACACACCAATCAAGCTAGCACCAAACACTAAGCTAAATAGGTGAACCTGTCCAAATATCGCTGTTGTCACTGCTAAAGCAACCAACAAACCCATGGATACTGAAAGAAGTGCTAGAGCAAGTGGCACGACACTTCGAAAAACGAGAACAATTAACAGCACTACGCCAACGAGCGAAAATACGCCAATTGTACTGATTTCGGACTTAGCACTGCGAGTACCGAAATCGGCATAAAAAAGTACACCAGTATGTGCAACATCAACGTCAAACTTGTGCTTGAGCTGCTGCTGCCAGTGCTCGATGTCAGGCACGGCTTTCTGCGCCTTCATACTATAAGGTGAGTCGTTGAGTTCAGCCGTCACCAGTAAATAGGTTTTGCCTTGATATTCTGTGGTTAAGAAACCGTTCAGTAATTGGAACGCTGAAGAAGAGTGACTTACTTGACTTAAATAATCGCGAAACAGTAGAAAGGGGTCATTCTCCAATTCGCTACCTGTAACACCAGAAAATGGGTTGTAAATCGCTTGAATAACTTGTTGTGTTTGGGCGCTAGGGTTAGTGGTTAGTCGCTCTCTTTGATCTTTGGTCAGTTGCTGCCAGCGGTGTTGAAAGTAATATTGAGCCCATTGCTTTTGTTGGTCTTGCGATATTTTCGCAGTGACCGAAGCAAAATAGGGACTGTCTTTCAGTTGATTAGCAAAAGTGTTTGCAGCGTTGAAGAGAGTAGAGTGCTCTTGTGAGTTATCGTCAGTCGATAGCACAAACACCACTTTGTCACTCATACTAGCTGTCACTTTATTAAATGCACTTTCCGCGATAGGGTTTTGCTGGTTGACGGGGAGTAGCTTTAGAATGTCAGTCTCAATTGGTGAGGTCGCTGAGAATCCCCATTGCTTGATCAGTAAGAAAACAGCAAATACAACGATGCTAGCCCACAATGTGGCCAGTTGATAACAACGTGTTTGAGTGAACTGTAGGCGGCGCATAATGTTAGAACTTGAATTGAGCTTGTTCGGCATCCGTTAAGCTTTCAGGTTGGTAGCTTTGGTTGCTGAAAAGGATGTCGGTTTTATCGCCACGGATCTCTTGCAGTGTTAAGCGCTCAAGGTCGCTTTTTCCACCTAGTGTGATGGTATTAAAAACGGCATTAAGTGGTGCGGCTTTAGGCGTTAAAGCTAAGGTCCATTGACCATTGTCGGCTTTAAACGTCATATCAAATTGCTGCTTTAGCTGTTCGGTATCACCATGAAACACGGCTAGGAATATATGGCTAAAGTAAAATGCCATCGGATTATCCTTTGCTGTGATAACTTGTGCAGGTTGGTCCGCGAACGTTTGGCGTAACTTGTCTTTTGTTAACACTAACTGCACCGTAAAGGGCACATCTTGCCGCCATAATAAACCGTGCGTTTTATCGAGTGTAAATTGACCCGTTGAAGTTAAAGGTTGGTCAAACATTGCGAGCGTGCGCTTCTGTTCAAAATCGCCACGTACGATAGGATGTTGAGCGAGTTGTTGTTGCAACTCTTCCATTGTGTTGACCTGGGCCAACGCAAAAGGAGAAGCAATGAGCAGCATCATTGTTGCTATAGTTCTTAAGGCTGAACAATAGCGTCTAACGTGGATATTTTGTCTAATTTTCATTATTGAAATGTCCTTGTTTATGCCATTGCTCAACTTTATCGGTGAAAATAGTTGGAGAGACGAAACACATCTCTTCAGTTTCAATTGCTACCGCCACCTGTGTGGTGTGCGCTTTACACATACGAGCACCAGTTTGTGCATCGTAAATCACGTAGTCGACTCTCAGACGGTTTTCCCACTCGGTTAATTCAGCCGTTACTCGGATCTCATGATTGAAGGGAATGGCTTTCACGTATTTCACTCGAGTATCAATGATCGGCCACGCATAGCCAGAGGCTTGCATGGCACGATAATCGTAGCTAATTTTACTCATCAAAACTCGGCGGGCTTCTTCGAAAAATCGAAAGAAATTCCCGTGATAGATGACGCCCATAGGATCCGCATCTTGAAAAGAGGTAATGATGTTGACCTCAGCTGTAAGCGGATGTTGAATATCAGTCATAACGATTCCTAATACTGTATAAACCCATGGGGTTAACTAAACAATTTAACCAGAGAATGATTTACGTTGTAACGGTAAATTTAGCTTAATAAAGAGACCAGTGGCGCTGTTGTATGCGCTGCATGAAATGGCGCAATTCCGCTTCTAAAGGACGATCTTCAATGACCATTTCAAACTCACTTAATATGGAGTCTCGAATTGCCTTCAGATTTTCGCTCATATGATGTTCATCTAACTCATTTTGGCGTTTTCTGAGTTCTATGGCTTGAATACCAGCTAACAAGGAAGCCGCGGCAACTTGCTCAGTGAGCTCTAACACGCGTAAACAATCACGAGCAGCAATGGTACCCATGCTAACTTTATCTTGGTTGTGACACTCGGTAGAGCGAGAGAAAACACTCGCTGGCATCGTGTGTTTTAGAGCTTCAGCTGTCCAAGCCGAGATACCGATTTGTACCGCTTTAAAGCCGTGGTTAATAGGCTTACGTTCACCTTCAGCGCCCGTTAGGTTATACGGTAAGCCATTGTTGAACTTGTAATCCATTAACTGTGCCATTTGACGATCAAGTAAGTCTGCGAGGTTGGCAACACCCGTCTTGAGCGTGTCCATTGCCATAGCTATATGTCCGCCATAGAAATGACCTCCGTGCAGTACGCGCTCGTTATCACCGTCAATGATCGGGTTATCGTTGGCGCTGTTAAGCTCGTTTTCAATCAGCTGTCGTAACCAAGGCAGTGAGTCTTGAACAACACCAATGACATGTGGTGCGCAGCGCAACGAATAGCGGTCTTGCAGACGGTCACTGTTACGAGGCGGTCGATCAGCCTGAAGATCATCACGTAGCCACGCTGCAATTTGCTGCTGACCTGGGTGCGGTTTTACAGCAAATAGTGCTTCATCAAAGTGGAAGTCATTGCCGTGGATCCCCACTGAAACCATCGCAGTGATCTTGGTGCACAGTTGTGCAAGGTATTCTGCACGCTTATACGCCAAACAAGCGAGAGCAGTCATCACAGAGGTGCCGTTCATGAGAGCCAAGCCTTCTTTGGGCCGCAGCGTGATAGGCTTGATGTTCAGTTCGTCAAAGACGTCTTTAGTCTCACGAATCTCGCCTTTATACAGTACATCTCGTTCACCGATGAGGGCCGCGGCAAGGTAAGACAGCGGTGTTAAGTCACCACTGGCACCTACAGAACCTTCTTGAGGAATTCTTGGTGCTATATCGTGATTGATCAGCGTTGTAATTTGGTTGAGTAGATCGTGAGAAACGCCTGACATACCTTGTGCTAACGAGCATAAACGGGTCGCAAGCACAGCGCGAGATTGTTCATGAGTGAGTATGTCGCCCAAGCCACAGCCGTGAAAACGAGTTAAATGAAGTGGCAGCTCATCGACAAGGTTTGGTGGAATGGCAACAGTACATGAGTCGCCATACCCTGTGGTGACACCGTAAATAACGCCTTCTTCTTTAAGAAGACGTTCTAAAAAAGCCACGCTGCGGTCAATTTTGGCAACATACTCAGGAGCGCTATTCATACTAGCCGTTGCGCCAGCAGAAATGGCGACGACGTCTTCAATAGAAAGGCGCTCTGCGCCGAAGGTGATGTTATTTTTCTTGGTCATTGTGCTTACTTAGCGTCCAAAAGTTGAAAAAGTTGTACCACTGTAGTGGCGACTTTACGGCATAGTGCTCTAAGCGGTTCGCATACCGCTGGACAACGTGTTCCAAAGCGTCTTGTCGATTGTTACGTGGTAAGGCTATTTTGTCACTAAAGTGCTCAAAATAGACATTAAAGTGTGGTTCTTTGCGGCTATCGTCTCGAAAACCAAAAATAAGGTAGACCGGAGCTTTGAGCACCGACGCCAACATAAACGGTCCTTGAGGAAAAGGAGCTGGTTTATCTAAGAAGTCGGCCCAGACGCAGCGTTGCTCTTTGCTTGTCGATGTTCTATCGCCAACAATAACGACCCATTCACCTTGCTCGATTTTTTGTTGCAGCATGATCGCCGTATCTGGGCCCATCTGACTGACCTGAATTAGGTTAAGGTCAGAGTTTGGATTAATTGCTCTCATTACTGAGTTAAATTGCTCAGCATGTTCTGTGAAAACTAAGGCATTAATTTTGATATGAGAATAGCGCTGGCTGAGAGCACGGCACAACTCAATATTACCAAGATGAGAACCCAATAATAAAACACCCCGTTGGCTATCAATCAAAGGCTGAAACTGCTCTTGGCCATGAATCGTTAGATTATCTAGAGAGAAATCCCCTTGCCATGCTGCCAGTTTGTCGAGCATGGTATGACCGAACGACAATAGGTGTTTCTGACTGGTTAAATCATCTGGCAAAGCAATGTTGCGACGTTCCGCGTAGTGCCTTAAATTGGCGAGGTATTGCTGCGAAGCATTACGCGCTCGGGCATTGGTTAAATGGTAGTAACCAATAACCATGGGTAAAACGAGATTGAAAGCTCGACGCCCCAGCAAACGGTAGACCCAAAGTAAGGTTTTGATGCCGACAATGGTGCCACGTTCTTTTTGTGTTGACCAATGAGCACCCGATTTGTCTGAAGAGCCATGAGGCGTGTTCACATTTTGGTTGTGAAAATGGCGGGCGATCAACTTAGGGCTACGCGGTAACATGCCAAAGAACAACTTCGTATGCATCTTGCTTATCTTTACGTTGTCCCACAAGGCATCAAAGTGAGAGATACCACCCTCTGGGTACATAACGCGGGTATCAATAAACTGAATGTCACAACCTTCCCAATACATACGAACCAAGATCTCAATATCAAAATCCATTCGCGTGCCGATATTGTATCGATTGAGAACATTGAGAGTAGCCTCAACCGGATAGGCTCTAAAGCCACACATGCTGTCTTTTATTGACAGCGAAAGTGTTTCAACCCAAACCCAAAAGTGCGTGATATAGCGCCCATACAAACGGGATTTGGGGACGCTACTGTCATAAACCGGTTTGCCAGAGATAAGCGAATATGGCTGGTTTTGTGATGTTTCGATTAAAACAGGCAGTGACTCTAAATCGTGTTGACCATCAGAGTCAATTTGTATGGCGTGAGTGAACCCAAGCGAACTTGCATGACGAATTCCTGCCATCACGGCGCCACCTTTCCCTTGATTTTGTTCAAGGGTAATAAGGTGCACGTCATGAGCGATAGCCACGGCGTTAAGCGCTGTTTGTGTAGTCTGGTCACTGCCGTCGTCGATAAGGATGATTGCAAAACCATATGGCTTTAACGATTTCACTACACTTTCAACAGTAGAGCCATGATTAAAACATGGTATGAGAAAGCAAGGCTGATACTGACGGCCTTGTTCTTGGATGCTCTCTGCATGTCCACGTTCTTTGCTGTTACTCACTCGAACTACCTAGTTTCATTTTACCGGAGGAATGCACGACGATGTCTTCTCCAGATATTGACGTATATTTAAACGCTAACTTTTGCGTCTCTTCATTCCAATTCAGAGTCAGTGTGATGATTGCATCAGGCAGAATAGGCTCTTGAAATTTAATCACTTCCATTCCTTTAAATGCAGAAGGAACGTTAAGGTACTCAACAGCGTAGTAGAGTGCCCAATCAATTTGAGTTACACCAGGAAGTAAAGGGAAGTGATTAAAGTGACCGCAAAAATCCAGAATATCGGCGTCTGCTTGAATACAAAGCGTTGCAGACGCTGATTGTACATCAGAATTTAGTACGGTCGGTTTTCTTTTTGTCATGGTCGTGTCGGTCTTAGTCTTTTAAATGTAAGTCGTGTAAATGTAAGCAGTGCTCTTTGAGATAAACGAACTATAGCGAGTCGGCAAAAAGCTTCTCGAGTTCAGATACTTGCCTTTTACCTTGGCTGTTCAATGGTATTTCTGCAACGACTCGAAAACGTCGTGGAACAGCGATTGGCTCAATCCATTGCCTCAATTCCGCGCGCAGCAGTAGCCAAAATTTGCCTTTCCCTAGGGATTTAAGCTTATCAAGACCCGCGGGCGTGAGTACGATAGCAGCATTGAGTGACAAGCGTTGTTGATCGTGACAGCAGAATACGGCACTTTCGTAAATCCAGTCTAGCTGATCGAGACGTTTTTCAACTTCAACTAACGAAATGCGCTTTTCTTCTATTTTGACAATACGGTCGGTTCGTCCTTTTAATTCAAAGCGTTGTGCATCATGAAATACACAAGCATCCGCAGTTTGGTACCAGTTGTCAGCATCAATATGTGGTGATTTGAGCTTTAAACATTGTTCGTGATTTAGCTCAGCTTCGATGCCGGGAAATAGTCGCCAAAATTCACTTGGACTGTATTGTTGCTTATAGGCAATACCACCAGTTTCCGTGCTTCCGTAGACCTCGATAGGTAATTGTCCAAAAAGTCCGTGCGCGTGTTTCGCGGCGTCGTAAGGTAATGGTCCTCCTGATGAGAACAAGGCGCGTATCTCAACAGGGTCTGTCTGGGTCGATAACCGCTTGAGTAGAGCTGGGCTGCTCACTAGCACACGATTGGCCGATGCATGAGTCATCACTTGCTCAGGATACTCTAGGTTTCGGCAAGCAAATGCACGCCCAGTGCATAGTGGCCAAAGTACGCGAAACAACAATCCGTAGATATGTTGATGAGAGACCGTGCTTTCGACTAGGGCATTGCCCAGCAGATCGCCCCAAATAGATTCTAGGATGGCAATTTCTGTATCTAAGTGCTCGAGTGTTTTAACAATAGCTTTAGGTGTTCCACTCGAGCCAGAAGTAAATAAGATGATTTCAACTTGCTTTAAGTCAAGGGCGGAAAATGATTCTAGGTTCTCAAGGTGAGAATCAATAGCGACCTTTTCGCATGGCTTGGTCGCAATGGGTTCAATGCCAGCGTCATGGAGTAATAAATCGAATTGGGATGAAAGCTCAGTCAATGCCGCATTTTGGTAGTTACCGGGAAGGACCACACTTTTGCCCGCATAGCAGCAGGCTAAGAATCCAACGGCAAATTGATAGCTATCTAGTGTGCACACTGCAACGCGCTGTGAGGTCGAGTGTTCGAGCATGTCACTCGTGGCACGAATGTCGTGTAAAAATCGCTGCCAAGTCCACTGTTTTTCCATATCGAATGCGACAATGTCTTCACCGATTTTAGAGGTGCAGAGCAAGTGCGCAAGCGTCTGGTGTGTGTTGTTAGTGCGGTTCATCTGCTCAACATTTGCCATATTGAATTAATCCTTGCGTACAAACTGTCTGATTATCCACTCACCTGCAAAAAGACTTCCGGCTGCTAGATAGCTAATCAATCCGTTGTACAAAGTCCAAACCTCTAGCGTTTGAAAGCAAGTGTAGAGAGCAATGCCCGCGTTGATAATAAAAAAGGCACACCATACTTTGGTAACATTTCGAGTATAAGAAATGGCACTTGCGGGTAAGTCGGGTTCCTGAAGACGAGCAAAACGCTCGATGATGGATTGTGGCTGCGTTAAACTGATGGCGAAAACGGCCAACATACAAAGATTAACGACGACGGGATAAAAGGTTAGCCATCCGTGCTGTTTAAATAGAGCACCTAATACACTAAGCGTGATTCCAGTGAGGCCACTTATCCATGCGAGCTGTTTGAGTTCCTTGAACTTTGCCTGCTTGCTAGAAATGATTCTTACCACAAATACTGTGATAAGAATCAGACTGATAGCTTGGAGACCAAATCGTTCTGCACCGAAGTAGACGGCAAAAGGATAGGCAAAAATTACGATTGCAGACAGTATGGTCAGCAAAGCTCGCATTATTTATCTTTCAATAGCTCAGTCACAGAGACCACAACGTCATTAACGGTGCGTACAGCTTTGAACTCTTCAGGCTTGATTTTTTTGCCCGTTACTTTTTGCAAGTGAACTACTAGATCAACAGCATCAATGCTATCTAAATCAAGATCTTGATAAAGGTGAGCTTCAGGTTGAATATCCGCTTCGTCAATTTCAAACAGCTCCACGAGAGCGTCTTTTACTTGGTCAAATACTTGCTGTTGGTTTAATTCTGTCATGCTGATATCTATCGATTAGTTGCTAGTTTGAGACGAAATGTACTTTGCAAGGTTTGCTACAGATGCAAAGTGTTCACGTGTATTGGTATCGTCCGCGTCAATTACGATATTGAACGTTTTCTTAATGGCTAAGCCGAGTTCAAGAGCATCAATGGAATCTAGGCCTAGACCATCACCGAACAGTGGTGCATCAGTTTCGATATCGTCAATAGTAATATCTTCAAGGTTTAGGGCGTCAATAATTAGTTGTTTGATTTGGTTTTGTAGTGCTTCCACAGGGTCCTACTTATTGGTGTTCATTTTCGGGGAAAATCGCTTCGGCCAAATAACGGTTTAGTTTTCTTGCCGCTAAAGTCGGAGAATTAGTTTGCTCAATAAAGGGCGTGATTTCAATCTTACCCTTTATTTCGACATGGAAAAAGGGCTTGGTCTCTGGAACTTGGTACCACTTTTTTTGTTTCGTGAGAAAAGAGGGAGTTACAGTAATGTGAACTACCCGCAAATCACGCTGAGTACGCACGGCAATTTGAGCCGCACCTCGTTGTAGCTTTGATTCGACACCAGGAGTGGTGCGTGTTCCTTCAGGGAAAACGAGTAACACGTTGCCTTGTTCAAATCGTTGCTCGCAAATTGTAATAACATCATCTGGGGCTTCATTAGGAATATAGCCTGCCGCTTGGACGATGTGCTTCATAAACGGGTTACGCCATATTGCACTTTTCACTAAGCAATCACATTGCTTAAGTTGCGAGGCAATCAAAACGTAATCAATTAGACTTGGGTGATTAGCCACAATTAGGCAATTGCGGTCGTTTTCTAACACATCAGCGCCAGTTATCTTGTAATCGATAGCACCAGTAAATTTCATTAACCGACAAAATACATGGAAAGAAGATTGAATCAATGCCTGTACGCGATGTTCTCTTAGTTCTGTCTCAGATGTGGTTCGGATAATGAACGGAATTAGCACAAAACTAAGCACTAATCCCCCAATGCCAAACACACTAAAGCAAAAGCCTGTCGCAGCAATACGCCAGAACTGATTAACTTTTAGATATAGAGACTTCACTATCATGCGATTATTTTTAGGTTATGACTGCGTTGAGGCTAAAAGATGTCGAAGAAAGTCCAAAGCTTGCGGTTGATTAGACGCCTTTACGGGAGGGACTTGTATCGAATTTCCGCGAGACAATACCAAACCAAGGCTATAGCCGCAAAACTCTTGATCTTTGAATTGTTGATAAATCTCAGGTAGAGGTTCATCAAAATCTACAACTAAGACTCGATGTTCAGGGTTTTCTTCTAAGTAACTCCACGCTTCAATTAATGCACTATTAAACGTATTGTCCGATGCTGCAATGGAAGTGACTGGAATGGCCTTCTTTGCTGCAATGGTAGTGAGTCCGGCTGCCGTATTGTGTACAGATTGAGAAAACGCCATTGGAGACGCGTCGTCACCACTGACAATAGTTTTAATTAATTCGGAACTGCGTCGTAGCTCACCATGTCTACTAGAAAAAACAATATAATCAATATCCTGTTCTTCCATAAGCTCAAGTGCACATTGGACGGCCAGCTTACTTAATGTACTCATACGACGGCGCATCATGGCAGGTATGCGGTTCACTTCTAACGTGCCTTCGCTAGGGCAGTTGCCTGTGTGGTACCAATCTTGCCAATCAGAAAAAGTATGCAGACCGTTTGATTTTGCACTCCATGCGTCAAGGTGAAAGGAAATTAATGGAGTTGAATTTGACATAAGGTATTGATTTATTTAGATACGACTGGATAATTATATCGTTTTATAAACTAAAATGTAAGGAATTAATATGAAAGCGTTAAAGTTCGCGATGGCAGTTGTTTTAGCATTGGTTGTAGTAGGTTGTGGAAGAGTCCAACCTGTACTGAATTTTGACAATGAGCCGGTAACATATGATTTGACCGCAGCACAAGTCAAGTCGGCGATTACCGAAGCTGCGACGAATCGCGGTTGGGTGATCACTGAACCTGAAGAAGGCGTTTTAAAAGCAGCAATTCTGGTTCGTAGCCATGAAGCTGAAGCTAAAATTCCTTACACTAATAAATTCTATTCAATTACTTATGTAAGCTCTAAGAACCTAAAAGCTGCAGACGGCGAAATTCATAGAAATTACAATCGCTGGATCAACAATTTGAATACTGATATAAGAAAGCAACTTGCCGCTATCGCAGCAGCAAAATAATTGAACAGAACAACCACCAGGAATTGATGTGTCAAAACAAAATATTGATCCATACAATGCATTTGAAGCAAAGACAGCGGCTCAAGAGCTGTCTTTTGCCCCAATTGTATTTCAAGCCGCTCGCACTTTACGAGACCTAGGGATTTTAGCTGAGCTCGATAAAGCGGGAGAGCAGGGACTAAGTGCTCCTGAAATTGCCCAAGCAACTGGTGTCTCTGAGTATGGTGTCAAAGTACTACTCGACATGGCAATCAGTGCCCATATCGTATTGTGGAACAAACCTAACTATTCGCTAGCTAATATGGGCTTCTTTTTGCTTCATGATGGTATGACTCAGGCAAATATGGATTTCACAGCTGATGTTTGTTACGCCGCTATGATGCATTTGACGGAATCGATTAAAGAAGGCAAACCAGCGGGTTTAAAGGAACTTGGTGAATGGGAAACCATATATCAAGGCTTGTCTCAGTTGCCAGAGAAAGCAAAAGAGAGTTGGTTCAAGTTTGATCATTTCTACTCGGACAGATCGTTTCCTATTTTATTGAAAGAAGTGTTTAGCCAAGAGCCGAAACATATTGTGGACATTGGTGGTAACACCGGTAAATGGGCGATGCAATGTTGTGGCTACAATAGCGATGTTGAAGTAACAATAGTCGATTTGCCTCAACAGCTTAATGTGGCAATGAAGAATGTGGCAGACAATGGCTTTGCGCAGCGTGTACATCCTTTCCCTGCTAACATGCTGGACAAGTCTCAAGCCTTACCTGAGAAAGCAGATGTCTGGTGGATGAGCCAGTTCTTAGATTGTTTCTCTCCAATGGAGATTCTAACGATTTTAAGAAATGTTCGTTCTCAGCTGACTCCAGATTCAACGGTCTATATTCTTGAGTTATTTTGGGATGCACAGAAATACGATGCGGCGTCGTTTAGTTTGAACGCGACGTCTCTATATTTCACCTGTCTAGCAAACGGTAATAGTCGTTTCTATCGCAGTGAAGACTTTTTAGAAATTGTCGAAGAGTCCGGATTAGAAGTGGTGGAACGTACTGACGATATTGGTTTAGGTCATACTTTACTGAAATTAAAAATAAAGTCGTAATAGTACGTGATTCATTTGCACCAACTTTTAAAGTTATAAAATGCAACAAGCCCAGCTATCGAGCTGGGCTTTTTTACCTGTGAAGTTCGCTGCTGTTAATCGCGAATTATCATCTGGTCACGCTCTGGACCAACGGATACCATGCGTACAGGCACACCCATTAAGCTTTCGATACGTGTCACATAATCTTGAGCTGCTTTTGGCAACTCCTCGAAACTACGACAGCCGGTGATGTCTTCATCCCATCCTTCCATTTGCTCGTAGACTGGAGCCAGTGCAGCCGTTTGAGGCCAAATAGGGTTTTCAGTATGTTCGCCATCGTATGCGACGCAGATTTTTAAATCTTTTAAGCCCGTCAAACAGTCGATTTTCGTGAGTGCAATTTCTGTGGCCGCTTGTAGCTCAACGCCGTTTTTGGTGGCTACGGCATCAAAGAAACCCATGTCACGTGGGCGACCCGTTGTTGCACCGAACTCGTTAGCGCTTTCACGGAAGTTATCTTGCTCTTCCATCGCTGTAACCAATGTACCTGTCCCAACGGATGAGCTAAATGCCTTAGCTACCGCGATCACGCGTTCAGGTCTAAGGGCTGGTAGACCACTGCCGATACCTGCATAAGCGGCTGTTACGTTAGATGACGTTGTCCAAGGATATTCACCGTATACTAGGTCGCGACCTGCACCTAACTGTGCTTCAAACAACAAGTTCGCATCTTTAGCTTGCAGTGCTTTTAGTGGCTCGGTGACATTACAAATAAATGGACGCCAAGATTTGGTCACCTCTAGTAGCCATTCAGTGATTTCTTTTGCGCTTTGTGAATAGTCACATTGTGGATAAAGCGCTTTTAGCTGAGGCATTTTCCAATCGAGCATAAATTGAAGGCGTTGCTCTAGGACTTCAGGCTGTTGTAACCAACCGACTAAAATACCTTTTTTCATCACACGATCGCCGTAAGCTGGTGCGATACCTTGTCGAGTTGAACCGTAAGCGGCATCGCCTAGACGTTGCTCTTCTAAAGTATCCTCAAGAGCGTGAAGAGGCAGACATAATGTCGCACGGTCTGAAATACATAGATTAATTTTAACGCCTGCTGATTCGACCTCAGCTATTTCTTCACTTAGTGCGGCAGGGCTGATGACCATACCCGGGCCAAGCACAGCGGTACAATCAGGATTAAAAATGCCACTAGGAAGTTGGTGCAGTTTGAAGGTACCGAAGTCATTGACTACAGTGTGACCGGCATTGTTTCCACCTTGAAAGCGAATGCTTGCAGACGCGTCTGCAGCTAGAAAGTCAACGATGCGGCCTTTGCCTTCATCACCCCAGTTAGCACCTACAACAACGATAGACGACATAATAAGTTCTCCTAATTGATTAGGGAGTCAGCTTAACCCTGTAGTGTGAATAAGAAAAATTAATTATAATTATTAAGTTAATAAGGAACTCATATCGGAACTATGATTATTCTATTGACTAACTCACGCATTAAGAGGGAAGAAAAATGTTAGATATTCATTGGTTAAAGACGTTTGTAACGTTGGCTGAATACAAGCATTTCGGTAAAGCGGCCAATGCGTTGCACATGACTCAGCCTAATGTGAGCTTACAGTTAAAACAGTTAGAGCAAACAACAGGCGTGAAGCTGTTAGAGCGTAATCCTTTTCATCTCACGCAAGCGGGTGAGCGTTTACTACAAAGCAGTATCAAGACGTTGGAAGAGTTACAGGTGTGTCAATCCGATCTGAATGCACTTAATGAGTTAGACAAGGGAACCATCACCGTAGCAGCAAGCGATATAATTTCACGTATGCTACTTATTGGTGCGTTTAAACTGTTCAGAAATGCTTATCCTGGAATGGATATCGTGCTTTTAAATACCACGTCATCTCAAGCAGCAGATTTAGTTAAAAAGGCCGAGGCCGATGTGGGATTTGTTATTTCCCAACAGCAATCTCAGCCGTTGCACTTTGTAGAGTTACAACAGGTCAAATGGGTGGCGTTTGGTGAAGGGTTTCAACAAGCTATCGCCAATCAAAGCGAAATTACTTTGATTCTACTTGGCCATGACACCCGAACGCGGGATCTAATTGATGACGCGTTACCCAGATTAAATCTTTCGAATTATCGTGTGATGGAAGTAGGGAGCGTTGATGCACAAATTGATTGGGCTGAAGCTGGTTTTGGGGTGGCAATTATCCCTGAGTTTGCGCTGTCAACGAAAAGAAATATTCAGACAGATGTTACGCCGTTATCTGATTTCCCGACAACGAACCTTGGTTATATTGTTCGTCAGAATCAAATCTTGTCTAAAGCGACTAAACAATTACTTCAATGGGTCGGAGATGAGATTATTATTTTACAGAAATAAGGGTTTATGTGAATTGCAGTGTAATTTATATGTTAACTTGAAATCCTAAATTCATGAATAAAATCACATTTCCATCGTTGTGGTGATAACAATAATGCAACAAATGACGTGTTATTGAACGCATTTGATAACAACGTAAATATACCTTCAAGTACCTTTTTAATTATTTAATATCAATTAGATAGTAATACTATCTCGCCTCAGTTCTTACTATCACATCCCGTTGTCTAACTTGATTCACGCAAGCTTAGATTTCAAATACGACAGATGTGCTTCACATTTTATCTACGCATAATGCACTTGCTGTAACAATATATTTCAAAGTGTAACAATAAATCCATGTTTGAAGCATGGGTTTTACGCTTCACCTTGATGATTTTGCTTACACACGCTCAACAAAAACATAATTCTAACTAATGGGTTTTGACAACGAGTTCCGACAATGTAGTCAAGCCCGAATATACTCGAGAAAGTTAATGAAAGCCTCAAGATATCAAAGCATCTTGCTTAGGGGAGGTGTGGCGACTGCCATACTTACTCTTTCTGGATGCAGTTCTGCTTTACTTGACCCCAAAGGTGCAATTGGCGTTCAAGAAAAAGAGCTGATCATCACTGCTCTTTTGCTGATGTTGATAGTTGTCATTCCTGTGATTCTGATGACGGTTTATTTTGCTTATCGGTATCGTTCAACTAACACCGAAGAAGAGTACGCTCCAGACTGGGCTCACTCGACCAAAATTGAGGTGGTGGTTTGGACTATCCCGATTATTATTATCGCGATTTTGGCGGTTATCACTTGGCGTTCTACTCACGCTTTAGAGCCATCTAAACCCATCCCACATCCAGAAAAACCTTTAACAATCGAAGTGGTTTCACTCGATTGGAAGTGGCTGTTTATCTACCCAGAACAAGGGATAGCAACGGTTAACTATGTAGCCTTTCCTAAGGATGTTCCGGTCACATTCAAAATCACTTCTGACAACATTATGAATGCGTTCTTTATCCCGAGGCTCGGCTCTCAGATCTACGCGATGCCCGGCATGGTGACGCGACTAAATCTGATTGCGAACCATCAAGGAGATTACAAAGGCTTTGCTTCTAGCTACAGCGGTAAAGGGTTCTCCGAAATGAAATTCACTGCCGCCGCTTTGGAAAACAAACAGGCCTTTTCTCAATGGGTGGACAAAGTGAAACACAGTCCAAAACAGATCGAAAACTGGCAGCAATATCGAGCGCTGGCAGAACCGAGTGTGGCTGATCCTGTCAGTCTTTATTCGAGTGTCCCTCCCGCGCTGTTTAATGATGTTGTAACTCAGTATCCAGGTTCGATGAACCGTTTACCCGAACACGAAGGATAAACGTTATGTTTGGAAGATTATCGCTCAATTCGATTCCATACCATGAGCCGATTATTGTTGTCACTTTAGTCGTGATTGCGCTTGCTGGATTAGCATTAGTCACGGCCATTACTAAAGCTAAAAAGTGGCAATATCTTTGGAATGAATGGTTTACCACAGTTGACCATAAAAAACTGGGATTCATGTACATCGCTGTGGCAATGGTGATGTTGATTAGGGGCTTCTCTGATGCGGTGATGATGCGCAGCCAACAACTGCTGTCGTCTGCTGGTGAAGCCGGGTACTTGCCACCCCACCACTATGACCAGATTTTTACTGCACACGGCGTGATCATGATATTTTTCGTTGCCATGCCACTTGTGATTGGTCTTATGAATATCGTCGTTCCTTTGCAAATAGGAGCGCGAGATGTCGCCTTTCCTTATCTAAATAATCTCAGTTTTTGGCTGTTTATTGTTGGCGTGATACTCACCAACCTATCGCTTGGTGTTGGTGAATTTGGTCGCACAGGTTGGTTGGCGTACCCACCATTGTCAGGGATTGATGCAAGCCCCGGGGTCGGGGTCGATTATTGGATATGGGCGTTACAAATATCTGGTGTCGGAACAACCTTAACCGGTGTGAACTTCTTTGCCACTATATTGCGCATGCGAACTCCATCTATGCCGTTAATGAAAATGCCGGTATTCACTTGGGCATCTTTGTGCGCCAATATTCTGATTATTATTTCATTCCCCATCTTGGCGGTTACCATTGCGCTGTTGACTTTAGACCGTTACTTAGGAATGCATTTCTTCACCAATGACTTTGGCGGCAACATGATGATGTACGTCAACTTGATTTGGGCATGGGGACATCCAGAGGTGTACATCCTAGTACTGCCAATTTTCGGTGTCTTTTCGGAAGTCACAGCGACGTTCTCACGCAAAAAACTGTTTGGCTATACCTCACTAGTTTGGGCGACCATTGCGATCACTATCTTGGCGTTTGTCGTTTGGTTACATCACTTCTTTACCATGGGATCTGGTGCAAACGTCAATGCATTCTTCGGCATTGCGACCATGATTATCTCGATCCCTACAGGGGTGAAGATCTTTAACTGGTTGTTCACTATGTACAAGGGACGAGTACGCTTTACCACGCCAATGTTATGGACACTAGGTTTCTTGATTACCTTCTCGGTCGGCGGGATGACTGGTGTATTGATGGCGGTACCGGGTGCTGACTTCGTACTACACAACTCGGTCTTCCTAGTTGCGCACTTCCATAATGTGATTATCGGTGGTGTGGTGTTTGGTTGCTTTGCTGCTATCACTTACTGGTTCCCGAAAGCAACAGGTTTCATGATGAATGAGACGTGGGGCAAACGAGCATTCTATCTCTGGATTATTGGCTTCTTGATGGCGTTCTTACCTTTGTATGCGCTGGGCTTTATGGGGATGACGCGACGTCTTAGTCAAGATATCAACCCTGAATACTTCCCATTACTTGCTGTTGCAGCAGCAGGAACTGCCGTAATTGCACTCGGCGTTGTGTGCCAGTTCATTCAAATCTATGTCAGTGTTCGTGATAGAAAAGCGCATCTCGATCTCACTGGAGACCCGTGGGGCGGCCGTACCTTTGAATGGGCAACCTCGTCACCTCCGCCGTTCTATAACTTTGCACATTTACCAAAAGGCGACCAAATTGATGCATTTTGGTATCAGAAAGAAAGCGGTGAGTTTGATCCAATGAAGAAAGTGGAATATCAACGTATTCACATGCCGAAAAATTCGCCGACAGGTATCTATATTTCAGCTTGGGCACTGGCCTTTGGCTTTGGAATGATTTGGTACATGTGGTGGTTAGCGGCCATTAGTTTCGTTGGCATTGTCGTAAGTTGTATCAAACATAGTTACAACGATGATGTGGATTATTACGTCGAGGTTGAGGAAATCGAAGCCATCGAAAACGCTAGACGACAGCAGCTTGAACTAGCCAAGCAACACACTCATGCCGACGGAAATAAGAAGGACGATATGGAGGTGAATTATGCAGGGTAGTGTGAGTGCACCAGTTCATGATAGCCACGATCATAGTGATAACAAGCTGTTTGGTTTCTGGATTTACTTGATGAGTGACTGCGTGCTTTTCGCAACGTTGTTCGCTACTTATGCGGTACTTGCCAGTAACCCTATGACGGGGTCATTAGCGAGAGAACTGTTTGAGTTGCCGTTTGTCTTCGTAGAAACCATGTTGCTGCTACTGAGTAGTATCACGTTTGGTTTTGGCATGATTGCGATGAAGCGTCAGGATATTACCAACCTCAAGTTGTGGATGAAAGTAACCTTTCTGCTTGGGCTAGGTTTTATTGGCATGGAAGTGTATGAGTTTCATCACCTGATAGTTGAAGGATATGGACCTCAAACCAATGCTTTCTTGTCAGCATTCTTTACTTTAGTTGGGACTCACGGCCTTCATGTGACATTTGGCTTGATCTGGATGGCGGTGTGTTATCACCAGCTGTCGAAGAAAGGGTTAAACAGCAACATGACGATGCGTTTTAGTTGTTTAAGCCTGTTCTGGCACTTCTTAGATATTGTTTGGATCTGTGTATTTACCATCGTTTATTTACTGGGAGTCATGTCATGAGCAGTAATACAGATATAGCTGCATCAGACTACATCAAAGGGTTTTGTGCGGCTTTGGTACTGACCGTAGTACCGTTCTATTTGGTTTGGGCACAATCTCTGCCAGCGAGTACAACGTATTTTGTTTTATTTGCTTGCGCGATTGTTCAGGTGTTTGTTCACTTCAAATACTTCCTACATATGGAAGCGAAGACCTCTGATGGGCAGTGGAATTTGGTTTCGTTGCTGTTCACCATCGTTGTGGTGTTTATCCTCATCGCCGGGTCGCTGTGGATAATGTACAACATGAATATGAACATGATGATGTAGAGGCAGTATGCTCAAAAATTATCTGACGATTACAAAACCAGGTATTATTTTTGGCAACATGGTCTCAACAGCGGCAGGGTTTTTCCTTGCCGCTAAAAGTGAGCATGTCGATATTACCTTGTTCTTTGCAGCACTCGTTGGTGTGGGGCTAGTCATAGCGTCAGGGTGTGTTGTGAACAATATTTTCGATAGGGATATTGATCAGAAGATGGAGCGAACTAAACATCGCGATTTAGTTCAGGGTTATGTCAATATGGATGTCGCGTTTGTTTACGCGCTATTCCTCTTGCTTGTTGGTACAGCGTTGTTATATCAGATGACCAATCCACTATCTGCGGTTGTTGTGCTCATCGGCTATGTCTTCTACGTGTTCTTTTACACCATGTGGTACAAGCGACATTCAGTGTATGGAACCTTGATCGGAAGTATCTCAGGAGCAGTGCCTCCACTTGTCGGTTACTTAGCGGTCACTAATTATTTGAGCGTTGAATCTGTCTTATTGTTCCTGTTGTTCTGTCTTTGGCAAATGCCACACTCTTACGCTATTGCGATTTTTCGAATGGAAGATTATCGTCAAGCAGGTATTCCTGTTTTACCTGTTAAGGAAGGCCTGAATAAAGCGAACCAACATATTCGACACTATGTGTTGGCATTTTGCGCGGTTGCTGCCGCACTTTTCTTTGTTGGTGAGGCGAACTACGAATATCTGATTGTAGTAGGAGCGATGAGTGCGTTCTGGGCTCGAGTTACATTCCGCGATATGAATAGCAGCAATTATATTGATTGGTCCAAAGCGGTATTTAAAGTTTCGTTGCTGGTGGTGACAAGTTTCAGCGGAGTGCTAGGACTAGAGCTACTACCGCTTCATTTCTAATTGACAGGTTCACAGTCGTGATTGACGATTCGTGAACCTTTTATCCTTAAACTTTTCAGATTGTTTATTGAATGGACTGCACATACGCCAAGATATCAATAGCATCTTTCTCGGTAAGTACTCCCTTAAAAGCAGGCATACCTTCGTCTATTTTTCCCGCTAACACTTTATTCGCAATTTGGGTGGGTGTTTTGAAAGGTTTGTTGATCTTCTGAGCGATATCGGCTGGTTCATTTGGCAGAGCGTTAGCCGCTACACCATCACCATGCCCCTTAGAACCATGACAGGAGATACACAGCGCCTCGTATTTTTGTTTTCCATTAGCGACGTTGCCGTCAATGGGTGGCTTTGCTGCTGAAACGAAAGTGAAACTGCCAATGAAAAGCGCCATTGCACCTAATAATGTTGCGAAGAGTAATTTCAATTTGACCTTCATATTGTGTACTTCCTATGTGTTTTCTCGAATCCTAACGACATAAGAATGAATAGTGGGTGAATATAAAGTTATATTTATATTCATCAGTTAGTTATGTGAATATTCTCAGTGGATAGACTAGCAATCAAAAAGCAGAAGGGTTGAGACGCGGCTTATTACTTCCAAGAATAAAGAAATCAGCAAACACAATCGTGGAAGAATAAAGTGAAGTGTAAAGTTACCTGAAACTGAGAAACAAATTATTGTTGCTTTTATTAATTTGGTGAAAAGCGTGCTACTAGTGACTGGAATCGGCTTTAAAGTGCTTATAAGTAATGATCTCTATATCACATAAAAACGATCGTCAACATGGATAATGTGATCAACTTCAATATTTATGCATTTTAAGAAATGTCAAAAAATGATGCATTTATCAACTTTGTTCTATTGACTTGTAATTAAAATAAAATATTTACCAAAACTTTCAATTGTAATTTGTTAACTTGATCATTACTTGCCTATTGACAGGTGATTTTTGGTGACTTGTGTCACAATTAGTGCGGAATTGCATGTCCCCAGGAAAAGAACTCATAATGAACTCAACGAAACGACATTCATTATGGGACAAGACAATGCTGTATGACTTAATCGACCATGACCTAGTAGACGTTGTAGAACATGATAACACATCATGGGAACAGGCTGTAAGAACGACAACACAATACCTCGAAGAGAAGGGCTATGTGACGTCGAATTACGCTGATGCCATTATTCAGTCTACCATCGACAATGGTCCTTATTACGTTTTGTGCCCGGGCATCGCGATGCCGCATGCTCGCCCTGAGGCCGGTGTATTAAAAACCGGTTTAGGCATTCACATCTTCCCTGAACCAGTAGACTTTGGTTCAGATCTTGGCCCCGCTAACGTACTGCTAACCTTAGCTGCCAAGGATTCAGATACTCACATTCAAGTAATCCAATCTTTAAGTGAAATGCTTGTCGACGAGACAAATATAGAGAAGCTCGCAGCAGCAAAATCGAAAACAGAAGTATTGGATATTATAAAAACCTGCTAATAAGGAATGTAACGTGACTACAAATATGAGAGCGAAAGTGCAATCATTTGGCGGACATCTTACCGCCATGGTATTGCCCAATATAGGCGCATTTATTGCGTGGGGTTTTATCACTGCGCTATTTATCCCAACAGGCTGGATGCCTAACGAAGCGTTTGGCAGCATTGTTGGCCCAATGATCACTTACTTGTTACCGCTGTTAATCGGTTACACCGGTGGTCAACTTGTTGGTGACAAGCGTGGTGCAGTAGCGGGTGCTATCGCTACGATGGGTGTCATCGTAGGTGCTGACATTCCAATGTTTGTTGGTGCAATGATTATGGGCCCGCTTAGTGCATGGGTTGTGGTGCAAATGGATAAGCGAATCCAACACCGTATCCCGTCTGGCTTTGAGATGGTCGTGAACAACTTCTCACTGGGTATCGTAGGTATGCTTTTGTGCCTATTTGCTTATGAGATTGTTGGTCCTGCTGTGACTGCTGCAAACTTGTTCGTTAAATCAGGCATTGAAGCTTTGGTAGCAACAGGTTTCTTACCTCTACTTGCGATTATCAATGAACCAGCAAAAGTATTGTTCCTAAACAATGCAATCGACCAAGGCATTTATTACCCTCTAGGTCTTCAAGCTGCGGCTGAAACTGGTAAATCCATCTTCTTTATGGTGGCGTCTAACCCAGGCCCTGGTCTAGGTATGCTACTTGCGTATGCAAAATTTGGTGAAGGTTTGTCGAAGCGTTCAGCGCCAAGTGCCATCATCATCCACTTCTTCGGAGGTATCCACGAGCTTTACTTCCCATATGTGTTGATGAAGCCAATCATGATCGTAGCAATGATTGCTGGTGCAGCGACAGGTATCGCAACCTTCAATCTACTTGATGCAGGTCTAGTCGCGGGTCCAAGTCCAGGTTCTATCTTCTCTTACTTGGCGCTAACGCCGAAAGGAAGCTTCCTAGCGACTATCGCTGGTGTGACAACAGCAACAATTGTTTCTTTCTTGGTAGCGAGTGCCATTCTGAAAATGTCCAAGAGCACAGAGTCCGAAGAGGACTTCGAGCAATCAGTCACCAATATGAAGGACATGAAAGCGGAAGGTGCTATCAACACAGCGGCTGCAACTCAAGCTACGGCTGAAGGCAAAAACATCAAGTTCGTTGCATTTGCTTGTGATGCTGGTATGGGCTCAAGTGCTATGGGAGCGTCTACCTTCAAGAGAAAACTGACACAAGCGGGCTACGATGTCGAAGTGAAGAACTTCGCTATCGAAAAAGTACCTAGCGACGCAGATATAGTTGTGACTCATGAGAGCCTAGAGAGTCGAGCAGTGAAAGCAACAGGGTTGCCTGTAATTACTATCAAGAACTTTATTAATGACCCAGCACTAGATGAGCTGCTGGTGACTATCGAACAACAAGCTTAATAACTATTATTTCGGGGGCGTCTCGGCGCCCCTATGAGGAGAGAGAACATGGTTGAAACTACGGCAGCTGTCATCTGCGGAGAAAAGAACATTCAACTTCGCACTTTTGACCTACCAGCTATTTCGGCGGATGAACTACTGGTCAAAAACATTTCTAACAGCGTTTGTTTATCAACGTATAAAGCAGCGCTTCTAGGTAGTAAACATAAGCGTGTACCAGAAGATATTGCAGAAACACCAGTTATCACGGGTCACGAGTATGCCGGTATTATTGTTGAAGTTGGTGACAACCTAAAAGACAAGTTCAAGCCAGGTGACTCTTTTGTACTCCAACCAGCAATGGGCTTACCATCTGGTTATTCTGCCGGCTACAGCTACGAGACATTTGGTGGTAACGCTACTTATTCAATTATCCCGAAAATCGCTATCGACCTTGGCTGCGTGCTTCCTTATGAAGGGAACTACTTTGCTGACGCTTCGCTAGCAGAACCAATGTCGTGCATTATTGGCGCCTATCATGCGAGCTACCATACAACTCCTTACGTGTATGAACATGATATGGGTATCAAAGAGGGCGGGTCACTCGCGCTTCTCGCTTGTGCTGGTCCAATGGGTATCGGTGCTATCGACTACGCGATCAATGGTCCAGTAAAACCTAAACTACTGGTTGTTACTGACATTGATGCAGAACGTCTCGCACGCGCCGAGAGCTTAATTCCAGTAAGCACAGCGGCGGAGAATGGTGTTGAGCTTCACTATGTGAATACGGCGAATGTGGAAGATCCGGTTGAGTACCTTAAATCACTGAACGGCGGATTAGGTTACGATGACGTTATGGTCTACGCTGCTGTATCACAAGTATTAGAGCAAGCGGATGAGTTGCTAGGTAACGACGGCTGTTTAAACTTCTTTGCTGGTCCTACAGATAAGAAATTCAAAGTACCGTTTAACTTCTATAATGTGCACTACGAAGCGACTCACATTGTCGGGACGTCAGGTGGCTCTACCGGAGACATGATTGAGTCTCTAGACCTTTCTGCAAAAGGGAAGATCAATCCATCGTTCATGATTACCCATGTAGGCGGCCTACAAGCAGCACCAGATACGATTCTGAACCAGCTCGATATTCCGGGTGGTAAGAAGCTGATTTACCCTCACATAGACTTGCCTTTAACAGCAATCGACCAGTTTAAGACTCTAGAAGACGGTGACCCATTCTTTGGGGAATTGGACGCGATTTTGCAGCAAAACAACTATGTTTGGAATGCAGAAGCAGAAAAAGCGTTACTGGAGTTTTATGACGTGAGTTTGACGGTTTAGTCGAAGCTTATTTATGTGGTAGCCTCACAGTTACCACATAATCAAAAGGTTAGAAACTTTGTCACGAATTGAAGATTTATTGGAGAAATTGGATGAGTGCGATAACGCCACCGCCTTTCTTCAAGTTTCAAACAAAATTATAAACCTCAAATTAAAAGCCATACTTCCATCGGTATTCGTACAAGACGAACTAGTGAAGGAGTATGCTGTGGACCCGTTGCTGAAAGAAGATGGGCCTCTCGTGACCACAGATGTGGTGTCAAAGTTAGTATTCGCAATGGGTAAGATTTCGCTAGAAACCTATTCGGATATCGGCCTTTACGACCAAGTGCTGGAGTACGCCTTGTCTAGGCCAGAAAAAGTGTCGTTTAGTGATGACATGATTTATGACTTTATCGAGAATCAAGCCATTTTATCTTCGCAACAAGATAGCTTTTATATTGAATCTCTAAAACAACTTAAGTTCTCTTCATTTGAGACGTTTTCACAGATGAGATACGAATCTCTCATCATCACAGTCCTTAAACTGTCTTGTGAAATGCTCATTCAAAAAATAGAAGAGGAGATCCATCAGTAAGGTGTCACTATGAAAGTGAATTTAAACGTTAGCGGCTTTGAAACCCAAGCTGAATTTCCCAATAGCGACGTTGAACAAATCCATAAACCCCTAGTCGAAAAATTCTCCAAACTCTACAAAGAAAAACAAGACCGAGTCATTATCTTTCTTGCTGCGCCACCAGGCAGTGGAAAATCCACACTTGCAGCATTTTGGGAACATCTGTCAGAGCAAGACGAAGCCCTAGAAACCTTGCAAGTATTACCGTTTGATGGCTTTCACTTTCCAAATGAAATCTTAGACAGCAATAGCACGACTCGAAATGGTAAAGAAATACTACTTCGCTCAATAAAGGGTGCTTATGAGACCTTCAATCTGACTGAACTGGTCAGAAAACTAAGACAGTTAAAAGACCCTGCGCCTAAATGGCCCTATTACGACCGAAATCTTCACGATCCCGTGGACGATGCGTTGATTGTCGATAAGAACATTGTAGTTATCGAAGGAAACTATTTATTGCTAGATCAACCGGTTTGGAATGGGTTAAAGAATTTTGCTGATTTCACGGTGTTCATCGATACCGACCCTCAGTTCTTACAAGATCGTTTGGTGAACCGTAAGATTCGCGGTGGTACATCCGAGGAAGATGCCTTGGACTTCTACTACAAGTCAGATGCTATCAACGTCGATAACGTACTGAACAACTCTCAAAAAGCAGACTTGAACCTATATCTAAACCAAGATGGTTCCTTCAAGATTTAAGCGATAGAGGACGAGAGTTATGAAAATAGTCATTGATACCCATACTCATACTATCGCTAGCGGCCATGCTTATAGTACGGTCCTAGAGAATGCGTTAGCAGCAAAAAATAAGGGGCTGGAGCTTCTTTGTATTACGGATCATGCTCCTGAAATGCCAGGTGCCCCCCATTACTGGTATTTTAACAATCAAAGGATTCTGCCCCGATTTCTCCATGATGTCGGCATCTTGCGTGGTGTCGAAGCCAACATTCTAAATACAAAGGGAGAAATTGATCTTCCTAACTCCAGTGACCAACATTTGGACTGGGTTATTGCCAGCTTTCATGAACCCGTGTTTTCACCGTCCACGGAAGAAGCGCACACAGAAGCGCTGATCAACGCTATGCAAAGTGGGCGAATTGATGTGTTAGGGCATACAGGGAACCCTAACTACCCGTTTGATATGCGCAAAGTTTTACAGTGCGCGAAAGACTTAAACATTGTTGTCGAAGTAAACAACACCTCACTAACTGGTAAAAGCCGTAAGGGCAGTGACAAGCGTTGTGACGAAATTGTCCGTCTAGGAAATGAAATAGGTGTGTATTTCACCACGGGTTCAGACGCGCACTTTTGTGAGGAAATTTCAAAACTCGACAAAGCCATAGACCTGCTCACTAAACACCAAGTACCGGAAGAGAGAATTATATCGACATCGTCGAGCCGCTTTCTAAATTTCCTGCGTCTACGCGGCAAAGCAACAATCCAAGAATTTGAACATTTATATTAATTTTTGAGAGTTAAAATGACTGAAACAAACAACAGAAAAAAACTCGCCAATGCAATCCGCGCGCTAAGCATGGATGGTGTTCAACAAGCTAACTCAGGTCACCCAGGTGCA